>CAKRNG010000054.1 GCA_934370925.1 uncultured Lacticaseibacillus sp. | reverse complement strand
GCGAATTCAATGATGCGGTCCGCGTACTTGTGGGCCAGTTCGGGGTTATGCGTGACCATGATGACCAGGCGCTCCTTGGACAGGTCCTTGATGAGCTGCATGATTTCATCACTGGTCTGTGAATCCAGCGCCCCCGTAGGTTCGTCAGCGAGTAAAATTTCGGGGTCGTTCGCAATCGCCCGGGCAATCGCCACGCGCTGCATCTGCCCACCAGACAGTTGCGTTGGCTGCTTGTGCATGTGTTCCTTCAGGCCAACGCGCACCAGTGCGTCCTCGGCCTTCTTGCGCTTTTCGGCGCCAGAAACACCGGAAAGTGTCATCCCCATTTCCACGTTATCAATGATTGACAAGTGGGTAATCAGGTTGTAACTCTGGAAGATGAACCCAATCGAATTGTTCCGGTAAGCATCCCAATCGGCGTCCTTGAACGTCTTGGTTGACTTCCCCTTAATCAGCAGGTCGCCAGAGTCATAACGATCCAGGCCCCCAATAATATTGAGCATGGTTGTCTTCCCGGAACCACTAGGTCCGAGGATTGCAACGAACTCCTGCTTTCGAAAAGCGACGGATACGTCATCTTGCGCCTTGGTGAGTGTGTCACCCACGTGGTAATACTTCTTAATGTGCTTGAGTTCAAGCATGCTTTCACTTCCACTTCTCGGATAAAAAGGCGGCATCCATATCCGCAAATAAATACGGTACGACGCCGTGCTCCAGTTGATAGTTACAGAGTATAGCCTTTATTTAACGATTGTCAACGTTTAACGATTGTTAAATTTAAACTTTACTGGTATATTAGTGTAGTTCACTAAACGGCTGCGTCAGTGCCACACACCGTGTTCAAACTTAACATGACAGTGCGTCACAAAAATCAGCCTCAAGAACGATTTTGGGAGGAGTAAACCAATGGGTCAGCAAAATTCTGAAAAGGACAACACCAGCCTGTTCGCAGAAATGTTCGTTACCACCGCACAGGCGGTTTTTCAAAGCATCAATCTCAAAGAACTCAACCTAACGAGTCTCAGCCTGATGACCATGATGCTCATTTATTCACACTCTGGCATTACGATGTCCGAGTTAGCTGTGGCCGTCGGAGTTTCCAACGCGCAACTGTCGCGAACCGTCAGCAAACTAGAAGAACGCGGCTTGGTTGAGCGGCGGCACAACGAGCACAACCGCCGAATTGTCAACGTGTACCAAACTGAAGCCGGTCAGGAGAAGGCACGGGAGCAGATGGAGATTGTACGGACCAAGCTCCGCGCCCGACTGACCAAACTAAACGCGCAGGATCGCAGCGAGTTAAGCACCCACTTTCTCGCATCAATGGCGCTGCTTGCCAAGGCGGGGATTGTCAAACACACGAATCCCCACGAGTTGGACGAGGCGGTATTCGGCCGCAAACTGTCCGGTTCACATCCGGAGCCACCAGAACTATAATGAAAGCATCCCTATGTGTTAGGACATTTTATATACAGAAGAGTGGGAAACTCAATTGATTAGTTTGAAATCACCCCGCGAAATCGCGGGCATGGCAAAATCCGGTGCAAT
>CAKRNG010000053.1 GCA_934370925.1 uncultured Lacticaseibacillus sp. | reverse complement strand
CCGCGCACCTCGTACAAATGCCTATTTCCCGCGCGTATCGTCCTTGCTCAGGTTCAGAATGCTCATAAACGCTTCTTGCGGCACATCGACTGAGCCAACTGCCTTCATTCGCTTCTTCCCCCGCTTTTGCTTATCCAGCAACTTGGCACGGCGGTCGGGATCCCCCGTGTGAATCCGGGCCGTCACGTCCTTCCGGTAGGCCCGGATGGTACTACGCGCAATAATCTTGTTTCCGATTGCCGCTTGAATTGGGACTTCGAAGTTCTGCCGCGGAATGGTTTCCTTCAGTTGCGCCACGATGGCTTTCCCGCGATCATACGCGAAGTCCCTGTGCACAATAGTTGAAAGCGCGTCGACGGCATCCCCATTCAGGAGAATATCCATCTTCACCAGGTCACTTGTCCGGTAGCCCGTGATTTCGTAATCCAGACTAGCGTAGCCCTTGGTGTTACTCTTCAAATCGTCGAAGAAGTCATAGATGATTTCAGATAACGGCAGGTTGTAGACCACATTCACCCGGTATTTATCGAGGTAATCCATGGTCACAAATTCCCCTCGTTTTCGCTGGGAGAGTTCCATGACGGGACCCACGTAGTCATTTGGTACCATGATGTTTGCTTTCACATACGGTTCGGAGATTTCACGAATCTCGCTCGCATCTGGCATCTCTGCTGGATTTTCAACAGTCAGGTCACTGCCGTCCGTTTTTGTGACGTGATAATCAACAGAAGGCGCCGTCATGATAAGATCCAGGTTGAATTCACGTTCCAACCGTTCCTGAATGACGTCCATATGCAATAGCCCGAGGAACCCACAGCGGAACCCGAAGCCAAGTGCCTTACTGGTTTCAGGTTCGAACTCAAGCGCTGCATCGTTCAACTGCAGTTTCTCAAGTGCGTCACGCAGGTCATTGAACTTCGCGTTGTCGGTTGGGAATAATCCCGCATACACCATGGGGGTAATCTTCCGGTAACCCTCGAGTGGCTTGTCGGCAGGACGCGCCGCATTCGTGACGGTATCCCCCACACGCGTATCCTGAATGGTCTTAATTGATGCGGTAATGTAGCCCACATCCCCCGCCATCAAGTAATCGCGCTTCACAGCCTTGGGGGACATGACGCCGACCTCGGTGACTTCAAAGGTTTTGCCGTTGCTCATCAGCTGAATGGTGTCCCCAACCTGAACAGCGCCTTCTTCAATCCGAACGTTCAACACCACGCCACGATAGGCATCGTAAACAGAATCGAAAATCAGTGCCTTGAGGGGTGCTTCTACATCGCCAGCTGGTGCAGGAATGTCAGAAACGACCCGTTCGAGAATTTCTTCAATCCCAATCCCCGCCTTAGCACTGGCCAGAACGGCATCTTCACCGTCTAAGCCAATCATTTCTTCGATTTCTTCCTTTACGACATCTGGCTGCGCACTTGGCAAGTCAATCTTGTTGATGACAGGCACAATTTCCAAATCATCATCGATCGCCAAATAAACGTTCGCCAAGGTCTGTGCTTCCACGCCCTGCGCCGCGTCCACCACGAGAAGTGCACCTTCACAGGCAGCCAAACTACGGCTAACTTCATAAGTAAAATCCACGTGTCCTGGGGTGTCAATCAGGTGAAAAATGTAGCGTTGCCCGTCTTTTGCATTGTAGTGCAGCTCAACCGCATTCAACTTAATGGTAATCCCGCGTTCCCGTTCAAGCGCCATGTCGTCCAGCACTTGCGCCTGCATATCACGCTTTGCAATGGTGTCCGTCATTTCAAGAATGCGGTCCGCCAAGGTGCTCTTTCCGTGGTCAATGTGGGCGATAATTGAAAAGTTACGAATGTGGCGCTGCCGCTCACGCATTTCGTCAAAGTTCATACTTGTTCCTGCTTTCGTCAAAGTCCTAACAACTAGTATACCATGCTTCATCGCGACTCGGTTAAAGATAACTTCCTGCAGGTGCGTCAAACGGAGTCCGGTTCGCTAAAGTTCGTGGCTTGAGGCTGTGCCAGAAGTCTAAAGTACACGAACGTTACATCCTAGTCGAGCTACGTGCCCCAGAAGACTGCCCCCTAACATACAAAGCAGGCCCGGTAGAAATCCTAAGTTCGGGATTTCCACCGGGCCTGCTTT
>CAKRNG010000052.1 GCA_934370925.1 uncultured Lacticaseibacillus sp. | reverse complement strand
TTAAGCGCAGACTTCTGGGGCACGTAGCTCGACTAGGATGTAACGTTCGTGTGCCTTGGACTTATGGCGCACCCACTATTTAAGTTAGGCGTTTAATTTTTGCGCGTGATGACTAACGTTGTGACAAAGGTGCCGACGTACAGGATTGCCAGGAAGATGAAGGCGTGGTGCGCGCCGATTGCCGTTCCCGTTGTGATGGTGTGGCCGGCTTGTCCCGCCGCCACGAGGGTACTCGTGATTGCCGTTCCCAGTGCGCCAGAGAACTGTTGAATTGTGTTCAAGATGGCGTTCCCGGTGGATTGGTGCTGCACATCGAGTTGCTGGAGGGCGTTTGTCATGACGTTCCCGAAACTAATTCCAATGCCCAACATGTAGAGCAGGTAGACGAGGGTGAGGAGGAGATTACTGATGGTGAGCCCCAAGCTGACGTAAAGAATCAGCGCAACCGCCGCGATACCGGATCCGAGCACAATGGGCAAACGAGCGCCGACGTGGTCTAATAAGCGACCAGAGAAGGGAGCGCAGATTGCCCCGAGTGCGGCGCCGGGGAGTACGAGAAGTCCGGCGACGAGAGCCGTTTGGTGATTCACAAGCTGGACGTAATTTGGCAGGATGAAGGACAATCCCAGAGCCGTTGCCTGAATCAGGAAGAAGGCGAGGACGTGACCGCTAAACCGGCCGTTCGCAAGCACCCGCACGTTGATGATGGGCGTATCGAGGTGCAGCTGACGCCGACAGAAGAGTGCCAGAGCGATTGTCCCGATGATGAAGGCACCCAGCACGTTCAGGCTGAGCAGTGGGGCGGTGCTAATACTGCTGCTACCGAAAACGAGCCCCACGAAGGCGAGAATGACGAGTGCGATGCTCAGAAAATCACTTCGAATGGCTTCCGTGGCAGATTTTTGCTGAATGCAGGTCCAGCCGAGAACGAGTGAAAGTAACATGAAGGGAAGGAGGAAGACAAAAATGAACCGCCAGCTCATGTTTGTGACGACGAGGCCGCCGAATGTAGGACCGATGGCAGGTGCGATGGCGGTGATGAGCGTCCCAACTCCCATCATGGTGCCGATTTTACTGGTCGGCACCTGTTCCAGAATGATGTTGAACATGAGGGGGAGCGCAATCCCCGTCCCGAACCCCTGAACGGCGCGACCTAAGATCATGAGGGGGAAAACCGTTGCGCAGAGGTCAATAACGAGTCCCGTGATGAATAGGAGGTTGGCGCACAGGAAAAGCGTGCGGGTTTTGAATCGCCGCTTCAGGAAGGCGGAGAGGGGAACGATGCTGGCGACCACGAGTAGGTAGATGGTGGTCATCCACTGAACGGTTGATGTGGTGACGTTGAATTCAGTCATCAGGGTGGGGAAGGTGATGTTCATTGCAGTTTCGACGACCACACCGCAAAACGACATGAGGCCGGTTGCGATGATGGCGCCAATCACGCGTGGTGAGATTTTAGTTTGTGTTTGCATGGGGATAAAATGACGCTCCTAACGATTATTGATTGAGTGCTTTGAAGTAAGCCAGAACGTCGCGGAAAATTTGGCGCTCTTCTGGTGAAAAGTGCGTATCTATGGCGTTTTGGTGGTGATTAATGAAGGTTGCCGCACGTGTTGCAAGTTCGGTTCCCCGTTGAGTGAGTGCAATTGTTTTTTGTCGCGCATCATTCGGTGACGGTGTGCGGACAATCAAATCCTCGCGCACCATCCGTTGTAACAACACAGTCGCGGTGGCGCGCTGGATGTTGAATTCCAGTTCGACATCGTGTTGAATGACGTCACGGTGCGCGTTCCGGGAAATGAAGTCGAGAATGGATAGCTGCACGCCCGTCACACCAAGCTGATGTGCGTAGGTATCCATCGCGCGATTCATTTGCTGTGCAGTTTGTTTAATGAGCACCCCATAATTATCAGACATATTGTTTTGCCTCCTGAATTGTTAGTAAGCTAACAATTAGTTATTGTACGAGTTCTGATGGCCGAATGTCAACGGGTGAATGTGATAAAATAAGGCAGCGATAAAAACGTGAACGAACCGCGCATGATTTTTTGGGCGCGGAAATTAGGTGGAGGCCGAAAAATGATGCAACCAATTAACCGCAACCCGATGTTACTGGCACAGGTGGCAGAACCCGCAACCAGGGCGGATAGCCAGGTAGCTGTTGACCTTGTGGAGACACTGCGCGCGAATCAAGACCGATGCGTGGGGATGGCGGCCAACATGATTGGCGTGAACAAAAACATGATTGTGGTGCAGATGGGCGCGATGCCATACGTGATGATTAACCCGGTAATTGTACGCAAACAGGATCCGTTCCGAACGCAAGAAGGGTGCTTGTCACTGGATGGTGAACGGTCGACGAAACGGTACCGGAAAATTCGGGTGCGGTATGCGGATCAGACGTTTGTGGAGCGGGAGATGGACTTTACGGACTTCACGGCACAGATTATTCAGCACGAAATGGACCACTGCCAAGGCATCCTGATTTAGGTCGCTGGGCGTGTTTGGGGTATATGGTGGTACTCAAACATCATATTTTTAGTTTAGAAATCTAAGTACGACACAGAAAGGCATCAGCTCCGGGGGGGTATACTCCTACTGAGGTAGACAAGCAAATAATTAAAGCTTGTCTGCCGAGGAAGGAGTTTTTTTATGGGCC
>CAKRNG010000051.1 GCA_934370925.1 uncultured Lacticaseibacillus sp. | reverse complement strand
CGTGCGGCAACGCGCCTCTAAAAGTGCGTTATACCGCGATTCTGCATCTTAGGCGTTCGAGAATTTTATTTCCCGGGAAATATGCGTGAGTTTGTCGAACGAGTTGGGCAACCACATTTACTCTTCAAAAATAGTGTTTTTTCAAAAAGAATGCGCGCGATTTTCGCCCGCATTCTTTTTTAGATACCGATTATTACTGCTATAATGAAGCTAACAAATTTTGGAGGCGGTTTTATGGATTACACAATTACTGAATCAACGACCTTCCCCATTGCGGTGCTCAATATTGCGCGTGATGAAACCCTGCAAATTGAATCCGGTGCAATGATTTACCATAATGGCGAGGTGAAACTCGACGGCCACATGAACAGTAACGGTAAGGGCGGCCTTGGTGGCATGATGCGCGCCCTCGGACGTTCCGTGACTAGTGGTGAATCTTTCTTCATCACAACTGCAACGGGTGTTGGCGAACACAGTGAATTGGGAATTGCACCGGCAAATCCTGGCACCATTCGCCCCCTCCAAGTTGGTCGTGGGACCCAGTTGCGACTCAATACAGGCGCATTCTTGGCCGCCGATCCAGATGTCAGCTACAACATGGTGCGTCAAAAGCTCACGGGGGCTCTATTCGGTGGCACAGGTGGTTTGTTCGTGATGGAAACATCAGGGGCTGGAACGTTACTCGTGAGTGGTTACGGGGACATTGTGACCCTCGAACTCGACGGCACGAACGAATACGTCGTCGACAACAATCACGTGGTGGCATGGGACCAGGCACTCGATTATAATATCGAAGTTGCAAGTGGCACGTTCGGTTTCACAACTGGTGAAGGCCTCGTCAACCACTTCCACGGCGTTGGTAAGGTTTATGTTCAGACGCGGAATCTCGAAAGTTTGGCCAGCGCCCTCAAACCATTTCTGCCAAGTTCCAGCAACTAGTTACCGTCATTAACCTTTTTTGGAGGCCATCTTGTCATACGACTATCTCATTCATAATCATTATGGTGAATTAACCAAGTCCGAACGGAAGGTGGCTGACTTCATTCGCCAAGAGGGACCGCAGATTGTCTACGCAACCATGACGGATATCAAGACTGCCACCCACGTCGGGGACGCCACCATCATCCGTTTTTGCCAAAAACTGGGCTTCAGTGGTTTCTCCGACTTCAAGATAGCCATCGCGAAGGAAGATTACACCGCCCAGGAAGAAACTGAGCCGCAAGACGACTACGATTTGCTTGCGCGTCGTCTCAGCACTGTTCTTCTGGCAACCGCAAAGTTGACGAATCGAAATGCCCTCAATCAGGCAATCACCCAGATGACCACCGCCCAGCACATTTACCTGTTTGGCGTTGGGGGCAGTGGCGAAGTTGCCAGCAGTTTTGCCAGCCTGCTTCTGCGCGTTGGCGTACAAGCCACGGCCGTCACTGACCCCCACTTCCAGGCGCAAGTTGCGTCAATTCTGACAACTGGCGACCTGGTTTTTGGTTTTTCACTTTCGGGCCGGACAAAGGATACTTACGACGCGCTTAAAATTGCCAAGGCAAACGGCGCCGATATTGTGGCCGTCACGAATTACGACAACACCCCCATCGGCCAATTGAGTAACGTGGTTCTTCAAACCGCTGTTGAAGAGTTTTTTGACGGCGGATCGGTAGCCGGTCGTATTTCCCAGCTTTACGTCTGCGATATTCTCACAAAGGGATATGAGGTGCAAAACAAGGTCAACGTGGTCTCGCTAAGGGAAAAAGTGATTCGTAGCATTGTAGATAAGAGCATTGAGTAATAAAAAGGACGCCCAAATTTTTGGGCGTCCTTTTTTGTTTCACGTGGAACAAGCTAGCTTATTTCACCATTAAGTGCATCCGGATTTCATTTGCATCCACCGCAACGAAATCTGCCAGACGTTGATCAAGTTGGTACGCTCGCGGTTTAATTGCCCAGGCACGCATGCCGGCACGTTTCGCAGCCGTAATGCCGGTCAAACTATCTTCGACCGCAAGTCCCTCTTCAGGCGCGACATCGATTGCCGCCAATGATTCTAAATAAATCTGTGGGTCCGGTTTGTTTCGCGTGATGGTTTCGCCACTGATTACTGAATCGAAATAAGGCTTCAGGTCCGTTTCTGCGAGCATGCGCTGAACACCTGCCAGGGGGCCCGCTGATGCCAGCGCGGTTCGGTAATGATTCGCCTTTAAAAATGCGAGTAACTCTGGAATTCCCGGATTGACAATGGGCCGAAAATCAATGGGTTCCGTCACGACACTCGCCTCAAATGCCTGCCGAACACGCTGCCGATCACCCAAATCAGGAATCGCATCTGCCCACACTACATCACTCGGTTTCCCAACGTAATCCTGAATATTCGTCGTCGCTGGCGTCACCCCTAACGCCTTCATGAAGCGCAGTTGTCGTTCAAAGTAAACCGGCTCACTGTCAACAAGCACGCCATCCATATCAAAAATAACCGCCTTAATCATTCCGTTCCCTCCTTAGTTGTCGCCCGAAAGAAAGCGCTAACTAAAATGATTGTAACGAACTTTGGGGTGGGGAGCAAACACCTACAACCGATACTGCTGCTTCACTTCTTTCGGTGCACGGACGATGCCATAAACCGTGATGTCTGTCACATAATCACGCAACTGATTAACATCGACATCGGTATCTACTAATAAAATTCCGTAGACAACATAGCGCACCTCGCGATTTTCCTTTTTAAACCGATCCAAATCATCCTGCCCGATATGAACCATCCCGATAACAAAACTATCGCCTCTTTTACGTTCAAGTAATGCCTGGGTATACTCCTACTGAGGTAGACAAGCAAATAATTAAAGCTTGTCTGCCGAGGAAGGAGTTTTTTTATGGGCCGA
>CAKRNG010000050.1 GCA_934370925.1 uncultured Lacticaseibacillus sp. | reverse complement strand
CCCTCCGTGCTTCATTCCTCTATGGAAGTCATTATACTTGAGAGAGGCCTTGTCTCACATATGACCTTACCACCAGTGAAAGGAATTGAGGCAAAATCTCAGTTCCTTTTATTTTTAATATTTAGGTAGGATAGTAGTATGTGTTCTCAAGCGCGGGTTCTAAATCGTCAATTAATTTATTTCTATATTTTAACTACAGAAAAGACCCCGATACCGGCATAGAGTCATGTCGGTATCGGGGTCTTTTCAGGCGCAATTCCTCCCCGCCCAGTCATTAGCGCGCAGCCGCTAATGACAATCGTCGTCCTGCACCACAAAAGCGGGGGCAAGGATAAACGTAAAGCTCACCGTCGCTTTTTGAGGAGATCCATCAAATCCGAGATGTCTTTCGGTGCGGTGTCGGTATCGTGCAGTTGAAGGTTCGGGAAGCTCTTGAGGAGACGGCGTTGCACATAACTGAGACGAGGCAACTTGTTGTCACGCTTAGTCTGTTTGTAGGCGTCCAGCCAGGCGTGGTTTTGTGCGACTTCGCCAGTCGTTTCTTTGATTTTCGCCTCGATTTCGGCTTTCTTGTCCGCAATGGCATCCCCAATGCGCTTTGTGGCAGCGCCGAATGCGAGGGCGTTGGCTAAAGTGAAGCCGACATCGAACATGAAGAGCGCAATGAGGACAATCGCGGCGAACATCCCGTACTTCAAGTTGAGGTGCGTCACGATTTGCGCGATGAAGGGGTGCAGGCATTTGACGATGACCACCACGCCGAGGCCCCAAAAGGCGGAGATGGGGAGTGCAACGCGTCCATTCAAGTTGAGGGGCACCTTACTGTAATCCCACCAACGCGCGTGGAAAAGCTTTTCCATTCCCCAACTTGTGACGTACTCAATCACCGTGATGACGAGGGCGCTGAGCAGGTAGAGGAGGATGAGGTTGTTGGCAAAAGGCTGAATGGCCGCGAGTACGGCAGTCATGCTGAAGCCGTAGACAGGGATGACGGGGCCGTTGAGAAAACCGGAATTCACCCACCGTTTCTTTTGCAGGCTCACATAGCCACTTTCCCAAAGCCACCCCACGAACCCGTACGCAAAGAAGTAGAGGGTCCAAATGGTAAATTGTTGTTGCAACATGAGTAATGCATTCGTGTCGGTCATCGAATCGCCTCCGTGAAATGACGTGCCGTTTGCTTCATGGTAACACGAAGAAGAGGGGACCATCAGGAAATTAACGGGCACAGCTCATGGCTGAAAACTGGTAATTTCTGATGGCCCCCTCTTCGGATGGTTAGTGGCTAGTGATGATGATTTTGACGTCCTTACTTAATTGGGCACGCCCCGCTGGCACAGTCTTCTTGGCCGACCAGTTCGAGGCCTTTCTGTTCCTGTGCGTGCATCTGCGCGTAGACGGCTTGAACGTCTGCCGTGATTTTGGCGACGTGCGCTTCGTATTCCGCCTTGCTGATTGGTTGCTTGGGTGCTTGTTTGAAGGCATCACCCGCATATGGCAGGAGGGAAGTGGACTTAATCGTGTGGCGGTATTGCCGCAGCAGTGGGCCGATGAGGGCGGCTTCGTTTGGCTGGAACGTGATGGTGCAGGAAACCGCATTGTCTGACCAGTACGTCTGCAGGAATGCTTGTGTGGCGAACTGTTCAGCGATGCTGATGTTACCGGCAGAAGCAAAGGCCGGATCGTCGGCGTTAGCGGAACGAACGGGGAATTCGACACACTGGGTGTTCTTCGTGTAGATGTCAGGTTCAACGTGGTAGCCAGAAGTGGCCAGGGCGGGCAAAAGGGGGTCAGACTCTTGGAAACGAATCCGCTGAATGAGGTAGTTGCTGTAGTGGAAGTGCATCCCCTCAGAAACACCCGCCAGCTTCGAGACCGTGCCACTTGGTTTAACGGTGGTGTGCTTGATGGATGGGTTGCAGTTCAACACGCGTGAATAGGCGGTATCTGCGTTGACCGTGGCGTGATAAAGAGCATCAACGGCCTGAACGATATCTTCATTATAGTGGGCGTGCCCGTCTTCATCGATGGACGAAACGACCCGGTGCCCAAAGTGCGTGAGGAACCAGTCCTGAATGCCGGAGAGGGAAACCCCGATACGCCGGTTTTTGGTGATGATATTGCGGGAAACTTCCCAGTCGTACGGACTGAAGGTGATGCGCTTGGTGTAGCGTGCTGCCAACGCAACGACATCTTGAAGTTGCCAGCCTTGTGCCTCAGCAATGGATGGGAAAACTTCGAACAGGTTGCAAGGCTCTCCGTTCGCTAGCGAAATTTCGCCACAAGGGTTGGTGCCTTCCACATCGGCGTCGATATTTTCCTGGCGTCCATCATGCATTCGGCCGTAGTTACGGGAGAGTTCTACGTTGAACATCCCCGGTTCCCCATTCTTGACAACCGCGTCCGCCATTTCATCGTAGGCGGTGAAGTTACTGGTCACGATGACACTATTGTTGGAGGCCCAGCGGTGGTGGTAGAGCTTTTCCTGATCCTGCTTCATGGTGATGAAATCGTCGTTATCGTTGTTTCCGAGGGCGATTTCGGCGGAGCGGCGTACGTTCCCCGCAACGACGGCCTTCCCAATCAGGTTGCCCATGTCGGTGCAGTCCACGGGGGTGAGGTGGTCGTTTTGCCGCGCATTCAAAATGGCGTTAACGTCCTGCAACATCTCAATTAATGGGGCGGGGCCAGAAGCGGTGCCACCGAATCCGTGGATTTTGGCGCCGCGTTCGCGAATGTGGCTGATATCGAAAACGAGGTCGGCGGGTTCGCTTGTGAAGTGGGCGTCAATCAGTTTGGCGAGCGCAATTACCCAAGCTTCACGGGTGTCGGGGAGGGAATACGTTGTGGCGGTACCAGATGCACGTACCTCGTCAGCGTCGAGTGCCCCCAAATCACGGGCTTCCTGATAGGCCAAGCTGGTGTTGTGGATGATAATCTTTAGCGATACTTCCTGTTGCACGGCGGGAATTAAGTTAACATTTTCGCGCGCAACGGAGAAACCAACACCGCCACCCTTCATCAACTGGTCGAACAGGAAGGCAAACGGCATGGAAACACGGGGGTCATCCTTTGCGACACCGGGAAGCTGAATGTGACTGTCGCCATAAGGTTGTGGGCGCATGGCGATGAACCAGCAGTTGTTGAGCGCATCCCCGTTACGGCGCTGATAGTCCGTCCCGGAAATCCACAAGTTACGGCCACTAGGAGTTGCGGCGAGGCCATAAATCAAGCGGAAAAGTTGGTTGGCTTCGTCCGTCAGTTCAGTGATAACTTCTGGTGCGGGATGGTCAACATGCAAACGGGGATCGAGGTTGACGTTCCCTTCAACGACGCGCTTGACCGTTTCTTGCCACTCTTCGTTGCGCCCCAAGTCGTCTAGATAGCGGGCGTATGTACGTTTATAGGTGACCCAACCAAGTGGGCCCCAGTGGGGAGTGATGGTGGCGACGGCGTCAGCGATGATTTCTGGTGCAAGCGTGATGTTGCTCATAAAAATGGCCTCCAGTCATATTGGTTACGAGCCAATTATACGGAGATAAAAATTTTCGGACTAGTCTTGAAATTAACAATATACGGTGTATAGTTGTTAATCCCGATACAACATATAGTGATGGTGGCGTGTTAATACCCACTGATATGGATGCGTGGATGGTGGCCTTCGCGAATCCGCAAGCCATCGTGGATACGAGGGTGACGCTCGGCGCATTCCGGTCGACGCTCGCGGACTGGCAAGCCTTACCGTTCCTGTTGGGAATTGTGCTCGCAACGGCAATTTGGTTCTTTGGCATTACGCTTGTGATTGGTTTGCTAAAGAATAGGTTGACTGACCGCCTGATTATGTGGGTGAATATCATTTCAGGCGTCATTGTGTCGATTTACGGAATTAACTTGGTGGTGACAGCGGTGCGGATGCTAGTGTGACGCTGTTTCACGTGGAACGGAAAATTGGGGCGGGGATATCGCGCTAAAAGATGGGTTGCGCACATACTGGGCAGTACCAACAGTAATCATCATTTCAGGATTTCTACCAGAACGGCCCCCGTCTATGAGTGCGGATTCACCAAAAATAACGTTAGCATTATAAAAAGCACCTACCGTGAAACTAGAGCTGTTTCATGGTGGGTGCTTTAATTTACGTTCGATTGTGTTTTAATTCACATTATTTAGAGGCTTGCCAGATAAATATGCGGCGATGTTTTCACCCACAAGATGAACGAGACGTTGGCGGGTTTCTAGGCCACGCCAACCCATGTGGGGCGTAACAATAACGTTGTCGAGCGTGTAGAGCGGACTCGTTTCGGGCAGTGGCTCAACTTCTTGGACGTCGAGGCCGGCACCGGCGAGTTGGTGGGTCGTTAACGCGTGAATCAGCGCGGCTTCATCGACGAGACCACCGCGAGCTGTGTTAATTAAGTAGGCAGTGGGTTTCATTTGCGCCAGTGTGGCTGCGTTAATGAGGTGATGCGTCCCTGGCGTTAGCGGGAGGTTAAGCGATACGAAGTCACTGTTTGCGAGCAAATCAGCCTGCGTTGTGAAGTGAATTCCATCCCGATCGGCGCGGGGAGTGCGGGTGGAAACGAGAATGTTCATGTCGAGTGCCTGGGCAACCTTAATGATGGTTTGGCCGATGTGACCGAACCCGATGACACCTAATGTCTTCCCGTTTAGCTCCATGTGATCAACGAGTAGATGGTCCGTGAAGTTACGGTGGTCACCGTTTGCGAGCATGCGCAGCTGCGTTTGCATAGAACTTGCCAGCGACAGCATCAACATAATGGCCGTGTGGGCAACGCGCTGGGTACTGTAGGCGGGAATGTTGGTGAGCATAATCCCTTTTTCGCGCAACACGTCCAAATCGTAATTATTGTAGCCAGTTCCCGCTTCAACAATCATTTTGACGCTGGCCGGAAACTGCTGTAGTGTCGCAGCCGGCATGGGCAGTTCTTTAATCACGACAATTTCGGCCCCCGCAACGCGTGCAGGAATATCGGCGGGGTCGGTGTGGTCATAAACCACCACGTCTTCCGCAACGGATGACCAGTCGAGACGGTGGTCGTAATTAACGACATCGCCGTTAAGAATAACAACTTTTGCCATGAGACGCCTCCTTCATGTTTCTTCCATTATAGGACTAGAACGGCGTAAAGCCAAAAATGAGGCAACACTTATGATTCGTTTAAGTAACGGTGGGCATCTGATTGTGAAAGGGGGCACGTATCATTTGTCACTTTGTATTTAATTGTTCAGCCATATATACTGATAATAGATATTACAGGTTATTTATAATTTGGGTTAATTAATTTAGGAGGTTAACTAAAATGTTGAAGAAATTATCTGCTGAGTTTATGGGGACATTTATGCTCGTCTTCCTGGGTACGGGTGCCGTTGTACTTGCGAAGGGCGACGCATTGACAATCGCGCTGGGCTTCGGGCTGGCAATTACCGTTTCTGCATACGCGTTTGGCGGCATCTCTGGGGGACACTTCAACCCTGCAGTGACGACGGCCATGATCATCAACAAGCGCATTGAAGTTGGTGAAGCAATTGGGTACATCATTGCCCAGTTTGCGGGGGCAACGGTTGCTTCCGCAATCGCCAAGTTGTTCATCGGCGCTGCGGGTCTACCAACGACAAGTTTGGCACAGACGGACTTCCCTAAGCTGTCCGCCGCTGCCGCATTTGGGGTTGAAGCCGTTGTGACGTTCTTGTTCCTGATGGTCATCTTGTCCGTCACCAGCAAGAAATACGGTAACGGTCAGTTCGCGGGTCTGGCTATTGGTGTTACCCTCGCATTGCTCATCCTCTTCGCCTTGAACTTGACGGGCGGTTCCCTGAACCCAGCCCGTTCATTCGGTCCAGCCCTACTCGCCGGTGGTAGCGCCCTGAGTCACCTCTGGGTCTACATCCTGGCGCCAGAAGTCGGTGCCATCGTCGCAGCCTTTGCAGCGAAGTACCTGCTGGGATCTGAAGAAAACTAGTAATAACAATTTAAGCAACGATACAGAGCATCTCATTTCAGAGGTGCTCTTTTTAGTGGCCGTAAGCAGCTTTGCTGCATACGGCCACTTAATGCGTAGTGAGGAACGAACGAAGCTACCATTGAGGGAAGTAGCCAAGACATCAGCGT
>CAKRNG010000049.1 GCA_934370925.1 uncultured Lacticaseibacillus sp. | reverse complement strand
GACATGAACACCATCCTTGCGTACGACGCGGATGCCCAACAGATTTTTGACGAACTGTGCCGGCGAATCAGCCACGCAGTCAAGAAGATGACGGGCTTGCAGTTGGTAGAACTAAATGTCCACGTTCGCGATATTCTCACGCGACGTGAGTGGCAGCAGGTGAATAAGTAGGCGGGCTCCGTGACCCAGAAGATTCCGGTTAACCCAAAATGGGTGTCGGGGAAGAGCACCCCAACCCCCATTTTACGTTAATCCTCATCTTCTACCCAGGTCACTACGCCCTGTTCAGATGTGATTATTTGCTAGGAACACACGACAAATATAATAGGAGGAACAGAACCAATGGATAATAAGACGGATAAACTGAATATCAAGTTGAACAAGCAGATGGACGACGCAACCAAGGACGACAAGAAACAGCTACCGCACGATGACCCAAAGGCGAATGACCATCCAGACGCACCTGATCATGGGGGGAAGCCAGACGCACCGAAGCCGGACGAGCATCCTGATGCACCCAAGCCTGATGAGAAGCCAGATATCGACAAGGAATTGACCTTCGACGATGGCGTGGTGAAGAAGATTGTGGGCTTGACCAGTGCGGATATCGATGGCGTGTATACGCTTGAAGGTGGCCTGATTGCGAACGTTGCGGACAAGTTCCGGAAGAACGAGGACCCAACAAAGGGCGTTGATGTTGATGTGGACGATGACGAAACGGTCTCCGTGAAACTCGACGTGACGCTGAAGTATGGTGAATCTGCACCGGAAATTTTCGACCGGGTAACCGATGAAATCTGCAAGCGCGTTAAGGAAATGACGGGCTTGAAGGTGAGCGCGGTGAAAATGACCGTGAAGGACATGCTGACCGACGAGGAAATTGCCCGTAACGAAAAGCCTGATGAAGAATCAAAGCCAGAACCAGAACCAAAGCCACATCCAGACGATGCACCTGAACCACACCCTGCCTAAGTTAGTGGTGGGTGGTGCGCGTTTGATTTTGGCAAAAGAGGCAGCCACGGCTGCCTCTTTTTACATACGCTTGTTTAGTGGCCTCGATAATGAAACGCAAGGCCTTGGCGCAGTGCACGCCAAGGCCCGTGGTTGCGATAAATGGAGGTCAGGAAAATGTAACGGGTTGAACTTAACGCAACGTCCGGTTCAACAAGGATATAAAAGTGCCGCAAGCTGATAAAAACAACGGAGGCTGCGCCAGAAGACGGTTTGGCCCCGGTATACAAGGCAGTCCCGGTGGAAATCCCGAACTTAGGATTTCTGCCGGGACTGCCTTGTATGTGAGGGGACAGTCTTCTGGCGCGCGACGAATCACAGAGCGCAGTGCCCCGGTCAGAAGTTGAGCATTAACGTAGAATTGATGGAGGCGGTGCATTTCCGCCGCAATCAATTCTGGGTTAAGCGCAGACTTCTGGGGCACGTAGCTCGACTAGGAACAGAGCGGAGTGCCCTGGTCAGAAGCTGAGCATTAACATAGAAGCGATGGAGGTGGTGGGCTTCCACCGCAATCGATTCTGGGTTAAGCGCAGGCTTCTAGGGCACGTAGCTCGACTAGATGTAACGTTCGTGTGCCTTGGACTTATGGCGCACCCCCTGCGTTTCGTTGTCGTAACCAATAATCGGGTGTGACTAAAATGTGACGAGCAGAGCGAGGAACATTGACTTGCACAAATCCGCCCCTTCAACCCCGGCGACACAAAAGTATTGCGGAGAGTAGGATGGTGAGTGCGAGAACAAGCAGAAGAACGAAATCCACCAAACTTCCCGTAACGGTTGCGGGGATGGTTGGTTGGCTGAGCGTGCGTGCAGCGATGATGGCGGACATGACGCTGGTACCAATTGACCCTGCGAATTGCTGCATCATGCTGAAGAGGGCGTTTTGGTCTGATTTTTGGTGCTTTTCAACCTGGATACTGGCGTCGGAGACCGAGGTGCCAAAGCCAGCGTTGAAGCCAATTCGTAAGAGGGCATAGATACTGGCGATAATGGCGAGGCTGAACTGATGGGTGGTCAGTGCGAACAGGAGTAGCGCCAGCGTGACCATCCCCGCGCTAAACACCAACAGCTGGTTCGGCCCGTGCTGATCGTATATTTTACCAGCAATCGGTGCCGTCATTGCCCCCAGCAAAGCACCTGGCAGTAACATGAGCCCTGCCGCCATGGGGTAAGCACCCAGAACGTTCTGCACGAAAAGTGGGAGGACGAAGGATAGCCCGATGTTGATGAATTGAAGGCCGAAATATTGAAACAGGCGTTGCCGTAAAATGTGATTTCTGAGGATGGTGTAGTCAAACAACTTATTGATCCCCATTTTTGCGTGGTGCGCCATTAGAAAGGCGAGTCCGAGCGTAACGATAATGCCCGTCGCGAATCGTCCGTTCAGCCACCCGTTCGTTCCGGCATCGTTGAACGCGAGGACGGCACTCGTGAAGGTGGTTGCCAGCAGGAATAACCCGACGAAATCGAACCGTTTGCCACCAGTTCCCAGCGCGTCACCGTGCACGCTGTACGCACCGAGACCCGTAATGAGTGCGAGTAAGGGTAAAATTCCCACGAAGATTGCACGCCAAGACCAGAGACTCGTCAGAATGCCGCCATATGTGGGGCCAAGCGCGGGGGCCAGTGAGATGATGATGCTGGCAAATCCGGTGTATAAACCAATTCGTTCACGCGGCACCCGGGTGAAGATGAGTTGGAACATGAGGGGCGTGGAAATCCCCGTTGCGACGGCTTGGAGGAGACGGCCCGTTAGCAAGACGTTAAAATTCGTGGCCGTCATTGCAATCACGCCACTAACGATGCTGGCAATTGCCGCAAAGAAGAAGAGATTGCGGAAGCTGAAACGCTTGAGGACATACGCGGTGGTGCTCATGACAATGGTGACGACCAGAAGATAAGCCGTCGTTAGCCACTGAACGGTTGCAAGCGAAACGTGCAGGTTTGCAATGAGGGTGGGAAATGTTACGTTCATCGAGGTTTCGACCAGTATACCAACGAACGACAGCAGTCCCGCCGCCAATATCGCCATCTTATTCTTCAACGTCATCGTTCCTGACTCCTTTTTTGCCTAGCAGTTATGTTGCGTTACTTGTCTAGGTTTCAGTTTATAGCAACGGTTTGGTTTGTTCAAAGGGGTCTTGTTAGGTTGATGAGGTCAATGTCGCTCGCTCTGCTCGCGGCATTTTAGCTACTTTGGATTAGTGGCCTCGACAATGAAAGGCAGGTCCTTGGCGTAAATCGCGCCAAGGACCGTTGTTTTTTTCGGGTGGTGGCGTTCATCTATCCTTGTTGTGCGACTGTTTTTGGGTTTGTTAGGGTGATGGGGCCAATGTCGCTCGCCTTGCTCGTGACATTTTAGTTCTTTTGGATTAGTGGCCTCGACAATGAAAGGCAGGTCCTTGGCGTAATTCTTGCCAAGGACCGTTGTTTTTTTCCGGGGACTGCCGTTTATCTATTTTTCGTTGGACGTTTTGGGGGTTCTTATAGTGGTTGGGGATTTTGGGTGCTATAATTTTTTTAGTTTTTGTGAATAATAATCAGCTAACATTCTGATTGCGTGGATCGACGCGCTTCAGCTAGGGAATGAAGGAAAATGAAACCAATAAACAAATCAGGCGCATTCCGCCTAATGGGGCTGGGGTCGCTTGGGACGGGGTTCGCCACCTATGCCGTCAGCGCCATCATGATTCTGTACCTCTATGAACCACTCAGTCACGGTGGCCTCGGGATGGATAAGATTACCGCCACTCAATTAATGGCCGTATTCTCATCCCTCGGGTTTGTCGCCGGTATTTTTGGCAGTTACGCCGCGGATCGGCTGGTGGGGTTGCGCAAACCCTATCTGGTCGGCACCCTCATGAAGGTGGTCGCGATTGTGCTCCTTGCCGTTCCACACGGGGGAATGGCGGTGCTCGCCACCAGTCTTGTGCTGCAAGTTGTCGCGTCAGGGGTGACGGGGCAGAGCCTGAACGCACTTGTGGGGTTGTTGTATGACCGTGTGAGTCCCGAACGGAATACCGCTTTTTCGTTGTTATACATAATTTCAAACATTGGTGCGGCGGGGCCAGTTGTGACGGGGGCGGTGGCCGTACGCTTTGGTTATAGCGCAGGGTTTGCGGTTGCGGCAGTGTTGCTGCTACTGACAACCCTCCCATATTTGGTCTTGAATCGTCGTTATTTCGGCGATCTGGGGATGATGGCACCGGACCCAATGGACGCGAAGGCACGGCAACAACTTGTGAAGCGATTGGGGGTTAGCGTGGTCATTACGGTCGCCGTGCTCTTGATGGCACTGGCGACGCACCAACTAACGGCCAATAACTTTAGCAACTTCGTGGGTGTTTTGGGGCTCGTTCTCCCCATCGTCTACCTCGCCGTCATTATTCGCAGCCCGAAGACGAGCCAGGTGGAGGCGCGGCGGGTCAAGGCGTACAGTCTGTTTCTGGTGGGCAACACCCTTTGCATCATGGTTTACGGGCAGTCGACGGGAATTCTGTCGCTTTATACCGCCGACCAGGTACGCCTGACGCTGTGGGGTGTGCGGTTGTCGGCTGCGAGTTTTCAGACGATTCCGGCGGTGCTTGCGGTCGTGTTTGGCAGCCTGATTAGTGCGGTGTGGGTGCGGATGGGGAAAAGACAGCCGAACGAGTCGCGCAAATTCGGAATCGGGCTCCTGTTATGGGGTGCGGGACCGCTCTTTATGATGATTCCGCTCAGCCTCTTTCCGGCAAGTGTGAAGGTGTCGCCACTGTGGATTGTGGGCTTTTACATCCTTATCATCGCGGGTGAGACGTTAACGGCACCAATCGGAGTGGCGATGGCAACGCTGGTGGCGCCAGCAGCGTTCATCACGCAAATGGTCACCATCTACACCTTATCCCAGGCGGCAGGTTCGGGCTTGTCGGCACTGCTGGTGAACTTCTATCATCCCGGACACGAGGCGGCGTACTTCTGCCTGGTCGGGTTAGTCCCATGCTTATTCGGCGCCTTCATGCTGGCGGTGAACCGCAAACTCTCCGCCCGGCTTTTGTGAGGGCCAGCGCCGCTTGTCTTGCTCGCAGCACTTCAGTTATGGTTGTTTTGTGGTCTCGATAATGAAACGAAAGGGCCTGGCGTAAATCGCGCCAGGCCCGTGGTTTACTTATAGGTAGATGAGTTGGAAAGCGGTTCATGTTGAACGCTAGCTTTCCTTCAAAAACACGGTCCTCGGCGCGGGTTACGCCGAGGACTTGCGATTCATTGTAGAGGCCATTAAACCAACGTAACCGAAGTGTCGTGAGCAAAGCGAGCGGCACTGGCACCATCCCCCTCCCAAACCCCGGCGCCGCTAAACCTCAACGGCGCGGATCCAGGCGAGGGCGAGTGCGGATGGCCCGATGTGTGTCGTGATTGCAGGACCCAGGAATGACCGTCCAATCTCAACGTCTGGAAAGTCAGCTTGGAGGGAGGCTTGCCACTTCGCTGCCGCTGCTTCGGCGCCGGAATCGATGACCCACGCTTTGACTGGATAGTCGACCTTCTCCAGTGCCTCACCGAAAAGTTCCTCAATGCGGGCGTACGCACGGCCGGACGTTCGAACCTTTTCTGCCACCACGATTTTGTGTTCCTCGTTGAAGGTGAGAAGCGGCTTGATGCGCAACATGTTGCCGACAAATCCTGCCGTGCTGCTTAAGCGCCCACCACGAACAAGGTGTTGCAGGTCGTTTACCATGAAATATTCACCGGTGGACGCACGGAGATCATCAAGAACGGTAATGACTTCATCAAGGGACGCACCAGCCTGCGCCATTTGTCCCGCCACCAGCACCATTTCACCCATCATTGCCACCGTAATCTGGCTATCATAGACGACCACGTGCTGATTTTCTATCTGCTGGGCCGCGGCGGAGATGGTGCTGTTGATGCCAGAAATTGTGGCGGAGAGGTAGATGTTCAGAACGGTATCGTAGCCTTCTTCGCGCAATTGTTCGTGAATGGCCAGAACGTCGCCGAGCCGTGGCTGGGATGTCTTGGGGAAGGACTTCGCCGTTTTGAGTTTGGCGTAGAATTCGTCAGGGGTGATATCCACGCCTTCATTGTAAGTGATGTCGTCCAAAATGATGGGCGTGGTCACAATGCGAATGGGCAACCCCGCGATTTGATCTGGGGTTAGGTAGGCGGTACTGTCGGTAACAATGGCAAGTTTCATGAATGAAATCCAACTTTCTGAAAGTAAACAGAGCGGCGCAAAACGGGTAGAAGGTGAGGATTAACGTGAAACAAGCGGTGGGGTGCACTTCCCCGGCGATTGTTTCGGGTTAACCGGAAGCTTCTGTTTTGCAGAGCTCGACTAAAAAAACAGAGCGGCGCATCCCGGGAGCTTTTGAGCATTAGCATAGAATTGACGGAGGTGGTTCACCACCGCAGTCGATTCTGGGCTAAGCGGAAAAAGCTGGGATGCAGAGCTCGACTA
>CAKRNG010000048.1 GCA_934370925.1 uncultured Lacticaseibacillus sp. | reverse complement strand
TTCTGGCGCGCGACGAATCACAGAGCGCAGTGCCCTGGTCAGAAGCTGAGCATTAACATAGAAGCGATGGAGGTGGTAGGCTTCCACCGCAATCGATTCTGGGTTAAGCGCAGACTTCTGGGGCACGTAGCTCGACTAGGAACAGAGCGGAGTGCCCTGGTCAGAAGCTGAGCATTAACATAGAAGCGATGGAGGTGGTGGGCTTCCACCGCAATCGATTCTGGGTTAAGCGCAGGCTTCTAGGGCACGTAGCTCGACTAGGAACAGAGCGGAGTGCCCTGGTCAGAAGCTGAGCATTAACATAGAAGCGATGGAGGTGGTGGGCTTCCACCGCAATCGATTCTGGGTTAAGCGCAGGCTTCTAGGGCACGTAGCTCGACTAGGAACAGAGCGGAGTGCCCTGGTCAGAAGCTGAGCATTAACATAGAAGCGATGGAGGTGGTGGGCTTCCACCGCAATCGATTCTGGGTTAAGCGCAGGCTTCTAGGGCACGTAGCTCGACTAGATGTAACGTTCATGTGCCTTGGACTTATGGCGCACCCACTTATATTCAATTATCCCAAACTGACATAAAGGCCCGTTACTCAGCTACTTGCTTGCGTGACGGGCCTTTATGTCAATTTCGTTTGTCAGTCCTCTGCTGCCTTGAAATAGCCACGTGGGTGCTTGGTGAAGCCGACTTTCGCGTAATAATCAGCTGCGACTGCTGAGGCCAGGAGAACCTGATTCAGGTCACCGCCGGAAAGTTCGTCCACCAACTGTAATAGCTGACGGCCAATTCCCTGCTTGGCGTACGTTTGGTCAACCGCCAAGTCGGCAATGTAAATGACATCAGCGTAATCCGTTAATCCGCGACACGCGCCGACCAACCGTTCATCGTCCCAGGCGGTTAGTAAGAAATCAGCGCCCGCAATTGCTGCCGCTAAACGTGATTCATCCAGGCGTCGGTGTAATCCAGCCGCTTCATAGACCTGACGTAATTGTGCCGTTGTGATGTGCCGGTCCGTTCGGTAAGTAATCATTCGTTGTCCTCATTTCAGATTGATTTTGGGGTTAGTTTACCATATTGACTCCTTTCAATAGCGGTATTTTCATCAAGTATTTTTCATTCGGTGACCTTTTGCAAAAGGCAGGGGCCATCCTTCATAATCAGCGAAAATAATGTTCGTGTTTTCACGATTAAAGAAAAATGTCATTTACTTTCATTCGGATTTATTGTACTATTAATCCCGTTGTTTTGGTGTGCTAAACACCAATGTTCGTATTTTAGGAGGCATTATTCATGAAAGAGAAGTTTCTTGCCTACTTCGAGATTGATAAGTTGAACACAACCGTTCGCCGGGAAATTCTGGCCGGTTTCACAACGTTCATCTCAATGGCATACATTTTGTTCGTTAATCCATCCGTACTGGGGGCTTCGGGGATGGATAAGGGTGCGGTCTTCACCGCGACCGCCCTTGCGAGTGCACTTGGCTGTTTCCTCATGGGAATTCTCGCCCGCTACCCAATTGCAACGGCACCCGCACTCGGAATCAACGCATTCTTCGCTTATTCTGTCTGCATCGGAATGAAAATTCCTTGGCAGACCGCACTGGCCGGCGTTTTCGTTGCTTCCCTCATTTTCATCCTCATCACCATTTTCAAGCTGCGTGAAATGATTATTGACGCCATTCCATCCGACTTGAAGTACGCCATCTCTGGTGGGATTGGCCTGTTCATCGCCTTCCTTGGCCTGAGCGACGGTGGTTTGATTGTCGCAAACAAGTCCACCTTGGTTGGCCTTGGCTCCCTAAGCGTTGGCACAACCTGGCTGACCATTTTCGGATTGGTTGTAACCAGCCTCCTGATGGTTCGCCGTGTTCCCGGTGGCATTTTTATCGGGATGGTATTGACGACGTTGGTTGGTCTATTTTCCGGTTTGATTAAGGCCCCAACCAGTTTTGTTTCTGCCGCACCTAGTTTGAAACCAACCTTCTTGGCTGGTTTGAAGCACATCGGTGACATCAACTCCCTGCAAATGTGGGTGGTCGTTCTCACCTTCTTACTCGTCACCTTCTTCGATACGGCGGGAACACTGGTCGGTCTGGCAACGCAGGCTGGCTTCATGAAGGACAACAAGATGCCACGTGTTGGTAAGGCCCTCGCATCCGATTCCACCGCGATGCTCGCAGGTTCCTTGCTCGGGACATCCCCAGTGGGTGCGTTCGTTGAATCCTCCGCTGGGATTGCGGTTGGTGGCCGTTCAGGACTCACCGCTGTCACAACGGGTGTCTTCTTCCTCCTCGGACTGTTCTTCTCCCCACTTCTCGCAGTGGTAACCACACAAGTCACGGCACCCGCACTGATTATCGTCGGGGTCTTGATGGCGCAGAACTTGAGCCACATCACTTGGGGTAAGCTTGAAATTGCGATTCCTTCCTTCCTCATCATCCTCGGCATGCCCCTGACGTACAGTATCTCAGACGGGATTGCCCTTGGGTTCATCATGTACCCACTGACGATGATTGCAGCTAAGCGCGGTAAGGAAGTTTCTCCAATCATGTACCTGCTTTTCTTCGTCTTCATCGGCTTCATGTGGATCCTGAACTTCTAGTTACAGTAAGCGGCTCTGCCGCATACTGTAACTTGATTCGGAGCGAGGAACGAGCGAAGGTTCATTTTAGTTAGCCTAGCAGCTAGCTGCGTAGGACAACTTAATGCGTAACGAGGTACGAGTGGCGCTTCCACTAATCAAAGTAACCCCATCCTCAAAGTAAAACGTTCGAACCAAACAAAGGCACCCCCAGTTGCGACCGCAACTGGGGGTGCTTTCGTTTCACTTTAGTACATCAATCAACCACCAACGTCTGCTTCCCAACCACCGCCAAATGATCATCCAGCGTATACACGATTGGCGCTGCGTTCCCGACTTCGACGCCGTCAATATCCGCATCCGCAATTTGTTCTAGGTACTTAATCAGGGCACGTAAAGTTGACCCATGTGCCACCACCAGCTGGTTTTCGCCCGCCAGTAGCCGTGGCGCAATCTGATTCATCCAGTACGGTACCAGTCGTGTTTGAGCATCCGCCAAGCTTTCACCCACTGGAACGATTGTGGCGGGCCACTTTTGGTATTTGGCCTCGAGATCCGGTGCGGCTAGGTGTGGTGGCTCCGCGGTGTAACTACGCCGCCACTGCGCTACCTGTTGCCGACCAAACAGTTCGCGGCTAGTATCCTTATTTAATCCCCGTAACGCCCCATAATGTCGTTCATTCAGCCGCCAGCTTTTTGTAATAGGCACCCACGATTCATCCAACTCATCCTGAATGATGTACGCCGTCATAATCGCCCGCTGTAGCATCGATGTGTGCACGTGCGTGAACGTCAGGCCCGTCTCCCGCAGACGCGCCCCCGCCAGGCTTGCTTGAATGCGGCCGTTCCCAGTAAGCGGCACGTCCGACCAACCCGTATATGTATTATCGTAATTCGCAATGCTTTCACCGTGACGAACTAAAACTAATTTAGACATGGATATCCTTTCAGAAGGGAAATGTACTTTGTCATGTGATCGGTTTACTGGTTAAATTGTGTTACGTGCTTTTGTCACGCACGTAACACCACAATGACCGTTCACTCTCCATTATACACCACCCCAATTTGTGGCAAGGTAGAAAAACCGGTAGAATGGAAGACAATACAAACGAAAACGGAAACGTGATTGCGCCATTAGTAAATGGGACGCACACGTGACATCCTAGTCGAGCTATGTGCCCCAGAAGCCTGCGCTTAACCCAGAATTGATTGCGGTGGAAGTGCACCACCTCCATCAAGTGCACGTTAACGCGCAACTTCTGACCGAGCACTTTACTCTGTTACTCAGAAAGGAGGGCAACGCATGCCCCGAATTCCCTCGAGCGCTTCGAAATATCCGGAGCTGTTCTATGATGTGCTGTTCACCTTCGTCCTCAGTCGCATCACCAAAACCATGGTCTTTCCCGATTTTGGCAAAATTGTCTGGTTTGGCTTCTTCAAGTACATCATGCTGCTCGCTTTCTTCTGGATTATTTGGACGCATCAAGTCATTTATAGTAGCCGCTATCGAGAGCGACCGCTCGTTGATAATCTATTTTTGGCGGTCAACCTCTTCCTTGTCATTTACCTATCCGCCACCTTCACCCTTTTTTCCAGTGATGTCGGGCAAACCGGCAAACTTACCGCGGCCGCACTCCTATTAAGCGTCAGCAGTCAATATGGCCTCGCTTGGCGGGCGAAGGAGCCACACGCACAGTTCCTTGCCATCAGCCTCTTCACAGGCTTCCTGGTGACGTTAATCGCGATTTTTGCGGGCACCTCGAACGCCGGTAACTTGCTTTTCATGGGCGCCACCCTCATCACGGCAATTGGACCGCTCATCTTACGCAAACGGTTGACCCAAGAAAGTCACTTCAGCCTCATTAGCAACCGCCTCACGACCTTCACGCTCCTCATCTGCACACGGACCACGTTACAAGTCATGGATAGTCTGAACAACCTGACACTTCAGTCTGTCTTATTCTTCGGGAGTACGGTGCTGATGCTGGTCAGTTACCTGCTCATCGTTGCGTGCGGAATTGACCAACAGACGACGCGTTCCTCCATCTACGCGCTAGTACTACATTTTCCACTCGTCATGGCGCTTCTCCTGATGGCAAGCATTGCGCGTCTGTTCATCGCTGGGCGCATCTTACCGTGGAACTTCGCCGTATGGATGCTCGTGATGATTTTTATCTTCACCCTCACCATTGGCATTTATCTAGGACTATACCGGCGCAAAACAGTTGAATGGCGGGGTAAACGGGCGTTCTTCTTCGCCTTCGCATTTACACTCTTCACCCTTTACGGCATGGTAACCGTCAACATTCGGCCACTCTTCCTGGCAGGGCTGTGTGCATACCTAATTGCGGATGACCTGTATCTCTGGCAATTCGTCTTAAGTCCATCTGAAATCGAATAACGAAAAGGCGCCAGATTCAGCATCCTCCACATTGAGGATACTGAACCTGACGTCTTTTTAGCGAGGGGGCACCGTCTATTTTAGCGCAGCCTCCGTTTACTTAATTTAATTACTTCTTCTCTTCTTCAACTGGCTTTGGTGCCGTCACGGGCTTGCCACCCTTGCGAATGTGCTTGAAGTTCACAACCGTCTTGTTCTTCAGATCGTCAACCACCACAGCGTCAGCTTCATCGAAATCATCGATGGTGAGTATTGCAGAATTCACGTAGATTTTCTCGACAGTCCCCTTGAACGTCAATGGCACATCAGCGTTCTTCTTGACGGTTACCTTATCGCCAACCGCGATTTCTTGTGTATCCATATTTAACTGCCTCCCTTTTATCCAGGCCGATATCACGAAATAAGTGCCTGATAATTATAGCATTTACGCCGACTTTTTGATAGGAAAAGCGTGGAAGGCCAACTGACACGAAAGAGCGTGCGCCATAAGTCCAAAGTGCACGCACGTTACGTCTTAGTCGAGTTACGTGCCCCAGAAGTCTGTGCTTAACCCAGAATTGATTGCAGCGGAAGTACACCGCCTCCATCAATTCTACGTTAATGCTCAACTTCTAACCAGGGCACTGCACTCTGTTTTTAGTCGAGCTACGTGCCCCAGAAGTCTGTGCTTAACCCAGAATTGATTGCAGCGGAAGTACACCACCTCCATCAATTTTACGTTAATGCTCAACTTCTAACCAGGGCACTGCGCTCTGTTTTTAGTCGAGCTACGTGCCCCAGAAGTTAAGCACTGCGCTCTGTGATTCGTCGCTAAAAGTCCTCGAAATCACTGTCCTGCGTTGATTCTTCCTGTGTATCCGTAGACGCATAACTAATCAGCAACATTGCCCGCTCGTAGTTTTTCCGCCGCGCAGCGTTCATGATGAGGAAGAGGTCAACGAACCACCAAACGCCCCCGATAATCCCGAAGCTCACGATGGTTAAAATCAGCTTGGCAATGCCCAAACCTGTATCGCCCACGTAGAAACGATCAACCCCCAGCGCCCCCACAAAGAAGGACAGCACAAGCGCAATGACTGGTTCCCGATAGTTCGACGTCATGACCGCCATCTGTGTGTTCTGTGGCGCATCCCGCAGCTGCGTCCGTAGATTAGGAATGGCGACTTGTGGGAATTTATTACTGTTTGTAATTAAAAATGTATCGTAATCCATAATGATTGCCTCCAAAGCGACTCGTCTTTTTTATCCGTCCTTATTGTGCACGATTCTACGGGTGTTCGTCAATCAGCCTCCAGCCCGATAAAGTTATGTGACCTCAAGCTTCCCCCTCTTACCTTCAATCAAGCAGTAATGGTAATCGACGGTTATTTCTTAGTCGAAGAAGTCCTATGCTCATTCCCATTAAGCTAACAAGCTAACCGAAAAGCTAACTTTTAAACCGAATCAGTTTCAATGAAATAAATAAAAAGAGCCTCGCAAACGCCGGTAAATCAACGTTTTAAGACTCTTTTTCAATCCCTTTAAATGCAAAAACGGAGAGTAAGGGATTCGAACCCTTGGTACAGGCAAAACCCGTACACATGGTTTCCAACCATGCTCCTTCAGCCTCTCGGACAACTCTCCATAAAAAACTCCGGTTGTCGGACTCGAACCGACGACAACCTGATTAACAGTCAGGTGCTCTACCAACTGAGCTAAACCGGAATAATGAGCGTGGCAACTTCCTACCCTCGCAGGCAGTTTCCCACCAACTACTATCGGCGTTAAGAAGCTTAACTTCTGTGTTCGGCATGGGAACAGGTGTATCCTTCTTGCCATCGCCACCACACTCTATTCAACTGAAAGCTTACGCCCTCAAAACTGGCTATCATTGTCTTTTTAATGTCTTAAACGCGTATCTGTTACCACT
>CAKRNG010000047.1 GCA_934370925.1 uncultured Lacticaseibacillus sp. | reverse complement strand
TGATGAAGATTCGTATAGGTAGGCAACGAAAGGAGCGCGAGCGACGTAGCGTTTCTTTTTCATTTAAGCGGAGTGGAAAAACGTGTGCTGAAGTTTGTTATACTGAGGTTGATGGTTTTTCAGACGGATGGTAGGAGGATGACGATGGCAAAGATTAAAGTAATGACGGTGTTTGGAACGCGTCCTGAAGCAATTAAGATGGCACCGCTTGTTAAGGCATTGCAGGCACGTTCGGATGAATTCACGGCCATTACGGTGGTGACGGCACAGCATCGGCAAATGCTGGATCAGGTGCTCGAAATTTTCAAAATCACCCCCGATTATGACTTGGATATCATGAAGCAACGCCAAACGCTTGACCAGATTACCAGTAACGTATTGCTAGGGCTGGGGGACATCATGGACAAGGAACAGCCAGATATTGTGTTGGTTCATGGGGACACGACGACCACACTGGCAGCCAGCATTAGTGCCTTCTACCATCAGGCCAAGATTGGGCATGTCGAAGCAGGATTGCGGACGTGGGATAAGTACAGTCCATACCCTGAAGAAATGAACCGGCAGTTGACGGATGTGCTCTCTGACCTTTACTTTGCCCCAACAAGTCAGAGTGAGGCAAACCTACTGCAAGAGAATCATCCGGCGAAGAATATTTTCATCACGGGTAATACCGCGATTGATGCACTCAAGCAAACGGTGAGTGCTGACTACCACCATGACGTGCTGAACCTGATTGAACCGGGGCAGCGGGTGGTGCTGGTGACCATGCACCGGCGCGAGAATCAGGGCGAACCGATGCGCCGCGTTTTTCGGGCCATTAAGAAGGTCGTGGACGCGCATGACGACGTTGAAGTCATCTATCCGGTCCACCTCAACCCCGTTGTTCAGGAAGCCGCACAGGAGATTCTGGGCAACGATTCACACGTGCACTTGATTGATCCGCTCGATGTGGTTGATTTCCATAACTTAGCAGCGCGGAGCTTCCTCATCATGACCGATTCAGGTGGTGTGCAGGAAGAGGCGCCATCTCTGGGCAAGCCGGTGTTGGTCTTGCGGGACACGACCGAGCGGCCAGAAGGGGTTGCGGCGGGCACGTTGCGTTTGGTGGGGACAGACCCGGACGCGGTGTACACGAACATGACGCAATTGCTGGATGATCAGCAGGAATATGAAAAAATGGCGAACGCCACGAATCCTTATGGGGACGGGAAGGCGTCTGAACGAATTTTGGATGCCATTGCGTACGACTTCGGACAGCGTGAAGTGCCACCAACGAAATTCGAAGCGTAAGTTGGTTAGGTCATGTTGGGAATTGGATACGGGTGTACATTGTTTATTTAATCACACGTATTTTTCCCCGCAACGACCGTGCCATCATGTATGATTAGGAAGATAAGAAAGGAGGCCCAATTGTGTTAAAAATTTACAACACATTAACCCGGGCCAAAGAAGCGTTTACACCAATTGTTCCCGGTGAAATCCACATGTATGTTTGTGGTCCCACCGTGTATAACTATATTCATATTGGTAACGCACGTTCGGCAATTGCCTTTGATACCATTCGGCGGTACTTCGAATATCGCGGGTACAAGGTGACGTACGTTTCGAACTTTACGGACGTCGACGACAAGATTATTAACCGTGCGAAGGAAGAGGGTGTTGCGCCACTCGACTTGGCGCAGCGCTATATTGACGCGTTCATGGAAGATACAAAAGCACTGGGAATTGAACCCGCAACGGTGAATCCACGTGCCAGCGAGATGATTCCAGACATTATTGCCTTTATCCAGGACTTAATTGCGAAGGGTTACGCATACGAAAGCGACGGTGACGTTTATTTCCGTGCGCGTAAGGCCAAGGATTACGGCGCGCTTGCGAACAAAAATGTGGATGAGCTTGAACAGGGCGCAAGTCAGCACGTGGTGGACGCGGAAACTGCGCGGAAGGAAGATCCCATCGACTTTGCGCTGTGGAAGAAGGCCAAGGCGGGCGAAATCTCCTGGGATGCGCCATTTGGTCCTGGGCGTCCGGGCTGGCACATTGAATGCTCCGTGATGAGCACCAAACTGCTGGGTGACACGATTGATATTCATGGTGGTGGACAGGATCTTGAGTTCCCACACCACCAGAATGAAATTGCTCAGAGTGAAGCGAAGACCGGCAAGCGCTTTGTAAACTACTGGATGCACAACGGGTTTGTGACGGTGGGCGACAACGAAGAGAAGATGAGCAAGTCGCTCGGTAATTTCGTGACCGTTCACGACATCATCAAGACCGTGGATCCACAGGTTTTGCGGTTCTTCATGGCGACCACGCAGTATCGGCGCCCAATTGGCTACACGCAAGGCAACCTGGATGAGGCCGAGACGAACCTGAACCGGTTGAAGATTGCGCGTGAAGCGTTGCGTTTCCGCGCTGACACGGCGGTAGCGGGCGCAGATGCGGAAGTGACTGAGAAGTTAACGGCACTGGAAGACCAGTTTGTAACGGCGATGGATGACGATTTGAACGTGCAAAACGGTCTGACCACGATTTTTGACCTCGTGAAGCTGATGAATGATTACAGTGCGCGCGAAACCGTTCAGGCAGATACCGTAACGGCGCTGCTGGCGAAATTCGATGCGTGGATGCTGATTTTTGGCATTACGTTCGAAACGCAGCTGCTTGACGCAGACGTGGACGCGCAGATTCAAGCACGTGATGCGGCGCGGGCGGCTAAGGATTGGGCAACCAGCGACCGGATTCGTGATGAATTGACGGCACAAGGCATTATTTTGGAAGATACGGCACAAGGAACGAGGTGGCGCCGGGCATGAAAATGACACCGGAACAAATTAATGGGATTGCGCTCGCATATCTGGGTGATTCTGTCTATGAAGTCTTCATTCGCACGCGCATGCTGGAGCGTGGCTTGACCAAGCCAGCACAGTTGCAGCGGGAAGCCAAGAACTTTGTCTCCGCGAAGGCGCAGGCCGCCCTCATTGATGGGATGGAGAAGGAAGGCGTGTTGAGCGAGGACGAATGGGCCATGTTCAAGCACGGCCGGAACGCGAAGAGCTACACGCACGCGAAGAACACAGATGTTGTGACGTACCGCATCTCGACGGGATTTGAGGCGCTATTTGGTTCCTTACAGGTTCTCGAACGATTCGAGCGGGTGGCAGAACTGGCGCAGTGGTGCATTGATTACGTAGAAAACGGGGGAACCGGGCATGGCAAACTGGAACAATAAGCGTGAAGGTGGACGGCCTAGTGCGGGTCGTTCAGGCAACAACGCGGGCGGCCGTCCAAGTGGCAACAAGCGGGGCAACTTCCGTGATGACCGCAAGCCAAACCGCAGTAAGGTGGCTGATCGTAGTCGCCAACCGCGTGAGGAACAGGCAACGGACGAAGACACGGATACTGAGTTCGTTTTCGGCCGGCATGCAGTTCAGGAAGCATTGCGGGTTGGCAGTGCAGCGACCATCAACAAGCTCTTCGTTCAATCTGAACTGAAGGGGGACCAGATTCACGATATCGTGAAGGCGGCCCAGACCAAGAAGATTATCGTCAGCAAGGTGCCGAAGTCTAAGCTGGACCTCCTGAGTGACCGTGGGAATCACCAAGGCGTGATGCTCGCGATGTCACCATACGCCTACGCGACGATTGATGATTTGTTCGCGAACGCAGCAAAGCATGAACAAGATCCATTCTTCCTGCTACTCGATAATCTGGAAGACCCACACAACTTGGGGTCCATTTTGCGAACGGCCGATGCAGTGGGCGTGCACGGGATTATCATTCCGAAGCACCGTGCTGTGGGGCTAACCAGCACCGTGGCGAAGATTAGCACAGGGGCCATTGAACACGTTCCCGTTGCACGCGTCACGAACCTGGCCGCGACAATTCGGACGCTGAAAGATCGTGGCGTGTGGATTTTCGGTACCGCCATGGAAGGCCAAGATTACCGCAAGTGGGACGCCAAGGGAGCAGTTGGCCTTGTGATTGGGAACGAAGGCAAGGGGATTTCCCCCGGTGTTGCCAAACTCATGGATGCAACCATCTCGATTCCAATGGTTGGTCACGTACAGAGCCTGAACGCGAGCGTTGCGACTGGGGTGCTGTTGTACCAGGCATTTACTAGCCGGGAAGTATAAACAGAGCGGCGCAAAACGGGTAGAAGGTGAGGATTAACATGAAACAAGCGGTGGGGTGCACTTCCCCGGCGATTGTTTCGGGTTAACCGGAAGCTTCTGTTTTGCAGAGCTCGACTAGGAAAACAGAGCGGCGCATCCCGGGAACTTTTGAGCATTAGCATAGAATTGACGGAGGTGGCGAGATTCCACCGCAGTCGATTCTGGGCTAAGCGGAAAAAGTTGGGACGCAGAGCTCGACTAGGATACCCTCACATGCATACAAGCTAAAACAGGCGTGGGTGCGCCATAAGTCCAAGGCACACGAACGTTACATCCAGTCGCGCGCCAGAAGACTGCCCCCTAACATACAAGGCAGGCCCGGTAGAAATCCTAAGTTCGGGATTTCCACCGGGCCTACCTTGTATACCGGGGCCAAACCGTCTTCTGGCGCAGCCTCGTCTGTTTTATTTTGGCGCAGCCTCCGAATCATTCCTATTACAACGTGACTGCAATTATTGGTATAAATAGTCAAAAGATGGAACCGCTTAAAGAAAGAAATCATCATGGCTGTTAGTTTCCATAGACAACTAACGTCAATGTTGTCAGTTTTCTGGTTATTTTCAACACATACAAGCGGATGTTCGCTTTTCAGATGACGCTAAAAATTCGTATATTACTTACAACCAAACATTTATAAAGGGTAAGGGGATAAGGGCATGGAGTGTGAGGAGTTGGCGTTGATTGCGGATGCGCGGCAGGATTCGGAGGCGTTCACTGCGTTGTTTACGCAGTATCGTCCGTTGGTGTTGAGTCAGATTTATCAGTACCATTTACCAAATTTTTCACGTGATGACTGGATTCAAGAGGCGCGACTGGCACTTCTTGAGGCGGTTGAACGGTACGATGGCAGTCACGGGTCGCAATTCGGTCCGTATTACAAATTGGTTTTGACAAGCCATCTGAAATCAGTGGTACGGTCGAACCTAGCGAAGAAACGATTAATTGCACATCAAGCCATCCGGGCGGGGGTCTCGGAGAGCGAGATGGAGCAAATGTTGCACACGGGTAATCAGATGGTTCAGGATGCGGAGGCCAATTTCGTTGTGCGGGCGGATATTCAGCATTTTTTCGCCACGCTCTCCCCAGCAGAAATGTGCGCCTTGATGAATCGGGTCTCGGGGCAGGAGCCCACCACGCACAACATGGCACGTGCGCTAGAACGGGTACGCAAAAAATTCACCAAGTTTGTGACTGAACGCCAACAAACGTATCGGGAATAGCACATCGAGAGGGATGATCAGGTTAAATAACTTGTACCAAGCGTGGTAAAATGGTAAACTACTACGAGATTAGGTGGGTCATCCACCAGTAGGAGGACCGCCATGGGAGTCAAGAAAGTGGCGTTAGCCTGTAGCGTGTGCGGTCAACGGAATTACTTTATTCCTGAGAACAAAAAGCGCACAGACCGGCTGACGTTAAACAAGTTTTGTAAATACTGCGGCAAGGTGACGAGCCACCGCGAAACGAAGTAAGGAGGGTCAACATGAAGTTCTTGAAGAGTGTCGTTAATGAAATGAAGTTGGTTACATGGCCAACAGGTAAGGAAACACGCCGCGATACGAGTACGGTTTTGTTGACCTCAGTCCTATTTGCAGCGTACTTCGCGCTTGTAGATTGGGTTATTGTGTCTCTGCTTGATAAGTTTGTTTTCTAGCTCGGACATACATCACGAATAACGATTGAGATGGGAGCGAGCCTTGTGTTCGCTCCTTTTTTTACGTTAATGGCGTCGTTTTGTTCGGTGTCTTGCAGTCTTCTGGCACGCGACTGGATGTAACGTTCGTGTGCTTTGGACTTATGGCGCAACCTCCGTGGTTTGGCGGCAGTGGCTTTATTGGGTTCGGGAGTTGTTGCGCCAGACTTTTTCTGTCAATGACCGGTTCGTAAAAATAGCTATTCTAGATGAAGTAAGTGTGCTAAACTGAATGGAGTTAGACCAATACCCCCGTGGTGGCGGTTTTTTATTTTGCGCTCATAATCGAAAGGAAGACCAACATGGAATCAGCTGAGAAGCAGTGGTACGTACTGCACACCTACTCTGGATACGAAAACAAGGTGAAGACCAACCTTGAATCCCGTGCAAGTTCAATGGGAATGGACGATTACATTTATCGTGTCATTGTGCCGGAAGAAGAACAGCACACCTTGAAGAACGGTAAGGATAAGGTTGAAAAGGAAAAGACCTTCCCTGGTTACGTACTCGTTGAAATGGTGATGACTGATGAATCCTGGTTCGTTGTTCGTAACACGCCAGGCGTAACCGGATTTGTTGGTAGTCATGGTGCCGGAAGTAAGCCAGCACCACTCATGCCTGACGAAATCGAAAAGATCCTTCGCGAAATCGGTATGGAAACGCACCGTAGCGACGTTGAATACGAAGTGGGCGAAACCGTTAAGATTATCGACGGTGCCTTCTCCGGAACAACGGGTAAGGTTACTGAAGTTGATAACGAGAAGTACAAGATGCGCGTGAACATCAACATGTTCGGACGTGAAACTGCCGCTGAACTTGATTTCAATCAGGCAGACAAGCTCTAATAGTTGCATAATTGTGCCACCGGGTACAGCAAAACAGTCGTCACCCCCTTCGTCAGGTCATGGAAGAAGGGGGATGAGGGCTGTTTTTGTTTTGAATCAGAAAGGATGAACAAAAATGACGTGGATTTATTTGATTATTGCGGGTGTGTTTGAAGTGGTTTGGTCATCTTGTATGAAGTTAAGTGTCGGATTTACGCGATTACCGTACAGTGTGGCGACGGTGGTAGGGATGATCATCAGCTTCTTCTTCCTCGCCAAAGCAACACGGGTGATTGACCTATCCATTGCGTACCCTGTTTGGACGGGGATTGGTGCGGTTGGTGCGGTGATTGCGGGGGTAGTTTTGTTCCGTGAACAGCTCAACTTCGCGACAGTAGCTTTTATTGGATTGCTAATCATCAGCATCATCGGCATCAAGGTTACAAGTGGGCAGTAGCTTGGTATGAGGCAAGGCCGGTGCGCACTGGTGGCTTCCGTTACGGGCTTATGGGGGCCGGAACGTGGTGGGGCCGGCACTAACGATGTCCAGAGCTCTAGGCGGTAAACCGCTAAGAACTTCTGGCTCCAT
>CAKRNG010000046.1 GCA_934370925.1 uncultured Lacticaseibacillus sp. | reverse complement strand
ATAACAAAAAAGACCCCCTAAACAGGAGATCTTCTAAAAGAATAAATTTATTCTTCAACACCGATTGACACAGAGCCAAAAAAACTCCTTCCTCGGCAGACAAGCTTTAATTATTTGCTTGTCTACCTCAGTAGGAGTATACCCGGGATTTACGCGTGCCTTACTTTATATACCGGGGCCACCTCGTCTTCTGGCGCAGCCTCGTTTCTAACCATCACTACTTCCCAAAACTGTCGGAGAAGATACCACGGTTCTTGTAGAAATATTCGATTCCTGAGTACACGGTGAAGAATACCGCCACGTAGAACAGGATGAGGGCAACAGGAATGTTCAGTGCTGCAAAACCTGCATTGTTGACCAACAAGAAGATGATGGCAAACATCTGCGCCGTCGTCTTAATCTTACCCGGCCAAGCCGCTGCCATGACTTCACCACCGTTTGCGAGGAGCAACCGCAAACCGGTCACAGCCAGTTCACGCCACAAGATAACCGCAACGCCCCATGCGGGCACCTGACCGGCAACTGCGAGAAAGATGAATGCAGTCATCACAAGCAGCTTATCTGCCAATGGGTCCGCAAACTTCCCAAAGTTGGTCACGAGGTGGTTATGACGGGCAATCTGACCATCTGCAAAATCGGTCAAGGACGCCACGATGAAAATCAGAACAGCCACAACATTTGCGGTTGCAACCTGCGTGCCGAGCAAGGTCACAGACCCTGCTGGCCAGCCAAGTGCTAGGACTAACGTGAAGACGGGAATCAGAATCATCCGCATCAAGGTTAGTTTGTTAGGTAAATTCAACTTAAACTGTCCCCTTACTGTTCAACTGTGAAGGTGATGGTCCGAACGTAGGAACTCCCACTGCCCAGATCAACCTTCGTGCCGTTAATTGTGATTTCAGTAGCCGTTGCGTTCCCCGTCTTAACAGTGAAACTCGTCGTCCCGTCAGGAATATCAACGGAATGGCTACTTCCGGCTGCAAGCGTTGACTGCCAGCTCGTACTACCAGCCGTTGCACTGACCCATGCCGTTGCGGAGGTGGCCTTAATCGTCACCTTGTTCCCGGACGTTGGCATGTTCTTAATGGTGTAGGTTGGTGTTGCTTCAGCACCGGTCGCGCTGGAGATGCTCAGTTTGTCGTCCTTCTTGCTGGATGCCTTCTTACTGGATTCAGCCTTCTTGCTACTTGAAGCTGCCTTCTTACTCGAGGCCGCCTTTTTGCTGGAAGAATCCACTTGAACACTCGAAGAATCAACCGGAATACTTGGCTTGTTGTCCTTCTTCTGCTGACTAATGGTGAAGGCATAAACCACACCAAAAATAATCACCACAATCACACCAATGATGATGGTTGGCAGGTAACGGCGCACCTTATCGGAAACCGCTGGGCCTTCCTTAGGGGTCAGCCGTGTCTTTTCAGCCTGCTTGGGCTGCTCCTGCTTTACCTGTTCTTCCGGCTGTGGTGTCGGAATGTCTTGTTGGAATTCCTCAACGAGCGTGTCAGGGTTCAAACCCACGACGCTCGCGTACTGCTTCACGAAAGCACGTACGTAGAAATCACCTGGCAAGGCAGCAAAATTTCCTTCTTCGATTGCCAGCAAGTAACGCTTCTGAATCTTGGTTATTTGCTGTAAATCGTCAATCGTGTAGCCCTTTTCGAGTCGCGCTTCACGTAACTTCTGACCGATTTCGTCCATTTGTTTTCCTCACCCGTTCGCTTTAATATCACACTCAAGTCTAGCATAAATCCAACAATTCTTGAATTAAGAAATGGTTAGGTTACAAACTCTTTTCATCGGAGCCAACCACCCGTGACGTAAAGCGTTTGTCCCGTTAAGTATCCCGCCCGCTCGTTAAGTAGCGTTGACACAAAGTACGCAATATCGTCTGCCTGCGCAAAGCGACCAGCAGGGATGGTTTCACGAACTGCTTCCAGTGCGTCTGATCCGAATTCCAGGTTCATCTTGGTAGCCACCGCACCAGGCGCCACCACGTTTGCCGTAATGCCCAGACTCGCCACTTCTTGTGCGTATGCCTTCACGAACGCTGACTGTGCCCCTTTGACCGTGGAATAAGTCACCTCCATCGCCGAGCCACTCGCGCCGTAAACCGACCCGATGAAGACAATCCGCCCCTGACCACTGCGCGCCAATTTATCCTGAACTGCCGTGATTAGGGCCATTGGGGTCAACAGGTGTACCCGCATTAATGCCGTCATGTGGTCAACGCTCGCATCCTTGAACAGCTCATAATACGTCATCCCCGCTGCCACCACCACTGCGTCCAGTCCGTACAGACTCCCCGCAATTGCTTGCGCCGCGTGAACATCCGTTAAGTCTGCCGCAATGGTGAAGAAGTCTTGGTGCGGGTATTTCGCGCTGAGTGTATCCGCAAGTTGAATTGCCACCTCTGCGTGTGCATGATAATGCAGGTAAAGACTCCAACCTTGTGCCGCCATTTCCCGGGAAATAGCCTGACCAATATCACCGGAAGCACCCAGAATCAATGCACTAGGCATGGTTCGCCGCCCCACTTTCGCCCATCACGTGAAAAACAGAGAGTGCATCCAGATTCAGCAACTCTGCCGCCACCGCTTCAACATCCGCAAACGTCAGGGCCGCCATCACGTCCGGAACATCGAATAATGTTGTCTCGCCGAAGCTCCCGTCCGTCACCTGGTTGGCAATGCCTTCCAGTGAATTCAATGACGCATAAAACTTACCCAACGCCGCCTTTTTCAAGCGGTCAAAGCGGGCTTCATTAAAGTCCTCATTGTCCTGGTACGTCGCCACAACATCCACGATTGCTTCTGTCAATTCGGCGGGATCAGCGTTATCCCCACCGAGCGCGACAAAGTTATAGCCACGTCCCCGCGTGAATTCGGCAAAGAACGCATCGTCAATGATACCCGCATTGTACAGACGCTGGTATGTCTCGCCAGAATCACCGATAATCAGTTCTAATAACAAGCGACATGCGAGTGTGTAGCGCAAGCCGTCGCGATCATCTGTCAGCTCTCGGGTACCCTTAATGCCCACAATCCCCTTTGCACGAGAGATAGGCATCGTCTGCATCCGGAACGGCAGAATTGTTTCAATGTCGTAGTCTGGCGCCACACCGCGGTCAATCTCAGGCTGCGCATCAAAATGTTTCATTGCCTGATTTGTCGCGATGACATCCGCAATGGCATGGACGTCGAAGTTCCCCACCACGTTCAGCACCATGTTGCTTGGGTGGTAGAACGTTGCGTGTACCTCGCGTAAGATTTCAGGGGTAATCGCCGCAATCGACTCAACCGTTCCCGCCACATCAAGGTGAACGGGATGGGTTGGATAAAGGTTGCCTAGAATACCGGAATACAGGCGCCAACCCGCATCATCTTGGTACATCTGAATTTCCTGACCGATAATGCCCTTTTCCTTCTCCACCGTTGCGTCCGTAAAGTACGGGTCCTGCACGAAATCAAGCAGAATCTTGAGGTTTTCCTCAATCGCGGTGGTTGCTGCGAAAAGGTAGCTTGTTTGCGTGGCACTCGTAAAGGCATTCGATGACGCCCCACTTTTTCCGAAGAGATCAAACGCATCATAATCGGCCTTGTCAAACAACTTGTGTTCCAAGAAGTGTGCCGTCCCCGCCGGAACCATCGTGTAATCTGCGTCTGCTTGCGTCCGGAAACTGTCATCAATCGCCCCGAATTGGGTTGTGAACATTGCGTAAGTCTTGTGGTAACCAGGTTTCGGCACCAGATTGCACCGCAGTCCATTAGGGAGCGTCATGCTGTACATGTGCTCGCCGAGGCCTGAACGTTCCTGCATCGTCGTCATCTACTTTGCCTCCCCATTCAAAAAATAGACTGCCTGTAACACCATGTCAGCAGCTGCCGCGCGCACGTCATCCCGCGTCACGTCACGAATCTGCGTCAATTCTGTGTGGGCATCCAGCTTGGCGCCAGGGAATACCGCACTTGATAACGCCAAGTTCGCCAAGAATCCCTGACTGTCTAAGGATGCTTTCCGGTCGTTAATCATCCCGTCCTTAATCGACTGCAGATGTTCGTCCGTAAAGTCGCCCTGAACGACGGCCGTCAACTGTTCCGCAACCAACCGCTCAACTTGCTCCCGGTTTGCTGCATCGATTCCCGTCTGCACCATCATAAAGTGCCGCATCATGTTCGTATTGGCAGAAGCGTAATAAGCCAGACTCGCCTTTTCCCGAACGTTGCGGAATAGCAGTGACAGGGGCGAGCCCCCGAACAATTCGCAAGCCACGAGCGTTGCGTAGTACTTCGGCCCGAAGTGGTCCCCACCAACGTGATAAGCCAGATTAAGCTTGCTCTGGCTCACCTGTTCCGTCTGTACCTGCGTGGTGACGTCTGCGTGGAGCGCCTGGTCATAGGCAACCTCAGCCATCAATCGGGGGCGTGGCGCAAAGCCAAAGCCCGTCGCAAGTTCACGCGCCTTTTCCAGATCCACATCCCCGAGAATGATGATTTCAACCTGGTCCTTCTCAATCATATCGTGATACGTTGCCACCAACTCACGCGCAGTTAAGTTAGCGAGGCCAGCCGACGTCCCAAAACTCGGTACGGCCTGGGCAGCATCATCGAAGTAATCCGCCTGCAATTCAAGCGCCGCCTGCGTTCCCCGGTCATCGTTCATGGAATCCAAATAGATGGCCAAGTTCTCCCGTTCACGCATGAAGGTTTCCTGGTCGAATTCACCCGCTTCAATATTGGGGACCATCAGCGCTTCCCGCATGAAGGCAAACGCGTCATCCAGGATGGTCTCATCCGCGTAGGCCGCACTCAATACACGCATACTGGCACTCACGCGGTGCACACGTCCCGTTCGTGCGACATTAATGCCGAAACTAGCACCATACAACTCCTCCAACTTAGCGGAAAAAGCCGCCTGTGTTGGGTACTTAGCCGAGTTCATTTCCAGCAAGCTCGTCAGGAGCGTCCGCCGACTGATGGCATCTGCGTCCAGTGGTGCTAAAAAGTTAATGCTAATTCGTGTCGTCTTAAACTGCGTCGTTGGCACCACACTCAGGTGCACGCCGTCCGTTATCTTTACTCGCAAATTTTAACCTCTTCTACTTTTCGGTTACACCGTCTACTCGTTCTCACCTGATGGCTTGCCAAACACCTTACGTGGCTTACTCCCATCAGCAGGGCCGATGTAACCTCGGTTCTCCAAATCATCAATCAGCCGCGCCGCCCGGTTGTACCCGATACGGAACCGGCGCTGCAACATCGATGTACTTGCCGACTGCTTCTCCCGCACAAACTGCAGGGCGTCGTCGAATAGTTCATCATCACTGTCGCCACCTTCTGCCGCAGTTTCATCCTCCGCAGTCGGAATCATGGCCTCGTCATACGCCGGTTTAACCTGATCCGTGATGAACTTCACGACTGTCTCAACGTCCGCAGATGGGATGAATGCCCCCTGCACACGCTGTGGTTTGTTCATGTCGATTGGATCATACAACATGTCCCCGCGTCCGAGGAGCTTCTCAGCGCCGTTCGCATCCAAAATGGTGCGGGAATCCACCCCACTTGAAACCGCGAAGGCGATTCGGGATGGAATGTTGGCCTTAATCAGCCCAGTAATGACGTCAACACTTGGGCGTTGCGTCGCGATGATCATGTGAATCCCCGCAGCACGCGCCATCTGACCAATACGGATAATCGCCGTTTCAATTTCGGCACCCGCCACCATCATGAGGTCCGCCAATTCATCGACAATGACCACGATGTACGGCATCTTGGTGAGCCCTTCATCTGGGTTTTCCTCTACTTTACGGTTATATTCCCCCATGTTTCGGACGCCGGCTGCTGCAAAGCGTTCGTAACGGCGTTCCATCTCCTGTAACACCTTGTTGAGTGCTGCCGGGGCGCGCTTCGCCTCCGTCACAACGGGTGCAAGCAAGTGCGGCACCCCATCATAAACGGACAATTCCACCTTTTTGGGGTCAATTAACATCAGACGCACCGTGGTTGGCTTCGTCCGCATCAGCAGGCTCGTGATAATCACGTTAATCATGACGGATTTCCCAGAACCCGTTGCCCCCGCGATAAGCAGGTGCGGCATTTTCGCCAGGTCTGCCGTCACGATACTTCCGGCAACATCCTGCCCCAGTGGCACTTCAAGCGGCTTATCTGGATGTGCGGGTGTTGCACGCAGGACGTCCTTGTACCCAACCGTACGAATATGCTGGTTGGGCACTTCAATCCCAATTAGGCTCTTCCCAGGAATGGGCGCTTCAATTCGAATGTCTTTTGCGGCCAAAGCAAGTGCAAGATCATCCGCCAAGTTCACAATCTTGGACACCTTCACCCCAATGGCCGGTTCGATTTCATATTTCGTAATGGAAGGTCCCAGCGTTGCCGCCTTCACCTTCACCGTAACACCAAAGCTGGCAAACGTACGCTCCAGCTTCCCCCGGTTAACCCGGATGGCATCCTCTTCTTCCTTCTGGTCCACCGGTGCCGGCTGCGACAACACGTCAAGCGGTGGCAAACGATAATCATCAGTTGGATCACCCGTCACGATTTCAGGCGCTGGTGCCTTCTCATCCGATTGGTTGCTTGCTTCAGCGGGCGCCGGTGTGTCGGCAACGTTAATCTGAAATTCTGGTTCAGGCGTATCCACCTGACCAACGAGTGGTTCGTCAAATTCGTGTGCAGGGGGCAAATCTTTGTCTTCCGGGGTGGCAAACGCTGGTTCCGCCGTATTTGCAGCGGGCTTTGTCGCCTTCGCAGATTGCTTTGGCCGGTCGTCTAGCTGACGCTGACGCCAATCAACAATCGCTGTCTTGACGCGCGTGACGCCTGCTGCCACTGCACTGGCGCACCGGTGCAGAAAATCGAATATCTGTGCGGGTTCAATGCCGAAGAACAAGCAAAGTCCGACCAATCCAATCAGAACAGCCAAGACATCACTGCCAATGTGTGCCAGCAGCGGAAACGTCACACTATACAGCGCAGCGCCTAGGAGCCCGCCCCCAGCCGGCGTTGCAGCCGTCAAGTTGGCAAAATCCGTCTTGAGGATAAACCACGTGGCGGACCAAAAATGCGCGTGAATGTTCTCCGTGCCCATCAAGTGTGCAGTGAAGCCCAAGACACATGCAACGTACAGGCAGAACGCGCCCCAGAGAACCCGTTTCCGCAATGGGGGGACGTGCCCTGAAAAGACAAGCCACGCACCCTCGAAAATAAACGCTAACGCCAGTGCCATGTAGGTGTCCCCACCCACAAGACGTAAGACGTTCGCGAGGGTCACACCCAGCATGCCAATTCGCGTGAGCGCAAGAAGGCCGAAGACGGTAAGACCGGCTCCAAACCAATTCATGGTATAGTCCCCCGCCTTGCGCTTCGGTTTCCGAGTCGCTGGACGGCGGGTAGATGTTGTTTTTCTGCGCTTCGTTTGTGGCATGTGCCAATTCCCCCAATTCTACCTTAGCAATTATACACAAAACGCACGCAGCCTGCACTTTTGGCATGTACGGTGTTCCCTCGCTTCGCATCGGGGGGCGCTGCAGGCACTAGACTAATGGTTACGTTGGCACGGCCCACCTCGACTACAATCGATCCTCTCACCAACACTTGTCCACCTGTATTCCGACTCGGTGGACACGCTGCTCATTGCGGGTGCCCCGCAATGAGTTGGGGACACATGTGCGTTACACTCAATCCAATGAAAAAGGACACACTTCAAATAAGTGCATCCTTTATTAAGCAACTACTTCAATTTGTCGTGTGGGTATAGGTGCGACTTCTCCAGACCCGCAAAGTCTTGCTGGCGCAGTGCTTCGTAAACCACCAGTGCGGCACAATTTGAAACGTTCAGTGCCCGCACATTTTCTGTCATTGGGATACGCAAACACTTTTCTGGGTTTTCCCGCATAAACGGTTCTGGTAGGCCCGTCGTTTCCTTCCCAAACATGTAGTAATGATCCACGCTCGTGTCGCTGAAATCAGCGTCCGTGTACGCCTGCTCGGAAAACTTGGTGATGAGGTACAAGTATCGCTGATCTGGCACCGTCGCCATGAAATCCTCTAGACTGTCGTGGAAAACCAGCTTCACCTTGTCCCAGTAATCCAACCCCGCACGGCGAACCGTGTGATCGTTGATTTCAAACTTCATTGGGCGAATGATGTCCAAAACGGAATCCGTCCCCGCCGCCGTTCGCGCAATGTTCCCAGTATTCTGTGGAATTTCAGGTTGGTACAAAACGATATGGTTGGTCATTATCTTTGCTCCTTCATCTAATTGGTTCGATTGCTTCGTTATGTAACTTTTTATTTACGGGTCTATGATACCACGGGTGTCTAATTTTATTGGGATGAGTTGGGCAAGGATGTGTATACGAACCGTGAACAACCGTTTTCGCTTTGAAGGATTTTATTATTGGTTACTTTAGCCCTAACGTTTCACTTTGATATGGCGGCTTCGCTCGTTCCTTGTCACGCATTAGGCTCTCGTATGCGGTGGAGCCCTATATAATTGGCTACTTTAGCTCTAACGTTCTACTTTGATACCGTGTCCACTCTGCTCAACGGAGGCTTCGCTCGTTCCTCGCTACGCCTTAAGTTACCCTACGCAGCCAGCTGCTAGGGTAACTAAAAAGTGTCCCGTATG
>CAKRNG010000045.1 GCA_934370925.1 uncultured Lacticaseibacillus sp. | reverse complement strand
CCACTTAATGCGTAGTGAGGAACGAACGAAGCTACCATTGAGGGAAGTAGCCAAGACATCAGCGTGAAACGTGAAAATAAGTGGGGCCAAATGCAGGTTAGCTCTGCTGCATACGGCCACTTAATGCGTAGTGAGGAACGAACGAAGCTACCATTGAGGGAAGTAGCCAAGACATCAGCGTGAAACGTGAAAACAAGCGAGGCCAAATGCAGGTTAGCTCTGCTGCATACGGCCACTTAATGCGTAGTGAGGAACGAACGAAGCTACATTGAGCGAAGTAGCCAAGACATCAGCGTGAAACGTGAAAACAAGCGAGGCCAAATGCAGGTTAGCTTTGCTGCATACGGCCACTTAATGCGTAGTGAGGAACGAACGCAGCTACCATTGAGGGAAGTAGCCAAGACATCAGCGTCTAAAGGCATCCTGGTTTTCAGGATGCCTTTAGACGCTGCAGTTTAATTTCGGCTGACGTGTAATAGCATCGGTTTAAGTATTTTGTATAACTTTAAATCTAATTGTTAATATATCAAATTAAGTTATATATGCATGAAAATTGTACGCGGTTTAGAAAAAACGTTTTAAAATTAAACGATTTAAAAAACACCAAAAACGTTAACACAACTGAATTTATGATTTTAATTATATTCTGAACGATGTCAGGTTTTGTTGTAATCGCAAAGCGTTATTATTAATTGTTTTTATGCGTTTTTCCTTTTATTCAGTTTTCAACTATGCTAAACTTACGTCGCTCAAGCTTTTCGAATAAAAACGTTTTTATTAAACGTCAATCTAATAGCTAATTAACATAATAGTCGTTATTAAACTTGTAATAGCAGTTGTTATATGAAATTCAGGGAAAAGACTGCTAGACGTATTTGTATTCGGGGGAACCAAATACGGGGGTGTGAGTTTTAATAAGGAGTTTTTGCTATGAGAGGGCATGGTTTAACTCACCGACGAAATAGGGGCCATGGGTGGCTAGGTATCTTAGGGGTTTTCTTAGTAGCAGTCGGTATCGCAACGGCGGTTTCAGCTGTTCAAACTAAGAATGAGCGCGTTGTTGCGCAAGGAGATACATCAACTAGTTCAAATACAGCAAATAGACTAGTGATATCTCAAGATGCAGTTTCGGAAGTGACGCTTGATTACGATGGGAACCAACGTTATGACACGCATTCTTGGAGCGCCAGTGGTGGCAATGGTGCGGATGAACGGGTTTGGTCTGACTGGACAAAAAAAAGAGAGAACTACACGCGCTTTACCCCCGGTGCTGGTACGGAAGGTATTGTGTTTACCAGAATTACGAGTCAGGGTAAGGATGATAGTCCATATCCACAGGGAACAATTGACGGTAACGTTAATCTGAACTACTCCAACGTGGGCTTATATAATTTTGGTTCAACTGAAGAACCAAATCTTCAACCGATTGGTGCACGTGTCACGGTTTCGGACATTATTTATGGTGACCAACCAAAATGGTCTGGAAGTACAAATCCGTATATTCTTTTTTCGGACAATTTCTTCTCTGGAGTGGTTTATGGTGGAATTAAGTCAATGCACATGACGGTGGAGTTCTATTCACCATCGGACCCTAGTAAAGCAATTGATTTGGGCCAAAAGCAGTCTGTCTTTACCTTCAACTCGTTGAATGCGGGTCAGGGAACGAATGAGGCGGATATGTCAGCTGAATATGCCGGGTTAGCTGATGGTAGTGCTACTGGGATTGGGTCGAGTGATTCCCTTATCAGCTATCACAAAAATGGTGTTCGTGGTGCAGACTACACAAATAACACTTACTACGCAGATGGAACGACTGACTTTCAGGATACGCTCGGTTCGAGTGACTTCCAGCGTGCGTCCATCTCACTGCCGCTGTCGGGAACCAGTACGACGTTTGTTTTCGGTTCAGTCTGGGGCCGTGCTTGGAATGCGTTTAGTAGTGCCACGGTGTACCCAACGACACAAAGCAAGCCAATTAAGACGGTCGAGCCAATCAACCAGTTCCAAGATGGCGATACGTGGGATAAGCCGACTGGTTCAGAAACGGGTTATTCACAGCGATATGATGATGACCTGGATCGGTACACCGGTGATGACGGTTTTTCTTCGACGTATGCACAAACTGGGCATACTGCGGATAGTGATTTGAATCCGGGGATACCGAAGCGGGCGGACCGTTACGTGACAACGGGTCAGGAATTCTATTATTACATTAACCAACCCACGATTGATTTGAGTTCGCAGGGGTTAATTGTACCGAACGGATACGAGATTACGGACACATTGCCAGATGGGGTTCAGTTCGAATCCGCAACACTGTACGGTCTTGACGGAAGTGAACTGGGGTCGACTGAGACTGCCTTCAGTAATCAATCGGAAACCAGTACTAACAATTTGAAATTTGTGCTGTCGAATGACGCAACAAATAGCATCAACACACTTTCGCGACAAGCGGCGTACTTTGGTAAAGACTTCACCATTCGGGTTAAATGTCGGGTGACGAACACCACGGCGGATAAGATTGATGACACCATGGACAACGTTGCGGAAAGTACCTTCAATTACGATAACGATGTCAACTTAACGCAGAAGTCGAATAAAGTTCAGATTGCGGTTAAAGGATTGGGATTAAGCTTTGCATTCACGAAGGTCGATGATAACGGCACAGCGTTGGCTGGTGCGACGTTCGAACTGACGCCAACGAATGAGACTGAAGGTGAGAAGCAGTCTGCAACATCCGATAAGAATGGTCAGGTGCAGTTTGCCACGGAACTGGAGGCAGGCACGTACACGTTAACTGAAACGAAGGCGCCTGAAGGGTACGAAAAGCTTGATCAACCGGTTGAATTGACCGTAGCAGAAAATAAGAATGGTGAACTTGTTGCCACTGAGTCTAATCGGCAAGGCGTCTTCGAATCTGGTGCCATCACGGCTAAAAGTCAGGTTGAAGACAAGAAGATTCCGGGACAGGTGACAGTCAAAAAGGTTGATGAATCCGGGCACCCCTTGAAGGACGCCACGTTTACGTTGACAGGGAATGGCCTTAACCGAACAGAGACAACCAACAATGAAGGGGAAGCGACCTTTGATGAGTTGGAATTGAACGCTGAGTATACTGTCACGGAAACGGGTGCGCCAAAGGGGTATCAGTTAGCGGATGCGCAGAAGGTGACGGCGGTTAAAGGGGACGCAACGCAAATTTACACATTCATAGATAAACTGGCGCCCATTAACCTGCTACTGAAAAAGGTCGCAAGTGATACAGACAAAATGCTCAAGGGCGCGCAGTACACACTGAATGATCCAGATGATACCGACAAAGTTCTCTATACCAGTGATACCGTTCGTAACAATGATACGTATAACCTTACCTTCACGAATGTTAAACCGGGCACGTACCAATTGACCGAGGCGAAAGCACCAAACGGGTATCAACTTGCGTCTGCTGTGACTGTTGAAGTGGGGACACAAGTTGTTAATGGCGAATTGACTATCTGGGTGAAGTCTGAAAATGACACATTTGCTGTTAACCTCAGCGAAGACGGTCGGAGCGATAACAACACCGAAGTTATTAAGTTACAGGATGCGCCTGCAGGTCAACTCCCAAGTACAGGTGGAACGGGTCCACTTAAAATTGCGGCGGTTGCTGCAGCAATGTTGATTTGTGCAGCCGGTTTGTTTGGGATTGCGATGTATCAGAAGCACCGGGGGGATCAGCTATGAAGAAGATAATACTCTGGCTTGGCCTTCTACTCGGAATCACGCTTAGCACGGCGTTTTATCCAGGACATCAAGCACGTGCGGCTGATGATGTCACCATAACGTTGCACCATCAACCGGGAATTCAAGCAACTACGGCGGGACGCGGCCAACCCGCGACGGCGCGATTTGCGGTGTATGATTTAACACCGGTTTACGTGCAAGCGCGGCAACGTGGTCAATCTATTACGACGATTCAGAAGCAGTTAGCGACCAAGGATACAACGGCGATGGCGGCTTACGTGCAAAAGCATGAACTGAATAAAGTGACGACGGTGATGACGAACGCCTCAGGAACGGCCGATTTTACAGTGTCATCACTGAATGGTCGGGCATATGTGGTTGTTCAAGAAACCTCAGGGAATGACCCGAACAACGCGTTGACGGTGAACGAGATGAGCATGCCGATAACGTTCAGCTTGCCGTTGAAGGATAACCAAACGCATGTTGACCTCTACACGAAGGCGGTGCGCGTTCAGCGGGCGGTGTACTTCTACAAGTACGCGCGCGGTATTGACGAAACCGCACCACTGGCAGGAGCCAAGTTCGCCATTAAGCATGTGGATTCGGGGAAAACAACGTATCTTACCGCAACGGGTCAGTTCGTGACGAGCGCACACCCCTTGACGGATACGCGCGTACTGAAACTGACGTCCGCAAAAACGGGATTGGTTTTGTTGGCGGATGTCCCACTTGCAGCTGGTAAGTATGTGGCAATAGAACTGAAGGCGCCAAGCGGTTACCGGATTACCACTGAGGCAAAGCGCATCAATGTGGTTATTCCAAGTTCTGCGACCAAGAACGTCACGGTGAATGGGGCAACATTACGTCCATTACTCGCGGGTAGCGTGCAGCCGAATGAGGCACAACGGTCATCGTTGTGGGTTTATAACGATTTAATCCTGCCACATTTACCCGACACGGGTGGCAACCCGCCTGGCAACCCATCAACTGGGTACACACCAAAGAAAACGCACCATGGCTTCTTACCACAAACGGGTGAGACGAAAGCCAACATGATGATTCTGGGAATTATCATGTTGGCCCTCACAATCTATTACTTGTCGAAAACATTTAGGAAGAATTCGAAGGAGAACGATTAAGATGAAACTAGGAAAATTTAAGCACCTCCTCGCAAGCGCATTGCTGTGCTTGCCACTCGTGTTCAGTGGCGCACAGGCAGTTAGCGCGGCAGATACAACGGAACCAACCAGCTATGACATCCAGCTGCACAAGCTGGCTTTCGATGAAGGGAAAACGCCAGACCCTAAGATTCAGAATACCGGGAAAGAAATGAACATTCCTAACAGCAAGCCACTGAACGGGGTTGAATTCACGGTTACCGACGTGACGGATGCTTACACAGCACTTGAAGGAAGTTCCGAAGAACGTCAGACTGAAATCCAGAGTGATGCGAACAACTTCGCAGCGAAGGGGACAACGGTTGATACCCAGGTAACCAAGGGTGAAGGGACTGCTGACTTCACGCTGAACACGAAGAACACAGACGGAAAGTACGCAGTTTACCTGATTCGGGAAACCAAGTCCAACACGTCAACGGATAACGACGGGAGGACCGTTACCAAGACGGCAGACCCAATCGTTTTGATCATGCCACTGCAAACCGAAACGGGTAACAACGGGAAAGTTAACCTTTACCCTAAGAATGAAACCAAGGACACCCTGTCCAAGGATCTGACGGATGCCGACAAGGCTAAGAGTGGTGTGGATAACGATGGTAACGCTGTGAATGGTAACGCTGTGAAGGGCTTTGGCGACACGGCAGAGTACCAAGTTGATGTAACCATTCCTTCTGACGTGGCAAGCCTTAACCAGTACATTTTGACGGATACGCCTGATGCAGGTCTTGATATCACGAAGAACAGTTTGAAGTTGACAGATGCTGATGGCAAGGAACTCGACAGTAGCTTTTACGGTGTGGCTGCAACGGATGCAACTGCAGATAATGGGGCCGGATTCAACCTGACGTTTAACAACACTGCACTTGCAGATGCTGGTTATGCGGGTAAGACATTGAAGCTGACCTACAGTGCAAAGATTACGAAGCTGCTGACACCAGGCGAAACGTTGAACAATGATGTGACAACACCAAACACCCCAACGCCAATTACCAGTAAGACCCCTGTTACGACGGGTGGTGCAAAGTTTGTTAAGGTCGACAGCACGGATGGTAAGAAGCTGGCAGGTGCGGTCTTTGCGCTGGCTAAGATTGAAGGCAAAAAGACGCTTTACGCCCACAAGACAGACACGGGCTACGACTGGACGGAAGATGCAACGGATGCTGTGACCGCAACCTCTGATGACAATGGTGCATTTGAATTTACCGGGTTGCAGTACAGTGAAACTGAAAGAAACAATGACAGAGACTTTGTTAGTTACGCGGTTGTCGAAGTAACGGCACCAGATAACTACGCAAAGCTGTCTGAACCACAGAAGTTCAATGTTGATAAGGATTCATACAGTGGCGATGATAACACAATCGCAACCGTTGCCGATTCTCCAGAAGGTTTCCTGCCAAGTACCGGTGGCAAGGGTATCTACATCGTTATCGCAGCAGGTCTGCTTGTGATGGCGGGTGCCTTCATGGTGCTCAAGCGCGGTAACCGTCGCGAAGAAGTTTAATTTGAAATAATGTATTCGCAACAGGAAACGTCGCAATTGGGTGGCGTTTCTTTTGCGTTTGGTAAGGAGTAGTTATGAGTCAGCACCGAAAATCAAAACGGTCATTTCTTATTACGCAGATTGTTGCGGCCCTCTTCCTCATTATGGGGGCGGCCGTTGCGCTTTACCCGTTTTATGTGGGCGGGCTCAACGATGTCATCGACAACTACCGGGCAGCCATCGTGCAGAAGCAGAACGCTAAGCGCGCAACGACGCAGATTGCGGCCATGATGAAGAAGAATAAGGCGTTAGCGAAAAAAGGGATGAACGCCAACGCCGATCCCTTCAATGGTAAAACGGCCAAGGAGAAGACGGACCTCAAAAAAGAGATGATTGGGAAAGTCACGGTTCCAGGACTCAAACTCACCGTGCCGCTGTTCAAGACGCTCACCGAAGAGACACTCGAAGTGGGCGCGGCGGTTGTCGATGGCACCTCGATGCCTGTTGGGGGGAAGGGGACGCATACCGTCATTGCGGGCCACCGCGGACTGGTGAACCGGCGTCTGTTCTCAGACCTCAACCGGGTGCATAAGGGGAATGTGTTCGTGCTGAACGTTTACGGTAAACATCTCGCCTACAAGGTGTTCCGTATTCAAACCGTGAAGCCCGACAACACGCAGGTGCTTAAACTGGAAGACGGGCGGGATCTTGCCACGCTCATGACGTGTACGCCCTACATGGTGAACACACACCGGCTACTCATTACCGGATACCGTGTCCCATATACGCAAAAAATCGCAAAGTCAGTGGCACAATCTGAGTCAGGCGAGAAGTGGCAACAACTTGCCATCGTTGCAGCGGCCCTCGTCGCCCTCCTCGGCGTGTTGGGGTTACTGGGACGCTGGATACACACACTGCTTTTGCGGCGGTGCAGTTACGACCTGGTTTTCTACCGCCAAGATGCGAACGGGAAACCGCTGGCTGGGGTCACGTACCAGTTGTGTAAGCCAAACGGGAAGAAGCTTTATCGTCAGGGACAAGTACTTGCGGCGACGACCGATGCGCAGGGACGTGTTGAAATCAAGCACTTACCTGGGGGCATGTATCGCCTAAAGGACCTCTCGGCAGCGCGAGGATGGACCATCAAGCTGGGTACCAAGAAGTTGAAACAAACCGCGTTCAATCTATACCCATCTAAGGTGCAACGCCATGTCGTGCAACGTGAATCGGGTGAGTGGTTCATTCGCCGTTAACGGTAGTGCGTTGGGATATGTATCCTCAACCGTGGGCGCCGTGCTACAATTTCCATATACGGAGGGGGCGGTTGAATGCGACGAATGAAGCGGAATTTGACGGCATACGTTGAGGCGGAATGTGATGTGCCGTTCACACGCCGGAGCCTGAATGCTGTGGATGCTGCGATTTTTGCGCAGCTGGCTTATTTGGATTATTCACTCGTCCCCGATACGCTCCCCCAAACGTTGGCGGCAGTCGCTGAAGCGGGACTGATACCGCAAATGGGACGCGGGATTTGGATGAGCGACCTTAATGACCGGCTGGTGCAGGCATTGGCCGTTAGTGTTCGGTTCAAGGACGTCACGTGGCGCGCGGTTGAACACTGTGCAGATACGGCACGGGAGCTGCGGTTTGCGGCCATCACGTTCATCTTGGATCGGGACGAGTATTTGATTGCGTATCGGGGCACACAAGCCGCGCTGGTTGACTGGAAGGAAGACTTCAACATGACTTACCTGCAGGCGGTGCCCTCACAGGAGTTGGCGGCGGATTATTTGCAGCGTCAAGTGACCGCATTTCCCGGGAAATATTACGTTGCGGGTCATTCTAAAGGCGGTAATTTAGCGGTTTACGCCATGATGCATAATTCACTCGCAGTTCAGGGCGCGGTTCAACTGATTTACAATTTTGATGGACCGGGGCTGAAGGTGTCTGTGCCCGTTAACGTGCAGGCGAAGGTGCGCAAGTTTGTGCCTGAATCCACCATCATCGGTTTGCTGCTGGAACCCGATGCGCATTACCGAATTGTGCAGAGCAACGTGAGTGGAATTAGCCAGCATAACTTGTTGACGTGGCGGGTGCAGCGCCGTCACTTTGCCCCCGGAAGTGAGCTACGGTGGTCGGCAAGGTACACACAACGGGCAATCGATGAGTGGTTGCGGGAACTCGACCCAGAAATGCGCCGGGACGTGCTGGACTCCTTCTACGCGGTGCTGGCGGCCAGTGATATCGATGACCTGAATGCGTTGGGTCAGGCGTTACCGCAAACGGCCAGGACGGTGGTGAGCCAGATGCGTGCGGCGGATCCGACGGTACGGGCGCAATGGCAGCAGGCATTAGGTGACTTGATGACGGCAATGCGGCGCGCCGCTGTTCGTTCAGAAGGTAGCGCGACCGTTGTGGACCGCGTACGCGATAGACGTCGCCGATTGCTTGAGAAGATGCGTAGGTAAACAGATTACGAAAAATAATGGGTTAGTTTCGATAAATAGAACATGATGGCTACGCTTAAAAACTACGATGCACGAATATTACATCCCAGTCGAGCTACGTGCCCCAGAAGACTGCCCCCTCACATATAAAATAAGACACGCATAAATCCGGCACGGCTCCGCGCCAAGTAGACAGTCAAATAATTAAAGTCTTATGCGCTTTCTTGAACGGCATGATTCCGGTA
>CAKRNG010000044.1 GCA_934370925.1 uncultured Lacticaseibacillus sp. | reverse complement strand
TGTCTTTTTTTGTTATAGAAAAAGGGCCTAGAATCCTTGATATCGATTATTATCAACACCAAAAATTTTAGACCCATTTATGCGTGCCTTGCTTTGTATGTGTAGGGCCAGTCTTCAGGTGAACCCACGAGATTTTTTCGTTTTACGACTACGCAACTACCCAATCTCAGCAATCAGCAACTTAGCGACAGCACGTACGGAGAAGGGATTATGCCCGGTCAGTAGACGACCATCCTGCACCGCATACTCACTGTAGAAGCGCTTCTTGGTGAAGTTGCCGCCACGTTTGCCAACCTCTTTCTGGTTCAAGAACGGCACAATTTTGGTCTTGCCCGCGATACGTTCTTCTGCGGTCGTGAAACCCGTAACTGTTTTACCCGCAATTAGGTAGTGGTTGTCGGCATCCTTAATGTTCAGCAAGCCCGCGATGCCGTGGCAAACTGAGGTGACGTAGCCGTTGTTATTGAAGATGACGGACGCTTATGATGCGGCGACTGACTGATGGAGGAAAATGACCAGATAGTCGGCATTATTTACGTCAATCGGCAGGCTGATTTTATTGACATGTGCACGCGAATGCATATAACGAAGCCAGGTGGTGAGGAATTTGGCACAAAAATATGACCCTGAGCAGTGCCGGGAACTTATTCAGGCAAACATCGATATTGATTTCTTTCGTATTATTTGTGACCCGGTACGCAGCGAACTGCTAGTCTTTGTTGCGGGTGATTGAGACGAACAACATTGATGTGCGGCCAACGAAGCCGTTTGATTTGGCACATACAGGCGATGCACAAGCAGCCCTTGAGGCAGCAGATAGCTTTGGCAAAGTGGTCGTGGTCATCTAATACCGGATGATTGGTGAAAATTTTGGGACACAGAACAGTGGGTGCGCCATAAGTCCAAGGCACACGAACGGTTACATCCAGTCTCACGCCAAAACAGACCGCCTTGTATACCGGGGCCAAACTGTCTTTTGCCACAGCATGTATCGTTGTTTAACTGACTAATTTAAAAATGGTGGCTGATGTATACTAGATATATAACTATTTGAACATGGAGGTAGACGCTTTGATTGCAACCACCTTTTACTCATATGATAGTCTTGTGCGGCAGGGCAATTTGGCCACGACCCTGCGATTTGCGTTCATCATTATCGGTGCTATTTTCATTCTCGGCTACGTAATTTTCCATCTGCGTCATCGCGACGTGGCGAAGTATCGGGACCTATTAGTGATTATTATTGTTGCAGTTTTGCTGCTTATCGGAATTCAGGTGGTGGATATTGAGCAGAACCAAAGTGCAAATAGGGATTCGCGTGCGGCAGTCACCCTTCTTGAAAGTATCGCGCGGACAAAACGGGTGCATCGTGATCAAGTGACATTCAGTGCAACGACGGTCTATACGGGGATGCTCGTACAGTTTAAGCATGACCGCAACCAGACATACACGTTAACGTTGGATCCAGATGGGCAATCTTACCAGCTGACGAAGACGACGCTGATTGATCAGTAGCCGGGAAATGACGTGGAGGAAAACGCACAATGCAAGGATTATATGTCAACACGGCAATTAAGCTACTCATGGGATTTGTGACCTTTGTGGTTCAGATTCAGCTGGCGGGGAAGGGGAATATCGCGCCCCATACAATAATGGACCAAATGCAGAATTTCGTGCTTGGTGGCATTATTGGTGGCGTTATTTATAACCAGGACATTACGTTGCTTCAATTTTTCAATGTCCTCCTAATCTGGACGTTAATCGTTTTGATTACCAAATATCTGACGAACCATTTTCCTCTCGTGAAGAAGATGGTGGATGGATCAACCGTTTTGGTGGTGTATCAAGGACAAGTATTGGTGGATAACGTAACGAAAGCGGGGATTTCAGCCAACGACCTGTCCTATAAGCTGCGAACCAGTGGCGTTGCGGATATTCGTGAAGTTGAACGCGCAATTCTGGAACTTAACGGACAGCTGACCATCGTCAAACAGGGGGAGACCAACATCAAGTTCCCGTTAGTGATGGACGGCAAAATCTCGGAGGAGGGGCTCGACATTATTCGTAAGGATGCGGATTGGCTAAAGGCTGAATTGAATAATCGGGGATACAATCCCGAAGATGTGTACATGGCAAACTATGTGGACGGCCGCCTCATCATTGCGGCGTACAGACGAGGCAAGGCGATTCGTGGGGAGCAACGATAAGTTCGCGGACACGATTACGACTGGATGTAATGTTCGTGTGCCTTGGACTTATGGCGCACCCACTTTGTGTTTGTTGGCAAGGTGACGATACTCGTTCAAACGCTCACAGTTTGTGTACGAGCCCTCATCAGACTACTTCGTGTAGCCCGCCAACGATGGCACGAGCTCCGGTAGAAATACCAGATTTGAGCAAACTAAAAGCCGCCAAGACTTTACACAGCGGGCGCCTTTTAGTTTGCTCATTGTCGTTTAAAACCACTGTTTAATGGTGAGTTTTCTTGCATGGTTTAATTAATAGTACATTTTGAGGAAATCAGCCTAGACGCGTGAGTTGAAAGCTGATTGCCACCGTTTAATTACTGGTTACGACAACAGAAGGCAAGCTTGTCTGACAAAAAAACCACACCGCAACTACCACAAAAAGCATCCGAAAACCGCGTCACAACGGCAATTCCCTCAGTGCGCGGCTTGCCCGCACGCTGCTGTGTTGCCCTTCAAGTTATTTGAACAGGAAGTGGACAATTTTCCGCGCGACTTTCTTGCTGTTGTGGAGGCCGCTATGGGTGAGGTGATTCATCTGCACGTTCTTAATTTGCTTGACGCGATCTTGCAATAAATAATTCACCGAGCGCGCGGACGTGGTTGTGACCAGTCCGTCCGAGTTCGTGCCGTCTTGCAAGTTACCGTAAAGCACTAGGACCCTTGCGTGCTTTGGAAAAGTCTTGGCCGTGTCGATGAGTGACTGGTAGCTGGGGTACGAGTTCGTTGCGGTGGTGAAAATCTTGGGGCGGTTGTTCGCGTCGAGTGAGTTTCGGTTGGGCGTGTCGTTCATCCCCACCACGCCGTCAAAGGGTCCCGCGATATCGACGTAATGCTTGAGCTTCGGGAGTTTAACCGTCGTCTGGCTCATCGTGGTCAGTACCGTGACGTTTCCCGCTGAGTGCGCGACGATATTAACGTTGTGCACGTGTTTCTTCTGCTTGAGGTACGTCAGGACTTTCGTGAGCCAGGTCGTCTGGGTGCTGACGGGGGCGACGTTGTTCTCGAAATTCACCTGGATGAGGGGGTGCTTGACCTTCGACTTACGCGTGTAGTGGCCGGTTGTTTGCAGCGTGCCGTCCGCCTGTACGTTGATGGTGAACACTTTCTTCGCGCCGTGCTTGCTCGTCATCTTGATGAGCTTGTCGGTTGACTTGTGGGAGCCCTGAAGTCCGTGAATGTAGAGCGTGGGGGTGGCACGCTTGGTGGCTTTTGCGGCAACGGGACTAGCTGCAGCACAACTAATCGCGAGTGTGAGGGCGAAAAGGCTGATAAGAATAGCCTTGAAGGGTGTTGTACGCATGGGGAAACCTCCGTCTAACTTTCTAAGCCAAACCTATCACTTTCCCGCTTCCGACACAATCGAACGTACAACGGTTGGCTACCCCAGGATCCAGTCTTCTGACGCGCGATTGGATGTGTCGTGCGTGTACCCTTCATTATATTCGCACGCGAGATTACTTAAATTTCCCAACCAAATTCACACTATTTTCGATTTTAAATACTTTAATAAAGAAATTAGTGGTGTTGTCGCCAATCAGATGCGGCGCACCGGAATTGGACGAGGTGGCGAAGAGATGCAGAAGAAACGTATACATATTTCACAGAGTTGGCAGATCATGATTGGGCTTGTCGTGGGACTTGTTCTGGGCGTGGTTTTCTACCAGAACAAGACGGCAATTACGGCGATGTCGAACGTGGGGACGATGTTCATCAGTTTGATTCAGATGATTGTGCTCCCCATCGTTGTCTCGTGTCTGACGGTCGGGATTGCCGGAATGGGTGACGTGAAGAAGTTGGGGCGTGTGGGCGTGAAGACACTCGTGTACTTTGAAGTTATCACGACCATCGCCATCATTCTGGGACTCATCATCGCGAATATCTTCCACCCCGGAAGCATGGTGAACCTCAAGTCACTGACGGCGACCAGCATCAGTCAGTACGTTGCGAGCGCCAAGAGCGTGGCGGCGGACGGGGGGATGTGGACGCTCGTTAAGAGTATTATTCCCACTAATATTTTCAGTTCACTGAATGCCGGGAACATGATGCCCATCATCTTCTTTTGCGTAATGTTCGGGTTGGGCACCGCAGCGATTGGGGAGAAGGGGCGCATTATCATTGAATTTCTCGAAGCCATCTCGCAGGTGATGTTCAAGGTGACGAATTGGGTTATGAAGACGGCACCCATTGGCGTTTGTGCGCTAATCAGTGCCACGATTGCGCAAATGGGGCTCGGCGCACTCAAGCCATTGAGCTACTTCATCCTGTTGGTTTACGCCGCATTCGCCCTGCTCATCGTGGGCGTTCTGGGTGTGACCGCCCGCATCTTCGGCCTGCACCTCAGCCATATTTTCCGCGTCATTAAGGAAGAAGTCGTGCTTGCCTTCTCGACGTCCAGCTCCGAAACGGTCCTGCCACGGTTGATGGATAAGATGGAGAATTACGGCGTCAGTCGTAGTATCGTCTCCTTCGTGATTCCCACCGGCTACTCGTTCAACCTCGACGGCGCGGCGATTTACGAGTCACTGGCAGCGCTGTTCCTGGCGCAGGCGTATAATATTAACTTGAGCCTGACCCAGCAGATTTCGCTGGTACTGGTGTTGATGCTGACGTCAAAGGGTACGGCGGGCGTGAGTGGCGCCGTGTTCGTGGTGCTGCTGGCGACCATGTCGAGCATTGGTGTGCCAACAGCGGGCCTGGCGTTCATCGCGGGGATTGACCGGATTATCGACATGGGCCGGACAGCCGTGAATGTGTTCGGTAACTCGCTGGCGTCGGTGGTGATTGCGAAGTCGGAGGGCGAGTTCGATGCGGCCAAGGCGGACAGGTACTTGGCGCAGGCGGTTGAAGCGGACGCGACGAAAGCTTAAGGTTTGGGTAAAGGGAGGAAGTTTGTCATGAAGCAGAAAATTATTGTGCCGACCGATGCGGATGCGGCGATGGACCATTATTTGAGCAAGCGGGGGTACGAGGTGATTACCTGCGCCAATCCAGGGGAGGACGATATTTTACGCTTAGCCCCCGACGCTGCGGCCGTTATGATGGTGAGCCGCAAGCTGTCGAACGACTTGTACGACCAAATGCCAAACCTCAAAATCTTGGCGCGGCGGGGCGTTGGGTACGACAATATTGATGTCGATTACGCTGGCAGCAAGGGCGTCTGGGTGACCAACACGCCAGGTGCCAACGCTCGAGCCGTAGCGGAAGCCGCCTTGATGGACATCCTGATGCTGGCACGCAACATTCCCCAGATGACGGCGCGTGCACGGACGGATGGTTGGTCCGCTGCGGCCGGCTTGCACGGACACGAAATTGGTGGCGCCACAGTCGGCATCGTGGGCTACGGGAATGTTGGCCGTGCCTTGGCCGCAATGCTGAATAGCCTCGGTGTCCGGGTGCTCATCTACAACCGCCACCCACGTGAAACAACGGATGGCACGTTCGTGAGCTGGGATGAATTATTTAAGCAATCTGATTATGTGAGCTTGCATTTAGCCGCCACCCCGGAGACAATGCACAGCGTCGGCGCGCGTGAATTCAACTTGATGAAGCCCACTGCCGGACTCGTCAACTTGGCGCGTGGGAGTGTCGTGGACGAACCCGCACTGATTGATGCCTTGCAAAACGGCACCATCGCTGCGGCCGCCCTGGATGTGTTCGACCAGGAGCCACTCCCCGCCGACAGTCTATTCTGGCAGATGGAAAACGTACTCGTCACGCCCCACATCGGTGCAGACACGATAGAAGCTGGGCGCGAGATGGCCCTGACAGCGGCGAAGATGATTGACGACGTGCTATCGGGGAAGAAGCCGGAGTTTGCGGTGAATGAAGTGAAAACAGAGCGGCGCAACACGGGAGAAGGTGAGGATTAACGTGAAACAAGCGCTGGGTGCACTTCCCCAGTGATTGTTTCGGGTTAGCCGGAAGCTTCAGTGATGCAGAGCTCGACTAAAAACAGAGCGGCGCATTCCGGTAACTTTTGAGCATTAGCAAAGAATTGACGGAGGTGGTTTACCACCGCAGTCGATTCTGGGCTAAGCGGAAAAAGTTGGGATGCAGAGCTCGACTAATCCCCTTCGTCTAGCGCCCGCGTGTAGATTTCGCTATAATGACCGCATAGAAGATGGTAGCGGTAACGCGGAGGTGGATGATGAAAAAAACAAAGAAGCACGGGACCGGCATCGGTGAAAGTGTTGTTGGCGAACTAATCGGGGAACTGGTTGCGCCATTTGTGCTGCTTATCGTACTGGTTATTTCAGTTAAGGATAAGTTGACGGGAAAGAAGCGTAATGGCAAGTAGTGTGACCCGGAAGTGTTATTTCAAGGGATTCAGAGGACGTCATTAACGTGTTGTCGCTGCTTTTCCTTTATGAAATAGAGGAAGGCAAAGACAAATATGGTAGAAAAAATTCAAAGGGGCACTTTTTCCGTACAGTCAATCACCGCACGCTTTGTCCGTTATGCCAAAATCAACACGCGATCGGATCCAAACAGTACGGCCACGCCCACGACGCCGGGGCAAACGGAACTGGCACGGACGCTCGTGACGGATTTGCAGCAACTCGGCTTTGCGGACGTCACGCTCCTGGCGAACGGTTACGTGACGGCGACTGTCCCCGCAACCAAGGCGGACGCGCGGACAATTGGGTTCATCGCGCACCTCGATACCGCGGCGTTTGCGAGCGAACGCGTTGCGCCGCAAGTTCACCCGAACTATGACGGACAGGCAGTGTCGCTGGGGGCGTTGACTTTGGATCCAGACGTCTTCCCCCAGTTGAAGAAGCTGCGGGGGCAAACGTTAATCACGGGAGATGGCACGACGCTCCTGGGAGCAGACGACAAGGCGGGGATTGTGGGCGCAATCGCGGCGGGGCAATACTTGCTGGCGCATCCAGAAATCCCCCACGGACCGGTTCGTTTTGGCTTTGGCCCGGACGAGGAAATCGGTAAGGGGGCGCACCAATTCGATGTGGCCCAATTCGGTGCCGAGTTCGCTTACACCCTCGATAACGGGGCCCCTGGTGACTTGATGTTCGAAACATTCAACGCGGCCCAAGCAGTCATCGAAATCACCGGCAAGTCCGTGCACCCGGGCGAGGCGAAGGACCAACTAATTAACGCGCTCAAGGTTGCGCAGCGGATAGACGGGGCGTTGCCGGCCAAGGAGGTTCCGGAGAAGACGGCTGGCTATGAGGGGTTCTTCTTGCTGGATGAGCTGACTGGGGATGTCGGGCATGCGCGCATGCAGTACATCGTGCGGGACTTCGACGCAACCAAGTTCGCTGCCCGCAAACAGTTACTGCAACAAATCGTGGCTGACCTGAACGCTGCCCACGCCGCCGTTGCAATCACCACCACGTGGACCGAGAAATACCGCAACATGGGCGAGGTGCTCGCCAAGGTGCCCCGCTCACTTGACCTCGCAAAAGTGGCTTACGCGAAGCAGGGGCTTCCCGTGCACATCGTTCCTTTCCGTGGCGGCACGGATGGCTCAATTATTACGGCAAAAGGTATGCCGACGCCGAACCTGTTCAACGGTGGCGCAAACTTCCACGGGCCGTACGAATACGTCACGGCAGAGAACATCGCGCAGTTAGCGGGCGTGATTGTGCAGATTGTGGCGCTCGGTGCGGAGATGGGGTAAAGGGGACGAAAAAAGAAGCCGGGGGGACCCGGCTTCTTTGCGTGACGCCATGCTGTGTTTGAGATTGTGGTGTCTTTAGATGGCGATAAAACGTATGAAGAGCAATCGTGAATGCTTGCGGTGGGAGGAAGGATTTCGTTAAGTGTGATGGCGTGGTTGATCAAGCGAGTAGGGGTTAGTCGTATACTTGGCTGGGTGAAGTGAAGTTAGTGACCTTGGAGGTATTAAAGATGAAATATGGAGATTATGTTGCGGCATATAAACAGGAAACTGAGCGAATGCAACGAGAGAATTATCAAGCGTTCGTGGAAGCACTTATGGCGATGGAAGATGAGCCGTTTTCGCAAGAGCAGTTTGATGAATGGATGTGTGGGGATGCAGGGTTGGTGGCGGAGGAATTGACGAAGCGTGGATGGACGGGAGTATAGGGAAACGGAGCGCAATCTATTTTGAGCAGTTATGAATAATTGATTTTAGAAGCGGCGGAACTGAGGCTGCGCCAAAAGACAGTATTCCCCGCATACGCAGGGATGATCCTAAACCGCCAAAATTTCCCCCTAAAAATCCTTTCCCACCCCAGACTTTTTGGGGGTGGGTTTTTGTTTGGAATGGACGAGGGGAAGACGGGGAAATGAAACGAAACGCATTGACCGGTGGTGCTGGTCAATGCGCGAGGTGGATACGTTGTCTTTGATGTGGGGAGATCCTAGTACTTTTATATGTTAAGGATTGAAGTTTTTTCTGTTGTTGGAATGTTTTAAATTTCGGCGAGGGGAAGATTGATGTGCGACCATATTCGATGCATCAGTTGGTAAACATTATGATAGATGCCCGTATTTACTGCAGAAATTTTAAGTTCTGTTGGTTTTACAGAATTTTTTGGCACACCATGACAATATTTTTGGACCAGTCGCACACTTGGTTTCGGGTGATTTTGTGTCATTCGGGGTGTTTTTTGGGGGAGAAAAAAAGAACGATTCTTTTTTTGAAAAAGTTTTTTTAACGATATTGTTCGGAATAAGACTCGGAAGGTAGATGTTTTTTAAGTTAACGGCCCGTGAAAAACGAAGTATGTTCGGACGATTGGTGTACTCCTATAACGTGGATTCGTCTTTTGTGTTTTTGTGCCTGATTTTAATGCTTGACCGGTTTGGAGCCAGCTGGTAAGATACTCCTTGTTGTTAGCGAGGCAAAGCATTTGAGGCAAAACGATTAATGCTTTTCCGAGGTTGACAATGAATTGGTTGCCTGATATTATTATCGGGTTGTCAAAAAGTGGTTCCTTGAAAACTGAACAAAGTTTCGTATAAATGTAGGTTCTTCAGCCAAGTGCTGAAGGAATTAAAACAT
>CAKRNG010000043.1 GCA_934370925.1 uncultured Lacticaseibacillus sp. | reverse complement strand
ACTTTGTGGTCTTGGGTACTTTGTTTCAAAGGATTCTCCGCTCGTCCCTCGCTTCGAGTTAACTCTCCGTACGCAGCGGAGCTGCTACGGAGAGTAAAAAAATAGCCAGCTAGACGGGCGTCTAGCTGGCTTTGTTTGCTTGGAATTTATGACAATCCCACCAGCTAGACTTTAGGTGTCTAACCGGCAAGTTAAGAAACTGACTTGACCACCTTAGACACGGACGTGTTCGGCGTCCGTGCTTAAGGGGCACGGACACTACCTAAAGTTGTTAAGCCAGTAATAAGCAACATTTGTTGATGCTAATTTTTCTTTAACCATCGTCATAAATTCCTTTCGATTTATTAATTGTCCCTAATTTAAACACCATTGTTTGGGGGAGTCAACTGTAAATTTCCTTTAACCGCAAAAAAAATTAGTTCGCCGGACGCAAAATATCGTAGACCACCCACACCATTGCGGCCGGATATCGCTTAATAATCTGATACGCGCCGGGGATTGCGGCCGTTTTTTCACGAAATAACGGCTCGCTCACAATCGTGTACCGACTCTTCCGCGCTAAAAATTGATCAAGTGCGACAGGTTTGCTCTTCGCCGAAATAATGGGCAGACCCACCGTCGAAATCGTCTCGGTCAGCAGGCGTCGCGTTGCGGGGTGCACAACAGCTTCTTCACGTTCAGGATGACGCGCCTCAACGAGCACCATTGGCAATAAATCGAGGTGAAAGACATGCCGAATCACCGCGCGTTCGCCACAGCTATAATTAAATTCACGCCAACTCAACGTCCCGGACGGATTCTGATACGCCGCGGGAATAAGCAACTGATCACCCGCAATGGCATCAAGATCCAACAACAAATCCGCAAAGTCATCGTGCAAAACAATCTCGGCATCGGGCGCCTCATGTTGCTGATAATAAGCCGCAGCCGCATAACTATCCGTCGTTTTTGGTCCTAAAGTGTGTACTCGCATCCCCGTCACCTCGTCAAAAAATCGCATATGCCCACATTACACCACAATTTTGCGCACGATGAAAACAACACGTATAAAGTTTCCCAAAAATCGGGAAACTTTCATCTCTACCGCCTTTCAATCTCAGCACTAACAAACGTTGATTCAATACTGCTTCACGTCTCTATTCGACCCAAAGACACCAGACAATGAAGGAATGTGAGTTTGGTGGAAACTCAGCGGCTGGTTGAGTGCGAACGGCGATGGCACACTGGTCGTTGCGGGGGCAAGTTCGGCGGAGGTTTTGGGGTGCGGAAGTGGTGAAAGTTTCTTGGCGGTTTACCGCCTTAGAAACTGGCCGGCTTTGAGACTGGCTGACGGGTTTTGTCAGACAGGCTCAAAGCGAGGTGGAATAACTTTGGCCCGGGCTTGGCCGAAGTTATGGAGCCAGAAGTTCTTAGCGCTTTAGCGGTTAGAACTCTGGACATCGTTAGTGCCGTGCCCCACCACTGGAGACATCCCAAAACCGGAGCTGAACTTGCCCCCGCAACCGCCCCCGTGCACCAAAACAGCGAGCCCCGGTGAGGGAGCTCGCTGTTTGAATGTGTTATTCCGCCCGCAATGCCTGTGCCGCATCCTTCTTCGCGGCCATCCGTGCAGGAACATGCCCGCCAAGAATGGTCAGAACGGTGCTAATAACCACCAGCACAACCGCGTGCATTGGGTTCAATACCGCCACGTTGCTCAAATCCGTCATGTTCATCAGAACCGCGTTGATTGGGAACGTGCACAGCCAAGCAATCAGAATCCCCAGTATCCCGGCGCCAGCACCCAAGATAGCCGTTTCAGCATCGAACACGCGCGTAATGTCCTTCTTCCGCGCACCTAATGCCTTCAGAACCCCGATTTCCTTCGTCCGTTCAAGCACGGAGGTGTACGTAATGATGGCAATCATAATCATGCTCGTCACCAGTGAAATCCCGGCAAACGCAATCAAAACGTACGTGATGGCATCCATCAAGCCGCCCGTCATGTCCGAAACCGTGCCGGCCATGTCGGTGTAGATGACCTTGTCTGCCTTCTTCTTCCCCTTGTTGAACTTGTCCAGATAATCCAGCACCTTATCCTTATCCTTGAAGTTCGTTGGGTAAATTTGGATGGAACTAGGCGTCTTGGAACCGCCAAGCAACGTCAGCATGCTTGATTTCGTGGTGGCGTCCATTGTTTCGCCCGTCATCACGTTCTTGTCCGTTGCCTTTTGCGCCTTCACGATGGCAGAATCGCTGTTCGCGTTCAAGACTTGCTTCGTGAGGCGATCACTATATGCCACCCCACTTGCCAAAAGCCCGTCGCTGTTCTTCGAGCGTACCCGCACCACTGCGGTCACCTTGAGTGTCGTGGTGTTCTGCTTGCCCGCCATGGCGGTGTAATCCGTTCCGGGGACAAAATTGCCGGTTGGTAGCTGGGTGTAGTAGTCGTTGTTGGTGACCATTTTCACGGTCGTACCAATCAACTTGTCGTAGTCGAATTTCTGCTTCTCGGAAACCTTGAAGCCCAGGTTCTTCAGCGCGTTGATGTTGATGACATTGCTTTTATCCACCACGAGGACAATATCTGTTGCCTTCGTTGGGTAAGCCCCCGCCAGCACCTTGTAATTCTTTTTCAAGAAACTTTGGTTGCCGTTCCGATCAATTGGGTAAACACTACCCCCAACCCCGGTCGCGGACGCCATGAGCGCAGACGTATCCTGCGTGTTCGATTCAGGATTCGTGTTGCTGAACTTCACGGTCTTGTACTTGCCGTCAACTTCCCGAATCAGGTTCATCCCCGTTCCGTACGTCACCGCAATGTTCTTGGCCAGCTTCTTGCTCATGCCGTTCACGTAATCAAGATAGTCATCGTCCAGCTTGTTCACGTGCTGCGCCTTATCCGACGCGCTTTGCTCAGCCGTCACGTAATCGCGCATGCTGAACTTGTTGTCGCGGTCCGTTGACAAAGCCGCGGTTGTATCGGTACCCACCGGACTAATCGTAACCGGCATGGTGGAGAGCGTTTCGGATTGCGTCTTATCAATCTGCTTCTGGAAGCCGTTCGACAATGCGAGCACGATGGCAATCCCAATAATCCCGATACTAGAGGCGAACATCGTCAGGAATGTCCGGCCCTTCTTAGTGCGAATGTTGTTGAAAGACAGGCGCAGCGCAGTCATGTAACTCATCTTCGTGCGTTTGAGCGTGAAGCCATCTTCCTTATCCCCTTCCACGTGGGGGTGGGAATCATCCTGAATCTGGCCATCCGCAAACTTGATAATCCGATCCGCGTACTGGTAAGCCAGTTCAGGGTTGTGCGTGACCATGATGACGAGCCGCTCGCGGGAAAGTTCCTTGATGAGCTTCATGATTTCTTCGCTCGTTTCGGAATCCAGGGCCCCGGTTGGTTCGTCCGCCAGCAGAATTTCTGGGTCGTTCGCAATCGCACGCGCAATTGCCACACGCTGCATTTGCCCACCAGAAAGTTGCGTTGGCTTCTTGTGCATGTGTTCCTTCAGCCCCACACGAATGAGGGCGTCTTCCGCCTTCTGACGCTTCGTTGCGGCATCAACGCCAGACAGCGTCATCCCCATCTCAACATTATCAATAATCGACAGGTGCGTGATGATGTTGTAGGACTGGAAAATGAACCCGATTGAGTTGTTCCGGTACGCATCCCAGTCTGCGTCCTTGAAGGTCTTCGTGGACTTCCCCTTGATGATGAGGTCCCCAGAATCGTAGCGGTCCAGGCCCCCAATAATGTTCAGCATCGTGGTCTTCCCAGAGCCACTTGGTCCCAGAATCGCAACGAATTCCTGTTTACGGAACGCAACCGACACGTCGTCTTGCGCCTTGGTCGTTGTTTCGCCGACCGTGTAATACTTCTTAATGTGCTTTAGTTCGAGCAAAATTTCCACTCCATTTCTACCAACGCTGGCAACATGCCACCTAATATGTGTTCAGTATAGCTTTTGATTAACAATTGTCAACAATTGACGATTGTTAAATTTCTATCATGTGGTAAATTAGACTCAGAAGGAAGTGCAACTATGACAGACACAAACCAGCGCAATGACGTCAAACTATTCGGTGACCTCTTCAGCTTGAGCGCCCAAACGATTTTCCAGAGCCTAAATCTCAAGGAACTGAACCTCACCAACCTCAGCATCATGACGATGATGACCATCTACAGCCATTCCGGCATCAGCATGTCCGCCCTCGCCAGCACAATTGGCGTCTCGAACGCACAGTTATCCCGCACGATTGCCAAGCTTGAGGCAGACGGTCTCGTTGAACGCCGTCACAACGAGGATAATCGGCGTATCGTCAACGTTTTCCACACGCAAAAAGGGCAGCAGATTGCCAATCAGCAGATGACCATCATCAAGACTCAGCTGGAAGGCAAGTTGGGGAGCCTAACCCCCACAGAACGTGCCGAACTGAGCCAACACTTCATCGCCATCATCGCACTTCTCGCCAAGGCCGGCATCATGAAGGTGGATGACCCCAAAGTTTTAGATCAAGCTATTTTCGGAAAAACGCTCCCTGGTACCCACGTTCTTCCCGATAAAGGTTTTTGCTAACAGGCGTGTTAGAATAAAGCTATCTTATAACCAGAAAGTGTGACTGAATTGATTACTTTGAAGTCGCCACGTGAAATCGCGGGGATGGCAAAATCTGGCGCCATTTTAGCGGGCGTCCATCATTTATTACAGCGCCAACTCCACGTGGGCATGGACACCTGGGACATTGAGCGCCTCGTGGATGATTACATTACCGCCCACGACGCAATTGCCTCCGAAAAGGGCGTGGACGGGTACAAATATGCGACGTGTATCAGTCTCAACGATGAGGTCGCCCACGCCGTTCCGCGCAAGGGCCTCAAGCTGAAGAACCACGATTTACTCAAAGTGGATTTGTGCGTCAGCTGGCACGGCTACCAGAGTGACTCGGCTTGGAGTTACGTCATCGGCGACAGCACCCCCGCCATCGACCACCTCATGGATGTGGCCCACAAAGCCCTTTACCTCGGCATCGAACAGGCGCGTGTCGGCAACCGCATCGGCGACATCGGCAACGCCATCGAGGGCTTCGTCGAAACAGAAAACCACATGGGGGATGTCCGCGAACTCATCGGCCACGGTATCGGCCCTTCCGTCCACGAAGCACCAGACGTTGAAGCATACGGCCTGCCACACACGGGCTTACGTTTACGTGCGGGCATGGTCATCACCATCGAACCCATGGTCAACCTCGGCACATGGGAACTGGCAACCCAGGTCATGCCAGACGGATGGGAATACTACACAAGCGCCGACCACAGCTTGTCTGCACAGTACGAACACACCCTAGCCATCACAAAGAATGGCCCAAAAATCCTGACAAGCCAAGACGCCGAATTCGACGCCAAGTACCTCCTCACCCCTGAAGAATGCAACTTCACCGACCTGTAGTACAAAGATAGTGACACAAGCGCCTACCCCAAGACCGGGCAGGCGCACAATCAAACACTAAATTGACTTTCCCCGTAAACCGCAAGCAAATTTACTGCTATTTACGGGGATTTTTTTGACGAAATGCGATGTGCTTTAACAGTATTATTGAATTACCTGTCACACGATTGGTTCATTAACTCGTCGATGTAGGCCGTTGCGGGGGAAAGTTCAGCGGAGGTTTTGGGGTGCGGAAGTGGTGAAAGTTTCTTGGCGGTTTACCGCCTAGAAACGGGCCGACTTTGAGACTGGCTGACGGGCTTTGTCAGACAGGCTCAAAGCGAGGTGGAATAACTTTGGCCCGGGCTTGGCCGAAGTTATGGAGCCAGAAGTTCTTAGCGCTTTAGCGGTTAGAACTCTGGACATCGTTAGTGCCGTGCCCCATCACTGGAGACACCCCAAAACCGGAGCTGAACTTTCCCCCACAACCGCCGCCTCCACCTGTAAGCGCCAACATGGTACAATGAAAACATAACCAGTTACGTCACAGCGAATAGACGGAGGTACCCCCATGACTCAACCACCCTTTAAACCAAAATCCAACTACAAACACATCCTCGTCGGTGTCGACCGCGATGATGATGCGCAAAAAGCCTTCGCGTATGCGGTGAAGCGCGCGGTGCAGGATCACGCCGAGTTAACCATCGTGTCCGTTCTTGAGACCAGCGACTTCAACATTTACGAGTCGATGAGCAAAGGCCACATTGAACGTTCGCGTTATGACCTCGACGCCCAGCTCACCAAATACGTGCAACTGGCTAAAACAGCCGGCGTGACGAAGGTTAACAGCCTGCTAGGTGAAGGTGACCCCGCCGAAATTATCCTGGAAGCCGTCATTCCGAAGATGAATCCCGACCTACTCATCATCGGGGCCGAAACGAAGACTGGCATTACCCGGCACTTCGGGTCAAACGCGTCAAAACTGGCTAAATACGCGCCCGTTTCAACGCTGATTGTCCGGTAACGACAGACAAAAACGGCGCGAGGCTGCGCCAGAAGACGGTTTGGCCCCGGTATACAAAGCAGGCCCGGTGGAAATCCCGAACTTAGGATTTCTACCGGGCCTGCTTTGTATGTTAGGGGGCAGTCTTCTGGCGCGCGACGAATCACAGAGCGCAGTGCCCCGGTCAGAAGTTGAGCATTAACGTAGAATTGATGGAGGTGGTGTACTTCCACCGCAATCAATTCTGGGTTAAGCGCAGACTTCTGGGGCACGTAGCTCGACTAGGATGTAATGTTCGTGTGCCTTGGACTTATGGCGCACCCACGCGCCGTTTTGTATACGATAATCAAATCGACTGTCGACACAGCCGCAATCTCTTTACCGTGCCTGTTCCCCATCGTGTTGCAGGGTAATCAAGTTACGGCCGTTCTGCTTTGACAAGTACAAGTTACTATCCGCCGCGCGATAAACATCGTGGTGGCTGTAGTCACTCTTTTGCACGTGTGCTTGTCCGATTGAACACGTGATGCGCAGGCCCTCGTCGATTTCTGGGAACCGTAGCCGAGCTAACCGGCGCTGGAAGCTCATTGCGAGTCGCCGCGCCTCCTTTTGGGTCAAATCGGCCATCGCAACGACAGCAAATTCTTCGCCTCCCAGCCGGTAAACACTAGCGGGAACATCTGAATCGGACACCGCCGATTTCAGTTCACGTGCAACGGCGCGCAGAACCTGATTCCCAGCTAAGTGCCCGTACGTATCATTGATGCGCTTGAAAACGTCTAAATCCGTTTCAAATACGGAATAAGCCGAGCCATCAAGTTCCTTGTACGCCTTGAACTTGGCTTCAAGTTCCCGGTTGAACGAGCTGAAGTTCAGCAACCCCGTCAAGCCATCCACCGTGGCTTCAACGGCTAATTCTTTCGTCCGCGTCAGTGAATTCAACATCAACCGGTTATATTCCAGCACAACCACGCCAATAATCACAATGGCGCTAATCTGCCGCACCCAGAACCAACTATCGCCGGCGCTGGACGGATCCATCTGGTAGATAATCGTGATTCCCGCGGCGGCGAAAAGGCTAAGTAAGCCGTAATTCACGTACCGTCTTGTCGTCGCAAGCGCGGAGAATCGGTACGCAACGAACAAAACACCCACAAACGTCAGGTACGCGATGCACCCAATCGCGGTAATTTGATGCGCATAAAGCACCAAATACAGCAGCATCAATACGGACTCCAAAAGCACCTGATTATGCCATACAGCCTGCAAATTGAACGCGTACATCGAAATAATGATCATGTTCAAGAACGTCCAATGATATCCGTTTGAGAATCCTGACAGATGCGTATTATTCATCGCTTCAACAAACAAGTAGAAGAGAAATAAAAAGCTCCCACCCAGGGTAATTCGGCACCGATATTTGATAACGAACGGTACCGCCGTACTCGAATTTACCCAATAAAAAAATGAGTTTGCCCCAATCGCAACGATAAGGTTCGTTAATAGGGACAACCCAAATGAAACTGCAATTTCGTTAAAACCCATAACTTCTCCAAACTTACACACATTATCAATCACACTAACTGACACAACCTAATAATTTCCATTAACAACTCAGTTTTCACCTGCCGTGGGTCTCGACATCATTACGCGATTTGCCATCCCTTGTTCGGTCACTTTATCGTCTTTTATCAGTCTATCAGACTATTCGCGACCAGATGTGATTTTTATTCGATTTTACTGTTTATAAAAATACGATTGTGAAGATACTTAGAATAAATCTATCCCGAGACGGCAATCAACGCGTCAATCAGATACTTATTTTTCACATAACTGTTATGAACACGAGTTTGACGTCACCGTTATTTTATTCATTTAACAGCTTCTCGATATACGTTAAAACACCTTGCGCATTGTTATCCGCCGTCACGTGATTTGCCGCTGTCAAAACATCTTCATCGGCATTTGCGACCGCAACCCCATCACCCGCATACGCCAACATTTCAATGTCATTCCCTCCGTTACCAAAAGAAACAATCGCAGTTGCCGGCACATCTAGAATCGCACCCAACTCCGCGATGCCCCTCGCCTTATGAATTCCAGGTTGAATAATATCAATATCACCATGCCCGCTCGACGTTGGCACCGCAACCCCCTTCAACAGTCGCGTGTAGGTGGCCAGATAACTCTGCGTTTCGTTGCTTGGACAGTGTGTGGAGAACTTCAGAATCTCATCGTCAATCTCCGCGACACTGTCAATCATCTGTAGCCGGTGATAATAACGCTGCGTGTCTTCAATATACGATGCACTCGCGGTTCGCAACACATACGCCGACTTTACGCCACACGCGGTCCACTCAACGGCAGGCAAGTCGACTAAGACATCAATAATTCGGAGTGTTTCATCCATCGTAAAGGTTGACTTAAAATAAATCTGCTCCAGATCACGGACAAGCGCCCCATTCTCAGATAAATAAATCGTGTCGGGAAAATCACTAAAAAAGGATTTTAGCTGAAAGTACTGATTCCCACTCGCCACAACAAAACGAAATCCTTTTGCAACCATCTGCTGGTGTAACGCAGCAAACCGCTCCCGGTCATAGTCCATGTGGTCGTTCAAAAAAGTCCCGTCCATATCTGTCGTAATTAACTTCTGTTCACGCATAGCCGCAGTCATCCCCTGAGTTTTAATGATATTGATAACGTTTACATCTCGATATTGTATCATTTTTACGAATAAAGTGCGATGTCCGGCTATGCTTGCTTGCGCGTGGAGAATGCCGGCAGTCGACGGGAGAAGTTCAGCTCCAGGTTGAATGCGTCTCCAGTGGTGGGGCACGGCGCCATAAGTCCAAAGCACACGAACGTTACATCCAGTCGCGCGCCAGAAGACTGTCCCCTCACATACAAGACGGTCCCGGCAGAAATCCTAAGTTCGGGATTTCCGCCGGGACCGCCTTGTATACCGGGGACAACCCGTCTTCTGGCGCAGCCTCCGGACGTGATCAACGATAGACTAAAAAAGGCATCAGTTCCGGAGCGCTTTTCTCCGGCACGGCTCCGCGTCAAGTAGACAGTCAAATAATTAAAGTCTTATGCGCTTTCTTGAACGGCATGATTCCGGTAT
>CAKRNG010000042.1 GCA_934370925.1 uncultured Lacticaseibacillus sp. | reverse complement strand
TTGATGATATCAAAAAATGTAGGAAAACCGACAATTTCAAATCGCCATTTTCCTACATTTTACGACTGCCATTGACAGAAATCCAGAAGGGGATGTTTTTTGGTCACGGCATTGACATGACCGTGGTGCAAAGACTCAACTTGTTGTACTTGAAACGTGCAAACTTATTTGGCCCGTTTGAGTATCGTTTCCTTTATAAGAACAAGATGACCATCAAGACGTATACACAGTCGCACTACTTAACGGAATCAGTTTTCTTTAAGAGCGACCGAAAGCTGAAGCAGTTATTGGAGTCGAATGGGTTCTTCTCACCAATGGGATTCAATGATAACCTTGAGATTACGCTTCGGATGCGCCTCTTCCAGCTGTACTACAACGCGTTTTCCGGTGTTGAGCGGCCATTTAGTGAGTATAGCGACCTGGTCGATCAACTGATTGAGGCGATTGAGCCGAAACTGGTGTCGGGTGTGAGTGCGACGCAGCGCGCCAAACTAGATGTTTTCATCAAAATCTGGTTGATGCGCCAGCAGAATCAGGAGACGTTGAAGGTCAATCTGATTGAAGAAAAAGATGAGATGTTCCATTTGCGTGAAACGTACCAGGTTGTCCGTCAGCTAATTGAGGACAACACGGACCTCGTCGTTTCTGAGTATGAGCTGAATTATGCGCTAATATTCTTGATTGCGCAGGGACTTGTGAAGCGCGATTTACTCGGGCTCATTGAGGATGATTTTCCGCTGGCGTCGAAGTTGGCCCACGGGTTGATTCACCAGGTCTTCAGCGATGATGTGCTCAACTTGCGTGAAGACTTCGATACCTCCCAGCTCTACCACGAATTATTCAATATAAACGTGCAGCTGATGACATTCTACGTGGAACCGACAACGTTCATTAATCCGAGCCAAATCCTCTACTTTAAGGAGTTGTACCCGGTATTCGACCTCATCATCAACCGGTTCATTGAGTCAATGAAGCCGTGGGTGCCGTTCAAGCTTACGCCGCAAGTGTCGATTAATATTTACTTTGATTATATGTTCTGCTTGATCGATTTCATCCCCATATCCGAGATGAAGAATCCCGTTTTCGTCGCTGCAGACTTTTCCCTGGGGCGTTTGTACACGAAGTACATTGTGCGAACGCTGAAAACGCTGTATGACGATTTGGTTGTAATCCAGGATGAGCTATCTTCACGAACGGATATCGTAATTTCTGATCATTACGCACATGCCTGTCATTGCCACCAGGTCGTTTGGACGGAACCACCCACAATCGGGGACTGGGTTGAGATGGGGTTACTGATTCGACAGATTGCACAGAAACAGCTTGAGAATCGCTTCCCGGACGACGAGGCTGTGATTCAAGACAGTAGGGGCTAAGGCTAAAAAAGATGAAGAAAGAAGGAGAAGGGTATGGCACAGTATCAGTATTTTGCACAACCAATTGAGAATATTACAACGGGTTCTGTTGTTGTTTATGAACTATTGCTGCGACAGTGGGATGATAAGAACGCTTGCTGGTACGTTCCAGAAAATTTTGATCTTTCCGCATCGCTCATTATTGAACTACTTGAGTCAGCAATCAAAAAGTTGGGGAACCGGCGTGTTAGCATTAATCTCACGTATGAACAGTTTGCGGATTCAGAGATTGAGAAGGCCATCACAACGTTTGCACAGAAGCGGATGACCAACCGCCAGTTGACGGTTGAGTTGGTGAATGCGCCGAACCTAGCAATTCTGCGCGCGATGAGTCCGGTTTACCGCGCAGCGGGGATTATGATTGCCATTGACGATGTGGGTTCCGATAATATCTATAAAAATGTGAGTGATTTACTGCCATATATCAATATCGTTAAGTTCGCCCTCCAGAATATGCGTCAAGACACGACGGATATTGCGATGCGCCTGATTGAATCCCTTAATTTCTGGCTCATGCGGGCAGAAGAACACCGTCTTGTCTTCATCTTTGAAGGCATCGAAAGCGAAGAAGACCTCAAGCTCGCCAACAACCTCGGCGTCACCCGCGGGCAGGGGTATTACTTCTCCCGCCCCATGGAACCTGGGGAGTTCGTTGGTTGATTTTCCCTCCTTTTGCCTCTCAGCTGGGTTTGGCTGAGGGGCCTTTTTGTTTGATCTTGGCAATGTCGCTCGCCTTGCTCGCGACATTTTGGATTCGGTGGATTAGTGGCCTCGACAATGAAAGGCTTGTCCTCGGCGTAGTGCGCGCCGAGGACCGTTGTTTTTACGGTCTAGTGAATTGGCGGCTTTTTGTTGTTGGACGATTCTTTGGGCCTTTTTTTGATTTTGGCAATGCCGCTCGCTCTGCTCGCGGCATTTTATTTTCGATAGATTAGTGGCCACGATAATGAAAGGCTTGTGGGTGCGCCATAAGTCCAAGGCACACGAACATTACATCCAGTCGCGCGCCAGAAGACTGCCCCCTAACATACAAGGCAGGCCCGGTGGAAATCCTAAGTTCGGGATTTCCACCGGGCCTACCTTGTATACCGGGGTCAAACTGTCTTCTGGCGCAGCCTCCGTTGTTTTTTTGGTCTGGTGAATTAGCTGCTTTTTGCTGTTGGGCGTTCGTGCGTCTATCAGAGTCAGTACGATGGATGTTAGAAACGCGAGGAGCGCCCCGCGCGACGTTGCCTCATCCTTTTCTAAGGACGCAAAAAGAGCCCAATCCGAAGATGTGGGCTCAATGGCATGGCGTAGGGGGTACGTCATGCCGAATCATGGGGGAGTACAATATAGACCCAGGAGTGGTGGTCTGTATTGCGACATGTACGTGCTACCGTCTGTCGGGCCTATTCAGGGGGTAGGCGCCTGGCAGACAGCGGTCATTTCCGAGTTAGTGCGGAATGCGTACATGCATTAATTCTTGCGGTCAGTTTCGACCAAGCCCACACACGCATGGGGATGCGGTGGGGATGAAACAACATGAACACGAAATATATCCATTTCGTACATTTATCATAATCCCATATTGATGCATTGACTAGTCATTATGGCTTTCCATTTTTTAATTTGTGAAGGAACAAAAGATAGCCAAATATGCCGTGTTCTTTTTTTGAATTTGACGCAATTTTTCGACGCTTCCCAACGATTTAATATCGAATTCGACTGTGCCATAATAATATTTGGCTAAGTGACTGTTGGAATGAAACGTTTTAAAAGATAGGATGTTGATTGAATTGAGAACAATCATTGTTGGCTGCACACACGCAGGAACAGCGGCGGTAACCGAGATGCTGGCGCGTGATCCGCAAGCCGAGGTTGATGTTTACGAACGACGAAATGATATTTCATTCTTATCGTGTGGCATTTACCTGTATTTAGAAAATCAAGTCGATATTAGCGACGTCTTCTATTCCAGCGCGAAGGAACTTGAAGCACTCGGCCCCAACGTGCATGTTCATCTGCAACATGACGTGACGCGTGTGGATACGAAAGCGAAGTTCGTTGAGGTTCAGAATCTGGCGAACGGGGAGATGACGCGCGTACCGTATGACAAGCTTCTGATGACCACGGGTTCTAGACCTGCACTGCCAACCATCGAGGGTGTGGAGCTCCCACACGTGAAGTTATGTAAGAACTACGATGATGCCCTGGATATTCAGCGTGAAGTCGGCATGGCGAAACGAATGGTGATTGTAGGCGGTGGTTATATCGGTACCGAGATTGCAGAAGCGGTGTCAAAACGTGGCCTCGACGTGACGTTGGTTAATGGATTCCGCCCAATGCTTAGTCATTACGTGGATACCGCAATCTCGGATCAGATTAAAGCGACCTTGGCGGAAAATGGCGTGCAGATTCGCGAAAATGAAGTCTGTACGGGTTTTAAGCAGGGGGCGGATGGCCTGATTGTTATCACAAACCTTGATGAGATCACCGTTGATTTCGCCGTCATCTGTGTGGGTTTCTCGCCCGTCACGGAGTTGGTCAATCATCAGGTAGCCTTGGACAGCAATAACGCCATCTTGGTGAACGAATATATGCAAACAAGTCAACCTGATGTCTATGCAGCGGGGGACTCTGCTGCGGTACACTACAACCCAACCGGTGAGGCCGTTTACGCACCACTAGCCACGAATGCGGTGCGGATGGGGAAGATTGCGGGTGCCAATATCGTGACGCCAAAGCGTATGCGCTACATGGGCACCCAGGCTACGAACGCTCTGTCAATTTTCGGCCGGACACTGGCCTGCACGGGATTGACGGCGCGCAAGGCGAAAGAAAAATTTCCGAACGCTGCGACGGTGTACGTCACGCAGAACTACCGCCCGGACTTCATGCCGACGAATGCAAAGCTTCACATGGTGCTCGTCTACAATCGAGATAACCGTCAAATCTTAGGTGCACAGTTCTACAGCGAATATGACGTGTCGATGTGTGCTAACTTAATTTCGGTGATGATTCAAAATAAAAACACTATCGATGATTTATCGTATGTAGATATGCTTTTCAATCCAACTTACAATCAGCCTTGGCATTACTTGAACTTACTCGGTCAGGTCGCGGTTGCAAAGGCCGATGAGGCGTAACCGGTGTGACTCAGTGTGTCATTTATGGCGATAATAGAGGATGAAACCTTATTAAATCAAGGGTCGCTTTTGGGCGGCCTTTTTTGTGTCAAGATAGGTGGGAACAACTTTATGTTTCGGGGGCGATTGTTCTTTATTAATTGAATGATATTAATACATATTTTTTCTGAAAACAAAATGGTAAATCTCGAAAGCAAAAAAGGCACGTTCTTCTTTTGCCAAAATCAACTGTAACTATTTGAAATTAATTTAAAAAAACGGACAGCGTGACCCCCTATAAATTAAATGGTTTCAACGATATTATCCTAGACATAGAGAAGCTTCCAAATTATTTATAACCAGGTGAAGTTTCCGTCTGCGTGTTGTTTATTACTGGCGTGCTGTTTGTTGACAGCTGTGACAATTATGCATGCTTTAATAGACATCTACGTATTTAGATAGTGCTGGCAAATCGTTAGCGTTATTTAACGCTTGCTATTTTTGATTTGGAACTGTTGTATTTTCAGTTGGAAAGAGGGGGAATAATCATGTTTGGTCGGAAGAAAGCAATCAAGCAGGACTACAAAGTGAGTCATTATAAGATGTACAAGAGTGGCAAATTCTGGGTATTTGCCGGTGCATTGATTTTCGGGATGGCGTCAGCGCCGATTATTGGACAAGCGGTTGATGTGTTGCCGAGCGTGCAGACTGTGCAGGCGGCAGCTGTGGACTTGTATAACAAGGATTTTGTGCAATTGTTGAAGGACAACGGTACAACAGGAGCAACGTCTACTGTGGCCAACATTAAGGTTTCTGGGACAAAATTGGATGTTGCAGATGGAAAGCCCAATGTCCTTTACCTGGATTACACACAGGAAATCACAATTACAATCAGCAATGTGTACACTGTTGTCGACAAGTTTGGGCATGATAGCACCGTTAATAATGTTACGGATGCACAACTTATTGAGGCGGGGAAAACTACTGCAAGCGGTCTGAAGCGCGGCTCTGCCGTTAATAATATTAGTACGCTCGGAATTGGGGTTGCGTCCAGTCCAACTGCCAACTGGAAAACTGGTGTCACATATGCTGGTGAGGTGAATACTGGGAATCAGAAGGTTTCTATTGGTGGTAGCGAGGTTAAAACGAAATATGATGCGTCAACCTCAACTTTTACGGTGACGATTTCAGCTGCACAGGTTAAGAAAACTTTCGAAAATGCCGGTGGGATTCTTGTACTTAACATTGGGGCAAAGCTGAGTAGGGTTCGTATCGGGGATATTGAAATTCCTGATTCTAAGGGTCATGTTGGTGACGGTGAAGTTGTCACAGTTGGTGATTCAAGCGTTGCTGTCACCCGCAAGTACGTCGATGAGGATGGCAACACTGTTCAAACGGATCCTTCCGTAGACGTAGAGGGAAGCGACAAACCAGACCTTACGCCAAGCGATGTGCCAGCAGGGTACACGGTAATCCCCGAAAAGACGAAGTTGGAATCTGGTGACAAGTCTCAGGACACGATTTTGGGTGCGGCGATTACCAGCAAGACGACCACCTTTGATGCCATTAACAGCAATCTTGCTAAGATGGGATCCACATGGAGTACGCTGATTGCTAGTGGTAAGGCAACCATCACCTACACCGTTAAAAAGAGCGCCGTCACCAAGACCCCTAAAGATCCTGGCGACAACGACTTCACCAACAAGGAAGCGCTGACCAAAACGGTAACAGAAATCGCGGATTACGGTTCCCCCGTCAGCAAGGATAACCAAGTTCTCGACACGAAGACATTGTACCGGACCGTGACGTACGATCCATCCGCTGACTTAACAAATGCAGCGACCTATACGTACTCCGACTGGACAACGAACGACGATGGGGTCAGCACGAGCGCTGATGACAAAGTGGTTTCTTTCGGTGCAATCGACGAACTGACGCCTGAAGGGTACACCGCCACCACGACGACTTCTGGTAGTGATGACGACACTGTCAAGAGTGGTGCTGCTCAGGTGACCCCAACCGCGGACGATACGGACCAGCAAGTGAAGCGTACCGTAACGTATACCGGTAAACCCATCAAGAATGGTGTAACCGTGAAGCATGTGGTTGTCGATGAAAACGGTGCCCCCGTTAAGGACGCAAATGGCGACGATACGGCCGTTCCTGGTGCGAGTGATTACACGGAAGACACTACAGTCGGCGGCTCATACACGGTTGACCTGACCGATAAGCGGAATGCCATTGATGGTTACGACTACTTTGGTTCCGACCAGGGGACCAAGTCTAATGAAGATGTGACGATTGATTTTGCGAGTGCAACACCGGCAACCATCGTGCTTTACTACATCGCACAGACGCAAACCGTGGCCTTTGCCTACACCGTGACGCGGAAGGACAAAGACGGCAACACTATCGACACCGTGACGTTGGATCCACAAGATGCCGGCTTACCAGCAGGCCCTGGCGACTTGAAGAGTGAATGGAGCCACTTGACAACTGGGCAAGTGTTGACGCTGAGTGCAGATGATTTTGCCCTTGATAACACACTGTACACGTATGATTCCGCTAACCCTGCCGCCTACACCGTGACGAGCGGCGACCAGACGATTACGATTAGTCTGGTTCAGACCGAATCCGTCGCAACCATCCAGTATGTTGACGATGATAATAACGGTAAGGAAGTCCAGGCCAACACGACGAAGGGGCTGATTGGCAGTGTGCAGACACTGGCCGTCAACAACTATGATACGGATAAGTATGAACTTGCACCTGGTCAGGACGCGAATGTCAAAGTGACGTATGATGCTGACCCAATTACGGTGGTGGTTCACTTAGTAGAAAAGGCCGTCGCGACAACCATTCAGTACGTCGATGATGATAAGAATGGTGCGGAAGTTTCGAGCACAACTAAACAGGGAAAGGTGGGAACTGAAGAAGCCTACACCGCGGACGAGTTTGATGGCACTAAGTACGAACTCGCGGATGGTCAGGACAGCAACCTGCAGATTCCATTCTCCACGGCTGGCGAAACCGTGAAGATTCACCTGGTGCACAAGCACACGATTAAGGGTGTGGATGAATCTGGTATCACGGCAACCTACACGCTGCAGTATTTGGAAGAAGGAACCAAAAAGGCATTAAAGGATCCATACAAGACGACCATTCGTTACACAACTGATACCGATGAAGCGACGGGGGAAACCACGTACACGCCGGACAGTAGCGATGCAAATATTGTCCTCCTGGTTGGTGCGGAAGATGTATTCCCAGGCGGTGACTACAAGCTGAGTGATCAGCAGTCGACACCGTTCCTGAGCGATGACTTGACGGAGTACATTCCGATTATTTCTGCCGTGCCGGATGAACCAGGCAATATGACCGACTATGTTTACTACAAGCGCAACAAGTTCACCCCTGAAAATCCAGGTACTGAAAAGGGCACGACGGAAGCTGATTTGCACCACACCGTGACGTACAATTACACGTTCGGAAAAGAAAGCACGGCAACCGCCCCTGCACAGAAGACGTACGACTTCTACCGCACCGCCACGATTGATGACAACGGGGATGTGACGTACAGCGCTTGGTCCACGGATCCAAGTGGTGAAGGTGGCGACACGTCTGTTGACACGGTGCCCCTGACAGACGATCAGTTAGGGACACCAGCCGGCTACAAGGTGGCCATTACCACCACCATCACAGATCTCGAAGGTGGCGTAACTGACGTTGACAACGCCACGCCACAGCCATTTGATGGAGATGACGCCAGGGTGGACGTGATTGTTGCGTACACGGCAAGTGAACAGACAGTCACGTATACCTACAAGACGCGCGTGACGGATAGCGAAGGTAATTTACACGAACAGACAATTGATGTCACGGGATTAGGCTTGCCAACGGGTATCGACATACCCGTTACGACGGGGCAGGTCATTAATAATTTGACCGTCCCAAGTATTAAGGGTTACACGCCAGATAGCACCAACCCAACCAGCTACACGGTTACGGGTGAGGACAACCAGACCATTACGTTCTGGTATTCCAAGGCTACAATCAAGGCGGATGACCCAAACCACCTGGTCGTGCATCATTACCTCGAAGGCACCACGACTGATGTGCCAGGCATGTCCGACGCGTACTATGGTGGTACTGTGGGCGATGCATGGACGGTTGACCTCACAAGTGAAGACAACGAGGCACCAGTCGGCTACGAAATGGTCACCACAACGGCCCCAACAGGCACGTTCGATGCAACGGATGCTAGCGAGGCGACAATTTACTACAAGGCGTCTGAATTTTCGGTGAAATACCGGTATGCACAGTTGGTGATGGACGCAGATGGCAATCCAACCTTTGAAGAGATTGACGCTGATGCGAATAACTTACCAACGGGCGTGAGCGGGTTGCACATGGGGGACGTCGTCGATTTCGATAACATTCCGGATGAATTGGGGGATGCCGAAAGAATTGAAGACTCGCCAAACTATCAGGTGTCTGAACATTCTACGGGTGTCGTCTGGTTTAAGTATGTAGACGAAGCGTTGATTAATAAGCGTGTGACACGGAATATTCACTTCCAGTATGAAGACGGTAGTGAGGCAGCACCAACGTTAAACCAAGCTACTGAGTATACGCGTCATTTTTCCGTTCAGGTTGTCGATACCGATGGGTCACTAGATATAAATGGTGATGGCTGGCCAACATTGATATTTACATCTGATTTTGTGGCAGTTGATCCAACCTTACCGGCAGCCACAGCAGAGACAATTGATGGTTATACAGCCGACAAGCCGCATATTGACGCCAAGAAACTGGCGACAACGTACACGCCGGATTACAGTTCGTCAACGTTTGGATTGCCAACGATAGATGACATTGTTGTCACCTACTATCCACAAACCGTCACGGTTACTCCGGAAACGCCTAAACAAGGTGAACTTCCACCAGGTAACCCAGATGATCCGATCGATCCGAAAAACCCAGACAGTCCAAAGTATCCAGCTGGGGTTACAGAAGACGACCTGGTTCAGACGGTCAAGGATACGGTGACATACGTTAACGGTGACGCCACGACAACGCCGGTGGAAGTTTCGGTCACCTACAAGCGCACTGCGACAATCACGTACGATGCGACAACGGGTGAGGGTACGGTCACGTACAGCAACTGGATAACTGATGCAAAGGCTAATGATGTTGTATCGCCAATCATTGATGGGAAGATTGCTGACAAGCTGTTGGTTCACTTTGACGTGACAAATGACGTTGCAGACCTGCCAACCGCTCAAACAGTGACCGTCACGTATTACGCATCAACTGTTACGGTGACGCCAAACATTGTTGGACGTGGTCAAATCCCACCTGGTGTGTCCGGCGACCCAATTGACACGACGAATCCAGAGAGTCCAAAGTATCCAGATGATGTTACCAAAGATGATCTGGTGAAGACAGTCAAAGATACGGTTACGTACGTCAACGGCGATGACACAACAACACCAAAAACGATTGACGTTCTTTACACGCGATTAGCAAAAATCACGTATGACAGTAAGACTGGGGATGCCCAGGTGACATACGGTGTGTGGGGCACAGGGACAACAGTTAATGATGTTGTTTCGCCAACTATTTCTGGCAAGTTTGCGGATAAGCCGTCTGTGCACTTCCACGTGGAAAATAATGTTGTGGATTTGCCAAGTGACCAGAACGTTACGGTGACATACTACCCAACAGTTGCAACGGTCACAACAAAGACACCGGAAGAAGGCGAATTGCCACCAGGTAATCCGAACGAACCAATTGACCCAACAAATCCCGACTCACCGAAGTATCCAACTGGCGTGAATAATGTTGCGCTGCACAAGACGGTGACAGAAACAGTTCACTTTAAGGACGATGAAGGTAACGAACTGGCAAAGCCAGTCGTTACAAGTATCGCTCTTGTAAGAACCGCAAC
>CAKRNG010000041.1 GCA_934370925.1 uncultured Lacticaseibacillus sp. | reverse complement strand
ACCAGTGATGGTGGGGCTGACCTGGATCTAGTAATCTACTACACGACGACTAAGGAAACCGTGCCACCAACGGCACCGCACAAGGAGGGTGACCCTAAGGATCCCGACAATCCAGATGGACCAAAGTGGCCAGCTGGTGTGACGAATGCGGATTTAAATCAGACGGCAGAACGAATCATTCATTATGTGGATCGTGACGGCCAGAAGGTTGCGGACGATGTCGTTCAACAAGTCAAGTTGACGCGGATCGCGACGGTTGACTTTAGCAACCCAGACAAGCCAGTTGTGACCTACTCTGCATGGACTGTTGAAGGTGACTTTGACGCAGTAGACTCACCAATCATTAACGGTTACACAACGGATACGTTGACGGTCGATGCACTGACAGTCGACGAACCAGGCGTAACAGAAGTGACAGTGGTTTACAGTCACCCAGTATTGCCATCAACAGAAGGCGAAGTAACACCGCCAACTGGTGGTAACGGTGAGCGGACAACGACGAAGACGCCAACAACGAAGACGTCGACACCTACTGCAACGACGCAGCGGGCAACGGCTACCACGACGGACGGACACCACAAGCTGCCAGATACGGGTGGTCAGTTGCCACAAACGGGTAATGGTACAGATACTGAAGCGTCTAAGCTCGGTGTACTGGCACTCGGATTAGTGGGAATCATGAACATTCTTGGGTTGGCCAAAAAGCGTCGTAAGGACGAAGAGTAAGTTGATCTGACATGAAAGCGTACTTCACAGTGATGTGAGGTACGCTTTTTTTGCTACACCAGCTGACTGCTAAATTCGTTCTGATATACAAAGTGGCGTTGCATAAACCTAAGCATGGGGTTTATGTATCGCTGCTTTGTATATACGTTTGGTTTGTAATGCGTTCACGATAACGAGAAATTTAAAATGTGTTATGAAATCCAATTTTTAATTGTAAACATAAAAAGGGTAACCGTCTGTTTTTTAAGGACGGGCTGAAAAAGGAACAGGTGGATTGACTAGTAAAATCGGGAAATAAATAATACGATAATACTAAGCGAAAGATTGATGACGGCAATTGATTGAATTGATTAATAAGGCGTTTCGGGTGAATGCTGATTACTTTGCTGCTGACATTAAATAACTTAAAAATCGTAAAAGAAATCTCAGGAAAATTTGAAAGTGTAGCGCGTTCCAAGCGACAACCAATATGTCAATTAACGAATGAACGATGGAAAGGGAGATGTTATTTATGAAACTAGCCAGTCAAAAATTTTTAGCAAATGCGCAGATGAACCTTCGTGATTGGAATACGTTTAAACGCAATATTTCGCTGAAACCGGTGAAGACCGCACAGATTTTGTATGGCCTGACGTTGGCGTTAAGTAGCATTCTTCTTCTCAAGGGGGTTCATTACTATCTGATTGGTCAGACACACGTTGAGGAACGGTTCCTTCAATATGACTTGCCGTTCATCAATCCTTTTTACATGGATGGTTACGGAATTCTGTTTATTTTGTTATTACTGATGGTAATTGCCTGTGCTGTTAGTTTTGGGCGTTTTAATCGGCGCAAGTATGAACTGTATAAGGCCTTTGTTGCTGAACAGTTGCCGCTTAAAATGATTTTCGTTGAACAGCCCATCCAAGATATTGCGGTGGCGTATGAATCGGAAGTATTACCGGTTGCGGCGCTTTCCCGAATCGTGTTGTTCCATGAACGCAAGTATGAATTTCAGCATGGGGATAACTTCCTTGAAGCCGAGCGTAATCGTCGCGTTTTAGAATGGACCCGGATGTTAACGGGTTTTCAAGAAATGGTGATGGTACGGCGTGAAGTAATGATCCAGCAGCTGCAACACTTTCTGGATCCCATCGTGCACGTGAAAGTGGTGGGAATCTACTTCAAAAAGACGGGATCGGCGTTTGAATGGGGCGCGCTTGATAATATCGGTGTGTACTTAACGGTCGGTATGACAATTGGCGGTGAACTTATCCTCTTCAAGAAACCGACACAGTGCGAAATTGAAAAGTACACAATGCCACAGCGTAATGTGCATGAAGTCTTGGCTGTCGATTCGGAAGGACTCGCGTAATCGCGATGGTGTTAGTTAAATTGAAATAGGATAGAAGAAACGCGCGGTCACAACATTGTGGCGGCGCGTTTTTGCTTGAGGCTGCGCCAGAAGACGGGTTGTCCCCGGTATACAAGGCGGTCCCGGCGGAAATCCCGAACTTAGGATTTCTGCCGGGACTGTCTTGTATGTGAGGGGACTGTCTTCTGGCGCGCGACTGGATGTAACGTTCGTGTGCTTTGGACTTCTGGCGCAGCCTCAGCGTGTCCACCGGGTCTGCGAAAAGGTGGGCAAGTGTTGGTGAGATAATCAATCGTAATCGAGGCGGGTCAATCAATCGGTGCCACGAAACAAATATCAGCAGCGCCCTCGATGCGAAGTGAGGGAACGCCGCAGTTTAAAAAGCAGAAGCGGTAGGTGTGGTAAAATGGAAAGAAATAGATGGACTGAAACAACGGGTTAGATAAACGGAGGACATAAGGTGTCGACTAAAATTCTGCTGATTGACGGGAACTCGGTTGCGTTTCGCGCGTTTTATGCGACGTACACGGCGTTAGAAAGTTTCACGAATCATGCCGGGGTGCACACGAATGCCATTTTTGGGTTCGACAACATGCTGGCAAACCTTTTGAAGCGGGTGGCACCGGACAAGGTTCTTGTGGCGTTCGACGCGGGCAAAACCACATTCCGCACCACGAAGTACGACAACTATAAGGGGGGACGTCAAAAAACGCCGGAAGAACTGCTGGAACAGATGCCACTCATCAAGCAAATGCTCGACGCGTATGGCATTCAGCATTATGAACTTGCCAATTACGAAGCCGATGACATCATTGGGACGCTCGCACATGCGGGGGACCAAACTGATGCTGAAGTGACGGTGGTGACCGGGGATCGCGATTTGACCCAGTTGACCACGGACCGCGTGACGGTTGCGGTGACCGTGAAGGGTGTGCAGGAAATCGAATCTTACACGCCCGCGCACGTACTTGAAAAACTTGGGGTCGCACCCAAACAGATTATTGATCTGAAGGGGCTCATGGGTGACACTTCTGATAATTATCCGGGTGTGACGAAGGTGGGCGAGAAGACCGCGCTGAAGCTCATCAAGCAATTTGATAGCATTGAGAACCTTTATGACCACCTGGACGAGTTGAAGCCAAGTAAGATGAAGGAAAACTTGATCAATGACCGTGACAATGCCTTCATGAGTAAGGACTTGGCGCGAATTCGTTGTGATGCACCAATTACCGTGACGTTGGCAGATATCGACTTTAACGGCCCCGACGTGGATGCGTTGCGTGACTTCTATACAGAGATGGACATGAAGAACGCGTTGAAGCGGCTTGGTGCGGTGCCAGTTGAGGTGAAGCAGGTGGCGTACACGGAACTGACGGCGGATAACCTCGGGGAAGCGATGGCGTTGAAGGCACCCGTGGCCTTTGAACTGGCGATGATTGGGGATAACTACCACACAGAGGAGCTGCGCGGTTTCATGGTGGCGGACGCCGACCGTGTTTTTGTCAGCACGGATGTGACGCTGCTTAGCGACCTGGAATTCAACATGTGGTTGGGCGATTCAGCTCGGCAGCTAACGGTGTTCGATGCGAAGCGCAATGTGGTGGCAGCTGCGCGGGCGGGTGTTCAAATTCGTCCCGATTTCGATGCGCTGCTGGCGTCTTATTTGATTGACCCCGATGATAATAGTACCGACTTGGGCACCCTTGCGCGGCAGCATGATTACACACAGCTGCAGGCGGATGTGGATGTGTTCGGGAAGGGTGCGAAGCTGCACATGCCGGAACACGATGATTTCTGTAACCATTTGGCCCAAAAAGCTGACGCACTTTTGACGCTCCGACCACAGCTGCAGGCGGAATTAAAAGACCAGGATGAAGCTGCGCTCTTCACTGATTTGGAATTGCCATTGTCCTTCGTACTGGCACAAATGGAGCAGGATGGGATTGCGCTTGATGTGAATGTGCTCAAGGAAATGGGTGAACAATTCACGGGCAGCATGGCGGTGCTTGAACAGGATATCTACCGGGAAGCGGGGCGCGAGTTCAACCTGAATTCCCCTAAGCAGCTCGGCGTGGTGCTGTTCGAAGACCTCGGCCTCCCCGTCATTAAGAAGACGAAGACTGGCTATTCCACGAGTGTTGATGTGCTCGAACAACTACGTACCAGTAGCCCCATCATCCAGATGATTCTGGATTGGCGTGGTCTGTCGAAGTTGCAATCCACCTACATCAACGGGTTGCAAAAGGCCGTGCATGATGATGGCAAGATTCACACGCGTTACTTGCAGACGCTGACGCAGACGGGTCGGCTTAGTTCCGTGGATCCCAACATGCAGAATATCCCTGCACGCGGAATGGGGAAGCAGGTGCGCCACGCGTTCGTGCCAAGCAAGCCAGATTGGGTCATTTTCAGTTCTGACTACTCCCAAATCGAACTGCGCGTGCTCTCCGACATCTCGGGTGACGCGAACATGCAGGAAGCCTTCAAGGAGGGACGCGACATTCATGCGAACACGGCCATGAAGATTTTTCACCTCGACTCACCTGACCAGGTAACCGCGGACATGCGGCGGCAGGCGAAGGCCACGAACTTCGGGATTGTGTACGGCATTTCTGATTATGGTCTGGCCGCAAATATTGGGATTTCGCGTCAGCAGGCCAAGGCGTTCATTGAGGGTTACTTCGCGCAGTACCCAGACGTGCGGACGTATATGGACAAGATGGTCGCGCAGGCGCGAGAAACGGGCTTCGTGGAGACACTGTTCCACCGGCGCCGTTACCTGCGCGACATCCACAGTCGAAACTTCAACCTGCGCAGTTTTGCGGAACGAACGGCGATGAACACACCCATCCAGGGTAGCGCAGCGGACATTATCAAAATTGCGATGGTGCGCATGGAAGCAGCATTGCAAGAACACCACCTGCAGGCACGGATGTTGCTGCAGGTACACGATGAATTGATCTTCGAGGCACCAGCGAGCGAGGTGGCAACGTTAAGCAAGCTGGTCCCAGAAGTGATGGATTCTGCAGTCAAGTTGGCAGTGCCACTAAAGGTCGAAAGCCATTACGGCGAAACCTGGTTCGAGGCAAAGTAGGCCGGTGTGTACTGGTGGTCTCCGCTACGGGCTTAGGGGGCCGGAACGTGGTGTGGCCGGCTCCATCCGCTCCGCGTATTCCGCCTGAAAAGTAAGCCTTGGCTCGCTTCGCTCCCCCAAGTCTTCCTTTTCGCCAGTCTGACCAAAACCCGGTCAGACTTCCACCACTTGGCCCCATGCCCTTCGCTACGACCACCAGTACGCACTTACATCGATTTATTGGAAAATATCCCCCTATTTTATTTAGGTTAAAACCCTTTCAGGCGGGACATTCGCGGCTTCGCGCGAATGTCTTATCGAGGGTTGGTTTGATCACTGAATGTTGAATTTTCAGTAATGGATACTCCGAGTTTCGATGTTACCAGCCAGCAAATGGATGCAACGCAAGGAGCGACAGCGACGTTGCGTCAACATCTTTTCATCCAAACCTAAAGATGATTAGCGGAAGATGTAGGCAGTTGCGGGGGCAAGTTTGGCGGAGGTTTTGGGGTGCGGAAGTGGTGAAGGTATCTTGGTGGTTTACCGCCTAGATACGGGACGACTTTGAGACTGGCTGACGGGTTTTGTCAGACAGGCTCAAAGCGAGGTGGAATAACTTCAGCTGGGCTTTGGCTGGAGTTATGGAACCGTGCCCCACCACTGGAGACACGCCAAAACCGGAGCTGAACTTGTCCCCGCAACTGCCGGCCCGTGCCCCACCACTGGAGACACAGCAAAACCGGAGTCGAACTTTCCCCCACAACCGCCGACCCCGTCGCATGTTTACGTCACAACCCTTTTTCAGTAAAATGAGGGTATGAGTTAGATTGGAGGACCGCACAATGCCAGAATTACCAGAAGTGGAAACCGTTCGGAAAACACTGTCCGGCTTGATTGTCGGCAAGCAAATTACCGCAATTGGGACGGACTGGGAGAAAATCATGAATGGGGGTCTCGACTTTTTCCGTGAGACCCTCATCGGTGAACGTTTCATCCAGGTGGACCGGCGCGGGAAATACCTCCTGTTGCGGTTGAGTGGGGATAAGACCATCGTTAGTCACTTGCGGATGGAGGGGAAATACGCCCTGATGTCTGACCATGATGAACCACACGCACGCTTCACGCATGTGTGGTTCACCTTCAGTGACGGTAGTGAACTCCGCTATTTCGATTCGCGCAAGTTTGGGCGGATGACAATTGTGCCAACGGGGACCGAGATGACGGCGATTAGTGGCCTCGCAACGATTGGTCCTGAACCGACGCCCGAGACGTTCCTCGTGCCCGAATTCGCGGTAAAGTTAGCGCGGCACAAAAAGGCCATTAAGTCAGTGATTTTGGATCAAGCAACGGTCGCTGGTGTGGGGAATATCTACGCGGATGAAACGCTTTGGATGAGTCGTATTCACCCCGAACGACCAGCAAATAGCTTGACGGCTGACGAGGTACAGCGGCTACACGATAACATTATTTTGGAACTCAACGAGGCAATCCGTCTTGGTGGCACCACCGTTCACTCGTATGTTGATGCGCTGGGCAAGATGGGTGGCTTCCAGAATAAGCTGAACGTATACGGTCGCAATGGGGAACCATGCGTTCGGTGCGGTACCATCATTGAGAAGATTAAGGTCGGAGGTCGGGGCACTCATTTTTGCCCGAACTGCCAGCGGATTTAGTGGGGACGAAGAATGACATATAAACTTGGGATTACAGGCGGTATCGCAACGGGCAAGTCAACTGTGGCGGCAGAATTTGCCGAAATGGGCTATCCCGTTATCGATGCGGATGCAATTGCGCGACAAGTTGTGGCACCAGGAAGTGATGTGCTGGGCGCGATTCGAAGTGAATTCGGCCCCATGGTGCTTCAGGCAGACGGCGGCATGAACCGCGGCGCTGTGGCGAGCATTGTGTTCGGGCACACAGATAAACTTGACCGGTTGAATGCAATTATTCAGCCCGCTATCCGTGCTGAGTTCGAACGTCAACTGACGGCAGCCGTTGCGCAGAATCCCGAGATTGTGGTGGGCGACGTGCCACTACTATTCGAGCAGGGTTATGTTTCCTTGTTTGACGGGGTCGCAGTTGCGGTTGCGGATGAGGACGTTGAGCTGGACCGCATGCGTAGCCGAGACGGGTTAACGAAGGTGCAAGCCCGACGTCGACTCGACTCCCAGATGCCGCTGACGAAGAAGGTTAAACTGGCGGATTTTGCGGTTAATACAATGGGACCAGATGAATTACGACACGTACAAGTGTTACAACTAGTCCAACACATTAAAAGTTTGGTATAATACCGGTGATAAGCATAACGGGCGGAATGCATTTGTTTTTTGCATTCGCAGGTATAGATAGACGGGGGATTAAGTCGTGCAGTGTCCACATTGTCATAAGAATAGTTCACGAGTGGTTGATTCACGCCCAACTGATGGGGGCGCCGCGATTCGTCGTCGCCGTGAGTGTGAAAGATGCGGTTATCGCTTTACCACGTTTGAACGCGTTGAACAGACGCCACTTTTGGTTATCAAGAAGAACGGCACCCGCGAAGAATTCAACCGTGAGAAGATTCTGCGTGGTCTCATTCGTGCGGCTGAAAAGCGTCCCGTCACGATGGAACAGATGCAGCAGATTGTGGAGCAAGTCGAAACCAAGCTGCGGGCGATTGGTGAGAATGAAGTGGCCAGTCAGAGCATTGGGGAATACGTCATGCAGCAACTGGCAGACGTGGATGACGTCGCGTACATTCGTTTTGCGAGTGTCTACCGGCAGTTCAAGGATATGTCTGTCTTCATGGACGAGCTGAAGGAAATGATGGACAAGACGGATAAGTAGGGTAATACCGGCAATTCATAGTTGATTGTTGTGTACATGCGTATGATCCCTACAGGAACAAGTACTTACATTTGCAAGCCGGTCCCGGCGGAAATCCTAAGTTCGGGATTTCTGTCGGGACTGACTTGTTTCTACATAAGATTAGGACTTAAGGGGGAATCGAGATGGCCACGCCAACGAATTTTATGCCCCAGGATGACTACCTGGTGACACAAGCGCAGCTACTAACGGATTTAGATCGCAAAACGCTCATTTACCTCTACCAGCCCATGGTCGGTGCCGTGTCGGTGGCACTTTACCAGAGTTTCTGGGCACAGGTGAAACAACACCCCCTGTTCACGCGGGACCGGCAACCCCACACCAATTTGCTTGCCACTCTTGGCGTCGGGGTAGATGAATTCTACAACGCGCGCATTCGCCTAGAAGCGGTGGGGCTCATCAAGGCGTACACCCAATTCGATACGTCACGGCATTATGTGTATGAAATGTACGCACCGCTCGCCCCTGACAAGTTCTTTGCGGACGATTTGTTCAGTGTCGCCCTGTACGACACGGTGGGTGCTGAGCAGTACTTGACGCTGAGCAAGGCTTTCACGGTGACGCCTGTTCGTCGAAGTGACATGCACGATATTAGTAAGAAGTTCATGGATGTTTTCCACGTTTCCGGCGATGTTGCCTCGGTTCCCGAAGATGTGCGGACGGTACGGGAAGCCACGGCGGCAGTGCCGGCACCCGTGACCAAAATCGATGTGAACGTGGTGGACTGGGAGTTGCTTGAACGTCAGTTGCAGGGACTTGGCCTCGCTAGTGGGGAGTTGATGCAACATCAACGCGCCATCGCCCAAGTTGCGGGCTTTTATGGCCTAGACACCAGCACCGTTGCCCGATTACTCGGCCGTTCGCTTGATACGATGACGGGTAAAATTAACGATGGCCGTCTCCGCCGCGAAGCCGAACAGACGTACTCACGCGATTCGGGGGCGCGGATGCACCAGACGCAGCCGGTTGCGCAAGAGCCTGCGTCCCAGCCATCAACAAATCCGGACACCGCGAAAGCGCAGCAGACGCAGACGGATCAGCTAATGCCCGTGACCGACCCAACAGCGGAAGAGAAAGCCCTCCTCCAGCGTGCGCGGTCCATGCCGATTCGTGAATTCTTGGAAACCACGAAGAAGGCCAAGAACAGTAAGATGTTTGCGGCGTCCAACGAACTGTTTGCCGTTCAGCAACTTTTCGACCAGAACCTGTTCGACATGGCGACACTGAACATTTTGGTGGCGTACATTTTAAAAAACCGCCCAAGCATCAGTGCGGCCTACCTCAACTCAGTGGCCAATGCCTGGCTCGCGGATGACGTCTCCTCGCCTGAACTGGCACTGGCAGAAATTCGCCGGTACAAGCAGGGTAAGGGGCGGTCAACGCAGACACACCGGCGAACCAACTACAGTAACCGACCCCAGCGGAAGGAACCCGTTCCAGATTGGGCGAAGGCGGATTATAAGGTACCGGATAGTGCGGTTTCTTCTGAGACTAAAAAGGCGATGGCTGAACGAATGGCGCGACTTGATAATATTGGCAAGGGAGATTCATGATGGAAAATTTATCCCAGGTATTACAAGAAATGATGCGTGGCAAAGGTGTGACGCGGGAGTACAATCGCATGAAGGAAATCGTCATGGCGGACGCACAGGTGCAAGCATTTTTAGCTGAAAACCAAGCTGAACTTGCACCGGATGCGGCTGATCGTGGTGTGGCGAAGTTGTATGAATACGTGCGTCAGCGTGCGAAGAAAAGTGGCGACGAGGCGTTCGCACCCGGATATGCGCCATTTTTGGTTGTGTCGAATCACCTCATCGACATTAAGTATCGACCAAGTGAACAGAAAGTGGGGCTTGATGAAGCAAAACGCAAAGCGCATCTCGCCAAAATGGTGAATGTGCCCAAGGATGTGCGTCGTGCAGATTTAAAGACGTACGATCAGACAGCAGGGCGCGTCACAGCAATCGATGCTGCACTTGATTTTGTGCTGACACTTGTTGATGAAGAAAAGCCATTTGCAACTGGATTGTATCTTTATGGACCATTCGGGGTGGGAAAAACCTACTTGCTTGGTGCCATTGCGAACAATCTCGCAAAAGGTGGTATTGCCTCCACGCTGATGCACCTACCAACGTTTGCGGTGGAGATGAAGGCGGCCATTAAGAGCGGGGATGTCCTTGAGCGAATTGAGGCGGTGAAGAAGATTCCGGTACTCATGTTGGATGACATTGGCGCAGAATCGTTCAGTCCTTGGTTCCGAGATGAGGTATTGGGCGTCATCTTGCAGTACCGAATGCAGGAGCAACTGCCAACGTGCTTCTCATCGAACAAGACGATGGCGGAATTAGAAGCCTTCCTCGCCGGCAACGAGCGGGGGGATGACGAAACAATTAAGGCAAAGCGGATTATGGAACGAATTAAGTATTTATCGAAGCAGGTTACGGTAGAGGGTCCGAATAGACGTCAAAAGTAACGATTACATGGAGGCTGCGCCAGAAGACGGTTTGGCCCCGGTATACAAAGCAGGCCTGGTGGAAATCCCGAACTTAGGATTTCTAC
>CAKRNG010000040.1 GCA_934370925.1 uncultured Lacticaseibacillus sp. | reverse complement strand
ATTGCGGCGGAAATACACCGCCTCCATCGGTTCTACGTTAATGCTCAGCTTCTACCCGGGACACTGCGCTCTGTTTTCTAGTCGAGCTCCGTGTCCCAAAAGCCTGCGCTTAACCCAGAACCGATTGCGGCGGAAATACACCGCCTCCATCGGTTCTACGTTAATGCTCAGCTTCTACCCGGGACACTGCGCTCTGTTTTTACCTGCCACCTTAAAATAAACGGCGCGATAAGGGTGGCAAGGATGATGGCTGCGATGATCACGTCATACTCGTTACCCGGCAAGAGCCCTGCCCGTTCACCAATCAGCGCCACAATCAGAGCCATTTCGCCGCGGCTAATCATTCCCGCACCAATCACGCTCGACTCATGCCACGAACTCCCCGTTAGTTTTGCGCCCAATCCGGCACCCAACCACTTCGACACGACTGCCAGCGCCGTCAACGCGAGTACAAACCACCAGTTCGTGTGTAAGCTCAAGTGGAGGTGCAAGCCGATGCTAACGAAGAAAACGGGCACAAAAATCCCCGTTCCAATCACGTCCACGGAACGGCTAACCGTTTCACGCACCGCCGTTTGACTAATGGCAATCCCCGCAAAGAAAGCCCCCAACGCCGCACTCAACCCGACAACTTCCGCAACACCCGCCATTAAGAGACACAACGCGAGCGCCGTTAGTTCACGGCCAAACGGAATCAGCAATTTTTCCGCCAACCGCATTAACGTCGGTGCCAGCCAAACCACGACCGCCCATGTGCCGAAAACAAACGCGACCTGCCACAAAAGCTGCACGCCCATATTCGTGCTTTTTCCGCCCGCCATGCCCATGAACACCCCGGTTAAAATAACTGCCGCCACGTCATCCAGCACCGCCGCGCCGAGAATAATACTTCCCGCGCGCCCCCTGAGGACACCGAGTTCGCGCAGAACGGCCACCGAAATCGACACGGACGTCGCGGAAAACACAATCCCCGTAAACAAGCTCGTCAGCACCGATAATTGCCACGTTCGCGCCAGCAGATAAGTCACCCCGACTGGCAGCAAGATACCGAGCACCGCCACCGCCACACTGGGCATAAGGTACCGCCGAAGCCCGCGCGTATCCGTCTCAAGCCCGGCCAAAAACATCAGCACGACCACCCCAATATCCGCAAAGGCGGTCAGCGTGGGCGTGAGTGGCACCCAGTTCAAAATGGTGGGACCCAGAACAATCCCCACCAACATCTGCCCAATCACCGCGGGCTGCCCCAACCGCACGCATAGATGACCGGCAAGCGTTGTCGCAATCAAGATAATGGCTAAAGTTAATGCAATGTTCACTATAATTCCTCCTGTTGACTGTGCGTATGAAAAATTTGCGTCGCGTTTCGCAAGGTTAAAAAAAGCGCCCAAGAACTCGTCCCGCCAACCCAAGCAGGGACCAATTCTTGAACGCCATGTCCAACCAATTTCAGCTTTTCTGCAACGACAGAAAGCCACGTATGAAACTTTTCATATTCTAGTGTACCATGCCCCCTTTACGCGCGACAAGGCCGGTGCGTCAACATCTTTTCATTCAAACAAGAAGATGATTAGCGGAAGATGTAGGCAGTTGCGGGGGCAAGTTCGGCGGAGGTTTTGGGGTGTCGTAAGTGGTGTCGGAGGCTGCGCCAGAAGACGGTTTGGCCCCGGTATACAAAGCAGGCCTGGTGGAAATCCCGAACTTAGGATTTCTACCAGGCCTGCTTTGTATGTTAGGGGGCAGTCTTCTGGCGCGCGACTGGATGTAACGTTCGTGCGCTTTGGACTTCTGGCGCAGCCTCGGGCCGACTTTGAGATTGGCTGACCGGGCTTGTCAGACAGGCTCAAAGCGAGGTGGAATAATTATGACCGGTCTTTGGTCATAATTATGGAACCGTGCCCCACCACTGGAGACACGCCAAAACCGGAGCTGAACTTGCCCCCGCAACCGCCGACCCCCACCACTGAAGGTACACCCAAACCGGAGCCAAACTTTTTCCCGCAACCGCCCCCAACAATGCTAAAATGGACGTATTCTGATGAAACTAGGTGAATCCTATGAAGCAAGGCACCACGATTCTCACGCTTGATAACGGCTACCACCTGTGGACCAACACGCAAGGCACAGGCGATATCCACTTGCTCTGCCTCCACGGCGGCCCCGGCGGCACACATGAATACTGGGAGAACTTCGGCGAAAAGCTTGCCGACCTCGGCGTTCAGGTACATATGTACGACCAGCTCGGCTCATTTTACTCCGACCAGCCCGACTACACAGACCCCGAAAACGCCAAGTACCTGACCACTGAATACTTCCTCGAAGAAGTTGAAGAAGTCCGCCAGAAGCTTGGCCTCGACAACTTCTACCTCATCGGCCAGTCTTGGGGTGGCGCACTCGTACAGTTGTACGCATTGAAGTACGGCCAGCACTTGAAGGGGGCCATCATCTCCTCCATGATCGACAACATCGAAGAATACGTGGTTAACATCAACCGTGTTCGTGAAGAGGCACTGCCACCTTCCGCCGTTGCCTACATGAAGGAACAAGAAGACGCTGGTAACTGGGATGACGCTCAGTACCAGAAGTACGTCGACGTTCTGAACGCCGGCTACGTGGACCGCAAACAGCCACCCGCAATCAGCCACCTCATCTCAACCATGGCGCGTCCCGTTTACGGTGCATTCCAGGGCGACAACGAGTTCGTTGTGACTGGGAAGCTGAACGAATTCGACCTGCGTGACCAGATTCAGAACATCACCGTTCCAACACTCCTTACGTTTGGCGAACACGAAACGATGCCTGTTCGCTCCGCCCAGCGCATGGCAGAAGTCATCCCCCACGCACGTCTTGTCACCACACCAGATGGGGGTCACCACCACATGATCGACAACGCCCCCGTTTACTTCGCCAACCTGAAGCAATTCATCTCCGACGTCGAAAACGGCACGTTCACTGACTAGTCCCTAGTTCACGGCTTAATTTACCAAGTCGTTTTCAAAAAAGCGTTCAATCCAATGCGGGTTGAACGTTTTTTGTTTCCCTAAATCAAGCAAAATGTTCACCAAGGAAAGAAGCCAAGCACACAAGTGAAAAAGCCCCCGGTGATGAGGCAAAGCCGAATCACAAGCGTCAGAAAAGGTAGCGCCACGGCCAAGGTACCGTTCTGAATAGCAGCGAGCAAGAAAGCAGATAGTTCACCAACGAAAGAAATGGCTAGACGGACACGGAGAAGACCAACAAAATAAAGCGGCGCGGTGCGAATCAACGTCAAAAAGCGCAAACAAAAATAGCGCTCAGCCGCAAACAAAACGGCCAACCGCTACCAAAAAAGACGCACACCTCAAAAACACTAGCGCTGATGCAACAGGTGCCAGGCGTTGAAGAGGGTGTATAAGAACAGCATCGGCAAGAACCAGTCCAACCACCTTGTCTTACCCGCCATGAGTGCCTGTACGAGCAGCCAACCGGTTCCCAATAAGCCGATGACCAGCACCGCGAAAATAATCCACAAAACCCGGTTGTTTCGTTTCATGACTTCCCCCTCCTTCGTAACTCAATGTGCTTAGTCGACGTCCAGAATGTATTTGTGAATCGCCTCTGCCACACCCGTTTCGTAGTTCGCATCCGTGACATACTTCGCAAGCGACTTAATTTCAGGAATCCCGTTGCTGACGGAAACTGGCGTGCCAACCACCTTGAACATCGGAATGTCGTTGGCGTTATCCCCAAACGCCATAATTTCATCTGGCTTAATCCCCAACTTCTTCGCCAGTTCCAGCGTTGCGCTGCCCTTATTCACACCCTTGTGATTAAATTCACCGTAACGACCAGAAGAATACGTTAGGTCGACATCGTTTGCCATCTCCGCCATGACACTTTCAGCAACTGCATGCCGCACCTCGATGTCAGGATTCATGAAAATAACCTTCATCACGTGCTTTTGTGCAAACCGGGAGAAATCCGCATCCGGCATTTCAATGTGCGCCACCCCGCGGCTTTCCACATACGCCAAATCATCGGGCCGCGCGTTATAGATGTAGACGTGGTTCAACGTGTACACGTGCACATCCACCTCTAGATGCTGCGCCAACATGTCGAACACGCGCTTCGCCACAGCGTATGGCATCTCGCCCGTCATGAGCACCTGATTATCCTTATTCTCGACTACCGCACCGCCATTGTAAGAAATCACAAACTGATCGGCCATCTGGTACGTCCCAATTTCTTTCAACAGGTTTTGCACAGACGCAAAGCCACGCCCCGTATTCGGTACAAATTTCACCCCGCGCGCCACAACTTCACGAATGGCCGCCGCGTTTTCTGGGGAAATACTCCCATCGGCCCGAACCAACGTCTCGTCCAGGTCGCTCACCAATAACTTATACACAGGAAATCCCCCTTAATGATGGCGCCCGCTTTCAATGTAAGCGCCTCTATCCACTTTATAGATTACCACATTTTCCGTGAAGCGTTTTCTACAAAAATGAATTTGCCCGGAAAAAATGGTACGATTACCCCTGTAAGAAATCGTCTGCAGGCACGCGTTCGTTTGTCCTCCCCGCGAGCACCTTGCGCATGTCTGCACAAAGGAGAATGACATGGAACCCATCACCGTTTATCTTGTTCGTCATGGTCAAACGCTTTTCAACCGCTACAACCGCATGCAGGGGTGGTCGGACTCCCCACTCACAGATAAGGGAATTGAAGACGCCAAGCGGACTGGTCGTGCCCTTGCACACATGGAATTCACGCACGCGTACTGCAGCGACACCATGCGTGCCCAGAACACAATTCGTTACATCCTCGAAGCCAACCTCTACACCAAGTCGACACCGCTCACGGTAACTCCCAACTTCCGGGAACAATGCTACGGCTATTTTGAAGGAGACGACTCCGCGCGCACCTGGTACGTCATCGGCATGCCAAATGGGGGGCACCGCACGTACAGCGCCCTCATCGCGGCAAAAGGTGTAGACGCGTCCAAGGACATTATGCACGCGCAAGATCCCTTCCACGACGCTGAAGACGCCCGCACTTACTGGACGCGCCTCATGCACGGCTTCGCGGAACTGCGCCGCGACAACCCAAACGGTGGCCGCGTCCTCATGGTGAGCCACGGCACGACCATTCGAAGCATTGTGGACAAATTCGGCAAGAACGATGGCTTCGTCGTCACGGAAAGCCCAAAGAACGGCAGCATTAGCAAAATCGAACTCAACGACACCGGCATCAAGGTATTAAGCTACAACCAGATGCCTTAAGTTTCGGTTTGCGCGTTTTTTCGGATAGCGTTCAACCGCCCCGTTGGTGGTTGAACGCTATTTTTGCGTGCGGCTATCCGGTGGGTGACGCGGTTTCGCTCCTCGCTAATACGTGGGGACGTTTTGTCTTGTATTGTTCAACCACTCCCCTTTGCGGTTGAACGCTTCTTCTGCCTTGCTCGGGGCTATCACTCTGGTTTCCTTACCCGTTTGGCTACTTTTTCTGACGCTTGTGATTCGGCGTTGCCTCATCACCGTGTTTTGGTGACTGTTTGTGCAGATAGTTTGTTAGCGACTATTTGATATGTATCGTTCAACCCTTTTAGTGGCTGAACGTTTTTTTAACTTTGATGGCGCTGACTGAGTTTTGAGTACGGTCGATGTAGGTGTAGGTTTGCGGTTGGGCGCGGTGGCGTGGAGATTATGTGGTGCGGAAATGGTGAAGGCATCTTAGCGATTTATCGCTTAGATGCGGGCCGGCTTTGAGACTGACAGGTGGGCTTCCTGGCAGGCTCAAAGCGAGGTGGAATATTTTTGGCGGGCTTTGCCAAAAATATGGAACCGTGCCCCACCATTGAAGACACCACATAATCGGAACGCCACCGCGCCCAACCGCCAACCGCCCCGCCTAAATCTGTGCCAGGAAGTTGTCAATGATGCCTGCACCCACTGCGCCGTCCGTCATGATGGACTCGGGGTGGAACTGCACCCCAAACACCTTATCCGCCACATTCTCAATCGTCATCACGCTCCCGTCCGACCCGAGCGCCCCCACCGTCAACGTTTCGGGGACATTGGTCGCCACAAGTGAGTGGTACCGCGCCGCCGTGAACGTCTCTGGACATCCCCGCAACAACACGTTCGTCGTCTGTTGCGTCAACTGGTCTGAACGCCCGTGCATCAACACCGGCGCCCCCGTGATGGTTGCCCCGTACGCCTGCGCCATCGCCTGCATTCCTAGACACACCCCGAACATCGGCACACGCCCACGCAACTGTGCAATCATGGCCGGCATGTTGCCCGCATTTTCAGGGCGTCCTGGCCCTGGGGAAAAAACGACGGCATCAGGCTGCAACGCCGCAAGTTCCGCAGCCGTGAGTGCATCGTGTGTGACGACACGCACCTCGTGTTCAGTCCGTGTCCCTATCAGTTGATAAAGGTTGTACGTAAAACTATCGTAGTTATCGATTAAATAAATCATGCCAGTTCCTCACTCGCGCGCAATAACGCGTTCTTCACACCGCGAATTTTGTTGTTAAACTCTTGATATTCGTGTTTCGCCACGCTGTCAGTCACAATCCCGGCGCCGGCGTGCAACGAAATCTGGTCGCCTTCCCGTTGTGCAAGTCGAATTCCAATCGCAAGTTCAAGATTCCCGTCGTACCCCAGATAACCAATCGTGCCGCCATAAACACCGCGCCGCGTGCCTTCCAGTTGACTAATAATTGTCATGGCACTTAACTTCGGCGCGCCCGCTAACGTCCCCGCCGGAAGCAACGCCGCCACAACATCGAGTGGCGTGATTCCCGGCGCAATGCGACTCGTGACGGTCGACCCCATATGCATGACGCTGGCGAAATACAGAAGCTGGCGCACACTGGTCACCTGTACACTCCCCAACTGGCTGACAGCGCCCAAATCGTTACGCCCTAAATCAATCAACATGTTGTGCTCAGAACATTCCTTTTCAGAATGCGTCAGCTCTGATGCAAGCTGTGCATCCTCTTCTGGCGTCTGCCCGCGCCGACGCGTCCCCGCCAGCGGAAACGTCTGTAGCTCCTCATCGTGACGCGCCACAAGCAATTCCGGTGAGGCGCCCAAAACTTCCCGTGTACCACTGCCAAGATAAAATTGATACGGGGTCGGGTTATCACGCAACACCGTTTTGGCAGCATTTAATAAATCGCCATGCATCTGTGCACGTTGCGGATTAGCCAAGATTAATTGAAAAATATCGCCATCGTGAATATGCGCCTGCACCTTGGCCACCCGCGCAGCAAAGGCTTCCGGTGTGTAATCTGGGGTCAACGTGGTATCGAGGCCAAACGCCCCCGCAGGCATCCCCTGTTGCATAATGTCCGTAATCGTCTGCAATCGTGCTTGGAGTGCCACCTGAATTTCAGCAAAATCAGCTTGTGTCAGCCCCATCGTCGGTGTGATTTGGCTTAAAAACAACTGATTCGTCACGGCATCATGGATAATCACGCAATCGGCCACCAGCAACAATGCGTCCGGTAGCCCGCCATCTGGTGCAGGCGTCAGATGTAGCTGGGGGTGCACCGTCTGCGCGTATTCATAGGCAAAATACCCCGCAAGTCCCCCGACAAACGGGGGAAGTTCCGGTAAAACGGGTGTCCGTGTTGCCGTCAGAATCTTGGTGAACGTCGCGCCTGGATTCGTCACATGCATCTGATGTTGCGTCGTACCTGAAATCGTTGTGAGCGTGTGCCCATTCAATTCATAGCGCGTTCGTGGCCGATCCACAATGTAGGTGTAGCGACTCACACCATCATCAGGTGCGCCGTGCAGCATAAACGCGGTGTGCCCTCCCGCACGCAACGCGGCCACAATGGGCTCGGGGTCAAAGTCACGACAGGGCTGGTCAATCACAATTGGCACCGCCGCGTAATTGTTTAGGTAAGGTTCGATATCGGTATATTTCATGAAGAAGTCCTTTCTTGTTGCAAACAAATAGGGTAGACAGATTGTCTACCCTAACGTCAACAGTTTGCGCGGCTAGACAGGTGTCCAACCGGCTATAATCAGCACAATCGACACGGGTGATTGCCCGCGTCGAAAATGACCACGGACATTACTGTTCGTCGTCGCGCCACCATCCATTTAATCCAAACTGTTTTGTCATTATCGTTCTCCAATTGCGCCACCCAAGTTTGGGCTCGCTTTCTTAGTTGGCAACATTGTGCCACTAATTCACATGGTGGTCAAGGACCAATCGTACACGAACAAACGTTATCTTAAAAGAACGCCTTAATGCCGCTTCTAGTTGCAGCCAGAAGAAATCCGCTCACATACCAAAGTAGAGGCTGCGCCAGAAACCTGACGTTACATCCAGTCGCGCACCAGAAAACTGTCCCCCCACATACAAGGCAGCCCCAACAGAAATCCTAAGTGCAGGATTTCCGCTGAGACTGCCTTATATACCAAGACCAACTCGTCTTCTTATGCAGCCTACAATTCCGAAATCACCTGGTGCAGCGTAAGCGCCGCCTCTTCCGGAAGTGCATTGTAGCCGTCCATTGCCGTTTGTTGCGTCGTGACGAAGTTGAGCCGGTCGCTCATCCGGTCCCGCAACCGTGCCGTGTACGCCGCGTCATCGAAATCGACGGGATAGTCCGGCATGTCGATGTAAGCAACATTTTCAACTGCGCCAAACGGGGTGAACGTCGCTGTCTGTTCCACAATTTGTTCAATCGCCCCAAGTGTGACGCCAGGTGTGACCTTCTTACCGTTAAAGAAGCCCGTGTTCAGAATGTAGCAATCCGTCTGGTTCTGTGCAAATAGGCTCCGGAAGTCGTTGTAATCTTCACCGAGTGGGTAACACCGGAACGGGTTCGCAAATGGCTCGATGACCAGGGCGTTCATGTCCACCTTCCCCACCAAATTCTCCGCCGTTGACCGCTTCGTGGCGAGCGTTGCACCGAACACGGCCGCGAGTGTTGGGTCCGTAATCTTCAGTACTGGTGGCAGCGTATCGTCCTTCATAATCCAAAAGACCGCATTCAACGGATCCGACAGGTGATCCACCCGGTTTGGCGTCAGAAAACGCGACTTAATGGCCCGCCCATTGTTATTGCGGATTTCCTGCGTCACAATGACCTTTTGCCCCTCATCATCGAGCGTCACCCCAACGTTCTGACACGTCAGGAAGTACTTGAGCGCCGGGTCGCTTGGCGCATAGTCCGCCGTCTTGTCGAAGTAGGCCGGCTCGAGTGCGGTGGTCGTGCCCGTCTGCCGGTTAATCACGAAGGCGTCATCGTGCAAAACATCCACGTCATACTTGCCCGCATGTTTTGCCAACGTAATGGTCGATTTGCCCGACCCCGACAGTCCAAACGCCGCCATTGTGAAGTGGTGATCCGCCAAATCGTAGCGTTTCATCCCCCCGTGACACGCCGTAAAACCATTCCGGTGCGCCGTCGCCCACGATAACGTCAGCGTCGACTTCTTGAGCTCACCAAAGTAGCGGAGTCCCAAAATTGCCGCAACGTTGTGGGTCGGGTCAAACAACGCCAGCCCATCTGGATAATCAGGATGCGACCAGTCTGGATCAGCGTAAATGTAGATATCATTTTCAGGCAGCGGATTACTGTGCGCGTATCGTTCCTGCACAGCCTGCGTCGCCATCTGAAAATTCAAGAGGTAGGCGTAGAAATTCGCTGCATAGTCCTGATTCAACATGAGGTGCGCGCGGACGGAAAACTCCTTGTCGAGCCCCACAATCACGTCTCCGGTATAGAATTGACGGCGTGTCCCCGCAAAAACAGCCTCGCGCAGGATACTGGCGTACAACTTCGCATCAATTCCCGGCTGACCAATAATTCGCCGAGCCGCCGCGGTACGTCCAACCACGCGTCCGTCATTTGCGACGAGTACCTTCGCGTCTGCCGGCAAACCGAGCTCATCCGTGTGGGCAATCGGCATGTCCGTGGTCACCACACCCGGTGCGCGCCGTGCATTCGCATAAGCAGTCGCTAAATCAGATATCCGCGTCACATTATTCCCATAGAATGCAGACTCAACGAGCACCTTAAAGTCAGAAAACAACCGGTTATCCGGACTAATTGCCGTCCGTGCAAATTTCTGAGTTGTCGCCATCGTAATTCCCCCTCAACGTTTCTATTTTGGTTATATCTTAAGTCTATACGCCTAATGTATGCGCTGTCAATCGATGGCTGAAGGTTACGTTAAGGTGCCGTGTGGATTCCCTCCGCTAACGCTTCGGGGACGCAACGTCGCGCGGGGCGCTCCTTGCGCTTTTTACGTAGGTGAGGCTGCGCCAGAATCACAGAGCGCAGTGCCCCGGTCAGAAGTTGAGCATTAACGTAGAATTGATGGAGGTGGTGTACTTCCACCGCAATAAATTCTGGGTTAAGCGCAGACTTCTGGGACACGTAGCTCGACTAGGATGTAATGTTCGTGTGCCTTGGACTTATGGCGCACCCACGAAATTTCCAGTCATAAAACGAACCCATGCGTCATATCGAAAAAAGCAACGGTTCTCGGCGCCCCTTGCCGAGAACAAATGTGTCATTATCGTTGCCATCAAACCAACATAACTAAACTGCCACGCGTAAAGCGAATGGCGTTGGCACCATCCATCCGAGAAATCTAAGTACCCAAAAAGGCGCACGATTCATCAAAAAGATAAATCGTGCGCCTTATCAAGAACGCGTTCAGCCTAAGCTAAAACTAGAACTTGTTTGCGTCAACGGTAACACCAGGACCGAACGTAGACGTTACGGTCAAGCTCTTGATGTACTGACCCTTAGCGGATGCAGGACGCACCTTGTTGAGGGTATCCTGCAACGTGGTGAAGTTTTCAAGAAGCTTAGCGGTGTCGAAGCTAACCTTACCAATTGGTGCGTGAACGATACCAGCCTTGTCGACACGGTAGGTCACCTGACCAGCCTTGATGTCGTTAACAGCCTTGGTAACATCCATCGTAACCGTACCGGTCTTAGGGTTTGGCATCAAGCCCTTAGGACCGAGGACACGACCGAGACGACCAACCTTAGCCATCATTGGTGGCGTTGCAACAGCAACGTCGAAGTCGAGCCAGCCGTCAGAAATCTTCTGAACGAGGTCGTCTGCACCAACGAGGTCTGCACCAGCTGCTTCAGCCTGCTTTGCCTGTTCGCCCTGAGCGAAGACAATCACACGCTGTGTCTTACCGGTACCGTTTGGAAGGACAACTGCACCACGGAGCTGCTGGTCAGCCTTCTTTGGGTCAAGTGCGAGACGGTATGCAACTTCAACGGTTTCGTCAAACTTAGCGAAGCTAGCCTTCTTTACGAGTTCCAGAGCATCTTCTGGAGCGTAAGCAACGGTCTTGTCGACCAGCTTGGCAGCTTCAATGTACTTTTTACCTTTTTTAGCCATTCTGGGTTTTCCTCCTTGCAAATGTGGTCAACGGGAACTTAATTCCCTTCCACTCTGATTGTGACGGCTTTCACCGTCCATCCGGATGCTGGGTTTAGCCTTCGACAACGAAGCCCATGGACCGAGCAGTCCCTTCAACCATGCGCATTGCAGCTTCAACACTGGCAGCGTTAAGGTCTTGCATCTTCGTTTCAGCGATCTGCTGAACCTGAGCCTTGGTTACCGTAGCAACCTTCTTGGTGTTAGGTTCACCAGAGCCGTGTTCTACGCCAGCAGCCTTCTTAAGAAGAACAGCAGCTGGAGGAGTCTTGGTGATGAATTCGAAAGAACGATCTTCGAAAACGGTAATCACAACAGGGATAATCATGCCGGCCTGATCTGCAGTCCGAGCGTTGAAATCCTTGGTGAAGCCCATGATGTTAATCCCGGCCTGCCCAAGAGCAGGACCAACTGGAGGAGCAGGAGTTGCTTTCCCAGCAGGGATCTGAAGCTTAACAATGTTTGCTACTTTTTTAGCCACGAGACATTACCTCCTTAGTCCGTGATGTGGTTAGATGACCATCATTTTTGGTCTCCCACATGTATGCAAAAAACATACCCATATAGGTTAGCATTGTTTCTACTAAATGACAAGGGGGGCACGAGCACGGCAGTTACGGGGAAAAGTTCAGCTCCGGTTTTGCGGTGTCTCCAGTGGTGGGGCACGGTTCCATAACTTCAGCCAAAGCCCAGCTGAAGTTATTCCACCTCGCTTTGATCCTGTCTGACAAAACCCGTCAGCCAGTCTCAAAGTCGGCCCGTATCTAGGCGGTAAACCGCCAAGATACCTTCACCACTTCCGCACCCCAAAACCTCCGCCGAACTTTTACCCGCAACTGCCTACATCTTCCGCTAATCATCTTTTGTTTTGGATGAAAAGATGTTGACGTAACGTCGCTGTCGCTCCTTGCGTTCCATCCGTTTGATGATTGGTAACATTGAGACTCGGTCGTTCAGTATTAGTAAA
>CAKRNG010000039.1 GCA_934370925.1 uncultured Lacticaseibacillus sp. | reverse complement strand
ATCAACGGTAGACTAAAAAGGCATCAGTTTCGGAGCGCTTTTCTCCGGAACTGATGCCTTTCTGTGTCGCATTTAGTCTTCTAACGTTAAACTCAAACGTTCCTCAGGCGTCCCACCAAACACGCCCAGCGGTCAAAAACCAGCGCCGCTTAGAACGTTGCCAAGTCTGGGTCCTGGGAAAGGCCGGCGACTCCGTGGAGTTCGTCGATGAGTGCCATGTCGTGGTGACTCAGTTCGAAGTCGAACAGCTGCCCGTTCTCCACGATTCGTTCTTCATGCACGGACTTAGGCAATGGCAAGAAGTCGTGCTGCAAGCTCCAACGCAATACAATCTGCGCCACAGACTTGCCGTAACGTGCCGCCATCTTCTGGAGTGCTTCTACTCCGAAAATTTTACCCGTTCCAAGTGGGCTGTAGGCTTCGTTCAAGATGCCATTCTCCCGGTTGAACGCCGTGACTTCTTCCTGCATGTCACTTGGGTTCAAGAAGAGCTGGTTCACCATTGGCTTCACCGTTGCTGTCTTGAATAGTTCGTTCAGGTGCTTCACGCGGAAGTTCGATACCCCGATTGCCCGCGCCTTCCCGGACTTCAGAATGTCTTCCATTGCGCGCCAGGTTTCAGCATTTGCTTCCTGCCAGTGGTCGCGAGAGGCCAATGGGTTTCCCCAGTGGATGAGGTACAAGTCCACGTAATCCGTGCCAAGCTTCTGCAAGGATTCATCAATGCCACCGAGCGCGGACTGGTAATCACGCCGGTTGTTCCAGAGCTTCGTCGTCAAGAAAAGGTCCTGTCGGTTAACGCCGCTCTTCTTAATCCCTGCGCCGACACTTTCCTCGTTCCCATAAATGGCAGCCGTATCAATGTGCCGGTAGCCTGCGTTCAGCGCGCTCATGACGGACGCTTCAGCAACATCCCCACTTGGCGTCTGCCAGGTACCGAACCCGACGATTGGAATCTCAACGCCGTTTGCCAGTGTGTAGGTGTCCGTCAACTTTGTTAAATGTGCCATATTATCCTCCGTTTCGGGTACCAGGTTCACCAACCCGGCACCCCACCTTCAGTTTCGAAAAATCCCGATAACTTACTTTAACATAGGATAACGGTTCCATTCATGCAAGCCGCCTTTTTTAACGTGACAAACTTACCGAATTGTCCTACCCTGCGTCTCAATTCCCCACACGGCAATCGCAAGAACGGCGAGCATAATGGCAACGGCGAAGATGGCAAAAATCACCGTAAAACTCATGCCCCGTGCAATCAACATCCCCACGAGTAACGGACCGACAATGCCACCGATGCGTCCGATTCCCGCAGCCATTCCGCTCCCGGTACTGCGCACTTCTGCTGGATATTGCTCTGGACTGTACGCGTACAGCGCACCCCACGCGCCGAGATCGAAGAAGGATAGTAGTGCCCCCCAGATAAGCAGCGCAGTCACGCCCGTTGCCATCCCGAAGCCAACCGCAGACGCCGCCGTCCCAATCAGGAAAATACTCAGCGTCTTCTTCCGCCCAATGCGTTCAATCACGTACGCCGCCGTGAAGTAGCCCGGCAACTGCGCAATTGTCATGAGTAGCACGTACCCAAATGAGTGAATCAAGGTGAACCCCTTCAGGACCATCACGCTAGGCAACCAGAGGAACATGCCGTAGTAAGAGAAGACGACCATGAACCACACGACCCACAGCATCGCCGTTGACCGCCAATATTGACCATTCCACAATTCCTTCAGCGCCTTTAAAAAAGGTGTTCGGTCTTGTTGCTGCGCAAAAACTGGGGATTCTTGGAGATGTTCCCGGAAATACAAGCCGTAAAGCGCCGTGCAACCCGTCAGCACTAGGGCAATGCGCCACCCCCATTGTGGCATGACAAAGTACGCAATAAGTGCAGAAACCAGCCAACCCGCTGCCCAAAAACTTTCGAGTAGCACCACGCTTCGACCACGGTGTTCGGTCGGCACGCTTTCAGAGACAAGGGTAGACGCAACTGGCAACTCACCGCCCAGCCCGGCCCCCACGAGCAGTCGTAGCGCAATAAACATCGCGTACCCCGTCGCAAACGCCGATGCAAATGAGCCAAGCGAGAAGATCAACAGGGTAATGAGCAGGACACTTTTGCGCCCAATTCGGTCTGCAAGTGCCCCGAACAAAACGGCGCCGATTGCCATCCCGAGCGAGCTGACACTCCCAATCATCCCAACCGCACTGGCGCTCAGGTGCCACTCACCTTCAATCTGTGCGATCACGAACGACAATAACCCCACGTCCATCGCGTCAAACAACCACGCCATGCCGACCCCAGTGATTAACCCACTGTGGTTTTTCAATGTACTTTCCATAATTTCCTCCGTTGAACTAAAAAATAGCATTCGCAATGAGGCTTGCCAGAAGACGGTGTGACCCCGGTATACAGGGGCGTCTCGGCGGAAATCCCACACTTAAGATTTCTGTCGGGACTGCCTTGTCTGTTAGGGGACAGTCTGTTGGCACGCAACTAGGTATCAATGTGTCTTGACACCTTGCGACTAGTTATAGTTCAACGCAAAAACGGCTAGGTGTCAAGACACCTAGCCGTTTTTCTGAAATTTACTCAACTAAATAACTTGCTGCGCGCAATGTGTCCTTAATCGCAACGAGCTGTTCTGGCTTCTCGTAGGCAATTGTGTGCATATGAACCCCTTCCGTTAATTCAGAAAGCATTCGTCCTTGATGTTGGCGCATCTTCGCAATAAACATGTTGATGTCTGCTTCCGTGCGAATCTGCAGCTCCCCGTGCAGTTGACCATAGAGCGGATGATCAATCATCACGTCCTTGATGACACCACCCGCGCGAACAATCCGCCGCATCTCGTCCACCGCGTCAACGGGCAGGTGTTTGCAGACAACAAGGGCCTCCATAATACTTTCCCGTTCGTATTCATATCCACGTGGCGTTGCAATAATTTTCTCGCCCTGTGCCCGCATTAACGCGATGTCACCCACAATCGTCTGGCGACTGACCGTATACTTACGGGCCAGTGTCGTTGCGCTAATCGGGGCGGTCGCCGCCGTTAGTTGTGCCTTAATTTGCGATTGACGGTGATTACTCATTTCGTTTCCTCCGAATTCTATCTAGCACCATTGTAACCTATTTTGACATAACGCTACATAATTCTTTTTGGGGTAGCTCGGCAGTTGCGGGAAAAAGTTCGGCGCCGCAACTGCCTACATTTACCTTCTCATATCAACTTGTTTAAAGAACAAACAAAAAGCGAATGCAAAAATCGCATTCGCTTACGCAACGTCGCTGTCGCTCCTTGCGTTTCTTAGATTAGGTGTTTGTTTACATTAATGCTCAAAAAACACAACTTTTATAAGTCAGACAACAGTGCGCAACCCTAACCTCGATACGACATTCGCGCGCAACCGCGAATGTCCCGCCTAAAAAGGCCTACCCTAGACACTGCGCTTGCGGAAGGAGAGGTACGCGATACCGGAGAAAATGACCGTGTACACTAAGGAACCTGCGATGAGTTCTGGGTTCGATAGCATGGTTGCGTCCGCATAGTTTGGCGCCATTAGTTGTGATGGTAGGAGGAGCATCGTGAACGGGTTCCACTTAACCCATTCCCACTTCTGGATTGCCAGCAGAAGGAATGTGGACGCCATGCTGACCAGCACGTAACCGATATACCCACTCGCAATTGCTGCTGCGTTCGTCTTGAATAACGTCGATAGCAGCAACACGAAACTCAGGAGCAAGAAGGCACTCAAGATTTCGCCACCTTGATAAGTCACCATCATCCGTAGCAAGGAGTGCCCGCCTGAATACGTGGCGCCCAAATCGACCTTGGGGAAGAGCGCCAGTTTGAGCAGAAGCGTCATGGCGAACTGCACGAGGTAAAGTGCCAGTGTGTGCAGAATCACCACGATAATCTTGCTGACGAAAACCTGGCTCCGGTAGTACTTCCGGTACAGCAACTGCTTGACGGTTCCGTACTGGAATTCCATCGACACAATGCTAGCCACCGCCGCAATGACGACGAACAGCGTCATGGATGTCCCCAGAAAACTCGACATCACCATTTCCTTGGCGGGGATAAAGGATGGGTTCAACTTCACGAGCGTTGCCATCCCCATCTGGATAATAAGGATGAAAAATAGCCCGAACCAGGTGCCACGCCGGTGCGTCAACTTGTATAATTCTTGTTTAATTAGCGTTCCCAACTTAATTTGCCCCCTTTGAACTATCACGCACCATGTCGAGGAAGGTCCCTTCCAGATCATGTTTGACCTGCTCAACACCCGTAATTGTCACGTTCACCGCAATCAGTGCACGCAACGCCTTATCCAGTGCATCTGGTGTTGTCTGCGCAATTTGCAGTGTGTCACCCGGAAGCAGGTCAATTCCCTGGTTCACAAGGGCAGCGCGACCCGCCACATCGTCAACAGTGTGCAACGTGAAGACGTGCGTGCCCGCGTTGACGAGGTCTGTCATCGACGTCTGTTCAACAATCCGTCCACCGTTCAACATCAGAACGGTGTCCGCCAACTTTTCGAGTTCACTCAGAATATGGCTCGAAATCAGGAAGCTCGTGCCCCCTTCTGCCAGCCGGACAATCACATCACGTAAATTTTTCACGGCTTGCGGATCCAGTCCGTTCATTGGTTCATCGAGAATCACCAGCTTGGGCCGGTTTAGGAGTGCCTGCGCGATCCCCAACTTTTGCTTCATCCCCAACGAGTAGGACTTGGCCTTCACGTTAATGTAGCTACACATCTGCATGGCCTCAACCACCCAGTCGATTTTGGCCTTCCGTTCCGCCTTCGTTCCCGTCGCAAAGAGCGCGAGGTGTTGCTGGCCCGTCAAGAAGGGGTAAATCCCAGGATACTCAATAAGCGCGCCCACCTGTTCAAGTGCTTGGTGGCTCGTAATCCCCACAGTCTGTCCATGAACGCTAATCGCCCCCGCATTCGCAGGAATCAACCCTAAAATCGCCTTCATGATGGTACTCTTACCGGCGCCATTCGGTCCCACAAGCGCCGCAATGTGCCCGCTTGCCACCTCAAAGTCGACCCCGTTCAGAACCTGTTTCTTCCCAAACGATTTACGTAATCCTTTAACGCTTAATTCCGTTGCCATCATTCATCCTCCCAACCGTCACCGTTCCCATCGGCTTACCACCCAAAAGTTGATAAAACCGTTCGGCCATCTCTAAAACTGAAATATCCGCACTGATTAGGAGCATCAGCGTAATTGCAATGATTGCTGTTAAGAAAGCCACGATTCCCCCTCCGTTTCGACCGGTGAGCGTCCACCAATTCGACGCCCGATGCCGTTACGTTAACCATATCATGACACCTTCAACAGGGAATCAGACAAAAGTACGAGATATCACGCAAAAATAGGCGGGGCAAAATCTCGTGTGGTCGAAATTTTGTCCCGCCTATTTTTACTGCGCCTTCACCTAATAAGTCAACGTAAACAATTGCTCTTGTTCACCCAAATCATTGTCACCGACCCGAATACGCAACGCTGGTAGTACGCTCGCCCGTAATTCGGCCACAACATCCGCCACCGCCGTCTGAATCGCCATCATGTTTTCGTTTCGGGGGTAAAAATGCAGACGCGCATAGAATTGACTGCGTGGCATCACAATCTCCCGGTCTGGTCGGTCCATCCACATCACCAATCCGACAATCTGCTGCGCGCGTGCAGACAAATGTGCAACCTGCCGCATTTCATCTTCAGTCAACATTCAGCGCCCTCCATTTTAAAATCAATGCAAAAATATCCCCACTAATTCTGCTTGTCAGGCGTATTTTTTGCATATTTGTGAAATTTACGTCTAAAAATGTAGCCCCCGACTTGGTTGTGCAGCAATCACTAAGTTAACAATCAGCAAAATTCCCGCCAGCCCTTCCACCGCGTTCATCCCGCGATTCACAACGGGTGCCTGTAAAATTACGGGCACGACATACGTGAGCACGAACCACCAAGGACTGACCCCCGCATCACGGTACCGGCGAATGTGTAGCGCAACGAACGGCACAATTGTCGCAAGCGCCACAATAATCGCAACGATTACCGGAATGCCCAAGCTCAGTACACTCGCCGCGTCGATTTGCGTATGCGCCGAAACGAGCGACAAAAGACTCCCCAACATGAGGCTCATCATGACAACACCGTACAACGCATTCCAAATAACCATGTACCAATATTCCGCACGCGTGCTGTTGCCCATAAAGTCCAAATAGCGCTTAAAGAATAGCCCTAATGCACCAAAAAATCCAACCCGTCGTCTCATGTCGTGCCCCCGTTAGCGTTACAAATGATTACCAGCGTTTACTATTCATGTGTATCGTACCATATACGTTGTGGAAGCGGTAACGTTTTTGGCGGGGGGGTTCGTATTTCGCCACTGCTCTTCGTTTGGGGAAAACCAACGCAGAAGTGAATGCCTAGACCGCATTCACTTGGTGGGGGGCGGTAACTGGTAGCGTTGGGTGTTTTTCTTGCTTCTGCTTTTTTACGCATTTCACCACTGTTCTTCTTTTTTGGGAAAACCAACGCAGAAGTGAATGCCTGGACCGCATTCACTTGGTGGGGGGCGGTAACTGGTAGCGTTGTTTTTTCTTGCTTCTATTCATCCAACGTTTCACTTCGATTATCTGGTTACATTGCTCAGAGGAGGCTTCGCTCGTGCCTCGCTACGCATTAAGTTGCCCTACGCAGCAAAGCTGCTAGGGCAACTAAAAAATACCCCCGAACTATAAATAGTTCGGGGGTACACGCACAATCACATAAATGTAATCGGGTCCATGAACTCCACAATCCAGAGGAACCACCAGCCCCCGCAAATCCGGCGGGTAATGCGCACTGGCTGCAACTTTCACACGTAAACGTGTTACTCGACTCATCGCATGAATCTATCTTACAGCGAAACGCCCGCGGAAGCAACTAATCCGTCAACGATAAAAAATACATCGGTCAACGGAAAATTTAACCAACTGCGAAATCTAGATACACCACCGTCCTCGGCGCGCTTTTCGCCGAGGACCCGCATCGCCCTTTACCAAAAACGGACACCCATGCCGCCAGTTACGCTACTTTACGTGGTCCTCCGTTCGGTGCATCCCCCACTTCGGTCGTGTGAGGTCGCCGAATAGTTGTGCGAACATGAAACCAACCGCTATGGACCCCGCAACCATCAGCACCTGCACCAACAACTGAATCCCTTGATCCAAGTTGTTGGACACGAGCGCCCGCACCGCTTCGTACGCCGTTGCACCAGGCACCAGGGGAACCAGACCGGGGACGTTGAACGTAATCACCGGCATTTTCATCCACCGCGCAAATAAAATACCCGCGATTCCGATTGCAAAAGCCCCTAGGAGGTTGCTAATCATCACGGATGCACCGGCTTGCATCAGCAGCCAGTACACCATCCAGCCAATCATTCCCGCCAGTCCCGCACAGTTCAGCCCTCTGCGCGGCACGTTAATGCACACCGCGAACGCAACGGTACTGAGGTAGCTAAAAATCAGCTGCACCACCATCTGTAAGCTAAAATTCATGGTCATCCCCCTTTCAGCAACGCCCGTTATGCGTTACGCCATCGAAATCACGAGCGCAATCCCGAAGCCAATCGCACACGCCGTTAGTACCGCTTCCGTTCCGCGCGCCAGCCCCGTTAAGAGGTGCCCCGCCAGTAAGTCCCGAATCGAATTCGTTAGCGCAACCCCTGGCACAAGCGGCATGACGCCCCCAATCAGAATATTGTCGAGATTTTGCCCCAATCCAAGATGCACCCCAACCAGTGCCGTCAACGCCAAGGCAAAAGACCCCGTTAGCTCACTGATGAACTTGATTTTTGTCAAATGTCGAACGTACATCGCCACGACAAAACCAACCGCGCCAGTCAATCCCGCAAGCGGCAAATCGCCCCACGTATAGGTTTGTGTGAAAACAATCATGAGGAGCGCCGAAACAACGGCCGAGCAGATAATCTGTAGCCACATGGGAAAATACGGAATGTTTGTGTCCAAATGCACGAGTGCCCGGTGCAACTGTGTGAGGGTCATTTCTCCCGCCGCGAACGCCCGAGAAAGTTGATTCACCCGCGCAATTCGCTCCATATCGATATCCCGCGTGTTAATCTGTCGCAATTGCATGTACGGTTGGTTGCGAATGCTGGCGAAGATTCCCGTTGGCGTCGTAAAAATAACTGCTTCGTTCTCGCCCGCGTTGTTAATAATCCGGGTCATTGTATCCTCAACCCGATACATTTCACTGCCGCCTTCAATCATGATTCGCCCCGCCAGCAGACACGTATCCAGCAATTCATTTCGGTCCAACTCGCACCCCCTCACATCACTTTGCTTCCTAATTATGCACGCGCCAAAACGCCTTCGAGATACCGCCGTAACTTAGCTTTAGGGAACGCGCCCGTTACCTTTTCCACGGCCTTCCCGTTCTGGAAAATCACCATTGTTGGCACGGACTGCACCTTAAATGACGCCGCAATGCTAGGATCTTCATCCACATTCTGCTTAATTACCGTCAGCCCTGGCAGTTCCTGTTCAAGTTCTGCCAGCATTGGGCTAAGAATTTTGCACGGACCACACCATGGCGCCCAAATGTCCATCACAACCGTGCCTGTTTGGGTCAGCGCTGCTAAATTATCTGCGGTTACCTTCTGTGGCATATTTAGTCCCCCGTCCTTTATTCAATCGCCTCATTATAACAAAGCGGCGCGGCGTTTGGCACGGCATGTTTGGTGCTCGCCTGGGTTGCTTCGTCTATTTGCTTGGTGCTTACGTTGAATCGACCCACCGTTTTTTTTTTGGATCATCTCACCGATATCTTCCACGCCCGTGACGACTCGGTGGACACGCTGCTCATTGCGGGTGCCCCGCAATGAGATTACATCCGTTCCACCATTTTACTTTGACATCCATACTACTCAGTTCAGCAAAGCCACTTACTGGCACTAAAAAACACCAAGCACAAGGCTTGGTGTTTTTTTAATGAGCGTGGCAGCTTCCTACCCTCGCAGGCAGTTTCCCACCAACTACTATCGGCGTTAAGAAGCTTAACTTCTGTGTTCGGCATGGGAACAGGTGTATCCTTCTTGCCATCGCCACCACACTATTTCATTACATCGCCCTTTCCACTACAAAAGCAGAAATAGCACTCATTAATGAACTTTATTAGTATAGTCGCTTTTGCCCTGTTTGTGAAGTCCCGTTTTCAAATCTGCCCCAATTCATACCATCGCGATTGGCGTTACGCGTGTTTGTGCGCTAGTTTTCCTGCGACCGCTGCCGCAATGGCGCCCACCAAATCGTCGATGAACGTGTTCACCGTGGTGCCTGAGTTGTCCAGTTGACCAATAATTCCCGGCTTCGTATGGTCCACGTAGCCATAATTCGTAATCCCGATAGACCCCCACAAGTTCGCAATTCCCGACGCGAGCGTTTCGTCCACGCCGAATACACCCGCATCGTTGGCGATGATTGCCTGTAGTGGTGCGTCCAGCAAACCCGCCGTTGCCAACTTATCCAGTTGCAACCCCACCATCGCGTTGTTCAACAGCTCCCGCTTGTGCATGACATTCTCAACTTCTGCACAATAGTCCGCAACCGTCAGTGCTGGCAGGAAATCCTTCTCAAGGTCGTACACAATCTGCGCAATATCCATGAGTTCAACCCCATGCCGGTTCAATTCATCAACCACATACTTGTACGCGGCCGTATCTGGATACTTAAAATTTGGATTCATGACCATTTGATTCACCCTTTCGCGGTTGTTACCAGTCAATTTCTGCCTGTTTGGGCAGAAATTGACTGACCTTCCGTACGATGTATTTGCTTCTTGTCTCTAGTATAGTTGTCATCATCAACCGCACAAGGGGAACAGGCGAATTTATTGCTGAACCCCGTAAACGGAGAGAATGACGTGGCACGCGGACACAAAAACGACCACATAAGGAGGAAATTTGCGCGTTCTTTTGCACAGACACAATAGACCATGAGCTACTTAGAATTACGTGATATCCACAAGTCCTACTTCCTAGGCAAACAAGAATTTCCGGTGCTTAAGGGGATCGACTTAGACTTCGACCTCGGTGAATTCGTCGCCATCCTTGGGGAATCCGGGGGTGGTAAGTCAACCTTGATGAACATCATCGGTGGACTCGACCGCGAATTCCAGGGAAGTGTAACGGTGGACGGCAACCGCCTCAACCACAAAGACGAACGTTCCCTGGATGCTTATCGTCGCGAAACGATTGCCTACATTTATCAAGCCTACAACCTCGTCAGCCACCTCACCGTTCTAGACAACGTCATGATGTCCCTCGACATGACCACCTTGAATAAGAAGGAACGCGAATCGCGGGCGATGGATCTCATTAACCGGGTCGGGCTAGCCTCGCAAGCTAAGAAATACCCCAACCAGTTGTCAGGGGGGCAAAAGCAGCGTGTTGCCATTGCGCGCGCCCTTGCTAGTGACCCCAAAATTATCATTGCGGACGAACCCACCGGCGCGCTGGACGCCCAGAACACGCAGGAAGTCCTGCAATTACTGGACGAAATTGCCGCAGAGGGCCGTCTTGTCATTACCGTTACCCATTCCCAAGCCGTTGCTGACGCAGGAACCCGAATCGTTCACCTAGAAGACGGGCAAATTGACCGCAACGACACCATTCGGGACGCGTACACCACAGAATCCACACCGCGCCTCAAATCACGGCTTTTGCCAGCCAGCGTGGCGTACAAAACCGCCTTTAAGCACTTCAAGTTCAACTTCGGCCGCAACTTCCTGATTGTCATCGGGACCGCCATTGGGTTGTTCGCCGTCATGATTTTCTCAGGCCTCGGCAACGGTATTAGTGGCTACATTAACCAACAGATTACCAACATGGCGAATCCCCAGGTCGTCACTGTGAGCCGTTACCAGAAGCAAGATAAACAGGCCACTCGTGGCGGCGGGGCCCCATCAGGTGGACCTGGTGGCCAAGGACAAAGGGCCTCGGAAGCTACCACAGACACAAAGGAAACACAATTCACAACGGCGCAAATAACCAAGCTGACCAACGTGAATAACATAAAGTCCGTCCAGAAGGTGTACACCACCTCAAGCGCCACCGTTAAGCTCGGCAAGAAGACGGCAACCATTAGCGGTGGTCTCAAGAACTGGAACGCCAGCATCACGAGTAACACCCTCAAAGTCGGTAGCAAACCCGGCAAGAATGAGGTTGTCCTCGACAAGTCGACGGTTGCTAAAACGCTCAAGTCCGCGAACTGGAAGCAATTGATTGGGAAAACCGTCACGCTTTCCTATGACACAACGGACAAGGATGGCAAGAAAGTCACCGTCAAGATTAAGGCAAAGGTCTCCGGGATTACGGATAGCCAGTACGCCGCCATGTCGAGTGACAACTATGTCAGCACCGCCACGTTGACCGCTGCCATGAAGAAGGCGAACGTATCCACCACTGCAAGCAGTTTGGCGGTCGCCATCAATTCGCTCGACAATGTAGACGCTACGACGAAACAGATTAACAAGGTCAAGATTGCCGGCAAGCGTGTCTTCTCCGCCACCTCTATCTCATCCTTGATTAGCACCATTCAGACGTACGTCAAGCTCGCAACGATCGTGCTGTCAGCCATCGCAGCCATCGCGCTCCTCGTTTCCGCCCTGATGATTATCGTGACCATGTACATGTCCGTTGCGGCCCGCACGAAGGAAATCGGGATTCTCCGTGCGTTGGGTGAAAGCAAGCGCGATATCCGCCGCCTGTTCATCAGCGAATCGCTCATTATCGGGGTGCTCTCAGCCACACTCGCCGTCGTGATTGCATTCGTCGCCCAAGTGGGACTGAACAGCGCTCTGAGCGGGATTGCCAGCTTTAGCTTCGTTCAAATCAGCTTCAGCAACATCCTCACCACGTTCGTCATCGCCCTGGTAATCTCTCTGCTCGCGGCCTTCCTCCCAGCTCGTCGCGCCGCCGCATTGAACCCGATTGATGCGCTATCTGCAGATTAATTCACGCTAAAAAAGTTCTTCGCCAACACGCGGAGAACTTTTTTGCCATCATAAAAAGAAAAAGATTTACAATAATATTAATAGTATCAATTACAGTATCAATTACGCACATCACGTCAGGAGAAGCCCATGACCCAAGAACAACAGCAACGCTATCGTAGCCTCCGAGATTTACGGGGTCCCTTGTTGGCCTGGATTTTGATGATCATGTTCATCTCGCTATACGGCAGCAGTATCGCCACAGATATTGTTCAAAAGCAGACAGATAAAGTCCGCGAGGTGATTGAGGTTTCCCAATCGGTTGCTCCGCTCCTCATGCTACTGGCATCGTGCCTACTCATCATTCGTAGTAAAGCCCGGTTTCATTTGGCTACATCTGCGCTAACGTTTTACTTTTAATGTTCAGGCTGCTTGGCTCAAT
>CAKRNG010000038.1 GCA_934370925.1 uncultured Lacticaseibacillus sp. | reverse complement strand
AATACCGGAATCATGCCGTTCAAGAAAGCGCATAAGACTTTAATTATTTGACTGTCTACTTGACGCGGAGCCGTGCCTAACTCCTGAATTCAGGTTATGCGTGCGTTATTTTTGTGCGAGAACAACCCATCTTTGGTGTCGCCTTATTTTCGCGATTACTGAACGGGTGGAAAATAGGTTTGCACGTCACTCAGATAGCCATTTTCAGCATTAACCGCCGCCAAAAGTGTCTGATCATGTGTCACCGTTTCACCGGTGTGTCGTAATTGCGTGTATAGCTTCAGGTATGGTAACGCGGCTTCCTGTGCGCCACGGATTTCTGCTTCGATGTCGTAACGCACCTTGCGAAACGCAACATCGACCTCGCCCGTGTCGGTGATGGTTAGAAGCGCGTAATTCGCGCGCTGATCCGCCATGAACTTCTGGTAAGGGCTGTATGGTTGACCGACTGCACCTGGATTAATGATTAGCTGTCCCTTTTCCGAAACCCGCATGAGTTGATGGTGGGTATGTGCATAGACCGCAATATCCTGATTGGCCGCAACGATTGCGTCGAAGTTCGTCTGTGGCTCCGTGGGGTAAAGTTCGTGCCCATAAGACCGCTTCGGTGAATTATGTGATAAACCAATGTTGAGGCCATTCACGGATACACGATCGAGGATAGGCCGGGCCATCACGGTTTCATACTGACCTGGTTGCAAACCTTCCATTAGGTACTCAGTCAGACGTGCCAAGTAAACATCACTCGCGTCCGCCCAATCCGCCTCACCATTCAGCACCTGTTCGATGCTTTCTTCCCAGTTTCCCTTCAGCCAAACAGTCGGGTGCACCGCCGTCAGAAGCTCAACCAGTTCATGCGTCCCAGGCCCCGGCAGAAACAAATCCCCGAGAAACCAGTAATCACTCACCTGTTCGCGCGCTGCGTCAGCCAACACCGCCTTCAATGCCGTTACGTTGCCATGCACATCCGCCATAATTGCAATTTTGCGTTCCATGATTAGTCCCCCGTTTATTTCCAATTAGTATACCGCTAATTGACTTATGCGAGGGAGATGATTTACCCACATGCGCTGACCTTTTCTAATTACTGTTCCGTTATCCAAGCGACAATTTTACCGGCATTGTCTCGCGGAACTTAATTTTCATCTATCGTCTCCTCAGATTCCTGAGCAACCTTCCTAAATCCTGTCCAACCCAATTTATAAACATCATACATTCCCGGCATCGGACCGTGTCCGTCATACCACAGTGCATAGATTTCACCATCAACTCTCGTATAAGACACAGTCGTGGGAAAGGCTTGAAGGAAATAGATTACAACAAAGACCAATACATAAGCAGTTATTCTGACGGCCATACGTTTCTTCACGGTCAGCCCCCCACATTATGCTAATATAGATTGCATACATATAAGAAGAAACGGTGGTACAAATACATGGCAAGAGACTTCATCCCCGAATCATTGTGGAAAAAAGGCAAGCAGATTGTCGATAACGAGCAGCTTAGCTTTACAGGCGTCGATAAGAAGGCCGAAGTGATTCACGCCTTCTCCTTTGACACGTCTCCCGCCACCGTTGTTCAGGTAGGCGCTGATCCACTTGATGATGATTGTGATTGCCGGACCTTCCTGAACTACGATTACTGCGAGCACATCACCGCCCTGATTTTGTGGTTGAAGGAAAACGGGACGCCACTCGAAGTACTTTTTCCGGCACCCACCCGCCAAGAAACATTGTTCACCAACCCCACCCCCCTCACACCTGTTGCAGAGGATAATCGTGGTCTACGTTTTTTGAACCAATTTAATTTCACCACCCCCACGTACTTCCACGGTCCCGATACCGCCACCTCCATTGAGGCCCTCGTGCTTGAAGCGACCATTACCGTCCGCTCAGTCCAAGCCAACTATAACTACTACCATGCCTTTTTCATCAAGCTACGTATTGGTTATCATGATAGTGATCGCCTATACACGGTGGCCGATATTGGGGACTTCATGCGCAAATATCACTATCAGCTTGAATTCGCCTCCACCACCGGCAAGCAACATTTCCAGTTACTTCCCGAAGCCTTCAACGAATCCGAGCAGGAACTCTTAGAAATTCTGATGCGTGCGAAAACGGTTTCCAATTATGAATTAGCCGGCTATGCGCCCGATGCTAAAAAGCTATTGCAGGTGGACTTCCGGGACATCCCCCAGCTAACGCAACTCATTCCCAAATTGGAACGGGTCAAGCTGGAACTTGGGAACCAAACCTACCCAACCATCGAGACACACACCTTCACCCCAGACGCCGGTATCCTTAGCGCAACGGTTACCAAAACTGAATCGGGGTACTCGTTAACGCTTGAAGACCGACTGACGGTGCTGATTAATTCATCAGCCATCCTGCTAAGTAACAATCAGTGGTACACGGCCACCCCCGATGAGGCGCGCCAAGTCTCAGAATTCATTAACCAACCCGCCTTCCAATCAGTGAATGAGTTGCGGGACCCCATCACGTTTAAGAAACGGGACCTTCCCCCATTGCGCGATTTTCTCCACCAATTTGCACAGATTGGTCGTGTTTCCGCACCGTCTGAACTACTTGAACAGCCCATGACCGTCCACTTCGACCTCGACCGGGTGGACCAGACGGCTGTACTCGCACTCGGGTTTGAATACGACGGTGAAGTCATCAACGCGGCCGATGTTACAAGTCGTGACGAAACCACACGCAATACCCTACAAGAAGAGCAGGCCACCGCCTATTTAGCAGCACTCGGATTCACGGCCACCCAATCAAAATGGGTGAAAGTATTCACGAGCGGTGAAGATTTGTACCAGTTCTTCACACGCGAACTGCCCAACATGCGTGAGAACGGCGTAGTCACCGTTAGCGATGCCCTTGCCGAGATGTTACAGACGGGCGCTGAACTCAGCCCCAGCATTGACGTCAGCGAGGTCGGTGGTCTTCTCGCCGTGAATTTCTCCTTCGCCGGTATCGATGAGGGCGAAGTTGATTCAGTTCTGGCACAACTCGACCAAAACCGACCGTACATCACCCGTGGCGATGGTTCAATTGTGATGGTTGACGATGAGATGAAGACCGTCAGTCGCGCACTTGCCCGCATTCGTGAACAGGGGAAGCTCAAGCAGGGGCGCGTCAGTATTCATGCGAGTCAGGCACTCGCACTGCAGGCCGAACTCGGCGATACCGCAACCTTTGACGCCCAGTTCAAACAAATCACGAATGACCTCTCCCATCCAGAGACCTTCACCTACGAGGACCATACCGACATTCACGCGACTTTGCGCCCCTACCAGCAGCAAGGCGTTCAGTGGCTGGAAATGCTGGATTCACACGGATTTGGCGGCATTTTGGCGGATGAAATGGGACTTGGAAAAACACTCCAGATGATTGCCTTCCTCGCCAACCACTTGACGCCAGACCGCTTCAGCCTTGTCGTGGCACCCGCCTCCCTGCTTTACAACTGGCAGGCTGAGTTTAACAAGTTCGCCCCCAACATCCAGGTTGAAGTCGTTGACGGGAACAAGGCCCAGCGGTTAGCAACGATTGAAAGCAGCACGGCAGATGTGCTCATCACCAGTTATAGTGGTGCCCGTGCAGATGCCTCAACGTACGAAGAATTCACCTTGAACTACCTTGTCCTCGATGAAGCCCAGTTCGTGAAGAATGGCGCGACCAAGACGAACCAAAGCCTGCGCAAGCTACACACGAAGAACACCTTCGCGTTGTCAGGGACACCCGTTGAAAACCGCGCGGACGAACTCTGGGCGATTTTCGCCATCGTCATGCCGGGGCTGTTGCCGAAGAAACGCGCGTTCGCGAAACTGTCACCCGCCGAAATCGCGTTGCGCATTAACCCTTTCCTTCTGCGACGTGAAAAGAAGAACGTGCTGGCGGACTTACCGGACAAAATCGAAACGAATCTCACTAATGAGATGACACGTGAGCAAAAGACCGTGTACCTCGCACAACTGAAGCAGATGCAGGTGGAAGTAAAGGGCATGACCAGTGACGCCATGGTGAAGAACAAAGTTGCTATCCTATCTGGCCTCACCCGCTTACGCCAAATTTGCGACACCCCCGCACTCTACCTACCCGATTACGACGGGGAGTCCGGTAAACTCAACCAGCTCGCTGAACTCATGACACGTGCCATGGAAAATGGACGTCGTGTTCTGATTTTCTCCCAGTTCACCACCATGCTCGACCAGATTGAGGCCAAGCTGACAGAAATGGCGCTCCCGTCATACGTCCTGAATGGGGCCACAAAGCCCAAAGACCGCCTGAAGATGGTTGACGCCTTCAACGCGGGCGAACGGGACATTTTCCTCATCTCCCTGAAAGCCGGGGGGACGGGGTTAAACCTCACGGGCGCGGACGTGGTGGTCCTCGTCGATCTCTGGTGGAACCCCGCCGTTGAAGACCAGGCCACTGCACGTGCGCACCGTATTGGGCAGACAAAGAAGGTTGATGTCTACCGCCTCATCACGAAGGGGTCGATTGAAGAACAGATTTACAAGCTGCAGGAACAGAAACGTGACTTCGTGGATCAGGTGCTGAACGGGACGGAAAGCAAGTCGTCCCTCACCGACGCCGACATTCGGATGATCCTTGGGGTTTAGACTGTGCCAGTATTCGCACAAATCTGACCATCAACATTCCCAGACACTCCTGAACGGTACCGGAACCAGAAGCCAATTTCACACACAAGGTCAGTCCCGGCAGAAATCCCGAACTTTGGATTTTTGCTGGGACTGTTTTGTGTCCTCACACCCAACCGTTTTTTGACGTCACCGCGTCGTTTTCCCGTCCCAATCCCAGCCCGATCCCAATGCTGGTGCGTTTTCTTAAAGCTCACCTCGCATAACAATTTCTTGCCTACGCCACCCACTATTTGCTCATAACTTTGTGCAAAAAACATGGCCTACTAAATATTGCAAATACGCATAAAAGCACATAAGATAACGAGTGATTTCCTATTTCCATCGCGTATTATTGCTTTAAAAATAACATTAGCTTGTGATATAATTTCACAAGATTTGTCATTTAAACAAGCAATTAAATGATTATGCCATTCATGCACCTGTCAGCAACGCGTGCACTGATGATTAGAAAGGGCGCCGTTATGTTAAACGAAATTATTTATGCCAGCCTTATTACCCTCTTCTTCAATGTTGGGTTTATTGGGATTCTACAACGGGTCATGCACATCGCCGACCCCGCCTTGGAGGTCAAAAACCCTTATTTGTGGCGCACAGAACTCATCTACGTCGTCTACTTCGCAATCGTCTCCCTTCTATTACTATGGGTTGGCGAACAAACACCTTACGACTTCTTCCAAATGTTGTTACTCAACTGTCAGGTGCTCATTCTCATTAGCTTGACCAATGCACTTGAGCTATTACGGAATATCGTGCTGGCTATTGCGATTGGCATTACGCTTTTCACCACCCTGTTAGGAATGCTGACACCACCGATTATTATTGGGAACGCCCTCTTTATTGCCTACCTCATCATCGAACACCTTTACTTCTACCCCTTCGATGAACATCCCTGGCTCCGCTTGGGCGCCAAATTAACGACCGGCTGGCTCTTCTGGCTCCTAATGTTATGGTCCGACCACTTACCACAGACATTAACGACAGTGATGATTATCAGCTACTTCATCGCTGCGGTCGGCACCTTCATGTACATGGTGCTGCTACGCCGAGAACACCTTCGCTTCCAGAATGCGGAACACAACGTCTACCACGATGGTCTAACGAACGCACGTAACTGGCTCGCATATCGCCGTGATATTCACGCCGTCTTCGTCGACCATACACACGACCAACGTCTTAGTCTCCTGACGTTCGATATCGATCACTTCAAGCAGGTCAACGACACTTATGGCCACACTTCTGGGAACACCGTCCTTATCTCGACGGTGAATCTCATTCAAGACTACCTAAAACAGCACGCGAATGGCGTCCCCCTCTACCGGACAGGTGGGGAAGAGTTTATCGTCATCTTGCCCGACACCACACAAATGCAGGCCCAGACCATCGCCGCTGATCTTCTAGAGGACATCCGTCAACTGGATGTCATTGTGAATGCACAAACAACACTGAAACTCACCGCGTCATTCGGCGTCACCACCATGAATGTCGCCGATATCGCCGACAAACAACTGTACCAACGCGCAGACATGGCGCTTTACAGGGCGAAAAAGAATGGGCGTAACCAAGTATTCGTGTTGAATTAATCGGTTTCCATAACACGCGTGACAAATGTAACGCGTGTTCAATCAACGGTGTATCAAGTGTTTGGTATTCCTTACGCGCGTGGCAAAAAAAGAAGCCATGTCGCACAACCGGAATTGGAGGTACGCTACCTGGCTTCTTTTTAATTGGCACGTTTTCTGTTTCTGGGATGTTGCTGTATCAAGGACAATCCCAGTAATAATATGACCGCATATTTGGGGGTCAGAACCGGACGAATCACATTCATATCAGCGTCTGTATGCTGTAAAATCACTCGGTTCAGGTTGACGTACGTACTTGGTAGAAATAACGCTAATCGAGGCAAGTAAGTTGTAGTTAACAGCTCTGACTGACTAAGTAGCAAGATTATCAGCACCGTCTCCAACCATACCATCGGGTTACTAACCCAACGCTGCCAAACGCGCGTTATCGCCACCACTAGACAAGTCCATGCGCCCAGCAAAAGCCCATACTGACCGATGATTTGCCCGACACTGATCAATTGGGCTTGGCCGTTAATCGATAATTGAACGGGATGGGCCCAACTACCCCATCCCTCAATGAGTCCAATCATTAATGTAGACAAGTTCGCCCCCAGTATACAAAACAAGGCACGCAGAAGAATTTCTGCGTGCCTTGTTTTATCTACTGGGGACCTAATCAATATTCGGTAATGTTGGTTTGCCGAAATGGTAGCCCTGCACGTACCGAATGCCCAATCTGTCTGCCGTCTTCAAGTCAGAAGTCGTCTCAACCCCTTCCAGAATGAACGTCAGCTGGTTATCACTCGCCACCTTCTGCCAGAACTGCATCCGCGACGTCAACTGCTCGTCCGTGTTCGTCGTCCGCAGATTCTGCATCGCAAACTTCACACCATCCACGTAGCTCAGAACGTTCCGCACAAGCTCGAAACTGTTATCACTACCGACATCATCAATCAGAATGCGCACATTCGCTGCACGGTAAATTGCGCTGATGCTGCGGGTGTCCGTCAGGTTCGTAATATCCGTGATTTCCACCGTCAATTGATCTAACGTTGGGGAGGTCCGTGCGAATTCGGTCAAGGCTTCCGCCACGTCCGAATCGCTGAACTGGGCCGCCGTCAGGTTGATGGTGATACAGTGCACACTCGTTTTGTCCAGCACCTGCTTCATCAGCATAATCTGGATGTTGTGGGGAATCTCAAAATCATCTGGTAAAATCCACCGATTCTGTCCCTGATCAAACGTCCGCAGCAACAGTTCGTTCCCGATTCGGTTGTGTGCAGCCATATCAATATTGTAAATCCCCTGCGTAAAGAAGGAATAACTGGCCACAAAATCTTCCTGACTGTGCTTGTTGACCAACTTTGTCTCCTGATTAATGGAGATGGCATCCCGGCCACTACGCTTACTCTTGTAGAGCGAATCGTCCGCCCGCTTGTAAGTGTCGTCGATGGTCCGGTCGTCCGCAGTCATTTCCGTCATCCCCACCGAAATCGTCACGGCAATATTCCGTTCGTAATAATCGTACTCGCTCTTACGCACCGTTTGCCAGCACGCTTCGATAATCGGGAAGACATCATCTACGGTCCGGTTTGGGAAAACAATGTTGAACTCCTCCCCACCCGTTCGGTAAACGCGCAGGTCGTCCGCCACGTTACTTAACACGCTATCAATCGTGGTCGCTACCCCAATGAGCACCGTGTTCCCCGCTAGATGGCCGTAATGGTCGTTAATCTGCTTGAAGCGGTCGATGTCCAGTGTGACGAGCGTCAAAGGTTCGCCGTTCTCCTTCGCATTGTTGAAAAGTTCGGTCACTTCACGCTGGTACATCGAATACGTCTTCGCATTCGTCAACGTGTCGTAGTTCGCCAAACGCTCGAGTTGGATTCGGTGTTCATCTTCGTGGTACTGACGCACCCAGTAGCCCATGACAAACGCAATTATGATGGTAAAGAACGCGATGGCTTCAACCAGCATTTCACCCGTCATCGTCACACCCATCGAGTATCGCGGCGCCGTTGTCCAGAACAGGACGGCAATGATAAACGCAATCAGAACGCTGAGGGGCGCATGGCGAACAATCCTGTCCCGATTGCGCCGCATGAGTAACAACATCACAAAGAGAATCACTGCAGCAGCGAGTGGATATGGTTCCAGATAATTACTGGTGTGACGCATAAACCAGATGATTATGATTGCAACGTACTGGATTCCCTTTTCAAACCAGTTAAACCCGTTGAAAAGAAACGGGACGATTAATAAGAACAGAGACCAGTTGTGGTAGACAAGTCCCAATTGCCCCGTTGTCAGGACCATGGCGGCAAAATGGAGGACGGTGCCCAAGACAACCGTCATGACCGTCAGCATCACCCGCCGATACATCTTTCTCACGGGACCGATTTCCGTATTTTCAAACGCGTCTAACCAAAAATGTTGGAAGCACGCCACAAAGCCCGTTGCAAAGAAACAAGCGATGATAATTCGTATGATGAGCATTCCAGTCATGCTTGAGTCGAAGTTCATAAGCGTCCATCCAATCTTGTGAATTTTCCATTCGTTTTATTAAATATCTGTTTATAATAACATTATATATCAGGATTCACCATAGAATCACCACAATTGCTTATGAGATATCTAGTTGTTTTCGAGTTGGGTTTTATGCAGTTCATCAACATTGTGTTACAAGTAGCGCGTCATTGGTACAGTTTCACCTTATTTGTGGATAGATTGACTGTCCTTCTTGAAAATAACACCAGTTGTTACAGCATCAACGTCGCGTTTGTTCGCAATCGTCATAATTATGTTTCCATAATAAATAACTTTATCATCCAGTCGGCGCCTTATACAATGAGGGTAACCATCGCCAAATGCAACTGTACCTGAAGCTGGTTTGGTCCGGTACGCGAAGAAGCACAGGCATAACTCCCGAACTTAGGAGTTATGCCTGTGCCTCTTTAGATGTGCAGGACCGTCTTCCAGTTTGCGCCGACTTAATGGCTCATTTATAAGCTGTATTGCAACTTGACAGAGGAAACCAGTTTCCTGATGAATGACGCAAATTGTGTGCGCTCTTCTTCTGTCAAATTCACAAGTATGCTCGCGTAAAAATCACGGTGTTCCTGAAGTTCAGTTTGCCCCTGATCAGACAAGGCAATCATCATCACCCGCCCATCACGTGTCGACCGCTCACGGTGAATCAGCCCCCGCTGTACAAGTTTGCCGATTAACTCAGATGCAGATGCGGGTGTCACGTGGAGTCGCTGACCCAATTCCGTCTGGGTCATCTTCCCCATAGCCCCCAAAAGGCTCAGTGCCTTACCTTGTCCTTGGTTCCCGTGGCGCATCACGCGCTCCTGATATCGGCGCTCTGCATCCGCCATATAAATACTAAACATTGTAAAATCATCGATTATTGCTTCGTCCACGAAAATATCTCGCAACGTGTCATTTGTTGCCATCTTACTCAGCCCTCTCTGATTTGTGCTTTACGTCTTCTTCTTGGTAACGCCCCTCCTATTATTAGTGGCTTTAATCATGTGCAAAAATAGTTTGCACCACCTAACAATCATTGTCAGTATACAACCAAATCGCTTCTTTTTTACGTCTTTCTTTGATTTTGTTTGACCAATTACTTTCCGTCACAAAATTGGTTAGTCAGCGTCTAGTAGAATGGCGTGGTACTTAACACGACGTTAATTTGCTTAGGTATACCAATATTGTCTATTCGACTTTTCGCCACATCAGGAAAACGGTTCCCGTAAACTAAAACGCCTATTTATGGGCATTCATACCAAAAAAACGTTTTACATCTGATTGGTCACGGGCGTAATATTTAGCCGTACCTTAAACGTTCGACAGGTGAATGCCGTGGTGCCAACAGGTTTTCCTGTGCACTAGCTTAACCGCTCTTCACCCTAAGACATTTCGGTACATGAGGTTGTGTCAGACGTCGCGAGCACACGGATGTTACATCCAATCGCGCGCCAAAAGACGGTCCCTTAACATACAAAGTAGTCCCAATAGAAATCCTAAGTGCGGGATTTCCATCATGACTGCCCTGTATACCGGGGCCAATCCGTCTGTTTTGGCGCAGCCTCTCCGATAAAATCTCGGATTGCCATTGAAGACAGTGGCAGCTACGTTGCGATGGCATGCACGCAGCAGAAAGGAAGGTTCAAAATGAAGCACACACCAGAAACACCCCGTAAGCATCGACTGATTGAATATGCGAACGGGCCGTCACTTGAGGAAATCAACGGCACTGTTGAGGTCCCCAAAGGAAAGGGATTTTGGCGCACCTTGTTTGCCTATTCCGGTCCTGGCGCACTCGTTGCCGTTGGGTACATGGATCCCGGAAACTGGTCAACTAGTATTACGGGTGGTCAGAATTTCCAATACCTCCTCATGTCTGTTATTCTGATTTCCAGCCTCATCGCCATGTTGCTTCAGAACATGGCCGCGAAGCTTGGGATTGTTGGGCGAATGGATTTAGCACAAGCCATCCGTGCCCGAACGAGCAAAAGCCTTGGCATTATTCTCTGGATTATGACGGAATTTGCCATCATGGCGACTGATATCGCCGAAGTTATTGGGGCGGCAATCGCCCTTTACCTCTTATTCCACATCCCCCTCGTCATCGCGGTGTTCATTACGGTGTTCGACGTTCTGCTATTATTACTCCTGACGCGCGTGGGATTCCGAAAAATTGAAGCCATCGTGGTTTGCCTAATCATGGTCATCCTGTTGGTTTTCGTTTATCAGGTCGCCCTCTCTAGTCCCAACTGGGCTGGCATTATCAAGGGCCTCGTGCCAACCGCTGGCACGGTCGCATCACACCCTTCCGTTGGCGGGATGACACCACTCAGCGGTGCACTCGGTATTATCGGAGCAACCGTAATGCCCCACAACCTCTACTTGCATTCCGCTGTATCACAAACCCGCAAGATTAATCACGACGATGAAGAAGAAGTCGCCACTGCAGTCCGGTTCAGCACTTGGGATTCTAATATTCAGCTGACGTTTGCTTTTGTTGTGAATTCCTTGCTCCTCATCATGGGTGTCGCTGTATTCAAATCCGGTACCGTCAAAGACCCGTCTTTCTTCGGCTTGTTTCAGGCACTTTCTGACACATCCATGCTGAGCAATGGCGTCCTGATTGCCGTTGCAAAATCAGGAATTCTCTCAACCCTGTTCGCCGTTGCGCTACTTGCATCCGGGCAAAACTCAACGATTACGGGTACCCTAACCGGACAAGTCATTATGGAAGGTTTCGTCCACATGAAGATGCCACTGTGGGCACGACGCCTCATTACCCGTCTGATTTCTGTGATTCCCGTCCTCATCTGCGTCTGGATGACCCGCAATTTGCCAGCACTTGATGAACACGAAGCGCTCAATACATTAATGAACAACTCCCAGGTCTTCCTCGCGTTTGCACTGCCATTCTCCATGCTGCCACTGCTCATGTTAACCAGCAGTGAAGTCGAAATGGGCAAGCGGTTCAAGAACGCGACGTGGACAAGCGTTTGTGGCTGGATTTCCGTCATTGGGTTGACTTACCTCAACCTCCTCGGACTCCCCGACTCATTTGCGGGATTCCTAGGTGATAACGCGAGTGCAACTGCCGTTAACCACGCCCACCTACTCGCTTATGTCGCAATTGTGTTAGTTCTCGCACTCCTCGCTTGGTGTGCATATGATCTTTACCGCGGTAACAAACGGTTGCGTGACGGACAACTAGCCGCAAAGTAACCATAATTTTAAACAGGTGATTAGTAAGAATAGGAGGATTCATCATGACTGAGACCAAATTTCAAACGAAACCCGATTACACCCACATTCTGGTTGGGGTCGACCGTGCCGATGACGCGCAACTTGCCTTCGCATACGCCGTCAAACGCGCCATTCAGGACAACGCAAAGTTAACCATCACCTCTGTTCTTGAGGACGATGAATTAAATGTATACGAAGCGTTGAGCAAAACGCACCTTGAACACGCCCGACAAGAACTCGTTCAGCAGGTTAAGCAATACGTCAAACAAGCACGTGATGCCGGTGTTGCACGTGTCGAAAGTCTTATCGGCGAAGGTGATCCGGACGACGTGATTCTAAAAGAAATCATCCCGACCGTTCAACCCGACCTCGTCATTATCGGCGCAGAAACTCGGAAGGGGCTTACCCGCCATTTCGGCTCAAACGCAGCATCGATTGCCAAGTACGCGCCGGTTTCCGTTCTGATTGTTCGCTAATTCAAGAAAGTTCAACCCGAAACAAAATAGCGCACGGCGAAATCCTAAGGGGGCACGGCTCCGCGCCAAGTAGACAGTCAAATAATTAAAGTCTTATGCGCTTTCTTGAACGGCATGATTCCGGTA
>CAKRNG010000037.1 GCA_934370925.1 uncultured Lacticaseibacillus sp. | reverse complement strand
TCTGGGTTAAGCGCAGACTTCTGGGGCACGTAGCTCGACTAGGATGTAACGTTCGTGTGCCTTGGACTTATGGCGCATCCCCTTTTTAATTAGCTTTCACCAGTCAAAAAAAGAACGCCACGTGAACCCACGTAACGTCCTAATTAAAAAGTAACAGCGAGCCGGTCATTAGCGGTCTGCGCTAATGACAAGCGTCGCACTTTACCCAATGAAGCAACTGAGGCACCTCACCGCCACCAACTACTTCTTAAGGTGGTAGGAGTATGTCGCCACAATGATGTTTTCACGCGAGGAGAATGCCCGCCGCAACCTGAATGTCGTCTGGTTGTGCAGGATGTCCTGCCACCGCTCTTTAGGAACAAACTGCGGAATGAGGACCGTGGTCGTGAAGTTCCGCTTGGCCGCATTGCGCGCAATCATGTCCACAAAGCGAATCGTTGGGCCTTCAACGGACCGGTAAGATGAGTGGACATCCACGAAGCGCACGTTCGGGAAGTCCGTCTTGAATTCATTTTGCGTTTCCTGTTCCTTGTGTGGATTTTCATCCATCGACACATGCATCGCAATAACGTAATCCCCAATCGTCTGGGCGTAATTGAGCGCACCACGCGTCACCCGGGTGACATTTCCGACCAGCACAATCACCGTACTGCCATCGTAATCGTGCAGGGCCACTTCTTTCAATGAGTCTGGGAGGCGCAGCTGTTCCGCAACCTTCTTGTAGTGGTCGTGAATCTTGTAGAACACGTACAGGACGACTGGCATGATGATGAAGAATGGCCAGATGTCGCCGAGACGGTAAACAAACAGGATAATCAGGATGGCAAAGGAAATCAGTGCCCCCGTGAAGTTCGCAATCGTCTTGGTCATCCACCTCTTTGGCCGGTTCCGCAACCAGTGGACAATCATCCCACTCTGGCTCAGCGTGAACGGAATGAACACCCCAACCGCGTAGAGTGGAATTAAGCGTTCCGTGCTCCCCTGGAAAATGCCAATGAGGATGATGGAACCCACTGCCAACGTGATAATCCCGTTCGAGTATCCCAAACGGTCCCCACGATCCTGGTACATGTGCGGCATGAACTTGTCTTTTGCCAAGTTGTACGCCAGCACGGGGAAGGCGGAGAATCCAGTATTGGCGGCAACCGCAAGAATCAAGGCTGTTGCAAACTGGGTGATGTAGTACATGAACCCGTGGCCGAACGTGAAGCTCGCGACCTGCGACAGGACGGTCACCTTCGCAACCGGCACGATTCCGTACCAGTAGTTCAGGAACGTAATCCCGGCGAAGAAGAACCCAAGAATCCCCGCCATGATGGCCAGCGTGGACGCCGCATTGTGCGCCCGAGGCTTCTTGAAGAACGGCACCGCATTACTGATGGCTTCAACCCCTGTCAGTGAGGAAGACCCACTACTGAAGGCCTTGAAGATGAGTGCCGCACTGATTCCCGGTACAACGGAGCCAACGACCCCGCGCGCCTGCAGCGGAATATCCCCCGTCGCAATCCGGTACAGCCCCCACACAATCATGGCGGTGATGGAGATGACGAACAAGTACACCGGCACCATGAGGAAGTTCGCGGACTCGCTCATCCCACGCAGGTTCATCGCCATCAGAATGACGATGATGATAATCGAAATCATCACCTCGTGGCCGTACATCGCGGGGATGGCCGAGGAAATCGCCTCAGCACCCGCCGAGACGGAAACCGCCACCGTCAGCATGTAGTCAATGAGGAGCGAGCCACCCGCAAGCAGGCCGGCTTCTTGCCCCAAATTCTCACTGGAAACAACGTACGCACCGCCCCCACCTGGATAAGCGTGGATAATTTGCCGGTACGATAACGTTAAGCTGAGAAGGAGAATCAGAACAAAGGCCGCGATTGGAATCGAGTACCAAATTGCCGCGGCAGATAAGGTCGTCAGCACCAAAACAATTTGTTCAGTCCCGTACGCAACAGATGAAAGTGCGTCAGAACTGAGCATTGCCAGTGCCTTCAACTTACCTAACTTCTGCCCACCTTCTTCAGATGACTTTAATGGTCGCCCAATGAGGAAGCGTTTAAGTTGTTGCATTTCGTTAACTCCCAATTTCTTAAGATATCGTAATCAAGTGGTATGGTAACACTGTCACCCAAAAAATGCCATGCAAGTTTGCAAATCGACTTTGCAAATGGCTTACTGGCGCACTTTAACGCCAAAAATCCCGATGAGCATTGCCGCTTGCCAAGGCGCAATCGTCAGCCCCGCCATCAATGTCGGATCCAGTTGTAATTGGTCAAATTCGGCCCGACTGATGTCCCAATTCTTCAACACCGTTCCAGTCAAGTCACACCCAGTTAGCTTGCAGGCTTCAAACGCCAGCTTTGTCCGCGCCACAACTGCCTGAAATGTCGCATCGGTCAAGTCGCACCCCTGAAAGTGACTCTTCCGTAGCGTTGCTTCTGCAAAATTCACCAGTTGCGCGGGACAATTCGCGAATTTGGTCTCCACAAACATGGCCCCTGAAAAATCCGCTCCCAAGAGGCGACAATCAGCTAAGGTGCACCCGCCGAACTTGGCCCCAGAAAAATCGATGTTAGCCAAATCGCAGTGCGTCCACGTGACGTTCACGAAATCATTGCGTACCTGATCCGGTGCAAACACACACCGGTCAAACGTCACATCGCTCACGTGGGCGGGTAAATCCTCCGCCACAAAGGTGCACCGCTCATACTGGTCGAGTGGTTCACACTCACTTAGGCGTAGCGTCTGCCCCGTTATTGCCATTCTGACCACCTCATACTCATTTTCACGCACGCGCCCAGCAAGTACGGGCAAACATGCGGATACAGGAAGGGGATGCAACCAAGTCGCATCCCCCTACCGTTGTCCATATTGTAGCAGAAAATCTGCCGTGTGGTGTGATTAGTTTGCTTCTTCTAATCCTTGCACGCCCGCATTACTTTGCAGGTCCGCAATCAGTGTCTCAAAGTTATCGGAGACAAAGACGTTGTTCATAATCTCTGCACTCGCAAACTCCTGATCCACGAACGTATCGAGCATGGTGACCATGCTGTCGTAGTAGTGGTTCATGTTGAAGATTCCGATTGGCTTCTCTGGCAACAGGTCAATCGCCATCCAAGAAATCGCCTGGGCAATCTCTTCAAGCGTGCCCAAGCCACCAGGGAAAACCAAAAAGGCATCTGGTTCGGACAGCAACAGCTGCTTGCGTTCGTCCATATCCTTGGTCACGATGTTGCGGGTTGCGTCATAGCGCGGAAGTTCGTTTTCGAACAAACCTTCTGGGTAAATCCCGGTGACTTCACCGCCCGCTGCGAGAACGGCCCCACTGATGGTGCCCATGATTCCTGACTGGGAACCGCCATAAATTAGTTCGATGTTTTGCCGCCCCATGTACCACCCGAGGGCATTTGCTACCTGTTCGTAGCTCTTCTTTTTGCCAAAGCGGGCGCCGCAGAATACTGAAATTTTCACGTTGCGTCACTCTTTCTTTTTCGTTTATTGATTAGTTAATAAGAATTCATTTTACTCTATTTACGCTTATGGGACAATATGGTTTTGCGGGTTTGGAGGCCGGTGCGTACTGCTGGTCTCCGTTGCGGGCTTTTGAGGTCCGGAACGTGGTGTGGCCGGGCCGGTGCTTAATGCTGGTCTCCGTTGCGGGCTTTTGAGGTCCGGAACGTGGTGTGGCCGGCTCCATCCGCTCCGCGTATTCCGCCTGAAAAGTAAGCCTTGGCTCGCTCCGCTCCCGCAAGTCTTCCTTTTCGCCAGTCTGACCAGAACCCGGTCAGACTTCCACTACTTGGCCCTCAACGCCCTCCACTCCGACCATCAGTAAGCACCTACATAGATGGGATTGTTGGATGGAATATCCCCCTCTTTTTTAGGGGAAAAACCTTTTCAGGCAGGACATTCGCGGCTTCGCGCGAATGTCTTATCGAGGATTGGTTTTCCCACTGAGGTTCGATTTCTCTGCATCCTCCGAGATTACATATCACCAATTACCACAATCTCCTGAAACGCAAGGAGCGCCAGCGACGTTGCCTCATGCGCCTCGCCAATGTAGCTACATCGATGAGATGAGAACCCCCTCTTCAAGCAGGACATTCGCGGCTTCACGCGAATGTCTTATCGAGGATTGGTTTTCCCACTGAGGTTCGATTTCTCTGCATCCTCCGAGACTACATATCACAATTACCACAATCCCCTGAAACGCAAGGAGCGCCAGCGACGTTTACTCATCACCTGTAGCTCAAGAGGTGTTGCATCGGCGTGCCCATTTCGGCTGCTGCTTCGATGCCTCGGGGTTGGAGAATGTTTTCCACCTTTGACAGTGGTTGCCAATTTAGTTGCGTTCCTGCTGGTAAGTCTAGTTTTTCATAGTCGAGATTGGCCAACGCAATTGCCTGTTCCACAGTGACTTCTGCACGGAAAATTAAGATTGGTTGGTGATAAGTGAGCGATTCTGTCTGCCAAAATGATTCCATCACGCCCGCAAATTCGGGGTGAAAGTCAGTTAATGCAAGCTCCTCTTTTGCCTCGCGCATCACGGCCTGTTCACCCGTCTCGCCAAACTTGATGGCACCACCAGGCAAAACTGCCACGGCTGGTGTTCCCGGTTCGACGTTCACAAATATTCGGTCTTGATGCCGCAAAATAAGCGCCGCCCGCATTCCGAACTTTTTTTCTTCAGCTACCTGGTAACGTAAATCAAAATCTTCTTGCATTTCTTTCCCCTCCTTCAGACAGATTACTGTACCACTTCTGCCAATCGTTGCCTATGCGAATCGTTAACTTTTGGCGGTTAAAAGCGACTTTCAAAACAACAATCACTGAAATGGGATGCGCAGCCATAAAATTTCGCCTATCCCCCGCATCTGCACGAACTTAGCGCGGGCGCTTGCCTCAGCACTTCACGCGGCAAAATAAAGAGGACGGTCATCGCTGACCGTCCTCTTTGAAAGTTACTGAGATTACATCATGCCCATTCCTGGGTTCATGCCGGCTGCAGGGTTTGCAGCGGCTGCGTCCTTTGGTTCAGGCTTGTCTGCAACAACGGCTTCCGTTGTCAGGAGCAATGCGGCAACAGATGCGGCGTTCTGGAGTGCGGAACGGGTTACCTTCGTTGGGTCGATGATGCCGGCTGCGGCCATATCTTCCCAAGTGCTGGTTGCGGCGTTGAAACCAAAGCCAACCGCTTCGCCCTTCAGACGTTCCACGATGACGGAACCTTCCAGACCTGCATTCGCTGCAATCTGACGAACAGGTTCTTCGAGGGCACGCAGAACGATGTTAATCCCCGTCTGGACGTCGCCTTCTTCTGCGAGCTTTGCGACAGCAGGAATGGTGTTCACAAGGGCAACACCACCACCGGCCACATAGCCTTCTTCAACGGCTGCACGGGTTGCGTTCAGCGCGTCTTCAATGCGGTACTTACGTTCTTTCAGTTCCGTTTCGGTTGCAGCACCAACCTTGATGACTGCTACACCACCGGCAAGCTTTGCCAAACGTTCCTGAAGCTTTTCACGATCGAAATCACTCGTGGTTTCAGCAATCTGGGACTTGATGATGTTCACACGTTCGTTGATGGCGTCCTTGGAACCCGCGCCTTCAACGATGGTCGTGTTGTCCTTCGTGATGGTTACCTTGCCTGCCTGGCCGAGCTGGTCAAGCTTCGTGTCCTTGAGTTCAAGACCCAAGTCACTGGTAATCACAGTCCCACCAGTCAGCGTTGCGATATCTTCCAGCATTGCCTTCCGCCGGTCGCCAAAGCCAGGTGCCTTCACCGCAACCACGTTGAACGTGCCACGAATCTTGTTCAGCACGAGGGTTGGGAGTGCTTCGCCATCAACGTCATCCGCGATGATGAGCAGTGCCTTACCCTGCTGCACAATTTCCTGCAACATTGGCAAAATGTCCTGAATGTTGCTGATCTTCTTGTCCGTAATCAGGATGTATGGGTTGTCGAGGTCGGCTTCCATCTTGTCGTTATCGGTCACCATGTACTGGGACAGGTAGCCGCGGTCGAACTGCATCCCTTCCACAACGGAAAGTTCGGTCTGAATCCCCTTGCTCTCTTCGATGGTGATCACACCGTCGTTACCAACCTTCTCCATTGCATCCGCAATCAAGTTCCCGACTTCTTCGTTCGCGGAAGAAACGGCGGCAACCTGCGCGATTTCCTTCTTGGTGGAAACCTTGTGGGAGTTCGCGTGCAGGGCATCAACGGCGGCGTTCGTTGCAAGTTCAATCCCGCGACGAATACCAACTGGGTTTGCACCGGCCGTGACGTTCTTCATACCTTCACGAATAATGGACTGTGCCAAAACCGTTGCGGTCGTGGTCCCGTCACCCGCGATGTCATTGGTCTTGGAAGCAACTTCAGACACGAGCTTTGCACCCATGTTTTCGAAGCGGTCTTCCAATTCGATGGCCTTCGCAATTGTGACACCATCATTTGTGATTTCAGGTGCGCCGTATTCCTTGTCGAGCACAACGTTACGCCCCTTAGGCCCAATCGTTGTCTTAACCGTGTCTGCCAACTTATCAACACCGCGAAGCATTGCTGCACGGGCATCTTCAGAGAATTTGATTTCTTTAGCCATGATTTAATTCACCTCAAGTTTAATCAGGTCACGCCAACCAAAACGATTGCCGTGACGCTACTATATATCTACTATCGTTTCGTAAAAATTGTGGATCCTAAACCGTCGCAAAACAGAAGATTCCGGTTAATCTTGGCGCTGGGAAAAATTCATCCCCTACCAGTTTCACGTCAATCCGCATCTTCTGCTCAATTTGCGATGGGCTGTTTACTTGACGATTGCCATAATATCCTTGTCATGCATGATGAGGAATTTTTCGCCCTCATACTTCACTTCGGACCCGGCGTACTTGTCGAACATCACAACGTCGTCTTCTGCAACGGACATTGGCAAACGCTTGCCATCCGGGGTGAATGCCCCTTCACCAGCCGCAACAACCTTACCCGTCTGTGGCTTCTCCTTCGCGTTGCTAGCAAGCACGATTCCGCCGACAGTCTGTTCCTCTTCTTCGTTCACCTTAACGATGACACGATCTCCTAATGGTTTAAGCAAGATAATCCCTCCATGAAGAATATTTTTAGCACTCTTTAGACTTAAGTGCTAACACAAGTATTACTATATCATGGTCTCTTGAAATTGCAACCACCTAAATTGACAAATAATAAGCAAATTACGCATCAAAGCCCGCTATATCAACGTTTCTTGAATTAGCACTTTATTTGGTCGAGTGCAAATTTTACATTCCTTAAACTTTTCGTTCTCATCAGCTGTAAAAAAACAGAGGCTGCGCCAGAAGACGGTTTGGCCCCGGTATACAAGGCAGGCCCGGTGGAAATCCCGAACTTAGGATTTCTACCGGGCCTGCCTTGTATGTTAGGGGGCAGTCTTCTGGCGCGCGACTGGATGTAATGTTCGTGTGCCTTGGACTTATGGCGCACTCACTGCATTCATTAATTATCGAACGCGGTGGATAACCCCCACCTCCGTCACTTCTATGCTAATGCTCAAAGAATAACCGGGTCACTGCGCTCTGTTCTTAGTCGAGCTCCTTGACCCAGCCTTTTCCGCTTAGCCCAGAACTGACTGCGGTGGATAGCCCCCACCTCCGTCACTTCTATGCTAATGCTCAAAGGCTAACCGGGTCACTGCGCTCTGTTTACTTTTCCAAAAAGTAAATAATCGTTTGTAGTTCTGTTGCTAAATCAATGGTCTGCACGTGCACACGCTTCGGGACGGTCAGGCGAACTGAGGTGAAGTTCATAATTCCGCGGACGCCAGCAGAAACAAGCTGGTTGGCGACGTCCTGCGCGCTGTCCTCGCCAACCGTTAAGATGACAATCTGAATCTGTTGATCACTCAGCTGCTGCTCAAGTTCATCCATGGAATAAACGGGCACGCCAGATTGGATGGTGCCGATAACATCTTTATTGTTATCAAAGGCCGCACTCACCCGAATATTGCTCGATTGCCGAAAATTATAATTAAGTAGCGCATGTCCCATGTTGCCGAGCCCCACCAGCGCCACGTTGGTCAGACGATCCTGACTGAGTGTTTTGCGGAAGAAATCGACCAACGCCTGCACATCGTAGCCGTATCCCCGCTTACCGAGTGCGCCGAAGTAGGAAAAATCCCGACGAATCGTGGCAGAATCCACCTTAACGGCATCGGCAAGCTCCGTAGATGAAATCCGAGTGGTACCAGACTCCGCCAAGAAAGACAGGTACCGATAATATAGAGGTAGCCGCTTAGCAGTTGCCCTTGGAATTGCAGAATCAGTCATAAAGCACCCTCCGTTCATTACGTGAAATGGTCGCGTGGCTATTGGTTAACAGAATATACATCTACTAATAATCATATTCGTTAGTGAACAAAAAAACAAGCGCTTGCATAACAACATCTCCATATTTATTTGAAACATTTTAACATCCGTCTATTTTCAAATCAGGAAACAAAGCAACATATATGGCTTAAACGTCCTTTTTCTATAACAACACCCCCATCCATCACGACACCACGGTCAAAAAGATTACCTAGATATACAGAAAAGTGAAATGAAACGTAGAAATTTTTCCTCAAGCCCAGGAAAAATTTATGGAAAACAACCAATACGAACATTTGGTGGAATAACTAAAGCGTGACGGTCATTTCATCTTTAGCCGGCCCTGAAAACTTCTATGTTGGTGGCACAGCTTTACTGTGAACATAAATTCGACGAAAGCAGTAAAGATAAGTGACTAGTTCTGTCATCCACACCCCGTTTCTTTTTTTCATTTGTTTGGCGCTGGTCTACTGAACATCATATTCAACGGTCAACATCGAACACAGGCTGTTGTGGGAACAGACGGAGGTTTTGGGATGCGAACAGTGATGTAACGTAGGCCGTTGTAGGGCAAAGTTCGGCGGAGGTTTTGGGGTGTCTCCAGTGGTGTAACGTAGGCCGTTATGGGATAAAGTTCGGCAAAGGTTTTGGGGGGCGAATAGTGGTGTAACGTAGGCCGTTATGGGATAAAGTTTGGTGGAGGTTTTGGGGTGCGAACAGTGATGTAACGTAGGCCGTTGTGGGGCAAAGTTCGGCAAAGGTTTTTGGGGGCGAATAGTGGTGTAACGTAGGCCGTTGTGGGGCAAAGTTCGGCGGAGGTTTTGGAGTGCGAACAGTGGTGTAACGTAGGCCGTTGTGGGGCAAAGTTTGGCGGAGGTTTTGGGGTGCGGAAGTGGTGAAAGTTTCTTGGCGGTTTACCGCCTTAGAAACGGGCCGGCTTTGAGACTGGCTGACGGGCTTTGTCAGACAGGCTCAAAGCGAGGTGGAATAACTTCAGCCGGGTTTTGGCTGAAGTTATGGAACCGTGCCCCACCACTGGAGACACCTCAAAACCGGAGCCGAACTTTGCCCCATAACGACCGGCCCGCGTCCCACCACTGGAGACACCCCAAAACCGGAGCCGAACTTTACCCCACAACCGCCGCCTTCCATCACTGGAGACGCCCCAAAACCGGAGTCAAACTTGTTCCCGCAACCCCCGCATATGTTATATTAGAAGGTAGACATTTCACACGGAGGACAGAAAGTGATATTACTCCAAGCACAAGGCGTTGGCCGCACATTCGACGGCATCGACCTTTTCACCAACATCTCATTACAAATCCAAGAAGGCGACCGCGTTGCCCTCGTTGGCCCGAACGGGATTGGGAAAACCACCCTGCTCGAAATCCTGAACGGCGACAAAGCCCCCGACTACGGGAACGTCACCACCAAGAAGAACATTTCCATCGGCTACCTAGCCCAAAACTCAGGCCTAGACTCCGATAAGGAAATCTACACGGAAATGCTTGATGGCTTCAGCGAACTGCGCGCCATGGAAACACGCCTCCACGAACTGGAAGCCGCCCTTTCCGACCCCGCCGTTCTGAGCAACGAGAAGCGTTACAACGAGACGCTTTCCGCCTACGATAACCTGAGTCATGACTTCAAGGAGCGCAACGGTTACGGTTATGAAGCTGAAATCCGCAACGTGCTGGCTGGATTCAACTTCCCCGCCGACCGTTACCACGACCGCGTCTCAACCCTTTCTGGTGGGGAACGTAGCCGCCTTGCACTGGCAAAAATGCTGCTGCTGGGCCACGACCTCATCATCCTGGACGAACCGACGAACCACTTGGACATCGATACGCTTACCTGGCTTGAAGGCTACTTGCGCGCGTACAAGGGGGCCATCCTCATCGTCAGCCATGACCAGTACTTCCTCGACCACAGTGTCAACGAGGTGTACGAGCTGAGTCCAAATGGTGCCACGCGCTACCACGGGAATTACACCGAGTACCGCAAGCAACGGGCCGCGAACATCGAGCAGGCGTGGAAGGCGTACAACAAGCAGCAGGAAGAAATCGCCAAGCTGCAGGATTACGTCGACAAGAACCTCGTCCGCGCCAGCACGACCAAGATGGCGCAGAGTCGCCGGAAGCAGTTGGAAAAGATGGAACGTCTGGACAAGCCAACCGGTGAAGCCAGCGCCCACTTCCGCTTCACCGCCGACCATCCAAGCGGCAATGTGGTCCTCACTGTGAGCGACGCCACGGTTGGCTACGCAGATGACGAACCCATGGCTGGCCCCATCGACTTCGAGTTACGCAAGGGCGAACGCCTCGCCATCGTTGGTCCGAACGGGGTGGGGAAATCCACGCTATTGAAATCCGTTTTGGGTCAGATTCCATTTTTAAACGGCCACAGCCAATTCGGGGCCAACGTGGAGCCGGGTTACTACGACCAAGATCAGCACAATCTGACAGAAACCAACACGGTCATGGATGAAGTTTGGAACGAGCACAAGATGATGCCTGAAAAGGACATTCGTAGTGCCCTCGCTGCCTTCCTCCTCACCGCCGAGGACGTCGACAAGCTCGTGGCTTCCCTATCAGGGGGGCAGCGTGCGCGGCTTCTGCTGACGAAGCTGGCGCTCAACCACGCTAACCTGCTCATCCTGGACGAACCCACGAACCACCTGGACATTAATAGTAAGGAAGTCCTCGAATCCGCGCTAGCAGACTTCGATGGCACGGTTCTCTTCGTCTCCCATGACCGGTACTTCATCAACGCCCTGGCCAGTCGCGTGATTGCCATTTCCCCATCCGGCAGCACCACCTACCTCGGCAACTGGGACTACTACCAAGAAAAACTGGCAGAACAAAATGCCCCCGCGGATACGCCTGATGTAGCGGCCCCAACGCAAAGCACCGCAAACAAGGCTTACCAGGCATCTAAGGATGATCAAAAAGCCATGCGGAAACTCCAACGCCAAGCCGATGATGCGGAAGCAAAAATCGACGAACTAACCGCGAAGAAGGAAGCCATCGAAGAAGAGATGGCCCAACCAGAAAACGCCGCGCGTGCAGTGAAATTAGCTGAGATGCAAAAGGAAATCGAAGACATCGACGTCGCCATCACCGAACAAGAAGAAGTTTGGGAAGCCGCCAGCACCGCCCTAGAGGAATTTTAACTAGGGAAGTGCGACGCGGAAGTGAATGCGAAAACCGCATTCACTTGGTCGTTTAATGGCCCCTGTAAGTTATCGCGTGGTACTCGTTAAATCTGATCATTCCAGCAAAGTAAAAAGTTCATCCCCCACATGACGAATGTGATTATGTGGGGAATGAATTTTTTTGGCTTTTCCCCACCCTTGCAGTTCCCCAACGCAAATATGATAATGGACGTAACACACAACGGAGGTACCCCACTTGATTGACGTTCACTCACACTTACTCCCAAACATTGACGACGGTTCTAGCTCCATGGCGCACTCACTCGATCTTGCGCGCGCGGCGGTGGCTGATGGTATTACGCACGCCCTCATGACGCCGCACCACATGAACGGCCGTTATACCAACCATGCTGATGACGTCATCGCGCGAACCGAAGCATTCCAGGACGCGCTCAACCAGCACAACATCCCCCTCACCGTCTATCCCTGTCAGGAAGTGCACCTGAACGGCGGTCTCATTGACGCCATCGACAACGACGATATCCTGACAACGGATGAAAGCGGCACGTACATTTTGATTGAATTCCCGCACGATGACGTCCCCACCTACGCGGCCAACATGTTGTTCGAGGTGATGCAGCGCGGCATGACGCCGGTGATTGTGCACCCCGAACGCAACGAACGACTGATGGCACACCCTGAGCTTCTGTTCGACTTGATCAACCGTGGTTGCCTGAGCCAGATTACGGCTAGTTCTTATGTTGGGACGTTCGGGAAAAAAGTCCAGGCATTTGCGGACGATATCATTGCACACGGCATGGGGCACGTTTTCGCCTCCGATGCCCACCACATGGAGAAGCGCGACTACGAAATGAATGCAGCCTTCAAGCGGTTGACACGCGAATACAATGTCGAAAAGGCCCAGACATTCGAGGAAAACGCCAAAGCCTTGGTCAACGGCGACCCTGTACATCAATTCAGGGTCAGCCCCATCAAGAAGAAGCGTCTGTTCTCGAAGTATTAGTTCATCAAGCATTTCGCTACGGACAGGCAACGTCGCGTGGCCGCTCCTTGCGTTTTTGACGGTGGCGATAAGGTATAAATTCGTGCTCGGATTCATAAACGATGGCAATCAAAGAGGCTCGCAAAAATATTGTGAGCCTCTTTTTATCTACTCTGACACGCTAGCCATTCTCAAATCAAGTGTTCGCAGCAACGCGTCACGATTCTTCTGTTCACCAATAATCACACCATAGAATTTGCGGACTGCTTTACGCGTCGCAATTTTATTCGTATTCACTCTGACACAAAAATCAGCAATGTCTTCTTGCTTAATGAGTACTTCCTGCTGCGTACTAATATCAATAATTTGATACTGTTCCTGGTCAATAACATCACGAACATCGCTATCATTACTGCAAATAATGGTTCCGTTAATTAACCGACAAGCTGCCAAAATCGAGATTTCTCCCACATTCGCTGTATGCTTAATGGGCATTCCTAATCTTCGTCTACGTAATGCTAACTGTTGCATATCTTCAGCAACTTGGTTTCGAAGGAAAAGGTACAATTCATAATCATCTTTCGTCAACTCACCTGGGTTAAAAATCATCCAATGGTAGTCATTAATACATCGACTTATTTGATCTTGCGCTGCCAAATTAATCACTTCATTGAGAACATCAATATGGATATAGATGTTGTGATATACACCGTTAATCCATGCCAATATATCTTCTTTATGATAGGCAGTTGCGTAAAGTAGGATGTTTGTATCGATAAATGAAATTTCATTTGTCATCCGCGTCCATCACCGCGGACATCTGCTGAAGTCGCCCTTCCCAAAGTGATTTTGCTTTCTCTGGATTTGCGTAAGTTAACATACTGATTGCTTCATCAACGGTGATGCGCCCGGTATCTAAATCTTCCAGCACAAATTTCGATAAATCACTAAAACCAACGTGTGTCTTGGCGACATCTAACGGGCTAGCAAGTAGCCCCCTTGCCTGTCGCCGCATAATCCAATCGTCCTCGGTTCTTAGTGTCCATTCTTTAGGTAGTCTCGTCAACTTTAGTTCACGCATTCGCCGTGCGACAATCGTGTATGATACTGACGATAAATCTGCTAATCTGAACAAAAAATCCTCTGGTTCAGATGTCCCTTGTCTACTGGTGGCCTGCCAGAATCGACGCACCAATATTTCAGGCAACATCAACGCCCCCGCAAAGTGATCTTCAACACACACGCGATCAATATCATACAGGCTCGTCTCACGTATCTTACCTGCCACAATCAAGACGTGCCATAATTCCTGGGCAACACAATAATATCGCTTTCTTAATGGTTGGTGCGTATTAATCACAACCTGGGGAACACCCTCAATCGCTATCACAGCGCCATAATATTCCGGATCATCGACATCCTGATAATTCATCGCGGCCATTTCATGAACAATTGGCTCAATCACTGGTCCGATAAATAATTCATCGCCAAAGTACTCATGCAATATGGCAGTTGCATATTGTTCAGCTAATGTCTCTGCTAGTATCTTTGGCTCATCCATGGAAAAAGAAATCATTTCGTCTCCTCCTCTCTATTAGAAACATAGTCAACATAACGATTCGCATCAATCAGCGCTTGAATTAACGCCTTTCTACCAGCTTCATTTGACGTATTTCCTTGAACGATATACGTCTGATTTTCTAGCTCAGTTTCATTTTTAGCTAACTTTGCAATCGGGATACCCGTTACTTTAGAGATAGTTTCGATATGCTTGGGCAATAGCGCTCTTTTTTGATTGAACAGTTGACTCATATACACGTCACTAATTCCCATCTTTTCGGCCAACCATCTATGTGTCTGATTGTTATCAACCAACCATTTATGTGTATTCGTCAGAATATTTATATTTGTGCTAGCCATATTCAGCCTCCCTGGAGTTAAAACCTCTGTTGCCAATCTAAGGCAGTACCAAGATTTCTCTACTACGGAAAGTTTATCACCCAGCTGAACAGTTAGCAATTTATAGCGTTCTAAATCAGCTAACTTTACAAGCGTCACAAGATTTACAGACCGCGCCACACATCCGCTCAATATCGCTCATGCCACTACGCCTATCCCGGCTCTAAACACTAGCCCCCCCTCACCCTACTTATTTTTCTATGCTGGCTCTTCTCGGTCAATCTTGACTTTGCTTCCCTAAAACATTGATTAGGTAACCCCTGGATTTAGGTCAAGATTTGAGACAACATCTCTCGATAAAAAATTGGTCAATGCAAAATGCCCTTTAGGTCATTTT
>CAKRNG010000036.1 GCA_934370925.1 uncultured Lacticaseibacillus sp. | reverse complement strand
ATTGAGCCAAGCAGCCTGAACATTAAAAGTAAAACGTTAGCGCAGATGTAGCCAAATGAAACCGGGCTTTACTACGAGGGAAGTCTTCACTAAGCTCAAACCAAGCAACATAGGTGTTAAAGCGAAACGTTAGGTAGAACGGAACGCAACCAACCAAACTCATTGCGGGGCACCCGCAATGAGCTACGTGTTCACCGAGTCGTCATGGGTGAAAAGGGAAGTCTTCACTAAGCTCAAACCAAGCAACATAGGTGTTAAAGCGAAACGTTAGGTAGAACGGAACGCAACCAACCAAACTCATTGCGGGGCACCCGCAATGAGCTACGTGTTCACCGAGTCGTCATGGGTGAAAGTGGAAAATAGCGGTGAGATGATCCAAATAAAATGCGGTGGATTCGATCCAACCAAACCGTAACATGATAAAACAAATCCCCGGAAATCAACTGATTTCCGGGGATTTACTTTATAGTGTGCGACCGGCACTGCCGAGTGCGTTAAAGATAGGACGGTGGTAGCCATTGCGGGCTTCTTGGGTAATGGCTTGTTGGGCAGCTAAGTTCAGATAATTAAAAGGTTCATTGAAGTGTGGCTGGAAAAGCATATCAATCGCGCCTAGGTCATCAATTGTGTTGTTGTTTTGGATTGCAACGGAAATTGTGTTTGCTGATTGTGCCACTTCATGTTGGCTAATCAACTGTGCGCCCAAGATGCGACGTGAGGGCCGATCGTAGACGAGTGTAATCGTGAGCCGCGCGCTATCAGGCATGTAACCTGGACGCCACGTACCACGCCATGTAATTGCGTGGCACGTGGTTAACCCCTGATGGAAGGCATTCTGCAAGGTTAGGCCCGTGGTGGCAAAACAATAATCGAATAGTTGCATGGCAGAAGAGCCTTGCGTGCCGTGATTAGGAATTTGATTACCGAAGACATTTATGCCGGCTAATCGTCCTTGTCGAACTGCAGCACTAGCCAACGGAACATAAGCGGTCGTTCCAGTGGGGTTGTAACGGGTGACGGCACAGTCGCCAGCTGCGTATATGTCAGGATTAGAACTTTGCTGATATTCATTTGTGATAATTGCGCCGTGTTTGTCTAATGTAACCTGACCATCTAAGAGTGACGTCACCGGTTTGAAACCAACAACCAAAATGGCGAGGTCGACCGTGATAGTTTCCGTTGAGGTTTCAATGGTCAGTCTCTCCTGGTCATTTTCATGGAAGCTCAGAACACTTTCGTTAAGGCGAATATCAATTTGGTGGTCGCGAAGAAGTGTGGCGGCTTTATTTGCGTTATCAACATCTAAGTAATGTTGGAGAATTTGGGGGTTGGCCTCAATGAGGGTGACCTGATGGCCTTGGGTAGCAAAACTTTGGGCAAGTTCAGTTCCGACGTAACCACCCCCCACAATGGCAATTGACGGACAATTCTTGGCGACCTCGGCGAGTTTTTGTGCCTGCACGTAACTCTTGCACAGAAGAACGCGGGGGTGATCTGCGCCCTTCATCGTGGGCCGGTGTGACGTGGAGCCAGTTGCCATAATGAGCTTGTCGTAGTGGAAGCTAAAGAATGTATCATCGTCGAGCTGATGAATCTGTGCCGTGTGGGCGTCCGCGTCCACAGAGGCAACCTCGTGGCGTGTGAGGACGTTTGCACCCATGCGTCGTAGTTCTGCCGGTGACGCGTAGAACATGTCCTCAAGGCGCTTAACGGTGCCCTCAAGGTAAAGGGGAATGCCACAAGACAGGAACGAAATATCATCATGCCGTTCCACAACGGTGACCTCAGTATCTGGGTGAGCCGCTAAAATTTGCTGAACGGCGTTAGTTCCGGCGTGGGTACAACCGATAACAAGAATACGCATGTGCACTGTCCTCCGCTAGTTGATGTAAATACAGTTGCTTTCATTCTAGCCTAAATAAAATGAAACGGACAATGATTCGTGAATACAATTAACGATCTGACTATAAATATTCTAATCACCGGTGAATTTGTGTACACTGGAATAAAGGGAATCATGAACGTTTTTAGGCGCACGGGATTGTGGAGCGGAAAATGATTAGATATTTTGGACAAGCACAGTATTCACCCAAAAGAATGTTACTGGGATATGAATTATTCTTACGCGAGTACGTTGGGGGACAGTGGCGTTTTCCGAAAAACCTGCGTCAATATCATGCCCAAGAAATTACATCGCTTGCGGAACAAACAATCGCAACGCTCGAACCTGCTGCCCGCGTTGTTTCAATTAACCTCGATCAGGATCAATTCGTTGACGCGAACTTCATTGAGGCATTCATTAAAATCGCGCATACTTTTCCCGAACGTTATGTCGTTGTGGAATTGACCGAATATGATTGTCATGTTGCGCGGGAAGATCTCCGGCTTGCCACGATTCGGTATAGCCAAGGTGGCGTCTATGTCTGCCTGGATGATGTTGGGTCGGGTGAAAATGACGAAGCAATGGCGACGCTGCTGGATGATTACGTCAGCGAGTACAAGTTTGCCCTGCAAAATTTCCGTGAAGAGGATGGCACGGTGAACCAGCTTCTTTCGCAACTTGCTGCGTGGGGGCGGCGTGCGAAGCAGAATGATAAGGGATTTGTTGTGGAAGGCATTGAGAATGAACGGAACTTATTGATTGTTGATCAATATACGCCTGATTTAATTCAAGGTTACCTGTTTGCGAAGCCAATTCTGTTACCGTTAAAGCATGATGTGTTCTAGCCGGATGACCCAAAAGCGGGTTTACGTAAGCAAAAATGATACCAAAAAGTCAATTCAGAAGCGCACATGGCGACCGCAAGAATTGACTTTTTTAATTGATTAATTTGATGATTTATTTTCATTATAAGAAATCGTTGTCACAAAAAACAACATTTCAAAATTATGAATGTTCGGTTTCAACGCTTATTTTTAGACAAAATAGTGTAAAATGAATAACATTAGAAACATCGTAAATGTAATGGGGGCATTACGTAATGAATATGGATATGGGGACTGTACAGTCAACCAGTGTGACCACGCCACTTTCTTGGTATATGTGGGTTGCGCAGATGATTGTCACGTGTTTGTTTGCAACTGGCTTCATCGTGTACTACCAAAAAGCTTGGCACGCCGCTTACGAAAAATATGCCACACGACCGGCAATGGGAATTACCATTCGGCTGGGCATGCTGGTTGGGGCAATCGTGCTGGGCATGGGGATGCACATGATTGGGTGGATGGTATTTACCAACGCCACGGGATTGATGTTCCATAATCTGGGGTTGTTTGCACTCACGATGCCACTTCTGGATGAAGGTAGTTCCATTTATGAGTACGTTGTGCGGCTCTTGGGGGTCATCGAAGTTTGGTTGATGCACCACCAAGGGTACTATGATCAACCGAAGTTCTATGTATCCTTAGTCTTGCTGGCGATTGCCGTTGTGATTCTGCGGGTATATCAGGATAAAATTCGATACAGCATTTGGCCACACATTTTGATTTACTCGAGTGTGGGGATTGTTTTCTGGACCACGCTGCCCACCTACTCAGCGGGATTGCACATGACACCGACGATTGCATTGCAGGCCTTGGTGATGTATATCGGGATGACCGTGGTGACGGCGTACATGATTCACTCGGACCACCACGAACGCGTTGTGAACGAACTGAATGCCCAGGAAGCACATTTCGATACGTTGACGAACACCAAGAGTTACACGACGTACCGGCATGATGTGACCACAAAGTTTACGGAAGCCAAGGCGGATGGCACACCGCTCGCAATGGCCATGATTGATATTGACCACTTTAAACAAATTAATGATTACTACGGACATCTGGCGGGAGATGATATTCTTGCGGGTGTGGCGGCGACGCTTGCGACCGTTTTGCGTCGTTACCCAGGCGATCAGCAGTTGTACCGAACCGGTGGGGAAGAATTCAACATAGTGCTGTCCGATATGACGGCGAATGAGGCAAAAGACATGATGATTGCGTGTCTGCAGGCTGTTAGTTCCCGACATTTCCGCACAATCAACCAAGAAGCCGTTGCGACGATTTCCATTGGGGTCGCGGATATGCAGGCAACGGATGCGACAGTGGACGATTTGTATGCGCGCGCCGATATGAATTTGTATCAGAGTAAGCATAACGGACGGAACACCATCACAATCATGGGTGAGACGCTGGACGTCACGAAGGAAGCCCGTGTGTTCGCGTCCACCACGCTCTTCACGCAGCACGTCATGGACGCGAAGGTGCAACCACCCGTGCTAACAAACAATGAGGTGCTGGTGGCGCATTATGAGTATGGCGCAGACCGGTGGCATTTCCCCCGCTACTTTGAGGTGCCACTCCAGGATCAGCTACAGTTTGTGGCGGACGTGATGCGCGTTTCGCCGTGCTCGCGGATTATGCTGAACCTGACGAAGGCGCAGTTTGAGAATCCGAAGACCCCCGCGCGGTTAGGTGATTTTGTCCGCACGCAACCAAACTTGGAATATCTGGGGGTTGAGTTAATTGATTATCTGGATGTCGAGAAGTTGAAGGTGATTGCACCCGCCTATCAGCAAGCGGGAATCCACTTGGGGCTGGAGAAAGAGGAAGCGCTGGTTGCGTTTGAGAATTTCCAGCGCCTCTTCCCGTACTTCGACACGTTTAAGTTCGGCATTGATTATCTGCGCGGTGTCTATGCTGATTCAGGTAATCAAGAAGATGTCCTTGCGCAGTGGCAAGCAGGGACACAAAAGTACCAAATCGACATCATTGTGAGTGACATTGAGAACCAAGACGATGCTGACTATGCAATCAAGACGTTGGGTGCGCGGTATTTGCAGGGATACTATTTCGACCGTCCTGAATTACCACGAATTAGTTAGCGATTGTGTCCCTTTAATTTATATGTACGCCCATTACATCAACAGACGCCGCAGAAATCTCCGAAAGTATCGGGATTTCTGCGGCGTCTGTTTTTTCAATATTAGTCTGAATACGTGAAGTCACTTTTCTTCATGAATACTCCTCCTGATGGGTTCAAATGCCGCCTCAACATCCTGCCAATCAGCGACGAATTGCTGTAGACTTGCGCGGCCCGCTTCGGTTAGGTGGTAATACTTACGCTCACGCCCATTATGAATCTGGGTGTAGGTGGTGACCCGGTTTCCTTCGTTTAGGCGCTTCAAAATTGGGTAAAGCGTGGATTGCGTGAGGGCCAGAACGGGCGGGCTGTCCTTGATAATCTGGTAACCATACGAATCGGCTTTGACGAGGGTTGCGAGAACACTGTATTCCAGTAGTCCCTTCTTAAGTTGACTGTCCACGAAGTCGCCTCCTTGATACCCTATACTATACACTGCATAGTATCGACTGCCACTCGGTCCAAAGTCCGATTTTGATGGGAGGTGGTGCAGCGATTATAAAAGGGGCTATTCACGGCGACTCATAAAAAATGTAATCATAGTGCTACTGATTATTTGTGAAATTGATTTATAATGGGAGATACTGTTGCATACTTTGAATGAATACGAGGGGGATTGCGTTGTGAATAGCATTGATTACATGTCGATTTTACAAAATTGGCCCGCACAGTTCGCAATCATCTCTTTTTTCACAATGGGGTTTGTAACGACGTATTATCACTGGTGGCGTCAGGCGTTCGTGAAGTCGGCGAATGATCCGGTTTGGCAGTACACGGTGCGTATCGGGCTCATGTTGCTGGGAATTGGTCTTGGTGTGTTGCTGAACGTGATGGGGTATACGGCCGTCCGCGGGAACGCAACGATGTTCTATAACCTGGGGCTCTTCTTGCTGTTCTTCCTGTTACTGGATGAACGAGTGAGCTTTTTGGGGTACCTCGTGCGGTGTGTTGCATTGTACGGAACGGTGATATTCAGTCAACTGGGACAATATGATCGGTGGCAGTTCTGGGTGTCCGTTGCGGCACTCGCCCTCGTGATGACCGGTGTTTATGTTTTCGACCAAAAGATTCGCACATCCGCACGTGCAATGTCGGTGGCGGGGTGTGCGTTCGCGTTGAGTTACTGGCCGTGGTTGGGGTCACAAGTGGGGGCAATGACCATTACCCCAATTCTGCGGGTGAAAGGGGTCCTCATGCTGACGTTGATGTCCTGGATTGCGTACCGGTACTGGGTAACGCAGCGGACCTTGGCGACAACGAGCGATGCCATGACGGAGCAGGCTAACTTCGATGCGCTCACGCAGGCACGGTCGTACTCGCTGTATGAACGTGAAGCGGGTAACCTTTTGCATGAGGCGCAGGATGAACGCACACCGCTCACCGCGGTGATGTTCGACATTGACCACTTCAAACGGTTCAACGATACGTATGGTCACCTCGCCGGGGATGTGGTGCTCACAGGGGTCATCGAGACGGTGCGGAAAACACTGTTACAGTATGTTGAAACGGATTATATCTACCGTGTTGGGGGCGAAGAGTTTGTCATGCTGTTCCCCGGCATGACGGTGACGCAGGCGACACGTATTGTGCGGGATTGTGGCCGCAATGTTGGGCGTGCAACGTTTATGTACGAATCAACCGAGATGCAGGTGACCTTGTCGATGGGGATGACGGGCGTGCGCAGTGATGACCGAACGATGGTCGCGGTGTACAAACGTGTGGATGAATTCCTGTACCAAAGCAAGCATGCGGGTCGTAACGCCATCACGATTGAAGGCCGAAGCGAGATGTTTGCGGGGAAGCAGTCTGAAGCGGGGTATTGCTTCTTTGCCCAACCCATTGTGGATGTGAAGGCGGACGGCAATACGACGTTGATTGCGAAGGAGTTGTTGCTGCGGATGCGTAGTGATGACGGGACGCAGTGGGTGCTGCCGAACACGTTCGACATTGATATTGATGTGCAAATTGCGTTGTTCAATGAAGTCCTTGCCCATTCACAGTGTCGGCATTTGGGCATTAATCTCCTGCCGAGTCAGTTTACTGATTTTCGGGTGGCACGCACAATTGCTGAGTTTACGCGCTCACACCAGGATTTCATCATGACCATTGAGGTGACGGGCGTGCCGGAACTTGGCCGGCTTCCCGTGATTAGCGCCATTTATCATGATGCAGGGGTGCGCCTTTCCATTGATAACGTGGGGAGCGAGAATCACTACGAGGCGGTGCAACCGTTGCTGAAGTACTTTGATTTGCTCAAGTTCAGCATGCAGAATCTGCGGCGGAAGGGCGATGTTGAGAACATGGACGCACGCCTCGATTTTTGGCAGCATGTGGCGACGGACAATGATTGCCTGCTCGTCGTGTCTGGCGTGGAAACGAAGCGGGATGCGGTGCACCTGCTTAGCCGCTTCGGCGTTTACAGGCAACAAGGGTACCTTTACGGACGCCCAAGCATTCCTAATGACGATCGAGTGTAGGCTGTTGCGCGGCGAAATTCGGCTCCGGTTTTGGGGTGTCTCTAGTGGTGGGGCACGGCACTAACGATGTCCAGAGTTCTAACTGCTAAAGCGCTAAGAACTTCTGGCTCCATAATTCAGTCCAAGTTCGGGAATAAATTATTCCACCTCGTGCCCCAGAATGCGATTAACAGTAGAATTAAAAGGCATCAGTTTCGGAGTGGTTTTCTCCGGAACTGATGCCTTTTTGTGTGTAGTTTTGTGTGTTGGGGCCAAACCGATTTCTAGTGTACCGCGCCGTCGCTTCTGTCTGTGAATTGCCACTGAAAGTTAGATATCAAACAAGTTCAGTAACGTTTCTTCTGACAGAAATGGCATGAGTTTGCGGATGGGCTTGGAATCTTCGACCCGTTGTAGTTCTTTTACCTTTTCGATGAGTGCCGTGTCGGAAACGAACGGAGCTAGGGATGTTAGGAAGCGGTTTTCATCGTTAGCGAAGAGTGTATCGGCTTTTTCGGCGGAAATAAATGGGAAGAATTGGCGGATGGCACCTGTGTCTGCGTCCGCATCAACTAAATCGTCCACGAGTTGATCGTTGAGGGTCTTTGCGCGGAAGGGTGCCAGTTTACCCAGCATCCGGATGCGGTCAGGGTTATCTGGCGAAACGGTTGCGATGAGGCGTTCCAAATCGTCATTCGTTAAGAATGGGGCGAGCTTGTGGAGATACGTGGGGAAGTCGGGGCTGGTAGCCTGTGCGCTGACCTTCTCAAACAAAGTGGCTTGGCTGATGAACGGTGCCAGTTTGATGAGGTTTTTGATTTTTGGCGAAACGGATGTGACCTTTGCCTCCACGTCATCAGGGCTCATGATGATGGCACCCTGCGTTAAAGTTTCTGCGTCAATGTTTGCCTGCGTATCCGTATCTGTAATGGTGGTGATTGTTTTGGCGCCCTCGCGCGAACCGATTAAGTCCTCTAAGGGAATGTTCAACGTTTCTGACAATTGTGCATACTTGTCGATGTCGGGTAGTGATTGGCGCCGTTCCCAATTTGAGACGGCCTGGTACGACACACCAAGTTCATCCGCAAGCGCACTCTGCGTCATGTTCTTCCGGCGCCGGGCTGCCGCAATCTGTTGGCCAATGTGATCTGCATTAAATAGAATCATGAATTTTTCCTCCTTGACGTTGCTTCAACGTTGCATTCATCATAGCCAACGTTGCTGTAATTGCCAATCAACCAGCAGTTGAGTTGTAACTCAAGCGTGGAAAAGTTCGGCTTCGGTTTTGGCGTGTCTCCAGTGGTGGGGCACTGTTATCTAGTCTAGCTTCTGACCGGGCACGTCGCTTTATGATTCATTATGCCCCAGAATGCGATTAACAGCAGATTAAAAGGCATCAGTTTCGGAGTGATTTTCTCCGGAACTGATGCCTTTCTGTGTATGCTTTTGGTGCGCGCACATTAAACGTCCCTTGTTTCACATGGAACTAGTGGACGTGACGGCCGTGCGTGAGGTAATAGAAGCCGAGGCCAAGCAAGCTGAAGCCTGCACAGAGGGCGAAGAGGTTGGCATATCCGAGGCTGGGGACGATGAAGCCGAGCAGGAAGGGGCCGACGCCGAGACTGAGGTCGAACACGATGAAGTAGGTGGCAGTTGCCTGGCTGAGACGTTCGATGGGGACAATCTTGGCGACCACGGTTTGGGCGGCGGATTGGAAGTTCCCGAAGCCAAGGCCAATGAGGGCGGCCGCAACCATGAAGGCAACGCCGGTGTGGGAGAATTTCAAAAGCAACAGTCCTGCCACTTCGATGAGGACAGCGGGGATGATGACGAGATTCTCGCTGTGGCTATCGAGCAAGCGACCAGTGAGGGGGCGACTGATGAGCACCACGATGGCGTACATCAGGAAGAAGTAACTTGCGAGCGCGCTTAGCCCAATTGCCTTAGCGTAGAAAGAAATGTAGGTTTGGAGCGCCGCGTAACTCAACGCCACGATGAAGATGGACCCAGCGATGGGGAAGGCTTTGGGCTCGATGAAGGCGCGGAGGTTGAGGGGTTCTCGTTTTGCGGGTGCCTCGAACTTGATTTTGGTTGCGTCAATCAGTAGCGTGATGAGGAGTACGAGGACGGAGGCGATGGCGACGGCATTGAATAGGACGGCGTAACCCATTCCCATCAAGAGCAGCCCTAAGAAGGGACCGATTGCCGTTGCGAGAATGGTGCTCAGGCTGAAGTAACCAATGCCTTCTCCCTTCCGTGCGGCGGGAAAAAGGAGGACGACGGCGGTGTTCGTGACCGTACTGATGAGCCCAATCGCAAGCCCGTGGACGAGTCGTACTAACAACAAGATGCCAATGGAGCTGGCGAGGTGGTAAGCCAGCGTTGCGGGCACGAGCAGAATGGCACCGAAGATGAGGAGCGTTTTTGTGCTGAAGCGCTGCGTGAGGTAACCGGATGAGAAGCGCGAAACGAGAATACCGAGGACGGTAACCCCCGTAACGAGACCGGCGATGCTGGTTGCGGCGTGAAACTGATCGTAGGCGAACTGCGCGGTCGTCACCATGAGGCCGTAGTAGGCGGTCATGACGAAGAGATTAACGGCGGCCATGAGCCAGAAGTCACGGGAGAAGATAGAGGTGCGTTTTTCCATGAAGATGCTCCTTTTTAAATAGAAATTGCGTGAAGAATAAGTACTGCGTCAGATAAGTTGCTAAATGACTGCGAAAATGGGTAAAATCACAATTAATAACTATAAATGCTGGAGTGTAGTCCATGTCGAACGACAAAACGAAAAAACAGGATTTTTCAATTGGCCAATTTGCGGTCGAAACGGGCCTGAGCATCGACACGTTGCGGTTCTACGAGAAGAAGGGGTTGCTGCTACCTGCGCGTGATGTGAATTATCGGCGGCGATATACGGCAGCTGACATTGAGCGGGTGGCGCTCATCCACCGGTTGCAAAGTGGTGGGTTTAAGTTAGACGAGATTCGGGCGGACCTGGATTTGCGCGGAGATGGCACGCGCAACGCGGTGGCGCGGCACGACCTGTTATCGCGTAAACTGGTGGAGGCGTACGCGCGCCGTGATGAGGTGCAGGCCAGTATTGATTACCTTGAGGAGAAGATTGCGTGGTTGGCGGAGAAGATGTGAGCCAAATAAAGAAGCCTACGCGGGACCGCCGAAACTTGGCGGTGTTGCGTAGGTTTCGTTGAGATTATGAAAATTAAAGCGGCATTACTAATTAATAATCGTTGTTATCTTCACCAGGCGCCGTGTCGACCAACACGTTCAGCGCCGCCATGTCTGCGGGTGAAATGTGAAAGTCGAGTGCGGTGTTTTGCTTGATGTGGTCGGGTCCCACTGCTTTGGGCAGCGGAATAATCCCGTTTTGCAAGACGTAACGAATCGCCAGCTGGGGAACGGAGACGTCGTAGTGCGCCGCGATTTTGGCAACGGCGTCGTTCCCCAACAGGAAGCCAGTCGCGAGGGGCGAAAATCCTTCGATGAGCAGGCCGTGTTTTCGGGCGCACGCCACGTTTTCGGGTTCCGTGTAACCGATGTAGAACTGCAATTGCAGTGCCATTGGGGTGATGCGACAGTGGCTGTACAAGTATTCCTGGTCGGCGACGTTGAAGTTAGAAATTCCGATGGCACGGAACTTGCCGGCCGTGTACGCATCTTCTAGGGCGCGCCAAGCCTCTGCGTTGCCAGCCTTGTAGTCACCACCGAGATCTGCCCATGGCCATGGTGCGTGGATGAGGTAGAGGTCAATGTAGCCGAGGTCGAGGTTTGCGAGTGATTGGTCAATGGCCGCCGCTGCGTCTGCGTAGGTCTTGGCTTCAGCGGGCAGTTTGCTGGTGATGAATAATTCTTCACGGGCGATGCCGGAATCACGAACAGCGCGCCCGACACTTTCCTCATTCCGGTAAGCAGCGGCGGTGTCGATGTGGCGGTAACCAGCATCCAACGCGTTGCGAACGGCGGTGTAGGCAACATCACCGTTTGGAATTTGCCACGTGCCGAAGCCCACTTGGGGGATGGTGACACCATTTGGAAGGGTGAATGGTTGGGTAAGAAGACTCATGAGAACCTGCTTTCTGCGCAAAAGATGCGCGTAACGTTAAATCTAGTTTAGTGCTTAGTTAGAGAAACGGCAATAAAAATGAGGACGAATTCGGGCGTGGAGAAGCGTTAGGAGAAGACGGCATCCCAGTTTTCTTTTGACGTAATTCGGTGGAATAATTACGCCTTTAGACGGATTGCGGGCAATTTGTGTTTCGTGGTAATCTTCAATTAATAAGAACAGCGTCACGCTTTTCGTCCGATAAGGTAGTGAAAGAAAGCGCCTGAGACAGGGCGAACAATCACCATCAACGGCGGTTAGCGTCACAAAGGGTGTTCGAATAAAAATAACGGGTGTGGGACTACGGATAATGTTTCGCGTCTGAATGGAGGATTCATCATGAAGAAGACAATTGGGTGGTTAATTGCGGTTGTGGTGCTGGCGTTCATCGGGTTCAAGGCGTACAGCTACTGGAACAGCACGTACAATGGCGTGACATCTTACGGGGTCATCGAAAGCGCCACGAAGAAGAAGTCCAAGACCTCAAAGGGTGAAGACTACAAGGTGGATGGTCAGCAATATTACTACTATAACTACGAAATCAAGTGGGTCACTAAGGATGGTAAGGAAATGAACGTGGCTTGGGACAGTCGCGAGGGCGCTAACCCAACGCTGATTCCAGTTGGAACCTACGTGCGGGCAGATGTGTCTGAGAAGCGCTTCATTAAGGGACCAAGCGTCATCAGTAAAAACAAAATTCCATCTGATTTACTGTCTAAATTAGAGTAATCAAAAATCGGCTACCACGATGAGTGGTAGCCGATTTTTGATTGGTCGAGAAAAGAAAAAGCACCACCAAAAAGCCGCGGTGCGCAAAAGGAGTGGCGATAAGGTGGGTGCGCCATAAGTCCAAGGCACACGAACATTACATCCAGTCGCGCGCCAGAAGACTGCCCCCTACCTTGTATACCGGGGCCAAACCGTCTTCTGGCGCAGCCTCCTGCCTAAGAAGGGTTTTACCGCTTGTGGCCGATGAATAGGGAGGCCACAAACACGAAAACCATTGCGCCGATAATGGATGGGAAGATGGCAATGCCGGCCACGTGCCAGCCCCAATCACCCAAAAATTTGGTGCCAATCCATGAACCCACGAGTCCGGCGACGATGTTTCCCCCGCACCCTGCACCGAGATCGCGACTAACGAAGGAACCGCCAATGCTTCCGATAATGGCACCAACGATAATAATTACTAAGAAATGTCCCATATAAAATTCCCCTTAAATAGGCTGGTATGTGTTATTGGATATCATCGTATCACGTTAACGCAGGCATGGCGGACGTTTTCTGAAAAAATCGGTCTGGGGATGTAGATGACGATATTAAAAACCGCGATCCTCGAATGAAAATCGCGGTTTTTAAACGATGACGGCGCCCTTAGCCGTCATCGCTACGTCTCATTCACAAGGAGAAGGGTAGCGGAAAACTGTGCCACCACCGCGAGACACTAGCGGATGCGGCGTTCAACCCAGTGGGAGAGCCAAGTGAGCAGCGTGATGATCACTAAGTAAATCAGTGCGACCATGGTCCAAATCTTGAATCCTTCCATGTTGCGCGCGATAATGATTTTCCCCGTTTGTGTCAGTTCAAGTAAACCGATGACGGAAAGAATCGACGTGTCCTTCAAGGTGATGATGAATTGGTTGATGAAGGATGGGACCATCATACGCAGTCCCTGTGGCAGAATGACCCGACGCATGGCTTTGCCCCAAGGAAGGCCTAAGCTCCGCGCGGCCTCCATTTGGCCGGCGTCAACGGATTGAATCCCACCCCGGACGAACGCGGCGGTGTACGCCCCTTCGTTCAGCGTCAGCGTGATAATGCCGGCGATGAATGCGGGGATTTTTGCGCCCGTCAGACTTGGAATCCCAGAGTAAATGAAGAGTGCCAGGACGAGCAGTGGCAGGCCCCGGAAGATGTAGATGAACGTGGTGGCTGTGCCGCGTGCAAAGGCATTTGGAATCACACCGAGCAGGCCAACGAGCACCCCGATGATGGTGGCACAAATAATGGCAACCAACGTCAGGAGGAGCGTTTCGCCCAGCCCAGAGAGGAGCGTGGACCAGTTTTCGCGCAGCAGGCCCATGAAGCTCCGGTCCTTTTCTTGCGTTTTCGCGTTTTTCTTCTTCTGAGCAGCAACTGTGCCGTTACCGAGGTACTTGGCCACAATTTTGTCGTACGTGCCATCCGCCTTAATCGCCTTGATACCGGCATTGATTTTCTTCAGCAGGTCGTCATTCCGGTCTTTGTTCAGCGCAATCCCGTAGTACTTCACGGTTTCGGGCTTGCTGACGATGTGGAGCTTCTCACCGGTTGCGATGGCGTACTGGAGAACGGGTTGGTCGTCGAAACACGCAACGGAATTTCCGGTGAGCACGTCTTGGTACATGTTGTTGGAATCATCGAAGGTAACGGTGGTGAAACCGTACTTCTTCTTGATGGATTCCGCGTAGTCCGCGGCGGCGGTCCCCGTCTTGATGGCGACGCGCTTGCCACGCAAATCGCTCAGCTTCTTGACGTCGGAGCCCTTCTTGACGGCAGCGACAGGGCCGGTTGGGTAGTAAGGCGTGGACATGGCGAACTTCGCCTGACGTTCTGGCGTGATGGTCATGCCGGCAATCACGCCGTCAATTTGCTTGGCTTCGAGGGACTGCACCGAGGTGTTGAACCCAAGTGGTTTGACGACGACCTTGAAGCCTTCCTTTTTCGCGATGGCCTGGATGATATCGAGGTCAATCCCGATGTACTTGTTATTCTTATTGGCGAACTCGAACGGCGCGTACGTCACATCCGTCCCGAACGTGTAGGTCTTTTCGGTTGCCGCCTGTGTTTTAACGGGTGCGAAGGCGGCGAAAAGGGCGACAAAGGCAGTCAATAAGCTTGCAATCAGCCATTTCTTCTTCATAAAAAGTGTTCTCCTTTGGTACATTCCCAGAACTGTCCAGTCCGTCTTGCAGCTATGCGTTCAGCACCTGGTTCAAGAAGGTCTGCAGACGTGGGTGGTTCGGGTGGTCAAAAATCTGTTCAGGTGTGCCCTGTTCCAGAATCTTCCCGTCACCGAAGAAGACGACGCGGTCCGCCACTTCCTTGGCAAAGCCCATTTCGTGGGTCACGATAACCATCGTCATGCCCTGCTTGGCGAGCTTACGCATAACGCCCAACACGTCACCGACCATTTCTGGATCCAGCGCGCTGGTTGGTTCGTCAAACAGCATGATTTCGGGCTTCATTGCCAGGGCGCGGGCAATCGCGACACGCTGTTTCTGTCCACCAGACAGGGAAGCAGGCATGGCGTCGGCCTTTTCACTCAGCCCAACCGTTGCGAGTAGCTTGTCGGCTTCTGCGGTTGCGGCTGCCTTATCCATGACGCCCAGTTCAACGGGCGCGAGGGTGATGTTGTCGCGAACGGACATGTTCGGGAAGAGGTTGAAGTGCTGGAACACCATCCCAATCTTCTCGCGCGTCTTGTTAATGTCGATCCCAGGCTTGGCGATGTCCTTGCCGTCGATAACGATGGAACCGGTTGTGGTGGTTTCGAGCCCGTTAATCATGCGCAAAACGGTACTCTTCCCCGCACCAGAAGGGCCGATGAGAACGACCACTTCATTGTCCTGAACCTGCAAATCAACGCCCTTAATGACGTCGTTTTGACCATATTGCTTGTGTACATCTTTCATTTCTACACGTGTTGTCATTATGCATTCACCTTTTTCTGTACCCAGTTTGATAACCATGTCAGTAACGTAATGATGATGAGATACATCAGCGCGACCATCGTCCAGATCTTGAATCCTTCCATGTTACGCGCAATGATAATCTTCCCGGTCTGCGTTAATTCAAGCAGGCCAATGACGGAGAGAATGGACGTGTCCTTCAACGTGATGATGAATTGGTTGATGAAGGACGGAATCATGATTTTAATCCCCTGTGGCAAGATGACCCGGCGCATGGCCTTGGCCCAAGGGAGCCCCAAGCTGCGTGCGGCTTCCATTTGCCCACCGTCGACGGAGTTAATGCCACCCTTCACGAAAGCGGCGGTGTACGCCCCTTCGTTGAGGGTGAGCGTGACAATCCCAGCGATGAACGCAGGAATCTTGGTGCCCGTCAAACTAGGAATCCCCGTGTAGATGAACAGGGCCAGCACCATGAGTGGGAGACCACGGAAAATGTAGATGAACGTTGTGGCCACGCCCTGCGCGAATTTGTTAGGAATGACACCGAGGAGACCAACGAGCACCCCAACAATGGTGGCGCAGATGATGGCCACGATGGTCAGCAGGAGGGTTTCGCCCAACCCACTGAGAAGCGTACTGCTGTTGGTCTTCAGAAGGCCAAGGAAGGAGTGATCCGTTTCCTGCGTCTTGGCGTTCTGCTTCTTCTGGGAGGCCGTGCTGCCCGTGCCGAGGTACTTCGCAACAATCTTATCGTACTTGCCGTTTGCTTTGAGCTTCTTAATCCCGTCGTTGATTTTGTTAACGAGGGTTTGGTTGCCCTTCGCGACGGCAATTCCGTAACTCCCGGAGTTTGCGGGCTTGGTGACGATTTTGAGCGCCAGACCGGTCGCAATCCCATATTGCATGACGGGCTGGTCTTCGAAGCACGCTGCGGAGTTGCCCGTGATGACGTCTTGGTACATGTTGTTGGAATCATCGAAGGTCACAACGGTCAGGTTGTACTTGTCTTTAATGCTGTTGATGTAATCTGCGGAGGCAGTCCCCGTCTTCACGGCCACGCGCTTGCCACGCATGTCGTTCAGCGACTTGATGGTTGACCCCTTCTTGACGGCCCCGACGACACCAGACGTGTAGTAGGGGTTACTCATCTCGAACTTTTGCTGCCGTTCGGGGGTGATGCTCATCCCTGCAATGACGCCATCAATTTGCTTGGCTTCAAGTGCCTGCACCGCCGCGTTGAAACCGAGGGGCTTGATGGTTACCTTGAAGCCTTCCTCTTTGGCGATTGCATTCATCAAATCAATATCAATCCCGACGTACTTGTTGTCCTTGTTCGCAAATTCGAACGGGGCAAACGTGACATCAGTGCCGATTGTGTAAGTCTCTTCTGCCGCATTCACGGACTGGGGTGTAAGGAACGCGACCATGCCGACAAACAGTGCGACAAGGGCGGTCCAGAACCAACGATGTTTCATTACTGCCACCACTTTCTTGAAAATAATGGTTCTAGAATAGCTTAAATTTAGGTAAAAAGTCCATGATTTGTGTAAGGTTATCTAACAAGAGTGTGGCGAAAAGGGTGGCGGTTGTGGGGGGCAGTTTGACTCCGGCTTTTGCGTGTCTCCAGTGGTGGGGCACGGCTCCATAATTATTCCACCTCGCTTTGACCCTGTCTGACAAAGCCCGTCAGCCAGTCTCAAAGGCGTCCCGTGTGTGCGCCATAAGTCCAAGGCACACGAACGTTACATCCTAGTCGAGCTACGTGCCCCAGAAGTCTGCGCTTAACCCAG
>CAKRNG010000035.1 GCA_934370925.1 uncultured Lacticaseibacillus sp. | reverse complement strand
ATACCGGAATCATGCCGTTCAAGAAAGCGCATAAGACTTTAATTATTTGACTGTCTACTTGGCGCGGAGCCGTGCCCGCTGAGTTCTTGCGTTTCATTGAAGGACCAATAAGCAAAGGTAGCTAAACGGCCGTGAGCAATGCGAGCGACCTTGGCATCATCAAGTAACATCCGCTCACCACCATCTACTCGCGGATGTCGATGCAGTAGGAGCGTGTTGGTGAGTCGCTAACTTCAATCCGGAGTAATTCCCCGCCGTTCTCACCCAAGATTAGGCTGATTTTGTCGAACAGGTACTCCGTCACGTTCTCCACGGTGGGGTTAAGTTCCTTGAATTCGGGTAACTCATTCAAAAACTTTCCGGACAATTCTTCGAGTGCCGCCCGCAGTAACTTCTCAATGTCGTAGAACGCCACCATCTCGGACGTGGTGTGGAGCTCGCAGATAATCTCCCACGTGTGGTTATGTTGCTGCCCAACACCTGATTCCCAGCGTACAGCATGGCTGGCGTTGACGTATGACTTGAGTTTGTATGTGCGCTTTTTTTGCATTTGTCGTTCCCCGTCTTCAATCAGAATTGTTATGTTCAGTGTACGAAGTTTATGGAGAAATAACAAGAAAAAGAGGCTGCGCCAGAAGACTAGATATAATGTTCGTGTGCCTTGGACTTATGGCGCACCCACGAAAAAGCCACCCTGCAAATGCAGGGTGGCTTTTCGAATTAAACGAACTACTTGTCGCTCTTAACGTTAATACGGTTAAGCGCACGCTGCAAAGCAACCTGTGCACGCCGCAAATCGTTCTTGTTCTGCTCTTGCTTGGCAGTTTCAATCTTACGCTCAGCACGTTCACGCGCAGCCTGTGCACGCGTGAGGTCGATGTCGCGCGCACGTTCAGCGGAATCAGCAACGATGGAAGCCTTGTTGTGCTGGACTTCCATAAAGCCACCGTTAACCGCAATGCGGTCTTCGTGGCCTGGGTTGTCAATACGCTGGACGCGAACTTCACCAATCTGCAGGGGGGCCACGATTGGTTCGTGGTTCGCCATAATGCCGAGATCACCGTCTACCGAACGGACAACCACCATTTTGGCGTGGTGGTCATAAACGATGCCGTCTGGCGTGACGATATTCACCGTCAACACTTGTTGCTCGTCGGCCATGCCTATCCCCTCCTACTACTTAGCTGCTTCAGGATCGTACCCGAGCGTCTTTGCCTTTTCCATCACGTCGTTAATGTCACCGACAAGACGGAATGCTTCTTCAGGGACATCATCGTATTCACCATCGAGGATTGCCTTGAAGTCCTTAACGGTTTCTTCAACGGGCACGTAAGCACCCTTAATCCCGGTGAATCGTTCAGCCACGTTGAAGCTCTGGCTCAGGAAGAACTGGATCCGACGCGCACGCGCCACAACCAGCTTTTCTTCGTCAGACAGTTCGTCCATCCCCAGAATTGAGATAATATCCTGCAATTCCTGGTAACGCTGGAGAACCTGCTGAACTTTCGTTGCAACGTCATAGTGTTCCTGACCCACGATTTCTGGGGTCAAGGCACTGGAGGAAGAAGCAAGTGGGTCAACGGCTGGGTAAATCCCCATCTGGGTCAGACGACGTTCAAGGTTCGTCGTGGCATCCAAGTGGGCGAAAGTCGTTGCAGGCGCAGGGTCAGTATAGTCATCGGCAGGCACGTAAACGGCCTGGATTGACGTAACGGAACCCTTCTTCGTGGACGTAATCCGTTCCTGCAACTGACCCATTTCGGTTGCCAGCGTTGGCTGGTAACCCACGGCACTAGGCACACGGCCAAGCAGCGCGGAAACTTCGGAACCAGCTTGCGTGAAACGGAAGATGTTATCGATGAACAGGAGCACATCCTGGCCTTCGACATCACGGAAGTATTCAGCGATGGTCAAACCAGTCAGTGCCACACGCATACGGGCACCAGGAGATTCGTTCATCTGACCGAAGACCATGGCCGTGTTTTCAAGAACGCCAGATTCCTTCATTTCGAAGTAAAGGTCGTTCCCTTCACGCGTCCGTTCACCAACCCCGGTAAACACGGAAATCCCACCGTGTTCTTCGGCGATGTTGTGAATCAGTTCCTGAATCAGAACCGTCTTCCCAACACCGGCACCACCGAACAGACCAACTTTCCCACCACGAAGGTAAGGGGCAAGCAAGTCGATAACCTTAATCCCGGTTTCCAGAATTTCGGAACCCGTGGAGAGGTCTTCGAACTTAGGTGCAGACTTGTGAATGCTGTCGCGCTTGTGATCAGCAGCGAACGTATCGCCACCATCGATTGGTTCTCCCAAAACGTTGAACACTCGACCAAGAGTGTCCTTCCCTACAGGCACGGAGATAGGTGCACCGGTATCGGTAACTTCCATCCCACGCTGCAAGCCATCCGTGCTGGCCATCGCGATGGTCCGCATCACACCATCACCCAATTCAACGGCGACTTCAACGACAAGCGTTGAGCCATCCGCCTTCTTGATGTTCATGGCGTTGTTAATCTTAGGCAAGGAATCGTTAATGGGAAAGGCCACATCGACGACAGGGCCGATCACGGTGACGATTTTCCCTGTACTATTACTCAATTGTATGTCCTCCCTACTATTGGGGCGCGCAAAAAATCTGCGCGCACCCCAGTATTCTGCTTTTATTCTACCGCTGCGGCCCCACTGACGATTTCAGTCAGTTCGGTCGTAATCTGCGCCTGACGCGCCCGGTTGTAACGGGTCGACAGGTCACCGATCAAGTTATCAGCATTATCGGTTGCACTCTTCATGGCCGTCATTGAAGCAGCGTGTTCCGCCGTCTTCGCGTCCATGATGGCACCGAAAATCAGACTCTCTGCGTACTGTGGCAGAACCGCGTCAAGGACAGCATCCAAGTCGGGTTCGGTCAAATATGCAACAGGTGTGTCCTCAACTTCAGCAGGGTCCAAGTCGTTAATTGGCAGCATCTTTTCAACACGGAACATGGAGGTCAATGAGTTCACGTGGTGGTTGTAGCACACGTAAAGTTCATCAAACACTTCATTATCGTACATTGAAACAGCTGTCTTCACGATTTCACGGACTTCGTTGAAAGTTGGCACATCAGAGATGCCCCGGTATTCGTAGGCAACACTCACATTGCGTGCCTTGAAGAAATCGGCGCCCACGCCCCCAACAGCCAAAACTGTGGAAGGGTGCTCGTCGTTCTTCAAAACATCCAACATGGGCTTCAGAACGTTGCTGTTATAGCTCCCAACAAGGCCGCGGTCACTCGTCATGACGAGGTAACCCACCTTCTTGACGGGACGTTCCTGAAGCAGGTCGGCAACACGAACGCGCTTGTCGTCCTTGTCGTCGGCACCTGCACTTGCCAGATCCTGGTTAGCCGCCATACTGAGCAGCTGACTGGCTGCCAAGTGCGTGACGGTTTCCCGAATCTTATCGGCGTAAATCTGATAGGCACCGGACTTCTTCTCAACCTGAGACAACTTCGCCCCAGAGACCATCTGCATGGCCGCTGTAATCTGGCGGGTCTTCTTGGTCGACGCAATGCGCCGCTTGATGTCAATTAAAGAATCAGCCATGTGAACACCCCCTACTTGGCGGTGTCAGCGGACTCACTAGGCGCAAACCCGGCGGAGAACGCCTTCAGCGCTGCATCAAGCTTGTCGGTATCAGGCAACTTACCCGTTTCCACAATCTGCTTCATCAGGTCGGCTGCATTGCTGTCGCAGTAGTCGAACAATTCTGATTCGAAACGCAGAATATCGGTCACAGGCACGCTGTCAAGGAAACCATGCGTCAAAGCGTAAAGAATGACAACCTGGTTCTGAACAGGCAATGGCTTGTGCAGAGGCTGCTTCAATACTTCAACGGTCCGGCGTCCACGGTTCAACTTGGCCTGCGTTGCTGCATCCAGGTCGGAACCGAACTGACTGAAGGCTTCAAGTTCACGGAAACTTGCGAGATCAAGACGCAAGGTCCCGGCAACCTTCTTCATTGCCTTAAGCTGTGCGTCCCCACCAACACGGGAAACAGAAGTCCCAGCATCGATAGCTGGACGTGTGCCCGCGTAGAAGAGATCGCTCTGCAGGAAGATTTGACCATCCGTAATACTGATAACGTTCGTTGGAATATAAGCAGAAACGTCACCGGCCTGGGTTTCGATGATTGGCAGTGCGGTCATGGACCCACCACCCAATTCATCACTCAACTTCGCACTGCGTTCAAGCAAACGGGAGTGCGTGTAGAAGATATCCCCAGGGTAAGCTTCACGGGAAGGTGGCCGACGGAGGAGCAAGGAAATTTCACGGTATGCGGAAGCTTGCTTCGTCAGATCATCGTACACGATGAGGACGTGCTTGCCGTTGTACATGAATTCTTCACCCATCGCTGCACCCGCGTATGGTGCCAGGTAGAGCATTGGTGCTGGTTCAGAAGGACCGGCAGAAACCACGATTGTGTAATCCATCGCACCGAACTTGCGCAGGGTTTCAGCCTGTGCACGCACAGTTGAATCCTTCTGCCCAATCGCAACGTAGATACAGATCATGTCCTGATCCTTCTGGTTGATGATCGTATCAATCGCGATACTGGTCTTCCCAGTCTTACGGTCCCCGATAATCAATTCACGCTGGCCACGACCGATTGGAACGAGGGCGTCAACCGCCTTCAGCCCGGTCTGCAGGGGTTCGAAAACGGACTTCCGCTGCATAACCCCAGGCGCTGGGTTTTCGATAGGCCGCGTCTTGTCGGTCTTAATGTCACCAAGGCCATCAAGTGGCTGACCCAACGTGTTCACAACACGTCCAATCAGTGCATCGCCGACAGGAACTTCCATGATGCGGCCGGTACGCTTAACCGTATCGCCTTCACGGATGTCGTCGAATTCACCAAGGATGATAATCCCAACATCATTTGTTTCAAGGTTCTGTGCCATCCCGTATGAACCGTTTGCGAATTGCAAGAGTTCACCGGCCATGGCGTTGTCCAGACCGTGAGCACGGGCAATCCCGTCACCAACGTAGGTAACGGTCCCGATTTCCTCAACATCGAGGTCGGTCTTGTACTGCGCTAACTGTTGTTTAATCAGTGCGCTGATTTCTTCTGATTTGATAGCCATGACTTCACCTCTTAACTAAATCTCTAATGTGCCCGCAAAGCAACGCGAATCTGATCGATACGGTGTGCAACCGTTCCGTCAATCACGCGGTTTGCGGCCTCTACTCGCACACCACCAATAACACTTGGGTCAACGACCGGTGTCAGGTGTGCTTTCTTCGCCGACAGCTTAGCCGCCACTGCGGCGCTGAGCCGTTCAGTCTGCTGCGTCGTTAGTTCAACAGCGCTCACGACGGTACCGTAAACGATGCCGGCGTCAGTCTGTGCCTGTTGCGCAAAATCGGCGATGATTGCTGGCAATGCCGCAATGCGACCGTAGTCAAAAATCATCTGGATCAAGTTTGCAACTGGCTGGCTGGCATCCTTCTTGAGGGTGTCCACCATGTTCTGCTTAACCGCTGGCGTCAGCTCGGGAGCGTCCAAAGCGGCGAGTAGTTGAGGCGTCGCATCGCAAACAGCCTTGAGCTGCTGTAATTCTTCGTTAATCAGTTCGACCTGATTCGTCTCGCTGGCAAGTGCGTAAAGTGCTGCACCATACCGCGGGGCAACTACCGCGTTTGTTAGCGCCATCTTAATCACCTAGCCCCTTGATGTAATCGTCAATGAGGGCCTGCTGGTCGCCTGCTGACAGTTCCTTGCCAATAATCTTGCTGGCAATCGCAACTGACAGGTCAGCAACCTGATCACGGGCACTGTTCAAAGCGTCCTGCTTCGCCTGTGCAATATCTGCTTCGGCCTTGGTCTTCAGGTCTGTTGCCTGTGCGTGTGCATCGGCAATAATCTTCTTACTCTGTGTTTCACCGTTAACCTTTGCCGTGTTAATGATGTTGACGGCATCAGCCTGGGTGCTCTGCAGTTCGTTCTTGCGCTGGGCAAGAAGCTTATCTGCCTCGTCACGGCTCTGGTCCGCGTAATCGAGGTCAGACGTAATCTTTTCCTGACGAGAAGCCATCATCTTGGTGACGGGGTTCCAGGCGAAGTGACCGACAAGCAGCATCAGTACGATGAAGGTGGACAGACCAAACAGGGTATCACCCCAAGTAAGCCCAGCAGCGGCACTAATCATTCCGTTAATCATCTATGCCACTCCCTTCTTTTCTATATAAAATACGTAACGTAGGGTCACGTAAATTAGCTGAAGAGAATGAGGAAGGAGATGGCAATCGCGATGATTGGCACAGCTTCGATCAAACCAACACCGAGAAGCATCGTCCCACGGAGTTGACCGGAGAGTTCTGGCTGGCGTGCCATACTTTCGATTGTCTTACCAATAACCTGACCGTTACCAATACCAGCAGCCAGGGCTGCCAAACCAGCTACGATAGCTGTTGCGAGTTCTTTCATGAGTATATTTCCTCCTAAAAACTATTCTGAGACAACTTTGTGAGACATGTAGACTGTCCCGAGCGTTACAAAAATATAAGCTTGGATACTGCCAATGAAGACTGAGAACCCTTGCCAAATTACTTCAACGATAAAGCCTAATGGGAACGTGACGTATGGTGCCACACCCGACAACGCAAGCTGACGGATAAGCATCACAAGAATTTCCCCAGCGAAGATGTTACCGTACAGACGCAGTGAGAGCGTCATGAAGTTGGTAAACTCTTCCAGGATGTTCATTGGATTAGCATATCCCTTGAGATAGCCCTTGAACTTCTTGTTCTGAACCCCATAGTAGTGAGTCAGGAACAAAATCGTCGATGCCAGCGTCATGGTAATGACAGGACTGGCGGTTGGCGAATGGAACCAGCTCACACCATCAATCTTTAAATCAATGAACAGTCCCAATTGGTTCATGATGAACACAAACAGGAACATGGTGAAGGCAAGCAGTTGAAAGAAACCGCCTGCTTTCCCCGGCATTTCACCGCGAACAATCCCGTTAGTAAAGTCAATCAGCCATTCCAACAGGTTTTGTTTGCCATCCGGGCGCAGCTTTGGCTTACGCGACAGATAGAAAACGATTAAGAAGACAACAATTGCTGAGATCAACATTGGAATGTCATTCGCTAGGTTAAACCGTACCGGACCTAATTGCAGGTAGGGATATTTATCGTCCACAGAATTCACCTCCTTACGAAAACTTGTTACCCAGAGAGATCCTTATCATCTTAGTGGGACAAAACTTTCTTAATACGGATTTTGTAGAGTCCCCACAAAATACAATGATTACTCTACCACCTTCAACCACAAAAAACAAAGGAAAAACGCCGACATGACAGGGCCTTTCGGGTTTCAAGTGTGAAAGCGCAACCTACTTTAAAGCACGGGGCCTGATACCGCCATCAGGTCCAAATTATCCAGCAGCGAAAACAACAAAGTTAACAAAGTGTCGCTTTTTTTGCTGCTGGGTGCCGGTATGCTGGTCGTCAGTTTTGTGCGCTGCAGTTTTTGGACCCTAACAACGTGCCGCACACAAGGTCGCCACCAACACACCTACATAGCAATTGACGAGCATAGGTTGTTCGTTGCGATTACCTTGCACATGGTATGAATTGTATCATGACAGACAATTCACCTTTTTGAAATAGGTATTCGACTTTTCGCTGACATTAAATGAAATGCGAATGGACAAATTATTTCTATAATATTTAGCGCCTCTTTTTTCGAGGTGTAAAGAAGAACTTTTTATTAATGATAGAATCCTCACCGTAACTTCTGCATTTGCATAGATAACGGCCGTTTTCACCGCCGAACAACACAGTGGAAGTCTGAAGCACAAATTAACGTAAAAATGACGCCGGGGAAGTGCACCCCAGCGTCATTTTTACGTTAATCCTCATCTTCTAACCGCTTTGTGCTGCTCTGTGATTCGTCGCTATAACTACGCGCGGCTGGGCAAATCAACCGTCACCTCAGCCAGAACGTGACCCGCCAGCGCGTGGCCGAGTTCGTTCATGTAGAACCCTTCTGTTAGCGCGAGTTTTGTATCCACCGCGTAAACCTTCAATGTATAGTGGTGTACCTTGTCTGGCGGACGGGGACCCGTGTAGCGTTGGTAAACAGCGGAATCATCACAACCCACGTAGCGTGACGCATTCGAATTCTTTCCCTGCAGGAATGCGCCAGTCGATTCTCGACTTGCATCTTCCGGAATGGTCGTCCACGTTGCGGGAATATTTGCAGCCGTCCAGTGAATCCACGAGAAGCCCGCAACCGGAATCGCATCATCGTCAACAAGCGTTAACGCGATTGTCCGCGTACCAGCTGGGAGGTCACGCAGCGTGATTGGAAAACTGCGCACGGGACGGCCTTCGTAGACATCATCCCCCGTTGCGTACTTGCTGAACCGATCCGCGAGTACGCCGCTTTCGGTCAAAGGTACCGTTACTTTCATTTTTCAAGTCTCCATTTTCAAATATCATTTTCTTCAATGACGATAGGTTGTCCGTACCTAGCGAATCCAAATTATATAATACGTCTAGTCAAAATACACGGCTAGGCCTCTAAAAAAGTTCTTACGTGGCCTTTTACGAACGGGTATAGTAGGCGCCATGCACTTTTTCACAACTGACTAAGGAGGATTCACCACCCATGGATGATTTGTTCGAAAAGGCCCCGATTCCCAAAGCCTATATGCAACTCGCACTTCCCGTCGTTCTCGGCATGTTAGCCAGCATGATTTACAACCTTGCTGACACCTTCTTCGTGGCCCAAACTGGGAATGCAAATTTGGTCGCGGGGATTGCGTTGGGGAGCCCCCTCTTCTCGTTTATGTTGGCAGTTGGGGACATTTTCGGCTTGGGCGGCAGTGCCGTCATTTCACGTGTTCTGGGCAAACGTAACTACAATTTAAGTCAGCGTATCAGTAGTTTTAGCCTTTACGCTGCTATTATTCTTAGCCTGATTCTGACGGCACTCATGCTTGTGTTCGAAACGCCCATTCTCCACTTACTTGGTGCAAACGCAGCGACAATGCCGTACATCCGCGATTTCTACCACGTGATGACGCTGGGGTCGACCTTCATCATTGTCTCCCTCGTCCCTGGTAATATCATTCGTACGGAAGGACTCGCCAAGCTGTCGATGGTTGCCACCCTCAGCGGCACGCTCCTCACGCTCATTCTTGATCCGCTTTTCCTGTTCGTTTGCCACTGGGGCGCAGCGGGTGTGGCGTTCGCCAACGTCCTTGGCTACGTGGTCAACACCGGCCTGTTGATTTACTTCATGCGTGGCGCAAAGAAGTTGTCCATTTCCCCAAAACTCGCACATATTTCCCGGAAAATAATCTGGGCAGTCGTCAGTATCGGCATCCCCGCGTCAATCACAAATTTCACCCAGAGTTTTGGGATGATGCTCCTCAACAACTATCTCGCCGGATACGGTGCGAACGCGGTGGCCGCCATGGGAATTGCGCAAAAGGTTTACCTCGTTGTCATGATGATTATGATTGGGTTCGCGTTTGGTGCCCAACCACTCATCGGTTATAACTACGGCGCGGGCAATCACGCGCGGCTGCGGGAAATTCTCCGCTTCGACATGCTGATTGAAGCAGGATACGCCTTCATCTGTGCCAGCATTCTCATGTTGCTGGCGCCCCACCTCATCGCCGCCTTCTTGAATCAACCCACGATTGTTACGCAGGGAACCCTGATGTTACGTGCCCTGCTCATCACGACGCCTTTCATTGGGTTGATTCTCGTTTTCACAACGGTTTTTCAATCTGTGGGTGCCCCATTCAGCGCCCTCATCATGGCATTATCCCGTCAGGCCGTTATTTTCGCGGTTGCCCTCATCGTGCTCTCCCATTTCTTCGGCCTCGCCGGTGTCATTTGGGTACAGGCCATCGCTGACATTGTGACCTTCCTCATCGGGTATAGCTTGTACCGGCGCCTGCATCTATACAAGCAAAACGATTCTGACGCTGCGGATGTGTCGTAAAAGTCATCTTCTGACAGTCGTCGCAAACTAAAAAGCATCAATTCCGGCATTGAAAATTATGCCGGAATTGATGCTCTTTTTAATTCGATTTAACTTACTTCGTCCCGAACAACCGGTCACCCGCGTCGCCCAGACCAGGGAAGATGTAGCCGCTCTCGGTCAAGTGTTCATCAAGGGCAGCTGCGTAAATGTCAACGTCAGGGTGTGCTTCTTGAACAGCCTTAACCCCTTCTGGTGCAGCAACGAGCACGACGAGGCGCATGGACTGTGCCCCACGCTTCTTCAGTGCGTCGATGGCCATGTTAGCAGAGCCACCAGTTGCGAGCATTGGGTCCACAATCAGCAGGTCGCGCTGATCGATGTCGGTTGGCATCTTAACGAAGTATTCGTGCGGCTTCAAGGTTTTTTCGTCACGGTACATCCCGATGTGGCCAACCTTCGCCGCTGGAATCAGTTCCAGAACACCATCCACCATGCCGAGGCCAGCACGAAGAATCGGAATAACAGCCAGCTTCTTACCGGCCAACTGCTTCTGAATGCTCTTTCCCATTGGTGTTTCAACTTCAACGTCCTCAAGGGGCAAATCACGGGTAATTTCATACACCATCAATTCGGCAATTTCGTTAGCGACCTCACGGAATTCCTTGGTCCCAACGTTCTTGTCACGAATAATTGTTAGTTTGTGTTGAATCAGCGGGTGGTTCAAAACGGTAAATTTACCCATGTTGTTTGTCTCTCCTATCTATCAGTGCACCCCACGCAGGCGCACAGCCTTTAATATTATAGCTAAGTTTCCAGAAATTGCAAAAAAGAATCCGGTGGCGGGATGACGTGAAAGTGAATGCAAGACCCGCATTAACTTCCGAACTTGGCTTCATTCGCGCTGCATCCGCAAATATCGATAACCAGACAGCTTATGCTAAGTTCAGAATTAGTTATTGCTTCGCTGTAAGAACCAGCACGTCACGCTCGGTCATCGTCGAGTTCACGTTAGTCACCACAACTGAAAACACATACACAGTGGGTCACGTGCGACACGTTGCTTAGGTCGTTGTGCGGCGAAATTTGGCGGAGGTTTTTGGGGGTGCGGAAGTGGTGAAAGTTTCTTAGCGGTTTACCGCTTAGAAACGGGCCGGCTTTGAGACTGACAGGTGGTTTTCCTGACAGGCTCAAAGCGAGGCGAAATAATTTCATCCGGGCTTTGGATGGAATTATGGAGCCGTGCCCCACCATTGGAGACACCCCCAAAAACCGGAGCCAAATTTCACCCCACAACCACCGCTAGAAGTGCGTTCCGCCAGCTGCTTTGGATAGGCGGTTCATGTACGCTGCACCGAAGCCGTCGTCGCTGAACCCTTGAGCCAAAACGACTTTAACGTCTGGGTGTAAATCAAAGTACCGCAGCCCCGCAAACAAATCGCGTGTCGCACTCTGCAAGTCATCCCCCAACGAATACTGTGGCAACTCAGCAGGTGCTCCCGCTAAAACCGTATCCGTTGCGAGCAGGCCAAAATCGTACCCCTTCGTCGTTGCCCACTGGATTGCGTCTGGGAACTGCTCAGGCGTATCGATAATGACGACCTGTGCTTCGGGGGCGTAATGCTTGTACTTCATCCCCGGTGCTTTCGGCGTTTCCTTCGCCCCCACCTTGTGCTTGTCCGTTGCTACCTGACCAATAATTGGTTCCAGCATGGTTTCATCAACCGCACCAGGTCGCAAAATTGCGGGCACCGCACCGGACATGTCAATCACGGTCGATTCGACCCCAACACGCGCAGGCCCGTCGTCGAGAATGCCCGCAATCCGGCCGTCCATATCGTGCAGGACGTGTTGCGCGGTTGTCGGACTAGGCTTCCCGGACAAGTTCGCGGATGGCCCCACGATTGGCGTCCCGGCGAGCCGAATCAGTTCGCGCGTGGCCTCATTATCCGGTTCACGGAAGGCTGCGGTTTGCAGGCCGCCCGTCACCGCCATGTCGAGGGCACCCGGAATGATGGGTAAAATAATGGTCAAGGGACCCGGCCAGAATTGTGCCATCAACTTCTTGGCGTCAGGCGTCACTTGGGCAAACTTGGCGACCGTTTCGGGATCCGCCACCGTCACGATGAGCGGATTGTCGGAAGGCCGACCCTTCGCAACGTAAACCTTCTTCACGGCGTCAACGTTCGTCGCGTCAGCACCCAAACCGTACACAGTTTCGGTGGGAAAAGAAACCAGTTCTCCCGCCTGAATCTGCTTTGCGGCACCGGCAACAGTGTCGCGTGTGTAAATTGTTGTTTTCACTTTAAGTCACACTTTCAATCTAAAACTGAATGCGAACGGCACGATCATGGCCCGCGTCGTCACGGCGGAATGTCGCCGTCCCCAGTGGGAGCATGGTCGCAATCATCCGCGCAATCGCGGCCTTTTGGTGGTAACCGAACTCAAGGTAGACCCGCGCACCCGGGCGAATATGACGGGGAATCTGTTGGAAAAGTTCCCGAAACAGGGCCAACCCGTTATCCTCGGCAAAGAGGGCCAAGTGTGGCTCGTGCGCCACCACGGATGGATCCATCACATCGCGTTCATCGTACGCGATGTATGGCAAGTTCGCCACAATCACATCGTACTTGTCGGTTCCTTCAAGCAGGTTGCCTTGATTCAGGGTCACCTCAGCGTTCAACGCACGCACGTTGGCCGCCGCCACCGTCAATGCGGGTTGACTAATATCCGATAACGTCATGTGCATCAAGGGCCGTTCCAGCTTGAGTGTCACCCCAATGGCGCCGCTGCCCGTTCCGACATCAATCCCGTACCCGCCGACTTGATCCTCAAGCATCCACTCAACGAGTAATTCGGTATCGAACTGCGGTATCAGAACGCCCGGGTTCACAACAAACCACCTGCCCCAAAATGGCGCGCGGCCAACAACGTATTGTGCCGGATTGCCCGCAACCAACGCATCCACGTCCTGATCGAACTGCGTCAGCGTTTCTGCTGGCATTTCGTCACGCCCATGGAGCACTAACTGGCTACGACGCCAATCAAGACGCGTAGTCAGCACGTAATTCGCACCATCTGGGTCAATTCCTGCGGCCTCTAACCGCTTCGTTGCCGCTTGCAGTGCTGCTGCGTACGTCTTAGTCATTGCCCAACTGTTCCAGCTTTGCCGTCTGGTCGTGCACAATCAGCGCATCGATGACGTCATCGAGTTCCCCGTTCATGATTCGGTCGAGCTTGTTCAAACTGAGGCCAATCCGGTGATCCGTCACCCGGTTCTGTGGGTAGTTGTACGTCCGGATACGTTCGGAACGGTCCCCCGTCCCAACAGATGTCTTCCGCTTTTCTGCATAAGCCTCAGCATTCTGACTTTCGTAGTAATCGTACACACGCGTGGTCAGAATCTGGAGTGCCTTGGCCCGGTTCTGCTGCTGGGAACGCTGATCCTGCATGGACACAACGATGTTCGTTGGGATATGCGTCATCCGCACGGCGGAACTGGTTTTATTAATGTGCTGACCACCCGCACCACTGGAACGGAACACATCAGTCCGGATGTCCTTGGCATCAAGCACCAAGTCAACCTGTTCGTATTCAGGCATTACCCCAACCGTGGCGGTACTGGTGTGCACACGACCAGCACTTTCAGTTGATGGAATCCGCTGAACTCGGTGCGCGCCATTCTCAAACTTAAGCTTGGAGTACACAGAATCCCCGGTAATCATCACAACGACTTCCTTGTACCCACCGACTTCGGTAGGGGATTCGTCGATAATTTCCGTCTGCCATCCCTGACGTTCCGCGTAACGGGAGTACATGTTCAGCAGGTCAGCTGCGAACAAGCTAGCTTCATCCCCACCGGCTGCCCCACGGATTTCCATGATGATGTTCTTATCATCGTTGGGGTCCTTTGGCAGCATCAGAATCTTCATCTTGTCTTCGAGTTCGGCCTTTTCCTGACGGTTCGCGTCGAGCTCTTCCTTGGCCATCTCGAGCATGTCGGGGTCCTTGGTTTCGCGCATGATTTCGTCGCTGGCTTCGAGGTCCTCGAGCACTTCCTTGTAGCGCTTGTACGCCGCAACGACTTCACGCAGCGACCCCTCTTCCTTCGAGAGCTCCATGTAGCGCTTGGTATCCGCGAGCACTTCAGGGTCTGACATCAATTCTTGCAGTTCGTCGTAACGAATCAACACGCTGTCGAGTTGTTCAAAAATCTGGTCCATAATTCCTCCATTTTGCTTGTAATCTGATTTCTTCTATATAAAAGGTCACTGATGAGGCGACACATACCACGGGGCTATAATTTTGCCCGTAAAGCCCCACTAGAACGGCACGTGTCGCACACGCTAACGCAATGGCAGCGGTGGGTGGTTGTAGTGTTTGCGGCAAACTGGGTAGTAGCTCTCGTTGCCACCAATCTGAATCTGTTCGCCTTCATAGACAGGCTTGCCGTCATGAACACGCAGATTCATCGTGGCCTTCTTCGCGCAGAACCAGCAAATGGTCTTCATTTCCTCAATCTTGTCGGCGTACAGGAGCAAGGCTTCGCTCCCCTCGAACAGGTGGTTCATGAAGTCATTCTTCAGGCCGAACGCCATCACGGGGATGTTCAATTCATCCACCACGCGGGCGCACTCAATAACATGGTGCGTCTCAAGGAACTGTGCTTCATCGATAAGAACGCAGGCCGCGTCCTTGTTGACAGATTGCACCAGTGCGAACACATCCGTGTCACTCTCAATCGGTGTGGCTTTTCGCTCTAACCCAATGCGGCTAGCGATTGTTCCGACCCCGGAACGTGAATCCACGCCACTGGTTAGAATCACAACCTGCTTGCCTTGTTCTTCATAGTTATAGGCAACCTTTAGGATTTCGATACTCTTCCCACTATTCATTGCCCCGTAACGGTAAAAAAGTTGTGCCATGTTTCCGTCCCCCATCGCAGACCTCGTGCATTTTAACTTTCCCATTATACCCGTTTTCAGCAGTTGCTTCAATTTATGTGAAGATGTATGACGGGCTTTTGGGGCGGAGATTCGGCTCCGGTTTGGGCGCGTCTCCAGTGGTGTGGCACGGTTCCATAATTCAGTCCACGTTCGGGCCTAAATTAGTCCACTTCCGTCACGCCCAAACTTCCGCCGAATCCCCACCCCAGAAGCCCAACATCTACCATACAATCAACATTAATATGTTAATCTCCTGACTAACAAACCCGACCAAAAAGTGAATGCACAAACCGCATTCACTTAAAAACACAGACACTTACCACCCTTTTCCTGCTCTTCGGGAAAAGGGATTTTGTTGCTCTTCCCAAATAAAAACGCGGCCATACAGTTGTATGGTCGCGTTTATCTGGAAAATCTGAATTAGTTCTGCTTACCTGGCGTGGACGCGATGATGTCCAGCTTGCCATTCAGTGTCCAGGACTGAATCTGGTTTGGCAGAAGCAAGTGTGTGCCCTTTGTCAGCGCGAACGTCTTGTCGTCGGCCGTGATGGTTCCTTCCCCATCCAGAACGGAAACGAGCGTGTATGCTGCGTCACCCTTTTCGAGGGTCAGTTCGCCACTAACCTGCCAGCGGTACACGGAGAAGAAGGGACTCGTTGGTGCCGTCACAAAAGTTGTGAGGGTTGAGTCGCCCTTTTTCACCGTGGTGATGTCGAGCTTAGGGTCTTCATGTGGCACCGTCGTTACGTCAACGGACTGCTTGATGTGCAGTTCACGCTTGTTGCCGGCGTCATCCGTCCGGTCGTAATCGTAGAGGCGGTAAGTCGTGTCGGAACTCTGCTGCGTTTCGAGCACCATGATGCCCTTGGTCAACGCGTGAATCGAGCCACTTGGAACGTAGAAGAAATCGCCGGCCTTAACGGGAACCTTGCGCAGGAGTTTGTCCCATTCGCCCGCATCAATCATCTGCTGAAGTTCTTCCTTCGTCTGTGCGTGGTGACCATAAATCAGGTAGGAACCTGGATCTGCGGCAATCACGTACCAGCATTCCGTCTTCCCTAATTCGTGCTCGTGTTCTTCCGCGTAAGCGTCATCTGGGTGTACCTGGACGGAAAGACTGTCTTCTGCATCCAGAATCTTCGTGAGCAATGGGAACACCTTGCTGTCAGGGTTGCCAAAGTATTCAGGATCCTCAGCGTAGGCTTCTGCAAGGGTCTTCCCTGCCAGTGGACCATTTTCAATCGTTGCAGGACCGTGTGGGTGCGCAGAAATTGCCCAGCACTCACCAATCTTACCTTCTGGCAGGTCGTAGCCAAAAGTCTCAAGTTTGCGTCCACCCCAGATTTTAGGCTGGAAGTATGGTTTCAAGAAAAATGGTTCAGTCACGTTTAATCACTCCATCTACAAATTGTTGTTTATCATGCGTTTTCATTTTACCACATTAGCGCTTCCAATGAGGGGTGTGGTGGGTTATATTTGCGAAAGAATGACTGTCTGGGGTGTGACGCGACTCATTGCCTGGCTCCGCCCGTCAATGAGCGTTTGGTAGGTTATACTTGCGAAAGAATGACTGGCCGGGGTGCGACGTAACTCATTGCCTGGCTCCGCCCGTCAATGAGTGTTGTTGAGGTGAGGCATATTTTCTTTGTTTCAAATTTAATTGTCCGCACCTTTGTAATTACTTTTAGTAAGTGTTATCTTATATTATACGTTTTTTACTGAAACAACGACACGGAGGCACACACATGACCAAACAAGTTCTCATTCTCGGTGCTAGCGGAAAGATTGCCCAATTCGTGGCAAACGAACTCGCAGACGCGCCAGACATTTCCCTCACCCTATTTGCACGCACCCCCGCAAAGATTACAAATCCTGCTGCGCCCATCATTCAAGGGGACGCCTTGAACGAAGACGAGTTAGTCGCCGCAATGACCGGTAAGGATTTGATTTACGCCAACCTTGGACCACGCCAAATGGTTGCCCTGGCAGAATCCGTGACGCACGCTGCGCAAAAGGCCGGTGTCAAGCGCCTCATTTGGGTGGCGACTGCTGGTATCTACAATGAATTCAATCCCGCGCACAGTGCAGAACTAGAGAAAATGTTCGGCTCTGTCGATGATCCAACCAGCTATTTTGGGGATGAACGTCGCGCAGCTGACATTGTGGACGCAAGCCCCCTCGCCACAACCATTTTGCGTCCCAACACACTAACAAACGACCAAATTATCCAGGATATTCTGGTGACGGATCGCAATGAATCACTGAAGGGTCAGGCAATTTCGCGTAAAACTGTTGGGCACTTCATCTCCGAACTCATCAAGGACGATCACCAATATATTAACGATTCAATCGCCATTAGTGCTATTTAAAGGCGACACGACTGGGGGGTGCGCCATAAGTCCAAAGCACACGAACGGTTACATCCTAAGTCGAGCTCTGCATCCCAACTTTTTCCGCTTAGCCCAGAATCGACTGCGGTGGTAAACCACCTCCGTCAATTCTATGCTAATGCTCAAAAGTTCCCGGGATGCGCCGCTCTGTGATTCGTCGCGCGCCAGAAGACTGCCCCCTAACATACAAAGCAGGCCCGGTAGAAATCCTAAGTTCGGGATTTCCACCGGGCCTGCTTTGTATACCGGGGCCAAACCGTCTTCTGGCGCAGCCTCCAGTTTTTCTTAATCATTAACCAAAATCGAATTACGCACCATAGAACAAAAAATATTTCCATAGCTAGAAGATACAAATAAGGCGATAGACAAAAAACGTCTATCGCCTTTCCTAACTGTCCGGGTTGGAATCGAACCAACACTCTGTCGATTAACAGTCGACCGCAGTACCATTGTGCCACCGGACATTAATTGTTATGTGTATGTAATTTAACCTTTTTCACACACTTTGTCAAACGGCATTTACGGTTTTCCAAACTACTTTGGTTTACTGGCCTCGATAATGAAAGGCAAGTCCTTGGCGTAGTGCGCGCCAAGGACCCTTGTTTTCCACGATTTGTTGAATATCTATCTTTGCTGTTGTACGTTTTTGAGGGTCATTTTACGATAATCTCGCCATAATCTCGGAAT
>CAKRNG010000034.1 GCA_934370925.1 uncultured Lacticaseibacillus sp. | reverse complement strand
GGTGTCTTTTTTTGTTATAGAAAAAGGGCCTAGAATCCTTGATATCGATTATTATCAACACCAAAAATTTTAGACCCTAAAAAATCCTCCCAAATTTCTGGGAGGATTTTTTACGTTCAAAGAATTAATCGACACGGTACTGTTGCACTTTACCAGCCTGCGCTTCACTCAGCGTGGCGGTAATTTGTGTGCCGCTTTCGAGGTAGTCGGTGGCTTCAATCTTCGCCACGCTGTTTAGGTAATTCACTGCCTGACCATCTGTGAATGGAATCAGATAGGTGGCGGTAATCTGGTCCTTGAAGATGCGACTTTCAATCATTTCTGCAAGCTTCTGGAGGGACGCGTGGTCGCGCGCGGAGTAGATGAGCCGGTTGCCGTTCTCGTCTGGGAAGGCTGTTTGGTCATCACGTAGATCGGCCTTGTTGAAGGCTTCGATAACCGGCACGGATTCGTCAATGCCGATATCTCGCAGGGTCTGCTCGGTCACCTGCATCATTTCCTGATAGTGGTCGTCCGCGTAGTCAACCACGTGAATCAAGAGGTCGGCGTTCTTGGCTTCGGCCAGGGTTGCCTTGAAACTATCCACAAGCTTTGTGGGTAACTTACCGACGAACCCGACCGTGTCACTGAGCAGGAACTGGCGGTTGCCGGGCAGTTCGATGCGGCGAACGGAGGTGTCGAGGGTGGCAAACAGCATGTTCTTCTCGAAAACCTGCTTGTCTTCAGGACGGTCGGCGTAAAGGTCGAGGAGGCCGTTCATCGTGGTGGACTTGCCGGCATTCGTGTAACCGACCAGGGCAACGGTGGGAATATCGCTCGAGGTGCGCTGACTGCTACGGGTTTGCTCACTGAGTTCTTCTTCAGCGAGTTCGTGTTTGATGTGGCTAATCCGTTTGGTCAGAATTCGTTTGTCCATTTCCAGCTGGGTTTCACCAGAACCACGGTTCGCGAGGGCAGCACCACCGCCGCCCGTGCTCCCACCACCCTGCTGGTCGAAGCCGGCATTCCGGTTGCGCAAGCGAGGGAGGGCATACCGCAACTGGGCGATTTCAACCTGCATCTTCGCCTGCTTGGAACGTGCGCGGGTACCAAAAATGTCGAGAATCAACTGGGTACGGTCCACCACGCGGCGCTTAATCTGCTTTTCGAGGTTTCGCAGCTGGCTAGGGGAGAGTTCGTCGTTCACGATAATGACGCTGGCATCGTGCAGTTCAGCGGCTTCGCGGAGTTCCTCGACTTTCCCGCTCCCGAAGTAGGTGGCACCGGTGGGGAAGTCCGCCTTCTGCCGCATGTCGCCGACCACGGTGTAGCCCCCCGCCTTGGCGAGTTCGCCGAGCTCGGTCATGGTGTAGTCGAAGTTCTCCTGGCGTTTGGTAATCCCCGCAATGAGGGCGTTGGTTGTTTTTTGAATGGTATCTAATGTTTTGGTTTCAGGCATCGCAAAAATCCTCCATGTGATTGTGTCTGGGTGCATTGTCGAACTTGCGGTGCTGTATTCCGTCACGCAAAAAGGCCGCGCTAAACGCGACCCGATTGGCCATAGGGGCACACGGATGCTAACAGCGCACGACAAGCTTAGTCTTGAGTGTTCTGTACGCGAATCCGCATGTTCTTCCCCTCCTGTCTGTTGTTTAATACCCTGAGTTTACCACACGAACGGCGTTTTGACGATAGGAACGGGAAGCCCTTTTCAGGCGGGACATTCGCGGCTTCGCGCGAATGTCTTATCGAATGATGGGTGTGGCGGCGGGTGTGGGGAAAAGGTTGGCTCCGGTTTTGGGGTGCTTCCAGTGGTGGGGTATGGCGGCGGGTGCGGGGAAAAAGTTGGCTCCGGTTTTGGAGTGCTTCCAGTGGTGGGGCACGGTTCCATAACTCCAGCAAAAAAACGGCTGAAGTTATTCCACCTCGCTTTGAGCCTGTCTGACAAACCCGGTCAGCCAGGCTCAAAGACGTCCCGTTTCTAGGCGGTAAACCGCCAAGAAACTTTCACCACTTCCACACCCCAAAACCTCCGCCAACTTTTTCCCCGCACGCGCCTACGCAACATCACCGCGGGAGACCCTCTAAAACTTCCGCTAGCCTTTTCCCCGCACGTACCAGCGTAACATTACTACTTGCAGCCTAAGTTTCACCGAGCGCATCTTTGTAACGCTGCTGAATAAGCACCCAAATAAAAGATGCAAATCAAGCATCTGTGTATAAACGTTAACGTGGCAGCATATCAGTGAAGTCTGACGCGGATATAAATGAGTTATCCGCAGTAGTTATTCACTTATACACAATTCAAACCAGTAATCACAGGGTTTTAGGCAGTAGATTTGTGATTTGCATAGAAATGTTGAGTTATGCACAGGTGGATAACCAAGACAGCGCGTTTGTGTTGGGGATAAGTTGCAACGTCAGAATGGAACGCCGTCAGTGAAATCTGAATGTTGTTACCGTGTTGGCGTAAGTGGTGCCCGTTACGCTGCGTTGGTTAGCGTTGCGTTAGGGGAGGACACAATACGTGATTGGCATGCGTAAGTTCATAAAAGGTACAGGACATATTTAAAAATTTGCGCAGAAATCGGTGTAAAGCCCTTTGCACGTTGGATTGCGGCGTGTTTAGCGTTAGAACGTTCCAAATTGTCAAACGCGATGCATGCAGGCGGGCGTGTGCAGTGAGTCCCGGCATTTTCTGCGCCTATTAAAAAATATGTCCTGTGTCGTATTGCGCATGTTGAAGTGAAATCGCATACCTTAAACAACAACAGCCCCGCAAGCATGAATCTAGCTTGCGGGGCTGTTTGCGGTTGTCTGTGGTGTGAAAGCGACACATCAGAGCAACCGTTACGCGCGACTGTTGCCCACGTGTCCGGTCATTAGCGCGCAGCCGCTAATGACAAGCGTCGCCCTTTAACGGAAGCAGGTGCCACTGACCACATGTGCGGCCAACTAGTGCGTCTGTGTTTGGCGGCGGCCATCGCGGGTCATGCCCCAGATGAGAGCGGCGATGAGGGCGTCAACAATCACGATGACAATCCAGCGCCCGACGCCCATACTTGCGGGCAGGATGGAGGTGCGCAGGCCATCCGTTGTCAGGACGATGAGCACGATCATGGAAACGAACGTGAAGAAGTACCAAGCGTTGCGTCCGAATGCGAGGCCGTTTTTGTTTTCCAACTGACGGCGCGCAATCCACGGCATCAGGAATCCGAGGACAATCATGCCGGCTGTGACACCGAGGTTCATGATGATTTCCATCGTCCATTTGGTTGTCCCGAACGTGGCATCAACGGGGAAGAAGCCGAGCAGGGCCAGGACGGCGGTGATGCCGAACATCCACCACCCCATCGTGAGTCCGGCCCACCGGTGCTTGAGGTAGACGTATTCGCCACCCTTGTACTTGTCGTTGTGCTTGCGGACCATGATGTAGGCCCAGAAGAGGAATAACGTACTTGCGGGTGACACAATCCCGTTCAGATTGAGTAACCAGTTGAAAATGTCGTTGATTTGCGGCAACATCCCGGCAAGCGCCATGATGATGCTACAGATAACGGTGGTCAGCCAGTAACCATTGATGGGCAGGCCATCTTCCGTCACCTTCGTCAGCTGACGGGGCATGTACTGCTTGGCCACGTCGCCGAGGAAAATGCGGGTAGAGGCATCCAGAATCACGGCCAGTTGTGCAAGCATGTAGATGCCCTGGACCAGAGCGAAGATGTACATGAGGCTGTTGCCCATGCCGTACTGTTTCCCAATCGCCTGGAACGCGTAGTAGGACCCGTTCATTTTCAGGTCGTTGGGCAAGTTGTGGGCGTTGAAGTACACCCCGAGGGAGAACGTTCCAAAAAGGGTAAGGAACATCGTCATGACGGCAATCATCTTCAGTGCTTTTGGAAAATCACGTGAAGGATTCTTCATGTCCTTGGTGTAAGGCGCGGCCAGTTCGGATCCGTTCATGGCAAAAACGAACAGCCCGAATGCGGCGAGGAAGTGCATGTCAATTTTGTGGGGCAGGAAGTTCGTCAGGTGGAAGGGGTGCGTCGCGATGGGATTCCCGTGCGCGAGCCCCGCGAACGTCATGAACACGAAGAGGATGGTCATGATGAACATGGCGCCACCCCCGATTGTGGACATGATTTCCAGCGACCGGTTCTTGAAGAAATGTTGGAGCCAGATGAAGCCGACGAAGATGAAGGCAGTCAGGAGGCCAAACCAGGCGTTCCCGAGGTGGCTCTGAATATCGCCATTCCCACTAATAATCCAGCCAAGTGAGATAACCACGGAATTCGCCACGTCGACCACGTAAGGCAGACCGGTAATCCAGTAGAACCAAGCGGCGAAGTACCCGACCTTGTCCCCGTTCGTTTCACGCATCCAGGAGGTAATCCCCCCGCCGCGCTGGTCGAACTGTGAACCGAGATGGGCAACAATTAAGTTGTAGGGAATAACGTAGAAGAAAGTCATTAAGACCCAGCTGAAAACAGCGACGAGTCCCTGGTTCTGAAAGTTATAAATAATATCGTCAAACCCGATGACGGTCACAAAGTCCATTAGCCCGACGACCATCCATGGAATATAGCGGTTTGATTGTTTCGTTTGTAGTTGCAAAATCAGTCTCCTTAAAACAGATTGGCGCCTAACGTTTTAGGCACCAATCGCCAACGTATTTCCAATTGTTTTAAGTGACCAACCCGGCGCCTTATTTCGCGTATGAATACTCAACGCTTCCAACCTCCAAGTAGGTGTATTTCTGAAATGAAACCTGGAAAATTATAACAAACTTTAGGAACAATTGCTTCCCTTTCACTAGGCGATTTCGTGTGGCTGATTGGTCGGCAATTGCGGGGAAAATTTAGCTCCGGTTTTGGCGTGTCTCCAGTGGTGGGGCACGCCAAAACCGGAGCCGAACTTTCCCCCAACCACCGGCATGTCACAAGCACGCAGCCAAATCAGACCTAGGACGTAGGCATGAATTTTGTGAATAGTGTAACCTATAAGGGTAGATAACACGTTCAAATGGAGGAATTGTTATGACTGAAGAAAGCGTCGTACAACTACGCGACATCACCAAAACGTACGGAAAGAAAGGCGAGAAGCAGTATCAAGCGCTGAAGGGAATCAGCTTTGACGTTGCGCCTGGCGAATTCGTCGGTATCATGGGTGCCAGTGGTTCTGGGAAAACCACGTTGCTCAATATCTTGAGCACGCTCGACAAGCCAACGACCGGGACGGCCACGATTAATGGGACGGACGTCACCAAGTTGAAGGGCAACAAGCTTGCTGATTTCCGCGCGAACCAGATTGGGTTCATTTTCCAGGACTTCAACCTGCTCGAAACGTTGACAGCACGGGAGAACATCACGCTGCCGCTGTCCCTGCAGAACATTCCTGCCCGGAAGAGCAAACCGGCCGTTGAGAAGATTGCCCAGACGCTGGGAATTTCGCAGATTCTGGATTCCTACCCAACCGAGATTTCTGGTGGGCAGAAGCAGCGTGTGGCGGCGGCGCGGGCACTTGTGCACGAACCAGCTATCCTGTTCGGGGATGAACCCACCGGCGCGCTCGATTCACAAAGTGCGCGGGAGCTGCTCGAAACGATGCGCAGCCTGAATGATGAGCAGAATGTGTCCATTCTTCTGGTGACACACGATCCGTTCTCCGCGAGTTATGCCAAGCGCATTCTGTTCATCAAGGACGGGGTGATTGGGAAGGAACTCGTTCGGGGCGACAAGTCACGCGAGACATTCTACAGCGAAGTTCTGAACGAACTCGGAACTTTCCAGCAGTAGGGGGTGCAAGATGCTGAACAAACTTGCACTTTCAGGAATTAAAAATCGCTTCCGAGATTACGCCGTTCTCTTCTCTGGACTCATTATTGGGAGCGCCATCTTCTACATGTTTATGACGCTCGCAACGAACAAGGAATTTCAGGCAGGGAGTACGAATGGCATGAACGCGACGTCCTTCATCTTTGCGTTTGGCGCCATCCTCCTCATGATTATCACGTTCGTATATATTATTTACGCAAATAGTTTTCTATTATCCATGCGCAAACATGATTACGCGACGTTTATGATGCTCGGGGCGAAAAGTCGAAAGATTAGCCAGCTTATTTTCACCGAAACCATGATTATTGGGACCGCCGCCACTGTCGTTGGGATTGCGGTTGGGGTCGGCATGACGAAGCTGGTCGGCGGCTTCTTGATGGATGTACTTGACGCATCCACTAATCATTTCGCGCCGTTCTACATGCCGGCGTTGTTAGTGACACTAATTTTCTTCGTCGTCCTCTTCTTCTTGGCGGCCCTGGTGAATGCACGTAAAATGCGGGCCACACCGATTTTGACACTATTGCGCTCAGATTCAACGCCAACACGGTTGAAGAAGAAGCCGGTGGTCCTGATGGTTGAGGCAATTGCGGGCGTTGTGCTACTTGCAATTGGGTACTGGGCAATGAAGTCAATTGTGACGATTGGCATTCTGTCCATTCCGCTAGCATTGGTCACAATCGTCATGGGTTCTTACCTCCTGTTTACAGCGGTTGTGATTGTGGCAATTCAGCTACTCAAGCACAATGAGCGGTTTGCGGGGAAAGGACTGCGGAATTTTACACTTTCTCAAATCAGTTTCCGCGTGCGCTCGTATACGGCAATCTTGTCGGTCGTGTCCATTTTGTTCGCCCTCGCACTTGGCGCCATCACGGTGGGAATTAATTTTTACAACGAAGTCCCAACGATGTCCCAGAACTTCACGAGTTACGCGCTGGTGCAGCAAGACCCATCTAGTGCAGATTTAGCAGCGGCAAGTAAGCTAACGGGTGTTTACGGGCGGGCTGCGTACACCGTTAAGCTGGACCAGAAGACAGTGACATTCAAGCAGGCGGAACTGGATCAGCACCCATTGCTACAAGTGAAGATGTCAACGAATGACTCGGTTGCGGCACAACATGTTGCCATCGATACGAAGCAGTTAGTTGCACAACCACAGCGATTTGCGGCAGCTGTGGATACGCTGTTAACCCGCCAAGCAGTTGCGGGTGGTGCACGCGTTCAGGTGGTGACGGATGCCGCCTTTAAGCAAGCAGCTGGAACGACGCAGCGTGTCTATGTTTATCGCGTTCATGATTTACGCGCCAACATCGACCAATTGACGAAACTACAGACGCGTGAGAACAAGAAGAACCCGGAACTTTTAAAGCAGGGCATGAGTAGCAGTATGGTGGCGACTTATCAGGTTTACAACGCCCTTTTCAGTGGTTTTGCCTTCATGGGCTTCTTCCTCGGAATTGCGTTCCTTGCAATGCTAGCAAGTACGCTGATGTTCAAAATCTTGTCAGGTGCAGACTATGACCAAGGTCGCTACACAATGTTGCGCCGCATGGGTGTACGTGAAGGGATGCTGAAGGGTTCTATCCGCGCGGAATTGTTCGTCCTGTTCGCGTTGCCAGGGCTCCTCGGCGTGGTACACGTACTCTTCGGGCTCCAATTATTCAAAACACTGCTACTAAATCCGTACAGTAACCTGTTACTACCATTTGGGGTGTTTGGTGGTTTGTACATCATTTACTTCCTCATCACCGTCTGGTTGTACGAAGGGATTGTGTTGCGAAAGAAAAAATAACCAGAGCGATGCGCCCCGGTTAGAAGATGAGGATTAACGTAAAACCGGTGTTGGGGTGCTCTTTCCCCAGCACCGGTTTTGGGTTAACCGGAATCTTCTGGGGGGAAGAGCTCGAGGAAAACCAGAGCGACGCGCCCCGGTTAGAAGATGAGGATTAACGTAAAACCGGTGTTGAGGTGCTCTTTCCCCAGCACCGGTTTTGGGTTAACCGGAATCTTCTGGGGGGAAGAGCTTGAGGAAGACCAGAGCGATGCGCCCCGGTTAGAAGATGAGGTTGCACGCAATAACGGTTAGGCCCAAGGATACAAGATGGCGCCAGTGTAAATCCCGCACTTAGGATTTCTACTGGCGCCATTTTACGTACAGCGGATTGTGCGTCTTGGATTTCGTGAAAAAAAGATTAGAAAAATTATTTTTAGCAGTTATTTTCACGGTGAAATGCGTTGGAAGGGGGATGTTTTTCATGCGCGTGCGTGAACAAGGTTATGCAATCCGGGAGTTTTCTGTAAACACAGACTAGATGATGTAGCGGGTTTGTAATTTCACACTAGGGATATGAAATGAAGAAAAATAATTTTTATCGTCTTTTTTTAGAGCATCACACAATAATGATAAAACTATGAATGTTATCGTTATTATCATCAATCGCTTTTTTGCCGTTTAAAAAAGGACATGGTATATTATTAGCGATAATCTGGATTGTTTCTATATGAGGAGGAAATATAGTCTTGAAATTCGCTTCTAAGGTAGTCGCTGCGTCTGCAGTCGCAGCATTGGCCCTCGTTCTGGGTGCTTGTGGTAACAACAGTAGTAACGCTGGTAAGACGGATAAGGCGCACTCTGTTGCACTCATTACGGATGGTAGTGGGGTTGACGACAAGAGTTTTAACCAGGCTGAATGGGAAGGCCTCGTTAAGTGGGGGAAGAAGAACAACATGGTGAAGGGTGTAGGTGGTTACAACTACGCCCAGAGCAACTCTGATGCTGATTTCACCCCTAACGTCAACAAGATGATCCAGGCGGGTTACAAGACCATCATTGGTTCTGGTTACAAGCTGGAAAAGACGATTTCTGACGCTGCTAAGAAGAATCCGAAGACGAACTTTGTCATCATGGATGATGAAATCAAGCAGAGCAATATCGCAAGTGTTTCCTTCAAGGACAACGAAAGTGCATTCCTTGCTGGTGTTGCAGCTGCGATGACCACGAAGACGAACAAGGTCGGCTTCATCGGCGGACTCCGTGGTGAAGTGATTAGCCGTTTCGAAACGGGTTACCGTCAGGGTGTTGCAGCGGTAAACAAGAATATTAAGGTCGACGTGAAGTACGCTGACAGCTTCTCCAAGGCCGATGTGGGTCAGGCACTTGCACAGGCAATGTACAACAACAACGAAGACGTTATTTACCAGGCTGCTGGTGGAACCGGTGCTGGTGTCTTTGCGGCTGCGAAGAACGCCGTGAAGTCCAAGAAGGTTTGGGTCATCGGGGTTGATATGGATCAGACTGCTGATGGGAAGTACAAGGGCGGTAACGTAACGTTGACGTCAACCATCAAGGGTGTGGATATTGCGGTGCAGAAGCTTGCTACCGATGCCAAGAAGGGCAAGTTCCCTGGTGGTACCACGCAGTACTACGGCTTGAAGGAAAACGGGGTCCGGGTAACGCGCGGGAACATGAGCGCGGCTACGTGGGCTAAGGTTAAGGAATACCGCGAGAAGATTGTGAACGGCGACATTAAGGTTGCGTCCAAGCAGTCTGAACTGTAAAAAGAATAAGCGATTAACGAATTGAGGCTGCGCCAGAAGACGGTTTGGCCCCGGTATACAAAGCAGGCCTGGTGGAAATCCCGAACTTAGGATTTCTACCAGGCCTGCTTTGTATGTTAAGAGGCAGTCTTCTGGCGCGCGACGAATCACAGAGCGAAGTGCCCCGGTCAGAAGTTGAGCATTAACGTAGAATTGATGGAGGCGGTGCATTTCCGCCGCAATCAATTCTGGGTTAAGCGCAGACTTCTGGGGCATGTAGCTCGACTAGGATGTAAAGTTCGTGCGCTTTAGACTTATGGCACACCCTCTTTTTTGGTGTGGATGTTTCGTTATCAATAGTTACGCTGATTTTGTACACCAAGATAGAGGCGAGTCACGGTGGCTGAGGGGTGTTAGCTAAACTGATTAATTCGTAGCCAGAGTCTGCCTTGATATTTGTCCATATGTATGCGGAAATACTTAAACGCGTACTTTCATTTTGCCCATCATTTTGTTCACTTATCACCTTAAAATAAAAAATTCACAAATCGCCGTTCGAATTATTATGCGTTGCAAAATGCATTTTTGAATGGAGGAAACCACACAATATGGATGCGTAGCACTGGATAACACCATATATAGCGTGATTGGGCTGTCGTTAAGCACTGCTACATTGCGATTCGTCTGTTACGGACGGTCACAACGAAGTAAAAACGGATGGCAGGCTAAATATACACTTATATAGATATAGAAACCGGATATTTTCTGTAAATCAGTAATGATAGCGGTTGAATTACGAACGTTGCCGATTTTAATTATTCATATCGTTCTTGATAAGGAGACATTCGCGTGGTATATTATCGGTAATCGGGGTAACCCCCAAAATGAGGAGGAAATAGCGGTGAAATTCACTTCTAAGGTAGCCACTGCGTCTGCAGTCGCAGTTTTGGCTCTGGTTCTGGGTGCATGTGGTAACAGTAAGTCTGGTAGTAAGGCAGCTGGGAAGACGGACAAGGCACATTCCGTTGCGCTCGTAACCGATGGCGGCGGTGTGGATGACAAGAGTTTCAACCAGTCTGAATGGGAAGGTCTTCAGAAGTGGGGTAAGAAGAACAACCTGGCTAAGGGTGTGGGTGGTTACAACTACGCCCAGAGTAATTCTGACGCCGACTTTGTTCCGAACGTGAACAAGATGATCCAGGCCGGCTACAAGACGATTATCGGTTCCGGTTACAAACTGGAAAAGACAGTCTCTGATGCCGCTAAGAAGAATCCTAAGGTCAACTTTGTCATCATTGATGATGTGATTAAGCAGAAGAACGTTGCGAGCGCTACCTTCAAGGATAACGAAAGTGCCTTCCTTGCTGGTGTTGCTGCAGCAATGACGACGAAGACGAACAAGGTCGGATTCATCGGTGGGGTTCACGGTGAAGTTATCGATCGTTTTGAAGCTGGTTTCCGTCAGGGTGTCGCTGCCGTCAACAAGAACATCAAGGTTGACGTGAAGTACGCTGACAGCTTCTCCAAGGCTGATGTGGGTCAGGCACTCGCACAGGCAATGTACAACAACAACGAAGATGTCATTTACCAGGCTGCTGGTGGGACCGGTGCCGGTGTCTTCTCCGCTGCGAAGAATGCAATCAAGTCCAAGAAGGTTTGGGTTATTGGGGTTGACCGTGACCAGACTGCCGATGGGAAATACAAGGGCGGCAACGTGACGCTCACCTCTACCGTTAAGGGTGTGGACATCGCCGTTCAGAAATTGGCTACCGCTGCTAAGAATGACAAATTCCCAGGCGGAAAAACGCAAGTTTATGGTCTGAAGGGTAACGGTGTACGGCTCGTTCGTGGTAATATGAGTTCTAAGGCCTGGACTAAGGTTCAAGAATTCAAGGAAAAGATTATTAAGGGTGATATCTCGGTTGCTGAAAAGCCATCCGACCTCTAAATATATCGAATGTACCAACTTGAAAATGGCCGGAACTGTATTTAAGTTCCGGCTTTTTTGTAGGCTAACGTCAACCGGTCAATTAATTGAGAAAGGAATCGCAAGCGGACAATCCGGTGTCCGTGCGTGGGGATATAGCGATGACACAACAACCAGCAATCGAAATTCACCATCTCGTGAAGGCCTTTGGGAACTTCAAGGCAAATGATGACATCTCCATCAATTTCTACGGTGGTCAGGTTCATGCACTTTTGGGTGAAAATGGTGCTGGAAAGTCGACCTTGATGAACATGCTATCAGGGATTTTGCGACCAACCAGTGGTCAAATCAAGGTTCAGGGGAAGGAGGTTGAACTCCATTCCGCAAAGGATGCAACCGGTCTTGGTATCGGGATGGTGCACCAACACTTTATGATCGTGGGGGCGTTCACCGTCCTTGAAAACATCATTTTGGGGGCAGAACCAACCAACGCGGGACGACTGAACTTCAAGAAGGCACGTGCGAAGGTCGAGGACATTTTGTCACGGTACGACCTCGAAGTTGATTTGAACGCATCCGTTGATGACATCTCAGTGGGAATGCAGCAGCGCGTTGAAATCGTGAAGGTACTGTACCGGGACGCCGATGTACTCATTTTCGACGAACCAACTGCCGTTTTGACGCCACAGGAAATCGATGACTTACTCAAAATCATGCGGAAACTCGCGGACGAAGGTAAGGCAGTCATTCTGATTACCCACAAGCTACAAGAAATTCGGGCGGTTGCGGATGTCACCACGATTGTGCGTCGCGGACACGTGATTGACACCGTGAAGACGGCGGATTGCTCCGCTGCGGACCTCGCAACGATGATGGTTGGTCGTCCGGTTGACTTCAACTTGGATCGTGCGGAAGTGACACCAGGGGAATCCATCCTTAAGGTCAAACACATGGATGTTGTCGATAAGGCCAAGGTGAAGCGCGTCAGTGACTTCAACCTGGAGATTCACGCTGGCGAAATTGTTGGGTTGGCTGGGATTGACGGGAATGGACAATCTGAATTGGTGAAGGCTTTAACGGGACTGACGCCAATCAGTAGCGGTTCCGTGACGATTCAGGGCAAAGAAACTACACATGCGACCCCACGTCAGATTGTGCGGGACGGTGTCGGGCACATTCCGGAAGATCGGCAGCGTTTTGGTCTGATTCTTCCTATGAGTGTGGTTGATAACATGAGCCTCATGACCTACACGGAAGAACCCCTGGCAAAGCACGGGATTCGCAACGAGAAGGCGGCCATCGAAATGACGGAAAAGCTCGCCGAGAAGTTCGATGTGCGGACGAGCAGTATCCAGAATGCCGCGGGCTCCCTGTCTGGTGGGAACCAGCAGAAGCTCATCATCGCGCGCGAAATGAGCCGGGATCCAAAACTCATGATTGCGATGAACCCAACGCGTGGGCTGGATGTCGGAGCCATCGAGTTTATCCACCAGCAGATTCTGAATGCACGGGAAACGGGGCACGCTGTCTTACTGATTTCGTACGAATTGGATGAAATCAAGCAGTTGGCGGACCGAATTGCCGTTATTCATGCGGGCCACTTGGTTGCTTCAGAAGACGCAGCGAACTTGTCAGAGTCAGAGATTGGCTTGTTGATGGCTGGGGAGAAGCTGGAAGGGAAGGAGACCGTCACCAATGCGGATTGATAAAACCAGAATTCAGAGTATCTGGATTCCATTGATTGCGATTGTACTCGGCTTGCTCGTGGGTGCCGTCGTGATGCTGTTGTCGGGTTTCAACCCAATCACGAACTACATTAACCTGTTCTCCGGTGCGGTCGGCACGCCGAACGCCATTGGGGAAGTCCTGCGAACGGCAACCCCGCTCATCTTGACGGGGGCAGGGTTTGCGGTTGCAAATTCAGCCGGATTCTTTAATATCGGGGTTGCGGGTCAGGCGCTGGTTGGCTGGCTCACCTCTGTTAGTTTCGCACTCATGTTCCCAGACCTGCCGCGCGTGGTGATGTTACCAGGTGCCATCATTGCGGGGGCAGTTGGGGGTGCACTTTGGTCCGGGATTGCGGGTTACCTCCGTGCTTACTTCGGCGCAAGTGAAGTGATTACCACGATTATGCAGAACTACATTGCCCTGTACGCAACAAATGCCATTATTAAGGGCGTCCTTGCGAAGAACAACGCGGACTACTCACCAACAATTCCGAAGGCGGCCCAGTTGCGGACGCCATTCCTCGAGAACTTAACGCAGAACTCAACGTTCCACTGGGGGTTGTTCATCGCGATTGCGGCGGCCATCTTCATGTGGTGGTTCATGAAGAAGACGACTATGGGCTTTGAAATTCGTGCTGTGGGGATGAATCAGGATGCTTCACGTTATGCGGGGATGTCCACGAAGCGAACCATTATCGTGGCCATGCTGATTTCTGGGGCCTTGGCTGGTCTCGGTGGTGCGATGGAAGGTCTGGGTGATTTCCAGAACATCATCGTGAACACGGGGATGCCAGATATTGGGTATGACGGGATGTCTGTTTCCCTGCTGGCAGGTGGTTCACCAATCGGGATTATCTTCTCATCCTTGCTGTTTGGTCTCCTTAAGATTGGTGGCTTGAACATCTCCATTACGTCCACCACGCCTTCCGAAATTGTGAACATCGTCATTGCGGCGGTTATCTTCTTCGTTGGGGCACAGTACCTCATCCGTTACTGGTTCGAAAAGAAGCGTAACGGCAAGAAGGGGGAACAGCAGGTTGTTGCTGATGGCGCAACACCGACTGCGGCCGCAACGTCAACAACTGAATCAACACTAGAATCGTCAGCGCCGGAGACACCTGCTGACGAAGATGCAACGCCGACTGACACAACCACAGATGATCAGAAAGGATAGTGGCGACTAATGAACATTCAAACTTTATTAATGACCGTTGTTTCAACGTCACTCGTTTACTCAGCCCCACTGATCTTTACGTCCATTGGGGGCGCCTTTTCTGAACATTCAGGGATTGTAAACGTTGGTCTTGAAGGAATTATGGTGATGGGTGCCTTCGCATCTGTCGTCTTTAACCTCATGATGGGGTCTGCATTCGGGCCCGCAACGCCTTGGGTTGGCTTGCTTGTCGGTGGGGCAGTGGGATTGATTTTCTCCCTGATGCACGCGGTGGCGACCATCAACTGGCGCACGGACCACATTATCTCCGGGACCGTCATGAACTTGATGGCGCCTGCGTTGGCCGTTTACTTGACGAAGCTTATCTTTGACGGTCGTGGCCAGACGGATATTTTGCAGCACCCGCTCTCCACAACAACGATTCCGGGACTGGCAAGTATTCCCGTCATCGGCCCAATCTTCTTCACGAAGACGTCAATTGCCGCATACGTGGGCGTGTTTGTTGCCATCCTCTCATGGTGGATTCTGGCAAAGACCCGTTTCGGCTTGCGTCTCCGTTCCGTGGGTGAACACCCAGAAGCAGCCGATTCTGTCGGGATTTCCGTTTACACGTACCGTTATGCGGGCGTGCTGATTTCCGGTTTCCTCGGCGGGATTGGTGGCGCGGTGATGGCGCAGTCCATCACGTTGAACTTCTCCGCAACGACTATCGTGGGTCAAGGGTTCATGGCTCTTGCTGCGATGATCTTCGGGAAGTGGCACCCAATCGGCGCGATGGGCGCGGCCGTCTTCTTCGGTTTTGCCCAGAGCTTGGCCATCGTCGGGAAATACATCCCAGTGATTAAGACCATGCCAGACGTGCTGTTCACGATTGCACCATACCTGATTACGATTATCGTGCTGGTTGCCTTCATCGGGAACGCCAAGATGCCTGCTGCGGACGGATCGACGTTCGTTAAGGCGAAATAAAAACAGAGCGGCGCATCCCGGGAACTTTTGAGCATTAGCATAGAATTGACGGAGGTGGTGGGTTTCCACCGCAGTCGATTCTGGGCTAAGCGGAAAAAGTTGGGATGCAGAGCTCGACGTGGAATAAAAAAAGTGGGTCACCCGTCGAGGATGATCCACTTTTTTTACCTTCACCCGTTTTGTTAGCCGAGGTGGAGTTCGTTCAGCTTGGCGTCGATGAGCGTCATAACTTCGTGGCGCGCATCAGCATTGGCAACAAAGTCGAGTTCGTCGCCGTCAATTTGCATCTTAGGGCTCTGGTCGTAAGATGCGTACCAGTTTTCGTAACGCTGGTTGAGTTGCTTGTAGTAGTCGTACAGTGAAGGGTCGTTACCAATTTGTTCGTAAGGGCGACCGCGGTGTTGAATGCGTTCAAGCATGGTGTCGAAGGAAACCCGGATGTGAACGAGCAGGTCAGGGTTCTTCTGGTACTGGGCGTGGGGCATTTCTTCCATCATGTTCTGGAGTAAGTCGTCGTACACGCTCACTTCGGTATCCGTGGCGCGACCAAGGTCTGCGTTCAGGTGGAAGAGAAGGGAGTCTTCGAAGATGGAACGGTCGAGCACATTCTTAGGGTTGCTGTTCGCATCGTGAATGGAATTGAACCGCTTGTTCAGGAAGTAAATTTGTAGAAGGAAAGCATACTTCTTGGGATCCTTGTAGAAGAGGGGCAGAACGGCATTGTCGTCAACGGACTCGTAGAACGCCTTTGTTCCCAAGTGGTCAGCAATCATGCTGGTCAGGCTAGTTTTTCCGGCACCGATAGTTCCTGATAAAACAATCATCTCATATACTTCCTTTACTTATATGTATATTGCGAACAAGCGACAGGGCCTTGGAGTGATGTCAACATGAACATCATTCGCAAGCCCTTGTCTAGTCTACTGGTGCGAAACGTGAAAAGCAACACCACAATTGGCTGTGTAATCAGAATTATATACGATGGGTAGTGGGTGGTTAAGCAACGAAGGCTTTTGGCGTTAGAGCTAAATCAAAATGGGGATGCGACGGTAACGTGCGCGAAGAAAAAGATACCGGATTGTGTGTTGGGTAACTAAGGCATGTACAAAAGGAAAAATAAAAGTAAGTGGGTCGTGTGAGGACCCCGCCTAATGCAGACATGCAAAAAGCGAATTTGCGGTTGCAAAAGGACGGTTGCTGCGGTAATTTAGGGAGTAGAGATAAACACGTCATTAAGCGCCTATTTGCAATTCAGAGAGCCGGGGTTGGTGAGAGCCGGTATTGCAGCATTCCAGCGTGATAGTGGGCGGTGAGAAGCCGCACGGAACTGCCCGTTATGCAGACACGAGTGCGCCAATTGTGGCGAATTTGGGTGGTACCGCGGAAAGCAAGTCTTCCGTCCCATGTTTTAATGTGGGATGGAAGACTTTTTTCGTTTCACTAGACTTGCAGTTGGTCGTTCACGCGAGATACATTAGGAGGATTTATCATGCTTGATTTGAAATTGATTCGTCAGGAACCAGACTGGGCGAAAGCAAAGCTCGCTGCCCGCGGAATTAAGGCAGAGGAAGTTGACGAACTGCTTGGACTGGACCAGCAGCGCCGTCAGCTACTCGCCGAAACGGAAACGCTGAAGGCAAAGCGCAATGAAGTTTCCGCTGCAATTGCACAAATGAAGCGGAACAAGGAAGACGCCAGCGACCAGATTACCGCAATGCGCGAAGTCGGCCAGAAGATTGGTGGCCTCGACAAGGAACTGGCAGCTGTTGACGAGAAGATGACGTACATTCTCGTGCGTTTGCCAAACTTTCCGGACGACTCTGCACCAGTGAGCCTGGATGAAAAGGACGCCCGTGAAGAACGCAAAGTGGGGGACATCCGTCAATTTGCTTTTACCCCAAAGGCGCACTGGGAGATTGGTGAGGATCTCGGTATTCTTGACTTCGAAAACGCCGCAAAGGTTGCGGGTAGCCGCTTCGTTTACTACCGCGGTGCGGGTGCTCGTCTGGAACGTGCCGTCTACAACTTCATGCTGGACCAGCACTATGAAGAAGGCTACACGGAAGTTCTGCCCCCTTACCTCGTGAACGACGATTCCATGTTCGGGACGGGCCAGTTCCCTAAGTTTGTTGGGGACAGCTACACGGTTACCAATGAAGATAGCGACTTAACGCTGATTCCAACGGCGGAAGTGCCGCTCGTGAACTACTACCGCGATACCATCATTGATGCGGAGAAGCTGCCAATCTACGTAACGGCGCTATCACCAGCTTTCCGTTCTGAAGCAGGGAGTGCCGGCCGCGATACACGTGGTCTCATCCGGATGCACCAGTTTAACAAGGTAGAAATGGTCAAAATCACGAAGCCTGAAGAATCATGGAACGAATTGGAGAAGTTGACGGCAAATGCAGAAAGTCTTTTGCAGAAGCTTAACTTGCCATACCACGTCATCACGCTTGCTACGGGGGATGCTAGTTTCACCTCCGCTAAGACGTATGATTTGGAAGTATGGTTGCCAGCGCAGGATACGTACCGCGAAATCTCCAGTTGCAGTAATTGTACAGACTTCCAGGCGCGGCGTGCGCAGATTCGGTTCCGCAACGAAGACGGCAAAATGCAGTTTGCCCACACGCTGAACGGATCCGGTCTTGCGGTTGGCCGGACAGTCGCTGCAATTCTAGAAAACTACCAGAATGAAGATGGCAGTGTAACGATTCCCGATGTCCTAGTGCCATACATGGCGGGCCAGACCGTTATCACGAAGGAAGCATAGCAGTATATAAGAAAAGAAGTCCGATGTGGGCTTCTTTTTTTGTAGGCAGGGGCTGACGTAACTGCTTCCGGCTTTGCCGGGAGCAGTGAGGTGGACGTAGATTTTTGTAAGTAAGATAGTTAGTAATTATCCCGTATGGAAAATGTGGTCACGTAATTATCTTTGCTCTGAGAATGAGTATAGGCCTGGACGTAGTAAAAGTGACTGTGATTTTTGGCTGATTGTTGACGTAATAGCAAGTTAATCAAAAGTAGATGCACTGAAAATACGAATAGATGAATGAACTGGTGCGTGTGATTTGTTTTTGTGGCAAGGGGAATTGTTTTTAAAAATCACCAATTGAACGGGAGACGTACTGGATATGGGGGCAAAAAAATGGCCGGGAAGTGTCCAATAAGGGAACTTATTTAGTTTTTTCACAAGTTGGATAATGAATGCATAAATACCGATTTAACGGCAATTTGGCGAATGAAGACAGGCGACTTTGTGTGTGACGAAACGTTTTGCTACGTTTTTTTACGAATTATCGCTTGACGGTGATGGGGATGGCTGGTAATATACTTTGTGTTGTCACATGAGTAACGACGCAACCGACTACAGTGTGTAGGTAGGTTAAAGAATAATTTAAAGGCGTTGCCAATAATTATTTCAAGTTATTGCTTGACAGCAAGCACGACGGATGATAAGATATCCAAGTTGCTTTTGATAGCTCCTTGAAAACTGAACAAAGTTTCGTATAAATGTAGGTTCTTCAGCCAAGTGCTGAAGGAATTAAAACATTTGCGAA
>CAKRNG010000033.1 GCA_934370925.1 uncultured Lacticaseibacillus sp. | reverse complement strand
CGCTACGCCTTAAGTTACCCTACGCAGCCAGCTGCTAGGGTAACTAAAAAGTGTCCCGTATGCGGCGGAGCCCTATGAATTGGTTACTTTAGCCCGAACGTTTTGCTTTGATATCATGGCTACCTTGCTCAACGGAAGCTTCGCTCGTTCCTCGCTACGCCTTAAGTTACCCTACGCAGCCAGCTGCTAGGGTAACTAAAAAGTGTCCCGTATGCGGCGGAGCCCTATGTAATTGGTTACTTTAGCTCTAACGTTTCACTTTGATACCGTGGCCACTCTGCTCAACGGAGGCTTCGCTCGTTCCTCGCTACGCATTAAATGTCCGTATGCGGCGGAGCCGCTTACGGACATTAAAAAGAGCGCATGACTTCGGTGTCTAGCACGGCGAAGAAATACGCTAATGAAGACTTAATCGTTAATTTTTATCAAACCCGGCAACCACGCACCTGATAAAAATCAAAGAAAAATTCTCGTGAAAAATATACCACCCCTGATGCACAAATGCAAATTTTTCTAAAACTTATCGTTTGTGGAATTAGTAACGAAAACAGTCCCGCTAACTTTTATCTGGAGACCACAACGCGTTATTGTTGCCCCAAAGTCTTCCCTGGCTTCGGGAAGACTTTCTTCGTCAGCACCGCGACAATCGACACTTTCGTCACAACTCAATTTGCCGTATCCTATAGTAAAAGAAAGCAGGAGGAAAATCATGCTGTCCATTTACAAACATCGGCACGGCGGTGGCCTGTTACCGACCACTAAAATCGAGTCTGGCGTCTGGATTAACGTCGTAGCACCCGACGCGAAAGAACGTGAACTACTCATGGAACAAGCAGGGGCACCCGAAGACTTCTTACTCTACGGACTTGATCCCGATGAAGGGGCGCGTTTTGAGTACGATGACGATGCAGACAGCAGCCTCATTATTTATGACATGCCATCCCTTCTAACCAGTGGCGATCAGCGCGGTAGCTACGAAACGATTCCCCTCGCCGTTATCATCACGAAAAAGTGCCTGATTACCATCCACACCGAGCCCATTCCGCTCATGCAATACTTCGCGGAGGGCAAAGTAGCCGGCTTTGATCCCCGCAATCGCTACCGTGCCGCATTCCAGTTCCTTTACCAAGTCAGCGTCAGCTACCTCACCTACCTGCGTGATTTGAACAAGTCGCGTATTCGCATCGAGGCCAAACTGCAGCGAACACTGAAAAACGATGACCTGTACGGCTTGATGGGCATTCAACGTAGCTTGGTCTACTTCATGATGAGCCTGCGAACCAACCGCATCGTGCTCGAAAATCTTGGGCGTGGCAATGTACTCCAACTGAACGAAGATGATTTAGACTACTTGGACGATATCATGATTGAAAACCAGCAGGGAACCGAAATGGCCCAGATTAGCAACTCCATTATTCGTGAAACGGCAGATACGTATTCTTCCGTTATCAACAACAACATGAATGGTGTCATGAAATTCCTGACGAGTTACTCCATCATCCTGACCATCCCCACCCTCGTTTTCTCCTTCTACGGAATGAACGTCGACCTGCCCTTCTCCGGTGATCACCTCAGCTGGGTCATCACAATCGTCATTTCCGTCGTCATCGCCCTCGTGCTGAGTGTCCAATTTTGGCGGAATAAGTATTTCTAACCGATAAGTAACCACTTAAAGTCTTCCCAAGTGCGGGAAGACTTTTTTAGTGTTCACTTCATACCAATTTTAGAATGCATACTTCGACTATTGCACTAACTTTTCATTAGTAAACATTTCAACTTTGTGCTAGACTGTTCACGTACAAAAAAGAAGTAACTTATATTAATGGAGGAAAATATGGCAAAGAAGTCTAAAATCGCCAAAGCCGCTAAGATTGCGGCAACGGTTGATAAGTACGCAGATTTACGCGCGCAGTACAAGGCTGAGGGGAATTACGAAGCACTCGCAACTCTCCCCCGCAACGCCTCTCCTGTCCGCATGCACAATCGCGACCGCATTGACGGCCGCCCCCACGCGTTCATGCGCAAGTTCGGCATGTCCCGTCTCAACTTCCGCGACCTCGCACACAAGGGCCAAATCCCCGGCGTGCAGAAGGCTAGTTGGTAAGTTTCACAGAGCAGAACAAAGCGGTTAGAAGATGAGGATTAACGTAAAAATGACGTTGGGGTGCACTTTCCCCAGCGCCATTTTTGGGTTAACCGGAATCTTCTGCTTTGTGGCGCTCGACTATAAACAGAGCAGAACATCCCGGGAGCTTTTGAGCATTAGCATAGAAATGATGGAGGTGGTGGGTTTCCACCGCAATCATTTCTGGGCTAAGCGGAAAAAGCTGGGATGTGGCGCTCGACTAATCACAGAGCAGAACAAAGCGGTTAGAAGATGAGGATTAACGTAAAAATGACGTTGGGGTGCACTTTCCCCAGCGTCATTTTTGGGTTAACCGGAATCTTCTGCTTTGTGGCGCTCGACTATAAACAGAGCAGAACATCCCGGGAGCTTTTGAGCATTAACGTAAACCCCCGTCAAAAAGGACCGGACATTTTTGTCCGGTCCTTTTCTGTTTCATTCTTTTCGCCGCCTATTACGCTAAATCGTAAACAAGTTCCGTTCCTTCCGCAAAGACGGGCTTTGCGGTTGGCGTCAGGTAGATGGCATTCGCCAACTGGTCGACACTTGGGACGGGTTTGAACACGAGCGTTGCGTGGCCGATTTGCTGCAGGTTGGGGTTCGTTAGGCTACCGACACCCGCTACACGAAACTTGATGCCGTTGATGTAGAGGTGGTCCCCCACCTTCACGTTCATGGTCTTCTGGGCTTTAGGATCTGCGAACTCCTGGATGACAGACACATCCCGTAATGCATCCGTTGCCTTATCGCCAAACAGAATCACCATCTGGTCTTTCGGGCTCAACGCGTTGGCGCCAATTGCTTTGATAGTTGATTTTAATTGCATCGTTCACTTCATCCTCACTACAATTTGATAATTCTATGATACCATGTTTTTGTGGGTGGCGAATCCGCTTTCTTTAGATATATACTAGCAGTTGAAAGGGGGCCATACTTTTTGGCAGAAGAAACAATCATTATCGGCGGTTATACCCGTAAAGAGGGCGCCGGTATTTATAAAGCGGTTTTAGACACCGTGACGGGCAGCGTTAGTACCCCGCTCCCCTACGTCACTGGCATTAACGGGCCAACATACTTGGCACTCTCCAAAGCAAATCGATTGTACACCGTTGCGGCAGGCGAGGAAACGGGTGGTGTGGCCGCCGTTGATTTAAACGGCGATAACCCACGCGTTCTGGGCTCCGTCCTTGAAGCAGGCACTTCGCCCGCGCACGTCAGCGTGGATGAAGACCGTCAGTTAGTTTTCGCGGCGAATTACCACGAAGGACGCCTGAACGTTTATGTGATTCAGGATGACGGCAGCCTGGTTGCCACAGATGAAGTCACACATAGCGGTAAGGGACCACGGCCCGAGCAAGAAGCCAGTCACGTCCACTTCGCTGGGCTCACGCCTGACAAGCGGGTGGTTGTCGTTGACCTGGGGAACGATACCGTCAGCACTTACCCCGTTTCGGAAGCGGGCAAACTCGGGGAACCTACCATTTGGCGTAGCGAACCTGGCTTTGGCCCTCGACACATCCTGTTCCACCCTTCCAAACCGATTGCCTACCTGTTGGGTGAATTGAGTAGTGAGGTGCAGGTGCTCGATTACGACGCAGCGACCGGCTCCTTCAGTCCTCGGCAGACACTGCGCACCATTCCCGCTGACTGGACGGAACATAACGGTGCGGCCGCCATCCGGATTAGTCAGGACGGACGCTTCCTCTACACCAGTAACCGTGGCCACAACAGTATTGCCACGTTTGCCATTGGGGGCGCTGGCGATTTGACCTTCATTAACTACACCAGCACGTTCGGGAAATTCCCCCGCGACTTCAACATTGACCCAAGTGATTGTTACCTGTTTGCGGTCAACCAGAACACGGATAACGGCACACTTTACCGCCGCGACCCCGTCAACGGCACGCTCACAACGCTCGCCATCAATATCCGGACGCCGGAAGCTGTTTGCGTGATTTTTCCATAAGCTTTGTCAAAAATAAATCGTTCATTCAGTAACCCGATTTCAGTATCTGCTATACTGGACACTATTGTAATAGTGAAGGAGAAGTATTAATGGCAGATATTATTAAGGCAATCATCATTGGGATTGTCGAAGGGCTCACTGAGTTCCTTCCCGTTAGTTCAACGGGGCATATCGATTTAGTTCAGTCCGTGATTCACATGTCTCAAAGTGCAGACTTCAAGTACATGTTCAATTACGTCATTCAGCTTGGTGCCATCATGGCGGTGGTGTTCCTCTACTTCCACAAGCTGAACCCGATTGCGCCAAGCAAAACATCCGCTGAGCGTTCCGCAACCTGGGTGCTGTGGATGAAAGTGATTGTGGCGGTTATCCCCAGTGTTGTCATTGGGTTACCCCTCAACGACTGGATGGATGAACACTTGCAGACATCCCCGGTCATCGCGACCACGCTGATTGTCTACGGGATTCTGTTCATCATCATCGAACGGTTCAACAAGCACCGTCAGCCAACCATCACCACATTGGCCGACGTCTCATTCCAACTCGCCATCATGATTGGCCTCTTCCAAGCACTTTCCATCGTGCCTGGGACGAGCCGAAGTGGCGCAACAATTCTGGGTGCCATCCTGCTGGGAACTTCCCGCTACGTCGCAACTGAATTCTCGTTCTTCCTCGCCATTCCAACCATGTTTGGTGTTTCCATCCTCAAAATGGGGTCTTTCTTCCTGAAGGGCAACACATTCTCCGGTGGTGAAATTGCCGTACTCGCAACGGGCTTCATCGTCTCCTTGCTGGTTGCTTGGGTGACCATCAAGTGGCTCCTGAAGTTCGTTCAGGGGCACGACTTCACCGGTTTCGGCTGGTACCGCATTGTCCTCGGGATTGTCGTGTTACTCGTTATGTTCTTATAGTCGCTGCCGCGGATTGCGGTAGTAGAATGATTGGAGTTATTTATAATGCTAAATGAAATTGCTGTCGAAAACTTCACTCTCGTCCCTGCCGCAATGGCCGCCGGTGCTCAGCGCATCGAACTCGTCGGAAACCTCGGCGCAGGTGGTACCACCGCCACCAAGGGAACTGCCATTGAGAGCCTGAAGTACTGTCACGAACACAACGCTACCGTGGTTGCCATGGTAAGGCCACGTGGCGGTGACTACTACTTCAACGATATTGAGCTCAAGATTATGGAGCACGACATGTTCGAAATGCAGCGCCTCGGCATGGACGCCGTTATCTTCGGTGCCCTGACCCCTGACAACCACTTCGACAAGGATGCCCTCGAAAACCTCATCGCCGCAGCGGGTGGCATGCAGCTGGTCTGCAACCTCGCCTTCGACTGGATTCCACGCGAAGACCAGAAGGAAGCCCTCGACTGGTTGGTTGAGAAGGGCTTCACCCGCGTCCTGACGCACGGTGGTCTGCTCGACACTAACATCTTGGACAACCTGGACCACCTGAAGGAAATCGTCGACTGGGCAGACGGTCGCATCGAAGTCCTTCCTGGTGGCGGTGTGAACATCGACAACAAGGACCAAGTTGCCAGTGCCATGGGTGTTAACCAGGTACACGGCACCCGTCTTTTAGGCACGTTGACGCGTGACTAAAACCGTATGATACAGAACCGCCCCCTAACCCGCTAAGTACGCGGGTCAGGGGGCGGTTTTTAGTAGCTACTTTGACCGAATTAGGCAGAAAAGGACAGACGCCATTTCCTGCAGGAAATGGCGTCTGTCCTTTTCTTCGTCGCACTTCATCCCTGAGCAGTTGGAAACTTTTCCAGCCGATACAACAGCTCCTCATCCAACTGTGCATTGCCGCCTTTGAAGTCATACCCCATCTTTCGGTAGAAGTTAACAGCCGTAATGGATGCTGGAATCTCGACTCGGGTTGCGTGTTTAAAATACACATCTGCTTCTAAAGTCTCGATGATATGCCGTCCCAATCCGTGGCCTTGATATGCTAGATGCACAAAAATTGTGAATAAGCTGTATTCTACTTTTGAATCCCAATACGGCCCAATTGCCCCGGTTCCAACGATTTCATTATCCTCAATAAAAACATAAAAGTGTGTTTGCGTTGCCTTCTGAATAAAGAAAGCTGGCGTTAACCGTTGAATGTCGCCCTCGATATAAGCTTCACTGTAATCTTTACTGTTCGTTATTCGTAACGTTGTCGCCACAATACGTGCAACTTCCTCTGCGTCTTCTGGGCGAAATAATCTAGTGGTTAACATAAACAGCGCCTCTAATCCGATTAATTTCACTGAGCATACCACGTCAAATTCAGTTGAACAATCACTTTGACCGTCCCACACAAAAAGACTGGCACCGTTTCCCAAAGGAAACGGCGCCAGTCTTTTTATTCGTCCGCACTTAACCCCAACCGCAACGCAACATCAGCCATGTCAGGCGTTAGCGGTGCATGCAGGTGTAGCATCTCCCCCGTAAATGGGTGTTCGATGTTCAGGTCGCTACAGTGCAATGCCTGCCTCGACATCAGCATCTCCCCACCGTACAAGGAATCACCCACGAGCGGCCGGCCAATTGCCGAAAAATGCACGCGGATTTGATGCGTCCGCCCCGTATGCAGGTAGACACGCGTCATGGCGTACCGACCATTTTGTGCCAGTACGCGATACTCCGTCACTGACTTTTTCCCGTCAGGCACCACCGCACGTCGCATATAAAAGTCTTCAGAAAGGCCGAGCCGCAACATCATCCATCCGTGCATCGTCAGTGGGACATCCCCACTGCTAATGGCGATATATTGCTTATCAAGCGAACGGGTGTGCAACTGTCGGTCAAGGAGCGTGTGCGCAAAACTGTGCTTGGCAAAAATCATGAGGCCACTCGTATCCCGATCAAGTCGCGTAACCACATGAATGGATGTGCTCTCCGCGTGGCTTTGTTGCAAGTATGCCTTCACGTAATTTGCCATCGAATCATCTGCCTTGTTCGCGGCTGGAATCGACGCCGTTCCTGCGGGCTTGTTCACCACGAGCAGGTCGCGATCTTCATAGATAATTTCAACGGGGCCTGGTGTCGCAACAACCGCGTCCGCGGGAATTTCAGGGGCCATCACCACGCGCACCACATCGCCGGCATGAATCATGAAGGCCGTTTTACGCTGCTTGTGGTTCACGTAAATGGCGCCCCCGTGATACTTGAGCCGCGTCAATTGCGCCATGCTGAGTCCCTGTTGCACAAGGAATTTTTGCAGCCGCACGGGGTCGCCTTGGTAGTGCCACTTCAGAAGCATTAGTTCTTCGCCCCAATGAAGGCATCTTCCACGCGGTCCCAGAAGTGCATGTGGCGATAACGCGCGAAGTAGATACGTTCGCTGGCAATACGGTAACGGACTTCCTTGATGGGCCGGTCTGACATGTTGAACTGATCAATGGTCATGACGTAATTCACACCCGTTGCGGGCTTCAGGATAATCCACTCGTCAGGCGCAATGATGACGGGCGCAGAGAGTGTCCGGAAGACACGGTTGTTGATGGACGCAATCTCCGTAATCTGGAGTGCTTCAAGCCGTGGGTGAATCACCGCGCCCCCGTTCGACTTGGAGTACGCCGTGGAGCCAGTCGGGGTACAGATACAAAGGCCATCCCCACGGAAGCTCTCGAAGAAATTGTCCTTAATGAATACATCTGTCTTCATCGTGCCGGAAACGCGCTTCAGTGTTGATTCATTCAACGCCACATAATGCCCGGTTGTATCGTCCTCATAGGTCACCTGGATATCAAGGAGTGGGTAACCCACCTTTTCCCCTTTATCATTCAGCAATGCCGTCACGAGGTCGTCGAGTTCAAAGTCACGCCAGTCCGTGTAGAAACCCAGGTGTCCCGTGTGCACCCCAACAAACCGGATCTTGTCGAGTGCCGCGTTGTACCTGTGGAACGCGGAAAGCAACGTGCCATCACCGCCAACCGTGATGACGACATCAGGACGAGCTGGACTGACGGTAAATCCCGCCGCCTTGAGTTTCTTCGTCAGTGCGTGGGCCGCATTGGTACTTGATTCACCTGAATTATGAAAAACCCAAACGCGCATTAATGGTCCTCCCCATGCTGCTTGTCATCATCCGTCTCTTTGTCAGTTGCAGATTCGTCAGCGTTGTACTGCATGCCCTGCATCTGCTGGCTGAAATCCTGTCCCTTGCCGTACGAAAACAGCTGTTGGGCTTCCTGAATTTCTTCACGAACTTCTGACATTTCCTTATCGAGCTGGAAACTCGCTTCAGCCGCACGTTTTAACCGCGCCTTCAAGTCTTCGGGGAATTCCCCCTGGTACTTGTAGTTCAAAGAATGCTCAATTGTCGCCCAGAAGTTCATCGACATTGTCCGAATCTGAATCTCGGCCAGAATCCGCTTTTCGCCATCCACGAGCTGGACGGGATACTCAATAACCACGTGGTAGGAGCGGTATCCAGATGACTTCACATTCGTCACGTAATCACGTTCTTCCAGCACTTCCATGTCGGTACGCTGGTGCAGGAGGGCGACCACCTCGTAGATATCCTCCACGAACTGGCACATAATCCGAACACCCGCGATATCCTGCATGTCCGTTTCCAAGACGTCATCCTCGATGTACCGTCGCGCCTGCTTTTCGATGATGGAGTCCACCGACTTCACCCGCGCCGTCACGAACTCGATGGGTGAATGTTTGCTTGCCTGTTGGTACTGCTTGCGCATGCCCCGGAACTTAATTTTGAGTTCCGCCACCGCTTGCTCGTAAGGCATTAAAAATTGATCCCAGTTCTGCACCATGACAAGTCCTCCGCTCTTCGTTTTAATCCTGAATTATTATATCAGATATACTGTCGGTCCGCTTAACGTCTAACGCGTAAGTCGGCAGTTTTTGGACATGTCTGGCTCCAGGCGGGATGTGTCTCCAGTGGTGGGGCACGGTTCCATAATTTCAACCAAAGCCCGGTCGAAATTATTCCACCTCGCTTTGAGCCTGCCAGGAAAAACACCTGTCAGTCTCAAAGTTTGCCTACATAAACGAATACAACAAGAATAATGTTAATTCGCCTCGAAATAAATGTAAGCAGCAGGTATCTCCCAATGGCATGCGGGTTTTGCATGCCATTTCTCGTGCTCCCTAACACGTGCTAAACTATCAAAAAAGGATACACAGGAGGACAGCACCATGCCAATTAACGTGGAAAATGAATTTAAAACACGCATCACCGCCACTCAAGCCGCGGCCATTCGCGATGATTACGATTTTGCGGCACCCTATCGTCAAACCAACACGTACTACGACACGCCTGATTTTGCGCTTAAGGCTAATCGCAGTGCCGGCCGCATTCGTACCTTTAGTGACCGCGCTGAACAAACTCTCAAAGTCCTGACCGCAACCGAACCACGACACATTTTGGAATATACGGACGTCCTTAGTTTAGAGGACGCAGCCGAGCTCATCAAACAAGGGACACTGCGACTATCTGGCACGTTGCACGCAGAACTTCAAGCGCTCGGTATTGACCCAACACAGGTTCACCCTTTCACGTTTGCCACCACCACACGCCGCGAATGTCAGTTAGACGTCGGCTTGTTGGTCCTCGATGAGACGGTTTTCCCAGATGACTTCAAGGACTGGGAGCTGGAGATGGAATACGATCAGGCAAACTTGAAGGCTGCTCAGACATTCTTTGACCAGCTTAAAGAAACATACGCCATTACCCCCGCCCCCATCGACAGCAAAGTTTCGCGCGCAACGGCACACCGCCAAGTTTCTGAACGATAAACAGTGGGTGCGCCGTAAATTCAAGGGACTCGAACGCTACCTTCTAATTGAACGCTGCGTCCCACCGCTTATTTCACGTTAATCCTCACCTTCTACCGTTTTGCGTCGCTCTGTTGCCAGTCGACATCAATAATCTTGTGATCCACATCCGCATACCATACGAGCGGTTTCACCCAGTGCCATCCCTTGCGATTCTTTTCAAGGTAGCCCGCTTGCACCAAAACATTGCAAAATGCCGGGACGAGTTCCGCCAGTAAATGACGCTGCTTCACAAGCGGCATCGCTGACAGGGTGATTGCTTGCGTCCAGAATTCCAAGTTGGCGCGTTCCGTTACTCGTTTCCCCTCAAATTGCAGTAACCACTCACACCGCAACGCCCATTCTGGCAGACGCAACCCCAGCAACTTTGTTTGTGCGACGTGTACCGGCCACGGGCATCCCGCCAAGTTGCGTTTCCGTTCGTAACAACTCGTCTGCAAGCGCACCATTTGCGGGTTACGGTAAATCAGTCCCTGCTGAATTTGGCGGGCTCGCTGTGGGAGGGAGACTGTCTTGCCCCCAACCCAATGACCACGCGTCAAAACAGGCCATACCGCACGATCATAAAAACGGCCACTGACCTGATGTCCACGTTGATGCAGTTGTCCTGTACGAACATCCAGATGTTCCGTAAAAAACATCAATTCAGGGTGCCACCTAATGAACTTAACGGCTTGGTTTTGCGCTTCATAACGGTGGCCGAGCAACCAGCGAACTCGCATTCCCAGTTTCTTATAGCCCGCCGTCCGCTCGCGCAATCGCCGCGTCGAGATGGGACTACACTGAAACTCAAGTGCGAGTTGGTCATTCCCACGCGTTAACAGCACGTCAATTCGTTGCTGGATTTCGGGCACGTAAACCTCCAGTGTTGCGGTCCACCCCAACTGCTGGCCCATCTTCGCCAGCAACAGTTTCCCGCGCAGGTGTTCCTCACTCTCTGGTTCACTTGCCACGCAAACCGCATGTTGGTAGTGGGCAAAATGTGCCGGCACCTGTGTTCCATTCCGGATTCGCACCCGTCCTGTACACGCCGGGCAGACAAATGCCTCCCCACCTTCTTTCACTTCCGCCGCCTGTGCATGTGACGTTAGGGTTACTCGCCGTCCAACGTTGTCTAGCGCAACAAACATCTCCATCACCTCTACATGAAGATTACGCAAACGCCTCACTATTTCCCGGGAAATAATGGGGTGCTTTGGTTTTATTTACAACAGTTTTGGCGACTTTTGCACCAAAAAAGACACGTCCATTTTCGAACGTGTCTGTCACTCAGCTATATTAACCTACATAATTGTATCGCCCGCCAGCGTGATGCAGTTGCGGCCACGTTGTTTGGATAAGTACAGGCTCCGGTCTGCCTCTTTGTACGTATCGTTATAACTGTAATGCGCCGCCTCGCATCTGGCCTGACCAATTGACACGGTTAACCGCAATTCTGGATTGATTTCAGGAAAACGAATCTGGTCAACACTATCCTTAAACTGCTTGGCAATCGCCCAATCGCGCTCATCATCATGTTCGCCATAAACAATCACGGCAAACTCTTCACCACCCAGTCGGTACACCGGCGCATAATCAGGTAATGTGCGGGCGTTCGCCGCCAGGGTCGATGCGACACTGACCAACACGGTATTTCCGGCAAGATGCCCGTACGTATCGTTGATTTTCTTAAAATAGTCGAGGTCTAATTCAAATACGGCATAAGGTTCCTGTTTCCGCTGAAAACCGGTGAATGCCTGCCGTAAATCGTGATCAAATGTCGCGAAGTTCAGCAGGTGCGAGAGACCATCCGTTCGTGCTGAGTTAGCCATAAACTGGCTCCGGGTCAGCATCTTCTCCATCGAGCGCGCATATTCAAAGCCGACCATCGACAACACGACCAGTGATGAAATCTGCCGAAGCCAAAAGTACCCATCGATATTCTCAGGCCCCATCGCAATGATTAATGCCATCATATTTGCACCAAACAACCCGAGCAGCAAGTAGCCGAACAGACGGGACGTGAACAAACGCCGGTGAACGATGTGCACAGCCGCAAGTATTACCGCAACCCCCAACATCAGAAGAAGCAGCCGGGGTGTCCAGGCTTGCGCACCGCCCAACGCGTACGTCCATATCAGGAGCACCTCAATTGCCACACCCCACCACCATGCAAAGCGCGCCAGCAGTAGAAAAATCGATACAATTAACATGTTCAGAAATGCCCAGTGCAACCCAAACGCATTGGGCGCGATGTACGTGTTCATCCATGCCTCCGCGTACAGATAAAGGGATAGCAAAACCATCGCGACACCTCGCAACCACGGTGCAAAGCGCGAGACGAATGACGCTTCTGGTTGGGCGTCAATCCAGTAGAAGTAAGCAATGCCACCGCTTAAAACAATTGCATTTGTCCCCAATGTTGTTAAAAATGCAATCCAAATTTGATAAGCTTGCATGCTGTTCCCCCTACAAAAACGCATAATTTGTCAAATAAAAAATAGAATAACAAAAAATGGCCGTCATGAACAGTCATTTCACTGATATTTCACAAATCGGAAACCTAGCTAGGCTTTATTCAGAAACGAAAGCCTTTCATTTACGCTCAATCATTAAAAATAATGTTAATACGCATTTAAACAAATTTTTTTAGTGTGAGCAAGGGCTAACTGATTGCGTTGTTCACGTACGCACCCAGCGCCTCGCCCTCTTTGCCCGCACTCAATCCCACGACCAGTTTAATCCGGGCTTTTTGACCATTTAACCCCTGGCAGAAAATAACGCCCATTTTCTGAAGCGGAATGCCGCCCCCTTCATAATCATACACGCCCTCTGCCACGCCGTTGAAGCACCGCGAAACAAGAACGACTGGAATTTTACGGTCAAGCAAGCGCTGAATCGCAGGCAACGTCGCGGGTGGCATATTACCCGCACCGAGCGCTTCCAGCACCACACCGTCAACCGTTTCGGGTAACATATCAAACAGCGTGCCATCCATCCCCGCGTACGCCTTGATGAGCACCACATTTGCATGCACCTCATCAATTGGGCAAGCCTCTTGATTAATGAGTTCTTGGAAGAAACGGGCGCCATCCTTTGTGACCAAGCCAACTGGACCAAACGTTGGCGTCCGGAACGTTGCGACATTCGTGGTGTGCGTCTTCGTCACAAAGCGCGCCGTGTGAATTTCATCATTCATCACCACAAGGCAGCCCTTCCCGCGTGCGCCGGCACTTGCTGCCACCCTAATGGCACTCTGGAAGTTGTACACGCCGTCAGACCCAATCTCATTACTGGAACGCATCGCCCCGGTCACCACAACGGGAATCTGCGGATCAAGCGTTAGGTCGAGGAAGTACGCCGTTTCTTCCAGCGTATCCGTACCGTGCGTCACCACCACACCCGTCACCCCGGCCATCTGTGCGCGCCGGATTCGCTGTGCGAGGACGAGCATTGTATCTGGTGTCACGTGTGGCGATGGCAAGTTGAAGAGTTCCTCAACCTCCAGTTCAATATCCGCATCAAGTTGCATCCCTGCCGCAAGCAACGGATTCTCAGCGCTTGGCGTAACCGCCCCGTTCTCGTCGGCTGTCATCGAAATCGTGCCGCCCGTGTGCAAAACTAAAATTTTACGCATATTTTCTCCTTTTGGTCCGTGCCTAACGATTGTCCTCACAACACACGTCCCCGTCTCAGTTAATCAGCTATGTCAAAGTATATCCCTGTCACCACCATCCTGAAACTAAATTATTAATTACAAACATTTCGTCTGCACCTGACACGCGTCACGTCAACAATCTTCCTTCACCACGGGCTGTCATCATCGGTTGAATCACGTCCGCCAGCCTCGCCAAAAACGTTATCTATCGTAATTACTTCTTGACGCCGATTTAATCTAGACGTATGCTATAGCCATTAAATTATCAGGGAGTTTTAATCATGACCAATCAACTCAACGCAGCAGCACGCAAATTTTTTACCTGGTATTTCGGCTAGTCATCCGAGTACCGGGATTTTTGCGGTATGCGGATGACGTAGAGACATCCGCGTGCTTGAGTTGATACGACCCTTTTTTCGGGTCACCACGACACAGACGCCGGATGTTTCTCATCGCAGAAACACCTGGCGTTTTTTTATACCTGTCACCCATTGCCAACTCAGAAAGGAACTTCATTATGCCAAAGACCAAACCAAGCCTCCTGCAAGACCTTAAACATACTTATGATGGCCTCAAACCCAACCCCATCCGCGTGTTCGATGCAGAAGCCAACAGCATTGAGGGTGTCGTCAAGCTCACACTCGGCGAACCCGACTTCAACGTTCCTGAACATATTAAACAGGCGGCCATCGATTCCATCAACAACGATGAATCCCACTACGGTCCCTCAAACGGCTGGCCCCGTTTGCAAACGGCCGCTGCTGGCTTTCTAAAAGACCGGTATGACCTCGACTACGAACCACAAAGCGAAATTGTGGTCACAGTCGGCGCCACAGAAGCCCTGCACTCCTGTCTCGATGCCTTGCTCAACCCCGGCGACAAGGTACTCATGCCCAGCCCCACCTTCTCCCTGTACGACCAGTTGATTCGGATTAACGGTGGCATTCCTGTCTACATCAACACCGCCGCAACCGGATTCGTGCTGACGCCAGAGCAGTTGGAAGAAGCCATCGCAACAGAGGGTGACCACGTCAAGGCCATCCTCCTGAACTTCCCCTCCAACCCAACCGGTGTGACCTATTCCAAGGCCCAAGTCGATGCCATCGCAAAGGTAGTTGCCAAGACAGATATCGCGGTTATTTCAGACGAAATCTACTCCGAACTCACTTACGGTAGCGTCCACGCCTCCTTCGCAAAGGCCCTGCCTGAGCAAACCCTTCTTATTAATGGGGTCTCCAAGTCTCACGCCATGACTGGTTGGCGGATTGGCTTCATCGCCGGTCCCGCAGACCTCATGCGTCGCGTTGGCCTCGCACACGCGTTCAATGTCACGGTGGCATCGAACCCCGCCATGGCCGGTGCAATCGAGGCACTTTCCACAGAGGCTGGCCGGGAAGATTCCCAGCAGATGAAGGCCGAATACCTCAAGCGTCGTGATTACGTCGTGGGCGAGATGACCAAAATGGGCTTCAGCATTCCAGAACCAAACGGCGCGTTCTACGTCTTCGCCAAGATTCCTGCAGGTTGCATCCAGGATGATACCGAGTTCTGTTACGACCTGTTACGCAAGAATAAGTTGGCATTGATTGCTGGCGGTGGCTTTGGTCCTGGTGGTGAAGCCCACGTTCGGGTCAGTTACGCCGCATCCATGGCCACCTTGCAAGAAGCCATGAAGCGTCTTGGTGCATATGTCGCTGAAAACAAGCAGTAAGGAGAATCCCATGATCAAAATTTTAATGTACAGTGTCCGTCCCGACGAATTAACCGCAATTAACGCTCATGCAAAAGCAGCCGGCATCCAGGTGGACACCACCACCGATCTGCTCGATGGCCCCACCGTTGCCCAGGCAAAAGGCTACGACGGCATTGTGATTCAGCAACGTGCTGCCATCGCGGACGAAACGGTTTACGCCACGCTTGCCAGTTACGGTATCAAGCAAATTAGCACGCGGACAGCCGGTGTCGACACCATCAACCTCGACGCTGCCCACGCGGCTGGCCTCGTCGTCACGAACGTTCCCGCATACTCCCCACGCTCCGTGGCGGAAAACGCGTTGATGTCCGTCTTCCGCATTCTCCGCAAGAGTGCCGTGGTGGACCACCGTGTTGCCAACAACGACTACACGTGGGCCGGCTTGCAGGCCAAGGAAATTCACTCCGCCACCATTGGCATCATCGGTGCTGGTCGCATTGGGGGGACCCTGGCCGCACTCCTGCACGCACTCGGCGCAACCGTCTTGGCGTACGATATCAAGGAACGCGACGACCTGCGCGACATTGTGACGTACACCACCAAGGAAGATGTCCTTCGTCGCAGCGATGTCGTCAGCCTGCACGTGGACTTGAATGAAACGAGTGCCGGTTTAATCGGTGCCGCAGAATTTGCACTGATGCAGCCAACAGCAGGCATCGTGAACGCAAGCCGCGGCCCAGTTATCGACACCGCCGCCCTGGTCGATGCGCTGAACAACAAGGCCATCGCGGCAGCGTGCCTCGACACGGTGACGGGGGAAGAGAACATTTTCAACTTTGACCATTCCGAAGACGGCATTGATGATCAGCCGCTGATTAAGCAGCTACACGCAATGCCAAACGTGGTGATTACGCCACACATTTCATTCTTCACGAACATCGCGGTGCAAAACATGGTGGACATTTCACTGAATGACGTCGAATCCATCATCGCCGGCAAAACACCTAAGAACATCTTCGGATAAGGCCGGGGTGGACTGGCGGTCTCCGTTGCGGGCTTTTGGGGGCCGGAACGTGGTGTGGCCGGCACTGGCGATGTCCAGAGCTCTAAGCGGTAAACCGCCAAGAGCTTCTGGCTCCATCCGCTGACGCGTATTCCGCCTAACTTTTTAGCCTTGGCTCGCTGCGCTCCCGCAAGTCTAAAAAGTTGCCAGCCTGCCCAAACCCAGGGCAGGCTTCCACCACTTGGCCGCCACGCCCTCCACTCCGACCACCCATCCCCACAAAGCGACAGCCTGACATACACCGACGATATCTCTCTTTTATGTAAAAAAATTCTTAAGCAGGACATTCGCGATTTCGCACGAATGTCTTCTCGAGGTTAGGCTTGTCACTAAAGTTAAAATTACCCGCACTGTATCCGCCGAGCACCCACATCACCAATCAGCAAGTTGATGAAACGAAAGGAGCGCCCGCGCGACGTTGCCTCAACATGTTTTATCGAGATTAGACTCGCTCACTAAAGTTAAAACTACCCGCATTGTATCCGCCGAGCACCCACATCACCAATCAGCAAGTTGATGAAACGAAAGGAGCGCCCACGCGACGTTGCCTCAGCGAATGTGTTCTTTACATTCGCTACCGCCCCCACAACTACCCTGCCCCAAAACACAGGAGAAAAATATGGAAATGCAGACAAAACACTTGACCCTCAAAGAATTCACCCTCGATGTCCTCAACGGCTCGAGCCTCGGGATTGTCATCACCCTCATCCCCGCTGCCCTCACCAGTCAGATTCTCAAACTGTTTCCCGCTGGTGCCGTGGTCAGCCAGATTACCATGATGGTCACCGTGACCCAAAGCCTGCTCGCAGCCATCGCTGCTATCGTGGTGGGCCACATGTTGCGCCTTCAAATTATGGATACCGCCTGCATTGCCCTCGCAACGTTCATCAGTTCCGGGGCCATCGTCACCTTACCAAAAGGGGCAGGATATGCGCTTTCTGGTACCGGGTCCATCCTGAACATCATGTTGACCCTCTTCATTTCGACCGGGCTCGTTTTACTCGTGAAGGATCACTTGGGCCAGCTTAAAATTGTGCTAGAACCCACAATTATTTTGCTCATCGGCGGCGGAATTGGCTTAGCCACCCTCAAACCCATGGTGGCCGTACAAACCGTTGTCGGTGACGTGGTGGCCACCGCGACACACTTGACGCCCATCTTAATGGGTATCGTGCTTGCCATCCTCTTTGCCGTTCTGATTCTCAGCCCACTATCCACCGTTGGCATTGCTACCGCCATCAGCTTGGCTGGTGTTGGTTCCGGCGCTGCCAACGCTGGAATCGTGGTCGCCAGTTTCACGCTTGCCTGGATGGGCGCCTCCGTCAACCCATTAGGTGGCACCCTCGCTCACTTTCTGGGATCACCCAAAATTCAGATGGCCAACATGCTCAGTCGTCCGCGCCTGTTCATCCCCGTCATCATTGGTGCCGGCATTAACGGGGCCGTTGCTGCAGCACTCAAGATGAACGGCACCCCGTTCTCCGCTGGGTTCGGGTTTTCCGGGTTCATTGGACCACTGACGGCTTGGCAAGAATCAGCGGGGCATCTCTTGGGGATTCGCGTCCTAGTCACCTTCGTTCTGGTTCCCGTTGTTTTGGCGGGTACCCTTAACTTCCTTTTCGTAAAGCGGACAGGATTCATTCAACCAGAAAATCTGAAGTTGCTTGATTAATTTCGCGTTTTCGGTTTAATATTCACCTTGTGTTTAAAAATTAAAAAATTGTTTGGAGTATATCAGATTATGACCCGTAAAGTTGCAGTTATTGGTGTTGGTCACGTTGGTGCAGCGGTTGCGCACCAGATTGTTCTATCCGGAACCGTGGATGACCTCACGTTGATTGATATTGATGAAGCAAAAGTAAACGCAGACGCGCTTGATTTCGTTGATGCGCAGGCAAACTTACCCGCGCACACGAACATCTACGTGAATGACTTCAGCCAGCTTGCTGACACAGAAGTCATCATCTCCGCGCTGGGGAACATTGGCCTGCAGCGGATTAAGTTGGACCGCTTCGTGGAAGTCGAATACACGTCCAACATGGTTAAAAAAGTTGCCCTGCAGATCAAGGAATCTGGTTTCCACGGTAAAATGATTGTCATTTCCAACCCCTGTGACATCCAGACGATGATTTACCAACAACTCACTGGTCTGCCAAAAGAACACGTTATTGGGACCGGCACGTTACTCGATTCTGCCCGGATGATGCGTGCGGTTGCTCAAGAACTTGACATCGACCCCCGCTCCGTCACCGGCTACAACCTTGGCGAGCACGGGAACTCTCAGTTCACAGCCTGGTCCACGGTGCGGGTTCTTGGGCGGTCGATTACCGAGATTGCCGCTGAACGTGACTTGAACCTTGAGAACCTCAATGAAGAAGCCCGTGTCGGTGCCTACCGCGTTATGAAGGGCAAGCATTACACCAACTTCGCCATCGCGGCAGCAGCAAACCGCCTGCTCAACGTCATCATGAGTGATGCGCGGGCGGAACTTCCCGTCTCCAACTACCGCCCTGAATACGACTGCTACCTCTCCTACCCCGTTGTCGTTGGCCGTGATGGTATTCTTGCCAGCACGAAACTGACCCTCACCCCAGAAGAAGCCGAAAAACTCCAGGCATCAGCAACATACATTAAGACGCGGTTCGACGACATCATGTCCCAACCCGCAGAATAACCTGATCAAAGAGGCTACGCCAGAAGACGGTTTGGCCCCGGTATATAAGGCAGTCCCGGTGGAAATCCCGAACTTAGGATTTCTACCGGGACTGCCTTATATGTGAGGGGACAGTCTTCTGGCGCGCGACGAATCACAGAGCGCAGTGCCCTGGTCAGAAGCTGAGCATTAACATAGAAGCGATGGAGGTGGT
>CAKRNG010000032.1 GCA_934370925.1 uncultured Lacticaseibacillus sp. | reverse complement strand
CCCTCCGTGCTTCATTCCTCTATGGAAGTCATTATACTTGAGAGAGGCCTTGTCTCACATATGACCTTACCACCAGATTCTGTTTCGGCTTCAACAACAAAATAACATTCCTCTTCAATTTTTATGACAGAGTCGATAAAATCAGATATATTTATTTCTTTTTCTGTATCTATTGGAATGTCATTAATCACAGGCTCATCAGTATTGGTGGTGTGGTTATCTGGACCTATTTCAACTTCATCAAGATAAAATGCATATTCAGTAAGCATATCAATTGTATATCTTCCCAAAACAGTAGAAGCAATCCACTCATTGTCATTAATTTGATACCACGTTTCAAGATTATTGATTACCACATCGGTATAAGTCAATTCCGTACCATATGTCACACGACCTACAGGAGCAACATTCCCCATATCTTCAAGTGGCTTTGGATACGTGAATGAAGCATTCGGCCATTCTCGATATTCGTCATAGCCAGCTACTTTTACGTCATCCCCAGGTGCATCGATTACGATTGTTCCAGTTTTACTTTCTATGGTCTCATCATCTAAAGTCACTGACTGTTGTACGTAACTTTCTGTGTCCCGGTACACGTCACTGGCTACCCGTTCGTCAGAATATTCATTATCTGCACTAACTTTAACTGGTTCTGATTGCTCAGAATTAGCGGATTTACTGGACTCCGTTAAAAGTGTTCCTTCGCCAGCCACACTACTATTAACATCACTAGTTTGCTCATTAATTACCTGACTATCAGCAGTCTCATCGCTTCCATGAATAGTATCAACATCTGTATTGTTGATACCTTCATCAAAACTTTCACCATTCGTAACTCCCGCTTCAGTTTCATTCACGTCGACATCACTAATATCCGCTTGTTGGTCACATCCTTCAGTTTCTTTATCTTCCACCCTGTCCTCTGTTTCAGCATCCAACGCTTCCGTTTCGTTCGCTGTCTGACTTTCATCTTCACTTATATCCGTCGTTATCTGACCATTATCGGTTTCCACATACCCCCAAAACGACATTAGGCACACTTAGAAGGAAGGCCGCGGTCGTTGTACTCAATAACACTGCCATCAACTTTTTCATTCCATTCAACCCCTCTCACCATAATCGTAAAATTAACAACATCCATCATTATCAGTTCATATATTAATCATATAATCTTACCACAGTTTTTTACAACCGCTTTCAAAAAAGATTAAACGACCCAAAATCTTCCTTAATATCACTTGACCCAAATTCAATATTTCGTAATACACCTTTCTCTCCGCCCAAAGACCGTGTTTTCCCGAGCTGCATCATTGTATAATGTCAATAACAGGAATCCCGCATATCCCGGGTTTCATCAATTTGGAGGTTCATTATGACATTTCTTGCAATTTTACTCGATGCCGCGGCGGCCATTTGTTACTTCTTTTTAGCACAGACTGGGACACCGGCACTCATTACCGTCGGGGCGGGTGTGCAAATCATCATCACCCTGCTGCTCCTCATCTTGGCGTTTAAGTTTAACGGTCGGCGCCGTGCCCGTTACTGGGCCGATGGTGGCTACCACCCCTTCACCTTCCGCTTTGGCATTATCGCCATGTCATTTATTATCAATCTTCTGGTTGCGGCACTCTACATCCTGTACGTGACCGGAACGAATACGGTATTGTTCTCATAAAATCGGGTCTAAAAAAGCGCGCGGCAGGCAGAAATCCAACATCGGATTTCTGTCTGCCGCGCGCTTTTAACTTAGCCGTTCGTGTTACTGCTGCACCGCAAACTTCTGGTTCGGGTAAACCCAATACGTGTGGGTCTGCACGAGTTGATTGCTGGCGTCCTTTTTGTAACCCGTCACGATGTACACCGCAATATTTGCACTCCCGTTACCACGTTGCGTGCACTTGTACGTTTCTGACGCATCTGCTGACTCGCCTGGATTCTGCGCGTAATAATTGGCCACAATTTGCGCTGCCTTTTTCTTCGTCAGTGGGCCATCATCCACAGTGGTCGACGATGAAGAAGACGTCGCTGAACTGGAAGACGTTGACGTTTTCTTCTTCTTCGTCGCCGCGACCTTCTTCACGGTGTGCTTGGATGAAGACGCCTTTGCCACCTGGTGTGTCTGCGTTGTTTGGTGCGTTAACATTGGGTACACCCGATCGTAACCCAAGACCGCCACGAGCAGAATGACGAGTACAATCAATCGGGTTCGCGTTTGCCCAACTGTCTTGGTCATCCGCCGCGCCCGTGTTCGTGAATAATCTGCCTTCGACGCGTTCACGTAACGGTGAACATAGGCCACAATCACCATCACGATGAGGAAGACAATAAATAGCTCCCGCACGAGGAGATTATGAATCACGATATTCAGAAGATTATCTAACATGGAAAACCCAACCTTTAACGATTTCTTAGTTCATTTAAGTATACGCCATCCCCCCACGACGATGGTATTTGCAATGAAGATGAAATATATAATTTACGCGGTTACTTTTCAAGTATAATAAGTGGTAACGCGAAACGGAGGAACACAACATGCAGATTAAACGTGCACTTTATACAGACGAACAGATTCATCGTGACAGTGTTAAGATTCGGGAGGCCGTCTTCGTGGCTGAACAACATGTTCCCGCAGACCTCGAAGTCGACGATGATGAAAAAGATTGTCTCTACTTTGTCGGCTATAATGATCAGAACGAACCACTCGCAACCCTCCGCCTCAACCCCGAACCGTACGGCTATCACGTCCAACGCGTCGCCGTCATGAAGGCTGCACGTGGGACTGGCTTGGGTCGAGAGATTATGCAGGCCGCAATTGCCTACGCTGAAGCCAATCACGTTGAAAAGCTCGTTCTCGGCGCCCAAGTTCACGCAACCGGCTTCTACGAAAGTCTCGGCTTTGCTTACACTGACAAACCCGAATTCATCGAGGCCGGCATTCGTCACCGCGAAATGGCTTATTCAACCAAGGCTTAAGACTTCCCCCATCGTTGCGGTATAATAAGGATAAGTAATTAACTCAAGGAGGGGCATTATGTCACAGCGCAAAGCATCATTCATCTTCACCCTCATGTTCATCGTTCCCTACCTCTGTGCCGTGGCCATCATTGGCGTTTCGTACAACGTCTTGGTCGCCCACGCATCTAGTCCTTGGCGCATCATTGTGGGCGCCGTCGTTGGTACCGTGATGTTGTATTTCCTGAAAATCCCCCTCGAGCGCCCGTTGCGCATCCTCGGCAAGTATACGTTCCGTTTCAACCGGCGCATCATTCGCCTTTTTATGCTCGACTCAGCGAAACGCGGTAAACAATACGCAAACCTCGCCATCGATGCGGGTGTCAGCACACTGAGCATCCTCACAATCGGCTACCTGTTTCAGGGACGCGCGGGGTTCGACTTTCTCTCCGGTACCTTAATCGGGTGGATTGTCACCGTCCTCTTCGTCTCCCTCTGCATTTCGGGTTACTTAGAGTTTGATGCACTCTCCATCAAGTAAATAGCCATAATTAAAAATACCCCCAGTAGTACCTGCTTTTCAGGCATTCTACTGGGGGTATTCTTTCTAAATAAACATAAGTGACTTCTTTACCACCTACTCAACATCATCAAACCCGTAATCAATATCGTCCCCCACGTAAACCGTGTAGGCAACTTCGCTGACATGGCCATCCGTCAAATTATACCGTTCAACATAGTAAGGGGTCGCGGTCTGCCCAATGTACTCGGGCAAGTCAAATCCCGCCAGATCAAGGGCCGTGGCGCCTTGCTGAATCGCCGTCCCAACAGGATAGCCATTCAACATCATGGACGCCTTCTTCGTTAACGTGGCTGCCGTGTATGCCGGCAAGTCGAACTTCTGCAACCCATCTGGGACAGGCGTTTCAGCAGGTACCACGCTCCCAATCCAGTAGACCATCTTCCCATAAGGTGAGAAGATGACCAAGCTGCTCCGGTTGGGCGTGTCTGCGAGTTGGTCGAGCACATCAAATGCACCACTGTCCTCAAACCCCATCCAGGCTTCCTGGTAAGAATCATTTTCTGAAGCGTTCGCCTCCGTGTAGGTGTGCCCAATAAAGCGAACGGCCGAAACGCGAACTGGTTCCTTTTTTTCCATTATAAAAAACTCCTTTATTTAAAATCTTCAGGAGACCCGCCAACAGACATCATGGCGCAATCTCTGACGTTGAAAAAGGCACGGATCTAATACGACCCGCGCCCACTTCATTCACTAAACATGGTGGGAAAGTTGAAGATAGCGGTTGTACCACAGATCGATGTACGCCTGTGAGAACGGCCCCTTACCGTGGTTAATCCAGTCAACCAAGATCCGCACGTTGGTTTTGAGAATATGATCCGTCGTCTGTGGGTAGTGCCACATCTGACTGTGCTCCTCGTACTCATCAACGTCCAGGAGCCGCTTTTCCCCATCTGGGAACACCTTCACGTCTAGGTCGTAGTCAATATACTTCAGCGCCTCGCCGTCCATCGTAAACGGACTGCCCAGGTTACAGTAATAACTAACGCCGCCTTCGCGAATCATCGCGATGACGTTGAACCAGTAGTGCCGGTGAAAATATACAATTGCAGGCTCGCGTGTAATCCACCGCCGCCCGTCACTTTCCGTCACGAGCGTATGGTCGTTACACCCAATGAGTGCATCTTCGCTGGTCTTCAGGACCATGGTATCCCGCCATGTCCGGTGCAGTTTCCCGTTGTGCTTGTAGCTTTGCAGCGCTACATAGTCACCTTCCTTGGGGATTTGCATAGACATCCAGCTTTCATAATTCGTATTCGCCGTTAAGTATACCATATGCCACCCGTAAAAAATCGTCCTGGGTGGTGGTTGCGGGTAAAAGTTCGCCATAGAAAATGACCATCATATCGAGTCAATCCTGCCCTTGCAACCATTCAGTGGCAGTCACGGCACACCAGCGTCTCCCCGTCCGCTTCTTGGTCGGGCTTCAGCATGTCCTTCATCCTAGGCAACTCATTCCGCAAGTTCGTCCAGCACATGGTCAATCGCGTCTAGATCAAATCCTTTACGGTAGAGGGCCTGTTTCACCTTCATTCGGCGTTCGTAACCTTGATACTGTTTTTTCTGGCGCCACAGTTTGCTGGCCTGTTCACGGAGCAAATCATCTTCCCGTTCTTCATCAGGTTCAGGTTCTTCCAGTTCAATGGCTTGTTCAATGACATCCCGACTAAATCCTTTTTGCATCAGCGTTTGCTGTGCCCGTTGCACCAACGCACCGTGACTGCGCGACCCCGACTGGCGTAACAATTTTGCCGCCGTCCGTCGCGCCACCGTTAATATCTGTGCGTCTGTCTGGGTCGCCAAAATATCCCCAATTAAATAGGCATCAATCCCCCGTTGCCGCAACCATTGTGCAAGTGCGCGCGGCCCCCTGTCACCCCCACGCAAATTCGTCGCGAGGAATTCGGCTGCATACTGCGCGTCATCCAAATAATGCATGTCGGCAAGACGGTCAATGGCCGCCTCGATTGCTTCATCCGCAAATTCTTTATCTTTGAGGTGCGTCCGTACCTGGTACACCGTTCGTGGCGAACTTGACAGGTAAGCGACGGCCTTACTGAAGGCGCGCGCACCCTCATCTTCGTGCTGGAGCGCCGCCATTTGTTCGGCCGAGAGCACAACCCCTTTTGCAAGCCGGTATTTAATGAGCGTTGACTCTGCAATCGGAAAAGCATATTGACCATCAATATCGACGTTATATCGTCCGGCACGTTTTTGCGCCGAAATTCGCGTAATTGTAGGCATTCATTTCTCCTTCATGTTTTACGTACACACGTTCGCACTGTTTATCTCTTCATCATAAGACCGCTCGCTGCATGACGTCAATGCAAATCAACAAAAAAGAGAATCTTGCCGTGGCAAAATCCCCCTTTACGCGTTCAATCACTGGGTCTTGGTAAACATCCACAAAATAATCAACGTGATTAAAATCGTCAGTATTGTCCCTAAAAACAAGGCATTCTTCATTGCGTAGGCAAAAATACCCAAAACGAGCAACGCCAAAAGCCAGATAATCAACCACTTCGTCTTCAAGAATGCCACCCTATCAGTGAACGACGGTGGCTTTGTACCCCTTAAAGTACAGCGCCCCTTCATATCCAACCAGCATAATGACCGCCATGACGGACGCAATCACCTTATCGTCCAGCATGTTCGTGAAGTAGAGGGCCAAAATTGCCAAAAAGATAACCCCAAACACAAACATCTGCACGCGCCGCTCCATCTCGATAACAAAAGTACCATTTGGTGATTGGTAGTTCAGTGTGTGCGTTGCGGACAAGGCACCTACTTTATACGTAATCTTATCGCCGCGCTTCACGTTTAAGTTAATGGTTTCCCCGTTCTTCAACGTGTGTAATTCGTCGTTGTGCCAAACTGACGCCAACAGTCGTTTTGAGCTGGGGTTGTTAAAGCTAATTTTCATGCCGTTTCCCTTTCCTTGCGCATCGGACAAAGACCTGTTGCCGCCCGCGCCTGCGAACTTAGAATTCGCTTTCTTCCCAACCATTATACCCTGACTGTCGCTGAATTCAAAAGGTGAACACGATTTCCCCAACCAAAATAAATCATTCTGTTCCGTGAAATTAATGTGATGCAAATCAATCTGTGGGATAATTTGTTCTGAATGATTCACGCGAAGACGAGCAGTTCAACCTCGTCTCAAAAAAACGCACGCAGTTATTGTGGTTGTGTCACCAGTCAAAAGACAGTTTGGCATCACCACAATAACCACTATATGGAGATTAATTAATGGATAAAGAGTTACAAATTGGCGACCGCTTCCCCCTCACCATTCGGCGTATGGACATTAACGGTGCCGGTATTGGCTACTATCGCCGGAAAATCACCTTCGTCACCGGCGCGCTACCAGAAGAAGTTGTCGTGGCAGAAGTAACCGCCATTCACGACCGCTACCTCGAAGCAAAAACGCACCGGGTTCGCAAGCCATCCCCAGACCGCGTCTCCCCAGTTGACCCACAATACGGGAATGTTGGGGGCATCGAATTGGGTGCCCTCAGCTATCCCGCACAGTTGCGCTTCAAGACGGATGTCATCGTTCAATCGCTCGCCAAGTTTAAACCAGCCGGCTATGAACATTACGATGTCCGAGAAACCCTTGGCGCGGAGAACCCCCTCCACTACCGGAATAAGGCACAGTTCCCCGTTCGCATGATTGATGGTCACGTTCGGGCCGGTATGTACAAACCCGGCACCCACGACCTCGTCCCACTCGCAACATTTGCGACGCAGCGTCCTTTAACCATGTCCATCATTAACAGCCTGTGTGCCATCATCGAACGGCTGAACATTCCCGTTTACGACGAGAAGACCAACTCAGGTATCATCAAAACCCTCGTGGTACGCGAATCCGCCGCAACGGGTGAGGTGCAAGTCACCTTCGTCACGAACTCACCGAAGCTCCCGAAGAAGGCAGAATTGCTGGCGGCGATTGCGACCGAGTTGCCAGCGGTGGTGAGCGTGAGCCAAAATGTTAACAAGGGCCGCACCAGTCAAGTATGGGGCGACGAGACAACGCTGCTTGCAGGTGCCCAGTACATCACGGAGGTCATTAACGGGGTTCACTACATGTTGTCGCCCCAAGCCTTCTTACAGTTGAATCCCGAACAAACTGCCGTCTTATACCAGGAAGCCCTGCGCGCACTTGATCTTCAACCAGGGGACAAGCTTGTCGACGCCTACTGTGGGGTTGGGACGCTCGGCCTCGCCTTAGCGCACCAAGCCGGCAGCGTTCGCGGAATGGATACCATCCCCGCCGCGATTGAAGATGCCAAGCAAAACGCTAAACAAAATGGTTTCACCAACACCGAATATGTGACGGGGAAGGCCGAAGACGTCCTCCCCCGCTGGCTCAGCGATGGTTACAAGCCTGATGCAGTCATCGTGGATCCCCCACGTACTGGACTTGAGGGTGCTTTCATCCCCGCCCTTCTGCGTGCACGTCCCAAGAAGTTCGTGTATGTTTCCTGCAACCCCTCAACGCTTGCACGTGACCTCGTTCGTCTGAGCAAGGCCTACACCGTTGACTACATCCAGTCCGTCGACATGTTCCCACAAACATCCCGTGTCGAGGCCGTGGTCAAGCTCAGCCTGCGTCCACAGCGCCGGCACTACTAACCACCCGTCCCGTTCATCTTAATTTGGAGGAAGAAGAATGAAGATTTATTTTGCAAACGGCCTCTTTAGCCAAGCTGACTTTGAATTCAACGCACGCATTGTTGCAGAACTGCGCGCGCAAGTTCCGGGGATTGACATCTACCTGCCCCAAGAAAATGCCGCGATTAACGATAAAAACGCTTATGCCGATTCGAAAATGATTGCGGAAGCCGACACGAATGAACTTACTGCCAGTGACCTGGTCATTGCAGTCCTCGACGGGATCACCATTGATGCCGGTGTCGCGAGTGAAATTGGTGTCGCATACGCCAAGAACATTCCAATTATCGGGCTATACACGGACTCACGCCAGCAGGGGGCAAGCAATCAGCAGAAACTCGCAGCGCTCGCTGAAATTGCCGAAAATCAATTCCACTACCTCAACCTCTACACAACGGGCCTCATCAAATTGAACGGGACCATCGTTGATACGGTAGATGCTGTGGTTGCGGCACTTCAACCTTATCTTGATTAATTTTCACCAAACAAAAACTGCCATCATCATGATGGCAGTTTTTTGTTTGGTGGCACCTATTTAGTTGTCACCGTCTGCACGGCAGTTCCCGCTTCAACAGTGCCTGCCGTTATAGAACTAATTGACGCAACCTTGTCCATGTTCGTCACGGCAAGAATAATTGTCGTCTGTTTGCCAGCCTGTTTGACGGCATCCACGTCCATCAACGCAATTTGTTGACCGGCATGCACATGCGCGCCAGCCTGAACATTCACGGTGAATGGCGTTCCACCTAATTCAACGGTATCCAAACCCAAGTGTAACAAGAGCTCCATCCCATTAGGCGTTGTCATCATAATCGCGTGCTTCGTATCCGCCACGCTCACAATGGTGCCATCTGTTGGGGCAACAATTGCGCCGTTTGTTGGCACAACCGCAAAGCCATCCCCAACCATCTTCTGACTAAAGACATCATCATTTACTTGATCCATTGGTAGCAGCTGACCGTCTGCCGTTGCGACAAGTGTTGCCGTTCCTGCCGTCACGTCTTCACTGGACATAACGGGTTCGGCAGGCGTCACGGAAGCTGCAACAGGTGCAGCAACCACTTCATCGTCATCATCACCGACCATCGCGGACTTTGGTACCCCGAAGAAGTAAGTGGCGATGAACCCACCGGCGTATGCGGCGAGCAAGCCGAGAACATAGCCCATCCACTTACCGTTTGCAATCAGTGGAATCAGCGCAACACCTGAAGGACCAATGGCAATTGCGCCAATGGAACCAATGCCACCAATTACGGCACCACCAATCCCACCACCAATACATGCGGTGATAAATGGCCGTCCAAGTGGCAAGGTCACCCCGTAAATCAACGGTTCGCCGACCCCAAGAATCCCAACAGGCAGTGCACCTTTGATCATCCCCGTCAGCTTCTTGTTCTTACGGCAACGAATCCAGAGCGCCATGGCTGCCCCAACTTGACCACCGCCAGCCATCGCGAGGATTGGCAGAAGGGGGGTGAAGCCAAGTTTGTTAATCATTTCAACGTGAATTGGGGTCAATACTTGGTGCAACCCGAACATCACCATTGGCAGGAAGAACAGGCCAAGCACGAATCCGGAGAAGGCGCCACCAACATTCAAGACCCACTGAATCGCGCCGACCAGGGAAGTTGAAATCACACCAGCAACTGGCATGACGAGGAAAATCGTGAAGACCCCAACAATTAATAGCGTTAGCATCGGGGTAAAAATAATATCGATTGAATCTGGAATTAACTTGTGCAGTTGTTTTTCAATCATCGACGCAATCCACACCGCGAAGATAACCCCAATAATCCCCCCCTGTCCAGCAGACAAGGCTTGGTGATTAAAGATATTCGTGATGGTGATTGGTGCCACGACCCCAGGCAGCAGGGTCATTGCACCGATTGCGCCCCCGATTCCTGGCGTGCTCTTAAACTCAGTGGCTGCGTTAATCCCGACGTAAATTGCCAAGTAGGAGAACAGGCCGCTGTTGATGACCTTGAGCACGGTAATAATATCCGTCCAGTTTTTCCCGATTTGGCCCGCCACCATCATGTTCGACAGGATGGCCGCAATCCCCGAAATTAGTCCCGCACCAACAAACACTGGAATTAACGGAATGAAAATCCCCGAAATGGATTTGAGTACCTTCCGCCACCACGTCTGCTTCAACTTGGCCTTCTGTGCCGCGTGGACTTCAGCCGCCTTCGCGTTCACGGCGTCGCGATTGCTGGCGTGAGAATCTGCGGGGAACGGTTCCCCGAGCTCAACCCCCACGCTATTCACCATCGCCAAGGCGACCTTGTTCACCGCACCAGGACCAATGACGACCTGCAACGTGTCTTCCTGAACAACGCCGAGGACGCCCGGAATCTGCTTGAGTCCATCCATGTCGACTAGACTATAATCCCGAATGGTCATCCGCACACGCGTCATGCAGTGAATCAACTTCTCAACGTTCTGTGGCCCGCCCACGTGGTCAAAAATGGCCTGGCCAATCACACTGTACTTATCTCCAGCCATGCGTCTTCCTCCTAAATTGCTTTACGAACGAATCCTTTACCTGCCGTCAATCGTTTCTGTGCTTCTTCTTTAGGCAAATCCGTGAGAACCATGACAATTGCGAGTTTCACATTCTGGTCCGCTTCCGTAAAGGCAGTTGCCGCAGTTGCGGCATCACAGTCTGTTGCCTGCTGAATAATCCGTTTGCTGCGTTCAACCAACTTTTCGTTCGTTGGCCGAACATCCACCATTAAGTTCTTGTACACTTTGCCAATCCCAACCATGGCACCCGTTGAGAGCATGTTCAGCACCAACTTCTGGGCGGTTCCTGACTTCAAACGCGTTGACCCAGTCAGAATTTCTGCGCCAACTGGTACTTCAATCGCAATATCAGCGTGCTGACTGATAACCGCATCCGCATTTGCCGCTAAACTCACGGTATGGCTGCCAATTTGACGGGCATAATCGAGCCCCCCGACCACGTATGGCGTCCGGCCACTCGCCGCAATGCCGACGACCGTATCATTTGCCGTCAACTCTGCAGCAACTAGATCCGCCTTGCCTAATTCAGGGGAATCCTCCGCACCTTCAACCGCAACGGTCATGGCGCTGTCGCCCCCCGCAATCAGTCCCTGCACCATTTCTGGTTCGGTTCCGAAAGTGGGCACGCATTCCGCCGCGTCCAAGACACCCAGGCGGCCACTCGTCCCAGCACCAATGTAGAAGAGCCGACCACCACGATTAAAACTATCAATAATTGCCGTAATCGCTTGTTCAATCTGTGGCAGTGCGTGGCTGACACTCACGGCAACCGTCTGATCCTCAGCGTTCATCACACGAACAAAGTCGTGGACGCTCATGGTATCAAGGTGCATCGTTTTCTCATTTCGTGTTTCAGTGGTGAGTTTATCTAAATTAAGTTCAGTCATCGTCATTCTCCAATCAAACAATAAATTCAAGTGCTTGGTGCGCCCCGACAAAAGGTAACAATGCCTGGCTCGCTGTATCCAGCGTTCCCAAAACGTTGACGCGCGTATCTGCGGGGAGGTCGTGCTTCGTGATTTGAATTTCACCCGCATAACGTCCATACGCAGAATTATCAACCGTCACGCTACCCTGCATTCGCGGACATTCAGACGTCGGTACCGTCGACAAAAGCTGCAGGGGACGGGCTTCTTCCAGACGCACCACATCTCGGGCCACGTCTGAACGATTGTGCCAAATGCGGTTATAAAGCGGTGCTGGTAATGGTTCCGTCGTTCGTAGCTGTAAAACGTCATCCTGAATGAAACGCGCAAATTGCGCCTGCGTTTCTGGACGGAGTGTGTTATCCCCCACGTAAACCTTATCCGTTGCGAGCGCGGCAAGGTCGATTGCAGCTGCTAAAGGATTCAAGTTTCGATGTGCCTCTAACGTGGGTAACCCGGCCCCTAATGGTAGTCGCCGTTGTCCATCCCCGGCCACGAACCCCATCGTCTTGAGTCCTTGCTGTTGCAGCCACGCATTCTTCTCGGCGTACCAAGCGGCATCAAGCCCTGTCTCTGGACGCGGATAGTAATTGTGCCACGCTTCGATGTGGGTTAAATCTGCCCCCGCATCCCGCAGCGCCTGCAAGTCAGCGAGCGTCAACGTGCTAGCGTTTAGGGCAATCGGTAGTACATGCGTGAGTGCCGCAATTTCCGCCATTGTGAACCCGTAATCCAGCCGCATTCCAGCCAACCCTAACGTCCGCACTGCCGCAACGTCCGTGTAATCAATTTGCAACCGCGCAAATCCATCCGTGGAGATATCGGCCATCAAATCCAGGTCTAAAGCTGCACAGATTTCACTCAGTTGTTTCAGCCGGCTTCGAAGGACCGTTGCATCGTCTTCAGGAATGTGTAACGAGGTAAACACACCCTTAAACCCAGCCGCTCGCATCGATTTGATATATACCAATTCACCCTCATCGAGTGGGTTGCTCAGATAAACCGAAAAACCATACATTCATTTCACCTCCCAATATCAAGATAATCACACATATTCATTGACCTGTCCAGTTCATCATCAATCTTCCTATACCAATAAAGAAGTCGTTTAAGCAATTATTTCAGTGTTAATACGTTTGGACTGGGCAATGCACTTGTTGACGGGTGGCTTATCTTTATTTTGGGCTTTTTTTAATTTAGCTCACCGCAATTCATGTAAGCCCTTTCCGTCAACAAAGCTAGAATAACATTTAAGAAAAACGTTTTCAAGATTAAATACGATTTCTTGTAAAAAAATTTCACCGCAAAAATTAAACAAAAAAAGAGAACGCACGCCGCGTCCTCTTCTTTCACCTTTAATTGACAGCTATTTAAACCCATTTCGTAGCGACCGCTTGTATTCAGCAACTGCTTCTCGCGAAATACTAACGGAATGTTCGGCCTCTTCGTAGTACCGACTCACAAACGCGTAATACACAATGTCGATTAGCATAAACTGCGCGTGTAATGACTGTGTTGCCGCGTAACGGTGCAGCCCCTCAATGGGATTTGAAGTTTGTAGCTGGTAATCAGCATATTTTGTCAGCGAATTCGTTCCTAATTTAGTGGTGGCAATCACAGGTAACCCGGCGCTGTGTGCCAGCTTTGCGGCCATCACTGCTTCTGGTGATTCCCCCGAATTCGAGACAAACCAAACAACCGCATCGTGCGGATTGGTGGCCATGGCTGGCGGAAGAAACATGTTCAAGTCATCGCTCACCGTGCAAGCATACCCCAATCGTGACCACTTTTGCGCAATGTTCTGCGCCACTAGGTAAGAAGCCCCAACTCCAAAAATCAGGAGGTGACGCGCTTGATGGAGCAACGGCAAGACATTTTCTAAGTCATCTTCGTGCACCTGATCAACGGTCTCACGCAACGAACGTTCCGCACTGGCCAATAGCTTTGACTTCAATGAATGCAAATCTTCATCTGGACGAATCGCGTCGTCCACACTTTCATCCTCTTGCCCAGCACTCAAATCAGCCATCAACTGCAACTTCAGCTCATTGTATCCAGAAAAATTCAACCGTCGCACCACACGACTAACTGTCGCCGCACTCGTTTCAGCAGCAGCCGCTAAGTCCTGCACATTCATGGTGAGCACCGTCTCCGGATGATTCAAAATAAAATCGGCAACTCGACGCTCCGCGGTGGCCAACCCATCCCGCGCACTTAAACAATTTCCCCGCACTGACATCGCAATCCCTCATTTCTACCAACAGGATACCCCGACCGGTGACAAAAACGCAACGGGAATCATGCAATCTATTATCAAATACTAGGGATTGACTAATGATTTATATGACGAGGCTGCGACAGAAGACGGTTTGCCCCCGGTATACAAGGCAGTCCGGCGGAAATCCCGAACTTAGGATTTATGTCGGGACTGCCTTGTATACCGGGGACAGTCTTCTGGCGCGCGACTAACCACAGCGCGGCGCAAAAATTGTGAGACAAAAAAGAGGGCAACTCGCCCTCTTTTTAATACTCATTCTTACTAATCACCCAAATATTCTTCTGGTGCTTCACCGCTTTCCGCTTGTTCCAGCAGTTCACGGAACGGTATCAGCCCCTCCGCGTGATATTTCTTGACGAATGCAGCAACCTCGTCTGGATCGTTCACTTCCGCATCCAGCTTTAATTGTTCAACAGGGAGTGGTCGGTCGTCGGTAATACGGACATTAATCACCACCGGACCCGTCCGGTGCTGTGCCGCAGCAAACGCATCCTTAAGTTCTTTCAGGGTTGTCACTTCATAGCCCTCTGCCCCCAACGCGGCACTCGCCTCTGCGTAATGCATCCCCGGCAATAGGTCAATTCCGCTGTGTGGTTGGTGTGTATCGTCCTGTTCAGCCTCGATAAACCCAAGACTCTCATTGGTCAGAATTACGTTGATAATCGGCATCTTGTACTTCACCTGCGTCATGATATCCTGCATGACCATGGAGAACCCGCCATCCCCCGAAACTGACCAAACTTGCCGGTCTGGATATTCCGTCTGTGCCCCAATCGCTGCGGGGAGTGCGTACCCCATCGTGGCGTACCACCCTGACGTCGTGAAGCGTTGCTGCTTGCTGGTATCCAGGAAACGCATCCCGTTAATCGTCACGTTACCCACGTCGACTTGAAAAATCGCATCGTCCGTTGCCATCGCATTAATCTGTTTGAAAACAGGTTCAACACGCATCGGTGTCGCCGCAGATTCGCCAAAACTGTTTATCCAGGCCGTCCAATTTGCCTTATTCGCCACTGCCGCCTTATACCACGCATCCGCTTTGCGAGGGTGGCTGCGTTCAAGCATTAAGGCCACGGTCTTCTTCGCATCAGCAAGAATCGCCACGTCAACCGTATGCCGCCGTCCAAACTTGCTTGAATCAATATCCACCTGAATGTACTTCGCATCCGGATTAATAAAGGACGGCTGGAACGGGAAGTCTGACCCCAGGAACAAGACTGCATCCGCGGCCCGAGCGAGTTCAACCCCGGGTTTAGTGGCCACACGCCCCGCACTACCCATATTGGCCTGATAATTATCCGGCACAACATCTTTACCAAGAGCCGTGACAACAATTGGTAGGTGCAACTTCTCCGACAACGCTAGGACATCGGCCCTCTTTGCCCCTTGCCCAACGTACATGATTGGCCGCTTGGCATTTTGCAGAATCGCGAGTGCTTGATCAACACGACCCACATCAGGTTCTGGCAAAAGTGGTTTCTGGTACAGGTTGGCTGAGGAAACATAATCGTCATTAATTTCCTGCCATCCTAAATCTTTTGGAATCGTCACAACCGCGACACCACCATACTTATAGGCTTGACGGATGGCCTCATCCACCACGTGTGGCATCTGTTCTGCCGTCATGACGGTTCGATTGTAGACCGACACATCGGCAAACATCGGATTTTCATTCATTTCCTGGAAGTAGTTGGTATTCATCGCGCTTGTCGGCACCTGCCCAACCAACGCCAACACGGGCACGTGATCATACTGCGCGTCGTACAGGCCGTTCAGCAAATGAACTGCACCTGGACCCGCAGAACCGAACGTTGCCGCAATTCGCCCGGTTATCTTTGCTTCACCTGAGGCTGCGAGCGCGCCAACCTCTTCGTGACGTACTTGGATGTAGGTCATGGTCTTCCGCCTGTTATACAAAGCGTTCATTGTTGAGTCAAATGAACCACCTGGTAGACCATAAATCTGGTGAATGCCCCAATCTTCTAAAACTTTAATCATTGCATCTGCCGCATTTATTTTCGCAACCATTCGTATTTCCTCCAGTCCCGTAATTAAAATACTTATTTTTTGTAACCTTCGTATGACGTTATTGTAACCGATTGCAACAACTTTTTGCAACCAAATACGCCGGAATGGCTAATATCTTAATTTTTAGTTTTGGCGAATTTTTCGAAAGGCGACGTGGGTGCGCCGCTCTGTGATTCGTCGCGCGCCAGAAGACTGCCCCTACCTTGTATACCGGGGCCAAACCGTCTTCTGGCGCAGCCTCATTCAAAAATGTCACGCCGCGCAAAAAAGCCATGCCGGAATATCCTAAATCGTTCAGGATTTCCGCATGACTTTCCTTGCTTATCTGAGGTCTCGCACAACCTCAAAAAATAGTTCTACGCGTTAATTTCGTATTCACGTTCCTGGGCTTGCACACCCGTCAGGCGGAATTTGCCCGTGTTCATTGTGGTGTCCGTGGCAAAATCATCCGCATTGTATGGCACCTTGTTCGTGAACATGGTCTCATACTCGGCCACACTGAGCTTCGTCCGGTCGTTCAGGTGTTGCGTATGCCCCTGTCCGTTGAGGAAGGTCGTGTACCCTTCCTGTAAGAACCCGCTGAAGAATTCCCCAACAGCCCCTGATCCATACGAGAACATACCGATTCGGTCACCCGCATGGAGGTCCTGACTCGTTTCAAGCAGGCTCACCAAGGCCAAGTATAGCGAACCCGTGTAAATGTTCCCAATACGCCGACTATAGGTCGTTGAATCCGCATAGTGCGCACTCAGGCGTGCCTGCGTCTTTTCGTCCGCTTCAGGTAACACCGTCCGCAGTGCCTTCATCCCCATCTTGGTGTAAGGCAAGTGGTAGTTGATGGCAGCAAAGTCGGCCAGATCCAAGCCGGTTTTTTGCTTGTACGCGCCCCATGCCTCCTGGAAGAAAGCAATATATTGTTCAGTAGAATACTTACCCTTTGCCAGCGCAAGGTCCGTGTAAACGGGCCGCCAAAAGTCCATGATGTCCCGACTGAGGAACGCAGAATCATCTTCCACCGTCATAATTCGCGGATTTGCAGCAACCAACATTGCAACGGCACCTGCACCTTGTGTCACTTCCCCGCCGCTTTCGAGGCCATAGCGCGCAATATCGGCCGCAATGACTAACGCCGTCCGTTCTGGATGTGCCGCTACGTAATCCCGCGCAGCCATCAACCCAGCCGTCCCGCCGTAACAAGCCTGTTTGATTTCATAGGTCCGCACACCCTGAGGAAGCTGTAACAGTCGCTGAATAATTACAGCACCTGACTTGCTGGCGTCCACACCAGATTCAGTTCCCAGGATGACCATGCCAATTTTGCTGGTATCCACGTCATCGATGAACTCACTGGCCGCGTTCGCACCCATCGTGACAACATCTTCCGCAGCGGGTGGTACCGCCTGTTCACTCTGGCCAATCCCAATAATGAACTTGTTTGGGTCAACGCCCCGCGCTTCTGCAAGTTCCGCCAAATCAACAAAGTAGTTTGGGGCGTACATCCCCAGACGATCAATCCCAATCTTCATCCTGTCTCTGCCTCTTTCTTGTTTATAATCGTCACGCCGCACAACACGTGGACCCTTATGTCACCATCAGCTTGATTGAATGGTATACACGTCATAAAAATGAGACTGGCATCAATCAACCAGTCTCGTAAAAATCGTCGCACAAATGGCTTACGCCTCTGCGCGCATCACTGCCAACAAGCGTTTTGCCGTTGCCAACGTTTTATCAGTCGCCTGCAGCTTTGCCGTCAAGACATCAACTTCGGCTCCCTGTGCCCCAGCCGCAATCGCAAGCGCGCCAGCCTGCAACGCCATGTGCCCCGCCTGAATACCAGGTCCCACAAGCGCGCGCAATGCAGCTAAATTCTGCACCAGCCCGAGCGCCGCCAAAACGGCCTGCGCATCCTGAGCACTGGCAATACGACCAAGACGCATCGCCACCTGCGCAAGTGGTAATGCGGCGGTGGCACCACCGACAACCCCGAGTTGCAGGGGAATTGCAAGTTCACCGTGTAGCGTCACACCATCCGTTATCCATGTCGTTAAGGGTAGGTAACGACCCGACTTTGCCGCAAATGCGTGCGCAGCCGTCGCCACAGCGCGATAATCATTGCCAATCGCGATGGTCGCTGCTTCGATACCATTCATGACCCCCTTATTGTTAGTGGTTGCCCGTTCAACATCGAGTTGCCCAAACGCACTAGCCTGCGCAATGCGCTGCGCAATCACCCCTCCTGAAGCAGTCTTAGTCGCGACTGCTTTAACCGGGATATCAACACGTGCCAAAACGGGGTCCTCTGAGTAATTACTGAGAATGGCAATTAAGGATGCTTGGTCCAGCCACTTTGCTGCCAAACTTGCGACAGCCTCCGCAATCGTGTTAACCATGTTCGCGCCCATTGCGGCTTGCGGATCGACAACCAACCGAATTTTGACGAAATTCTGCACGGTGGTGACCTGAACGTCTTTTAGGCCCCCGCCGCGCCCAATAATGGACGGTTTCGCATACGCGGCTGCGTCCCAGATATCATCCTTATGTGCCCGAATGTAGTGAACCGCAGCGGCGGTATCAGCCACGTCGGCAAACACCACTTCTCCCGCCACTAAATGGTCGGGAACCGTTACGGACACGCCACCACCCGCACTTGCCATCCGGGCACCATTGCTCGCAGCAGCGACCACACTGGGTTCTTCCCCCACCATGGCGACATTACGGGTAACGCCATTCACGGTTAACTGACGGGCCACCCCAAACGGCAAGTTAAACTGCCCCAGCTGGTTTTCACCCAGGTGACTTGCAACCGCGTCGGGCAAAACCGTGTTTGCGAGCAGGTACGCCGCATCATTCTCGTCTAAACTACCTTCCGCAACCAATTGCGCAAGCCGTTCTTGTCGAGATAATTGATAGAATTTCGGCACACGCATGCCCCCTTCACACTTTACGAACTAATTAATCAACCACGTGCAGTTGCAGACCAACCCCCAGACCGCCACCGATACAAAGGGCGGCAATCCCGGTCTTCTGCTCACTATTCTTCAATTCATGAATAAGTGTCGTCACAATTCGTGCTCCTGAATCGCCAAGTGGGTGCCCTAACGCAATTGCACCCCCATTAACGTTCACCTTGCTTGGGTCCAACTCTAAGGCGCGCGTAACTGCCACGCTCTGCGCCGCGAACGCCTCGTTGAGTTCATAACGATCAATGGCGTCCTTATCCGTTGCGGTCTTCTTGAGCAGGCGCTTCACCACGTAATAAGGTGCATAGCCCATCACCTGTGGATCAACCCCAGCTTCGGCGTAGGCATCGAGAACGGCGTCATACTGAATCCCCATCTCATCAGCAACATCCCGCCGCATTAACAGCATCGCACTGGCACCATCGTTCAGAGAACTCGCATTACCCGCCGTGACGGTTCCGGTGCTAACGAAACTTGCACGTAACCGCCCCAGCTTTTCAAGACTCGTATCCCGCCGTGGACCTTCATCTTCGCTGACGGTCACAACGCCCTTGCGTGTCCGAATCTCAACCGGAACAATTTCATCTTCAAACTTGCCGAAATCCTGTGCGGCCACCGCGCGCCGATGTGATTCAAGCGCCCATGCATCCTGCTCTTCACGCGTCACGCTGTACTGGTTTGCTACGTTTTCAGCAGTGTTCCCCATCGCAACACCGGAGAACGCATCCTGCAATCCATCACGAACGAGTCCGTCCACGAGTTCACGGTCACCAAACTTCGCGCCCCAACGTGCACTCGTGTCGTAATAAGGCACGTTGCTCATACTTTCGGTGCCCCCAACAAGGACGATTTCAGCATCGCCCATTGCAATTGCGGCTTCCCCAAGACGAATTGCCTTGAGTCCAGAACCACACACCTCGTTCACCGTCATGGCCGTACTCGTGACGGGCATTCCCGCCTTAACCGCAATCTGACGCGCCACGTTCTGGCCTGAGCCCGCCTGGTAGACGTTCCCAAAGATAGACTGATCCACTTTCTCTGGGTCAATTCCTGTCCGTTCAAAAACGGCGCGTGCAGCTGCCGTCCCCAGTTCAACGGCACTCAAACTTGAAAGCGCCCCCCCAAATCGACCAATCGGGGTCCGAACTGCCCCTGCAATCACTACTTCTACCACTATGCAATGACTCCCTTCCGCGCCGGACAGCTTGCCGCACGCTCACATAAACTCGTTCTAACAATCCACATAATATTTTACCTAATTTTTGGGGTATTTGCACCCATGAACCTTTGCCTTAATGAAGTCTTGGCAAAATTGCGACATTTGTCACTCCTACTAATATAGATTAATTTAGGGGTGAAAGGCGGGGTGGTAAATAAAAAATTAACATTGCGGTTCCTACACATCCCCGCCACATTCGATATTGTCACACCATATCAGTATAATGAAAGGTAATATCGCTCTATCACGAAAGGAATACATAAGATGCGTGCAATTGATTTATGGGCACTAACCGCCGATTTAGGCCCACAAGCGGCGTTAAAGGCAAAAATTGGCGATGAGATGCTGACCATCACCGGTTTTGCGGTGGATACCGAGGCTAACCAGCTTCAGTTACATGCACAAAAGGAAGGTCAGCCCCAACAGCTCGCGGCATTTTTGCGTTTGGCCCGGCAACCAGCCGTTCGTCGTTTTGAAGTTCGGGTTAAAGAACTGGAACGGACAGACGCCCCAACGCACATTATCTTCGGGTGTAAATTTCGGGATCGTGCTGTTGTCTTACATTAATAAACGAATATAACAACAAAAATGGCGCGTCATCAATCCTACCTTGTTCGGATTAAGGACGCACCATTAAACATACGTATTAGGCACCGCCACGTTAACATTGTTTCATCTGGCACCATCAGCTTGGCAATCGCCGCAACATCTTACGAAAACCGTCCCGATCAATAAGCGTCACACCCAGCTCATCTGCGAGTTCCTGCGCTGAATCCGAAAAGGTGCTGTTCGTTAACACGATTGCACCGTCGAGTTCGTAATACTCGTGCCCGGCCCAAACTTCTTGAACGGCGCGGTTACCAACGAACCCGTTATACCGTTTGCACTGAATGCCATATTTAACCTTATCCTTGGTCGCAATGATATCTACGCCCTGGTCGCCACTTTCTTGCGTCACCGTGATGTGCCGGTATCCATTGCGCTTTAGCAGATAGGCACAGAAGCGTTCAAAGTCAAATCCGTCCATCTCGTCGATGCGTTCGAGGGACAAATCGCGATATTTAAAGTGACGCCGGTAAATCCACGCTGCCACCCAGACTGTAAAAAGGGTAATAATTGCAAAACTAGCGGGGTCTAAATAAGTGTGCCAAGCTGACGGGACCACATCCCGCCCATACAATGCGTACATAAGCGCGATTCCCATAAGGACGCATAACGTTGTGAACACGCGCCGAATTATTCGATGTAGCACGACAATCCCCCCAAAATAAAACTAATAGGAAAACTTTAGCAAACATTGGTTCGTACCGCCACCCCTACACGCGGATTTAAGTTTTTTCTTGGGTCTAGAATTTTTGGTGTTGGAAGCTTGCTTCCACACCAGGAGTCCTAGGCCTTTTTCTATAACAAAAAGGCATCTACGCCTCCTAGTGCTATGCTGTAAGTGACTAAACTCCAGATAAGCGAGGTAGGAATAGATGTCTCAACTAGATAGTACACTTAAATTGCTCGGAATTACAGATACAAATATCCATGTTCAAGGAATGCGTGAGGAAGCTCATGGTGTGGGTGTCAATGGCAGTCGTAAAATGTAGGAAAATGGCGATTTGAAATTGTCGGTTTTCCTACATTTTTTGATATCATC
>CAKRNG010000031.1 GCA_934370925.1 uncultured Lacticaseibacillus sp. | reverse complement strand
TAGAAATCCTAAGTTCGGGATTTCCACCGGGCCTGCTTTGTATACCGGGGCCAAACCGTCTTCTGGCGCAGCCTCTATTTTCGTGAAGGACGAAGCAACGTTGCTGGCGCTCCTCGCGTTTCATCAATTGTTTGATTGCCAACATTGCAACTCGGCGGTCACAATCCACAACGAGCAAATTCACCCTCGATAAGACATTCGCGCGGCGCCGCGAATGTCCGGTCTGAGAAGGTTTTTCCTCTAACACAAAGAGGGGCACATTTACTTACCCTCATTTTTCGTCGCGACGTACTGCTGCACCTCGTCGACATACCCGTGTGACCCCGCATAAGCCGCCAATACCGGGCGATTATGCGTGTAACCCACGCCCGCCAGTAGCTGGTCCGCATAGAGGTCGAGGTACGGCAACTGCCTGGCACGGGCAAAATCTAACTCTGCGTCCTTGTCGTACTCGACTTTGCGCAGGTTGACGTTCGTGATTCGCGCCGTTGCCACCGTCAAGATGGCGTACATTGCGCGCAAATCGTGCTGTACTTTACCCGGATTCGTGAAGGCCATCCCCACAGTTCCCGGATTCACAATCAATTGTCCCTGACTGCCATACCGGACCAGTTGCCGGTGGGTATGCCCATAGAGCGCCACGTCAACGTCCGCATCGAGTAGCCGGTCGAAATTTTCCTGAGGCTGCGTTGGCACCAATTCCTGCCCGTAATTCTTGAACGGCAAATTATGCGAAAGACGGAACGTTAACCCGCCCGCCTGCTTGGTGACCGTCAACGGCATCTCTGCCAGCCGTGCATAATCAGCGTTCGCTAGGAACTGATCCTGGTACATTGCCTGCCGCGTGAAGTACAACCGCTGGGGATCCATAATGTCCAGCGTCTTGGCGTGACCATTCACAAGTAGGTCTTCCCAGTTCCCCCGCGGCCACGTTGTTACACCAACGTCTGCAAGTAGCGCCAAGATTTCCTGACTCCCCGGTCCTGGCAATAGCACATCCCCCAGAAACCAAAAATCCGTGACGTGGTGACGTTTTGCATCTGCTAAAACCGCCTTTAACGCCGTCACGTTGCCATGAACATCCGCAAAGACTGCAATCTTACGCGTTACGGCCGCCGCCTTCACCTGGTTCGTTGCTTCTTGTGCCATTTTATTCCTCTCCGCAGGCATCCCGCCGCAATCAGTAACCGTTAGTTAAACAACGTCCGCTGCGCCGCCGTGAGTTCCCCAGCGCGTTCAGCCGTCACGTTCCACGCGCGCTTCTGCCAAATACCATCCGTGGATTCCAGTATCGTCACGCTTGCGTTATCCACCTGACCCGAATCCCGCGCGTTATCTAGCGGAACGCCCGTCAACACGTTGGCGAGAACGGTGGTCACGATGCCGTGGCTCACAATCATGGCCTTCCCGTCTGGTGCCACGCGCGTCGCAGTTTCCCGAATTGCGGCACCCGCACGGTCAACCAGCGACTGATAACTTTCTGCATGTACCGCCGCATAGTCCCACGCGGTTAAATGATGGCGATAGTTAATGAAGGCCTGGTCCGCTGCCAAATCCCCCAGGGGCTGGCCGTCCCAATCCCCCAGCGCCAACTCCCGCAAACGCGGATCAATGGTCATGGTTCGGTGATCACCCGCGACAATCCGCGCCGTGGTGATGGCACGGGGCAATGGTGACACCACAATCCGGTCAAACGTCACGCGCGCGAGCAACTGGTGCAAGGCTTCCGCACCCGCAACGCCCGCCGCCGTCAACGGACTGTCCACGCCACCCCCGTTGAAGCGTCCCTGCGCATTAATTTCCGTTTCACCGTGTCGCACTAGATATAACAACGCCATGTTCGACCCACCCTTTCTACTTGTTCCGTCTATGGCTAGTGTATGCCACCCCCTTTTTATTGACAACTTTTTGCCTAATCGGGGGACGCAAAAAAGCATGCTGAGTTCGCATGCTTTTCTGGCGTCATATCATCAACTCCGCTGACCACTTCACTTCGCCCGGTATGCAAAGAACTGCGACAACGCAACGTTCTGGTCGTTCCAGCGCAAGTAGTGACCGTTGAGCGCCCGGTGAATCTGCCCCGCACTTAACTTGGTGGCCGCCACCGCGTCACGTACAAGGAGCTTCCGCAGCGGTGCGCCGCTTAAGAAGTAATCCTTCTGCGCAGCGGCAATGTAGTCGCCCAGTGTCTGCAAAATTTCGTACCGCTTCTTCAGGTTGAATTCGAGGTAATCATAATCCCGCCGCTGTTGCGAAAGGAATCGGCGGAGCTTACCGTCTCGACTCTTGATGAGTTCGCCGTAATAATCGTCGTCAAACGCAATCCGCACCTGACTTTCACGAATCAGTGTTGCCGTCGCGTCGCCATCCTGAACCGTTATCTCGACTTCCGGGACCGCCACGCGGATTTGTGGCTGCGCATAGTAGCCACCGGGCGCCGGTGATAACTGTTTGATTTGGGTGACCGCTTCTTCAATCTGGGCGGTCGTTGCGTCAAACTGTTGGCACAAAAGTGGAATCGCATTGTCTGCCACCGCGGGAAGTGCCTGGCTCACAATATCCCGCACGAGTGCAGGCGTTTCAGGGTCCGCGTCCAGTTGCAGGAGCAAGCATTCACGCAGATCACGCGCACCAACCCCGGTTGGATCGAGCGTCTGCAGAATTGCCAACGCATCAAGGGCGGTCTGGTGGTCACACCCAATCACACGTTCGATGTCGGCTAGCGGCGTGCGCAAGTAGCCATCTGGTTCCAGGTAACCAATCAAATCGATGAGCACCTGGCGTAACGGCACGTCGCGGAATTCCAAGTAAACTTGTTCTAATAAGTAGTCGTCGAGGGTTTGATCCGCACCGCTCTGGTCGCTCAGCCAATCTTCACTTAAGTCGGCGACACCCGTGCGCACAATTGCGGGGTCAATCACCTTCAAAAATGGATTGTCGAGTGCCAGTTCGTGCAGGCCGCGCGTTAGGGCCAGCGGTGGTGCCTGCATCATGCCCCCTGCGTTCGCTATCTGCCGTTCATTCACGGTTTCGTTCGTATCGATTTGTTTCATCATGGTCACCTCATCCTTCGCGTTGTTCTTAGTTTAAGATTAGTCTGTTGCGTAACCGCTTGCAAGTCTTGTAAATTATCGTTGAAAGTGCTTACTAGTCAACAAAGCCCCCTAAAATTCCTCAGTGCCGGATTTTCAGTGGACTTTGTGCAACTTATTTTGCGATTTCCGCTTTCTTCTATATAATTGCCCATCCCCGGCGCAGCTCGTCGATGGGGAGTTGCCCCGGTGCGGAAGCGACGGTGGCGCTGGCAAACGTTAATGCAGCGCCAAACGTGGGGGCCGTTAACCGCGTCACCGCACCATAAGCGCCCATACCCATCACCGCAACGGGCCGCGTCAACGCTGTTTGCGCCCACGCGTTCAACTGCATGATGGTCAACGCATCCGCTGATGTTTGCGTCATCAGCGCCATTTTCACCATCGCGACTGGTAACGTCGCCATTCGCTGCAACTGTTGCTGCCGCGTTGCAACGGTTCCGGTTTGGTCAAAGTCGTGCGTACTTAGAATCAGCTGCGTCTTCAATCCCGATAGTGCCGCCAACGTCGCTGCGGTGTCCGCATTCGTCTCAACGTCCACCCAATCTGGTTGCGCCAACCGCACCCAATCACTGACCGTCTGCACGCTATCTGCGGTTTGGCCGAGGCCACCCTGCGCCTGCGTTCGAAACGTGACGAGTAACTGCTTCCCCGCACGCGCGGTTTGCTGCCGCACCTCTATCGCCAGCTCACCGTTCTGTTGCGCGTCTTGCTTGGCGAGTGCATCGACCCGCCACTCTACAATATCCGTCGCGCAAGCACACGCAACGGCTAACTGGGCAAGCACCACCTGCGCGGATTGGCCCATCACCGGAACCGCAATTAACGTCATCACACTTCCTCCGCAGCCAGGAATGCCGGTAATTCATTAAGCAAAAGTGGCCGTAACTGCGGCTGACCCGCACGTTCAACACAGACAAGGTGAACCGTGTCGCCCGCCACCTTCTTATCTAGCTGGATCTGGGCAGCAATTCGTTGGTGATCTGCCACCAATGCGTGCGTTAATGGCAAGCCAACTGCACGCAGCCGTGCTGTCAGTTCCGCAGCAAAGGCCGATGTGGACCACCCCCGCACGATGCCTAGTCGGGTCACGGCCACCATGCCGATGCTGACGGCCTCCCCGTGTGCCAGCTCGCCTGCCGCCAACAATTCGACGGCGTGCCCAATCGTGTGGCCGAAGTTCAGGAGGCGGCGCTGCCCCGTATCCAGTTCATCCGCAACGACCAGCGCCGCCTTTGCGGTGACGGCGAAGGCAATCATCGTCGGGGCCTGTTTGCGAATGTCCGCGACCGACTGAATATCGGCCAGCTGACGCCAACAGTTGTCCGGCACATTCAACGCCGCCATTTTCACCACTTCCGCATAGCCTTCCGCCACGAACCGGTCGCTTAATGTCGCCAACACGTCGGGGTCAATCATGACCGCAGCTGGCTGGCTGAACGTGCCCACGATATTCTTGGTGGTGCCCAGATTCAGTGCCGTCTTCCCGCCCACCGAACTGTCCACTTGTGCGAGCAGTGACGTGGGCACCTGAATTAGTGGGAGCCCGCGCATGTAGGTTGATGCCACAAACCCCGCCAGGTCAGCGACAACACCGCCACCCAGGGCAATCACGCCGTCGCTACGGCTAAATCCAGCCTGCGCCAGATCACCATACAATTTTTCCGCCGTGGTTAGCGACTTACTCGTTTCACCTGGCGCCACCACCAGCGGCAATACGTCGAAGTTCGCCTGCGTTAAACTGGACACCACTCGCTGCAAGTACAGCGCCGCCACCGTCTCGTCCGTCACCACCGCGACACGCCGCGGCGTCCAGACCGTGGCCACTCTTGGCCCAATCTGGTTCAGTAATCCCCGTTCAACCGTGACCGTATAAGGCCGGTCGGGGAGTTGCACCTGCACTTCGGTCATCCGTGCTCCTCCTAAAGGGTGTCGAGCGTCTTGCGGATTGCATAAGCGCGGCGCGTCATTTCCATGTATAAATCTGGGGTGAGTGCCTGCGCACCATCCGAGAAGGCGTGTGCTGGGTCATCATGGATTTCCACGATTTCGCCCTGTGCGCCCGCCGCAACGGCCGCATCGGACATCGGTGTCACGAGTGGTGTGTGCCCAACCGCGTGACTTGGATCGGCAATGACGGGCAGGTGCGTGAGCTGCTGGAGTACGGGAATCGCGCCCAAGTCGAACGTATTGCGCGTGTACTTGTTGTCGAAGGTCCGAATGCCCCGTTCAATCAAGAACACGTTGCGGTTGCCGCCCGCCATGATGTACTCAGCGGCGTTCAGCAGGTCATCGATGGTCGCAGACATCCCACGCTTCAGGCCAACCGCAATCTGCGTCTTCCCCACTTCCTTCAAGAGGGAGAAGTTCTGCATGTTGCGCGCACCAATCTGAAAAATATCCGTGTACTTTCCCACGATATCCACGTGCGCCACGTCCATCACTTCAGTAATCACGTCCATGCCCTCTTCGTCCGCAATTTCACGCAGGTAGCGCAGGCCTTCCTCACCCAAGCCTTGGAACGTGTAGGGTGACGTCCGTGGCTTGTAGGCGCCGCCGCGCAGTACCGTTGCGCCACCCTCCTTGGCGACCTTTGCCATTTTGCGCAGGTGCGCTTCGGATTCAACCGAGCACGGGCCCGCCATCATCACGAAGTTATCCCCGCCGATTGTGGTATGTGGCAGGTGAATCAGCGTATCTTCGGGCTGGAAAAGCCGACTTGCCGTCACGTAGGAAGGTTCTTTGGTGGTCGTGCTTTCAACGGCGGCCTGTTCTTCTTCGCTAAGCGCCAATTCTTTGACGTCCACAGCTGCAATGTGCGTCCCCACGCGAATGGCCTGTGCGGGAATGGCGGTGATCCGCGCCAGGATTGACGTAGCGATGGTTTCGTTAACGGGTTCTTTCAGTTGAATAATCATGTTTTCTTCCTCTTTTTCTGTTTTTAAGTTTTGTCACTAACCGATTTTGCGAATAATTTTGAGGGGACTCTTCGTCATCATGTCCGTGAAGGCGTCCGCCACGTGGATTGCGGTGAAGCCATATGCACGCATCACGGCGTCTGGTGCACCGCTTGCCCCAAAGGTGTCGACACCAAACGCCACGCCGTCCAGGCCAACATACCGTTCCCATCCCAACGTCGCGCCCATTTCAAGCGACATCCGCCGCCGTACGTGAGGTGGCAACACCCGGTCGCGGTAAGAGCTGGGCTGGTCCGCGAAAATTTCAAATGACGGCAACGCCACCACGGACACGTACACATCCTGAATCGCCAACACTTTCTGCACCTTGAGTGCCAACTGCGCTTCCGTACCCGTCGCAATCAAGATGCCATCATGTGGTCGGCCGGCTGGTACTGGCGAGAGGACGTAACCGCCCCGCTGTTCATCCCGTTCGTTGATTGGCAGTGCGGGCTGGTCTTGCCGCGACAGAATCAGCGCGGTGGGCCCATCTTGGTGGGCAATGGCTTGTTCCCAGGCCACCGCCACCCCACGTGCATCAACGGGACGTAACACTTGCAGACCCGGAATCGACCGCAACGCCATGAGTTGTTCAACTGGCTGGTGTGTCGGTCCATCTTCCCCGACCGCAAGTGAATCGTGCGTGAAAACGTAAATGACGGGTAGATGTTGCATGGCTGCCAATCGAATGGCCGGCTTCATGTAGTCTGAGAAAACCAGGAACGTGCCGCCAAAAATACGACTGCCGCCATGAAGCGCAATGCCGTTCATCGCGCACGCCTCCGCAAACTCACGCACCCCAAAGCCGATGTTCCGGGCTTCGGGAGCCGTCGACGCAAACAACGAACTGCCGGCAATATCCGTTTTGATGGAGCTCGCCAAATCCGCCGCACCGCCCCACAGTGACCCAATTGCGCTGGCCGCCGCCTGAATCACCCGCTGACTCGCAAGACGACCAGCAAGTGGCGCCTCGCCCGCGAACGTCGGCAGCTCTGCGCGCCAGCCCTCGGGGAGTTGGCCCGCCACGGCGTCCATGTAGTCTTCAGCCAACTGTGCGTTGACCTGCCGCAAGTCGTTCAGGGCCGCCAATGCTTGTTTTGCCGCATGATGGCCGCGCTGCCCGAATGTTTCTGCCAACCGGGTTCGGACTGCATCCGGAACGGTGAAGGCTGGTTCTGTCCAGTTCAGGTGCTGGCACAAGGTTTGGTACCCTTCTGCCGAGAGCAAATTCCCGTGGATTTTGTTCGTCCCCGCATCTGGCGTCCCGTACCCAATCTGCGTGCGCACCTCAATCAAGGATGGCTGATTTGCGACCGCCTTCGCGTTGGTGATGGCTGCGTCAATCGCGTCGAGGTCGTTCCCATCTTCGACTAACTGCACGTTCCAGCCGTAACTGGCAAAGCGTTGTTGCGCATCGTCCGTGCACGACCGGCTTTTCGGTCCATCCAGCGACACATCGTTCGAATCGTAAAGCACGATGAGCTTCCCCAGTTTCAGTTGGCCCGCCAAGCTCGCCGCCTCGTGACTCACACCCTCCATGAGGTCACCGTCCCCGACTAAAACGTACGTGTTGTGGTCGACCACCGTCGCGCCCTGGTTGTATTGAGCGCCGAGGTGTCGTTCCGCCGCAGCCATCCCGACCGCCATCGCGATTCCCTGCCCAAGTGGCCCCGTCGTTGCGTCAACGCCGGGTGTGTGCCCATATTCAGGGTGTCCGGGCGTGCGACTCCCCAACTTGCGGAAGTGCATGAGGTCATCCCGGGAAATATCGAACCCCGCCATGTGGTTCAAGGCGTACAACATGGCCGAGCCGTGCCCCGCCGAGAGAACGAAACGGTCACGATTGAAGAACTGATTCTTCGGGTCCACCCGCAGATGGTTCCGGTAAAGCACATACGCCATGGGTGCTGCGCCAAGGGGAAGGCCCGGGTGTCCCGAACCAGCCGCCTGAATGGTATCTATACTCAACATGCGCAGCGTCGTGACCGCGCGTTGATCAATTTCATCAAACATTCTTGTCATCCTCTCTACTTCGATACTGCCAACTTCACTTTACAAAAAGGACCCCGCCGGCTTCAGCCGACGGGGTCCCCCTTTATCCCTCGCGTCTCTGAGGGTAAAAAATTGGCCACACAGCTGAAAGTGTTCACTGCTGTGTGGCCCCGAATGGAATTCGAAATGATTGCCAGCACAGACATGAGTCCCCGTAAGGTCATGTCTTGCCGACCTTACGTGCTAGCTAAACCAATATTTAGTCGTGCAGGCGTGTAATTTAATCATTGCGTAATCCCCTTTGAATTTGTTGAAGCAAACTTACCACCTGCTCACATCGACGTCAACACCTTTTTTAACAACCAGCTTTTTTCAGGGGGCCGTTTCGCCCAATTGGTCAGAAAGTGTGACGTATTTATTTGATGAATGTCTGTCCGTGCGACCATCACGTTGCCACCCTATTTTTCGTGTATCCGCGGGTTCAATTTCACGTTGATTGGGTGACATCACCACCACGCAACGTGTTATCATTCCGTCACACCACAAATTTTCCATCAACAAATAAACTTTTTAAAAAGCTTTCCTTCTGGCGCGCATGAATCCGTTTAACGCACTATAATGAAGACTGTGTTACTATCAAAAAGTAAAAGGCACACACTTGTCGCAGTCGTCGTGAACGAAATGACGACTGCGACACCGACACGGTCGTTTCAGCGCAAATTCCAGCTTTGGGAACAACGTGAAAATGACTGTGTCCCGAGACCAAACCACCTTTTTGGGCGGTCTCCTCAATAATCGCGCGGAGCTAATCTTGTAATTAGGAGCACGCGGTTCATCAAACAACTTAACTTAATTTCACTTCCAGCCAACGATAAGGGGATTCAAAATCCATGGATAAAATAATTAACCCGGACGCTGTGCGGCAACAGTACGCCGACGACCACAATTTGATGGTTCGTGCGCACTTCCACCAGCGTTTCAACACCAATCACGAGGATCTTCGTGACTGGTTCTTTGCGCACGCCGACGTCACACACGCCAAGCGCATTCTTGAAGTCGGCTGTGGCAATGGTGATCTCTGGCAGGACCACATTAACGAGCTGCCACTCGATGCCACCCTCACACTTTCTGACTTTGCCGTTGGGATTCTCCAGCAGGCACAATCACGGTACGCCGCCAACAAGCAGGTGAGCGTCGTGCAGGTTGACGTTCAGGAAATTCCGTTCCCTGACAATAGTTTTGACGTCGTAGTTGCCAACCATGTGCTGCACCACATTCCCGATATTGCCCGGGCAATAACCGAGATGAAGCGTGTCCTGCGCCCCGGCGGTCACCTTTTCGCCCTCGCAAACGGCACGAATGGGCTTGAACACTACCTCTACACCGCCATCGCGCAAGTTGCCCCCAAATCGACGGCGTTCGCACAGAATCTGCCGTTCAACCTGCAAAACGGGACGCAATTCCTGCAGCGCAACTTCAAGACGGTGAGCGTCCAGGAATACGACAACACGCTCCACGTCACCGACCCGCACGCGATTGTTGCGTACGTTGCCTCCACACGCGATGTCCAGCCTGGCATTACGGACGCACTTCTCGACAAACTCGATGTCTACTTTGCAAAAGAAGCCAAGAAAAACGGCGGTGCAATCGACATTAAGAAGGAAATAGGGCTGTTTACGGCGGAATAGGTGCCGGAAGCTTTGGTCGGCAAATAAACGTGTGCAGGCATACGTTTATTTGTTGTGTCTCCCTTTTATCTATCGTTGTGGTCTGTTAGAATCGGTAGCAATTAATCACTGGAGGCACCCCTATGTCACAAACTCCCCTCATCGACGGTCACACCCAGCTGTTCGGCCTGTTCGCATCTCCCGCCGCGCACTCCAAGTCGCCGCGGATGCACAACCTCGCCTTTGCCGCACGCGAAATTAACGCCCGCTACCTCGCCTTCGAGGTCACGCGCGAAACATTACCGGACGCCATCGCCGGGTTGCGCGCGCTGAACATGGGCGGCGTCAACCTCTCGATGCCATTGAAGGAAGCCGTCATCCCCCTCCTCGACCGCGTGGATGCAACCGCACAGATTGTGGGCGCCGTGAACACCATCGTGAACCGTGACGGCAAACTGACCGGCTACACGACAGACGGCCTCGGCATTCTCAACGCGTTGCCCGCCAACCTCACGTTAGCAACGACATCCGTGGTGCTTTTTGGCGCGGGCGGAGCCGCAAAGTCGGCAGCAGTTGCCCTCGCACTTGCAGGGGTGCAGCAAATCACCATTATTAACCGCCACGTCGACCCCGACAGCCGGGGTGTGCAACTGCAAAATTTACTCTATGCACACACCAATTGTCCCGTTCACCTACTGCCACTCGCGAACGCGGAAGCCGTTCGTGCTGCCGTGGCCGACGCTGATCTGCTGATCAACGCCACCAGCCTGGGCATGGCCCCAAACGTTGATGGTTGCCCCATCCCCGATACGAGTTACCTGCACCCCAACATGGCGGTATTCGACATGGTCTATAACCCACTTGAAACACGCCTACTTCAATTCGCAAAGGCAGCTGGTGTCACCACACGCATTAACGGTCTCGCACTGCTGGTTCACCAAGGCGCCGCATCCTTCAAGCTCTGGACGGGCCAAGATATGCCCGTCGCAGATGTTATTGCTGCGCTTCAAGCCGAGTAACAAAAAAATAGGCCCCGCAGAAATTCCAACAGGAATTTCTGCGGGGCCTATTTTGCTGTCAGCTTACTTCTTCAATAACTTCTCTGCCAGTGCCTTCACTTCATCGTCAGACATATCAAGCGTTGGCTTCATTTCCTCTTCAGTCTTGATGGTGTCCTTGGCGTTCTTCTCCATGTAGTGATTCCACAGCGCATCACGCACTGGGGTCTCTTCATTGCTCCAGTCAAACACCACGTTCATTGGTTCATCAAGCATCGCTGTCTTCTCAACATTAACTTCAGCCATCAAAAATTACCTCCTAAAATTGGTGAATACTGTTACCGCGAAACGGCTTTAGTCCCGCAGCACTTGCTTACCCTTCTATTGTAGGTCGGCCCACCAACTTCGGCGCAAAAATAAGTGACTTCTCATTCAAATAGGCAATTTTGCGATACATTTCGGCGAGTGTCGCACGAAAATTTTGCGGAACCGTGCATGCGGTGAACAAAAAATCGGAGAGAATCGCCCGCTTTTTGCACCCACTCCTGTTTGCAACGTGGGCGACACCGCTTAGCCCTTTCGTCCCGTCTTGCACACGACCGTGAACGTCTTGTCCCGCCACTTTTTGACGTAAGCCGTTGTGCGGGGCGCGTCTGTGCGTGCGCGAACGTGGAGCCGGTAATGGTCGCCACGCAACGTTTCGTGAATGCGTCCCGTTGCGTCCGCCGTCAGTGTCGCAATCACTTTTCGACGGTGGCGACGACGGACTTCAACAACCGCACCGGGAAGCGCAACGCCGGATGTGGTCGTCATCACGGCATCCAACACGTATTCCCCGTGCGCAATCAGCAATCCGCGGATGAGCCGTATCAGCACGACAATCAGGGCGATTGCCGCGAGCGCCCAACCAACAAGCTTCAACTTGTTCAACCACTCTGCCCACTTCGACGCGGCCGCATCCGCCTTGGTGTACGGCACGCGTCTGCCCGTGATGAGCAGGCGGTGCGAGTTAATCATGTAGGGCGTGCACGTCATCAGCGTGACTAAATCCTGCCCCTTTTTGATGCCAAGTGGTGCTGTATTCGTTGGTTTGATGACTTGCCGTTTGAACACTTGGTACGCGAGGGTCTTGTTACCGATTTTGATGTAGAACTTATCGCCCTTCTTCAGCTCTGGTAACCGGGTGAAAAGGGTCGCGTTCGGCACGCCACGGTGCGCCGAGATGACGGCGTGCGTACTTTTGCCACCCGTGGGATAACTCGTGCCATCCAGCAGACAAGCCCCTGATTGAAGCAGCCAATCCGTCGTGTGACCGAAAACGGGCAGGCTGACACTGATTTTGGGAATCGTGATGTGCGCGATGGTTTCGTTCACCAACTGGCTTTGCGTCGTGGTCTTGCCCACCGTGCTGGTGCCGGTACGATTCACCGCCGAATTGAACGCGCTAATCCCCGGCGTCACGTTGGCCTTCGCCATCGCCTGATTCTTCTTCACGTAGCTTTGGTACTCCCGCTTGAGCGTCTTGGCGTTCTTCTTCGCCTCGTAAGCTTGGTGCTGATCAATGACCTGCTGATTCTTGTAGGACACCCATGCATCGCTCACGAACGGGTAAGCCACCACGCTCACGCCAATGATAATCCAGGCAACAATCAAGAGGTCAATGAGGCCAAATCTGTGTTTTGCTTTCGTTTTCTTCGCCAAAAGGAGCCTCCCGATAATGCACGCAAAGCCCGAACCCCAGTTACGCGGGTTCGGGCTTTACGTTTTGTTTTTGGTTAGATGACAAAATTCACGTCAACTTAATCCGCTTACTTCACTCGCTTAGGCGTTTGCACCGCGACGCTTGGTGTAAGCCATCACACCGAGCACCGTGATTAGCAGACCTGCTGCGATGATTGCGATGATTCCCTTACCACCAGTGTGGGGGAGGATACCTTCTGGGGAGTCGGTAACGACGGTTGCATCGCTATCCTTATCCGTTGCCTTCACTTCTTGCTTTGCGACGTCCTTTCCGACGTCCTTTCCGACAATCTTAGCATTCTTTTCATAACCTGTTGGCGCCGTTTTTTCTTCAATCGTGTACTTTCTGTCACTTGAAAGTCCGTAAAGCGTGCCACTCTTTGTAGTTTCCGTCTGTGCAGCAAAACCAAATTCACCCTGTCCATCAGAAGTAAATACAGTTGCGTCTGCAGCATTCTTGACCCATGAAACAGTCTTCAAATCTGCACTAAATCCAGTAGCGGTTGCTTCATTAGCAAGTGCTGCGTACAGCCCATCTATATTCTTAATGTAGAAAGAGGCCCCCTTCAGCGTGGTTTCAGGACTGTTCGCATCAACCTTAGTGAACTTCAATTGGTAAGAACCTGAAATTTCATCCTTTGGGTAAACATAAGCAGTTCCTTTTGCCTTTACCTTGTCAGAGATTCCAAGTACAAAGTTTGTTGAGGCCGTAAATCCTTTAGGCGTATTTGTTTCTTTGAAGAGGTAAACAGCTTCACGTCCTTTACTATCAGCATTTGCAACGTCAATTTCTGCAGTACCATCATCACCAGTTGTAATTGCGTCCTTATACTGTGTGTCTGCATCAAGCGTGAACTTATCACTATTTGCAAGCTTTGCGGCCTGCGTACTTACATCATTACTTGCATCACTACTTGCATCACTACTTGCATCACTACTTGCATTAATGGTGCCGTCATCAACAAATCCCCAATACTGATTCGTCACGTCATAGACAGTAAATTCTGCACCCTTAACGGTATCTGCTCCTAATGGCTTCTGTTGCGTTGGATCTTGCTCGCTATCTTTTGCACCCGTTGTTGCATATTTCGTCAGAATAACCTTCGTTGTTAATGTGCTGTTGGCGTCATCATCATCAGCCGCATTCACACCCACACCTGCACCCAGACCGATTGCGCCGGCCATGACGACGGCGCTGAACATGGTCAGTGCCTTTTTGAAAAACGATTTCTTCATAATTAGAATTCTCCTTTGTTTTGCTTCTTCTTTTTGAGACCAACAATCAACATCACTGTCACGAGTAAGAACAATCCGATGATGGATGCCCACGTTGCGCGTGCTTCACCCGTTTGCGGCAAGAACTTGTGGATGTGTTTCTTCCAGTGGTGAATAATCTTGCCGAACGTGTTCGGCAGTGGCGGATGCGGCTGTTGTTCATTTTCAACAACCACCGTTTGCCGCTGCTTGCTCGTTTCACCAGCCGTGACGGTAAACGCAACGGCCTTGTGCCGACGTACATATCCGTCTGGCGCCTGAACTTCAACCAGTTTGTACTTGCCAGCATCCAGACCGTCAATTACGAACTTCCCGGCTTCATTACTCGTGAGCACCACCGCATTTGCGTCCGTGTACGCGTCCGTAATGTCGCCAGAAATGGTCTGCCAAACGTGTTGGCCCGCGACCTTCGTCAGGTACTTGCCGTGCGCATTCGCCACCACGAATTTTGCGTTCGCCAGCTTCTGGCTATGATCATCCGCATCCACCTTGACGAAGCGTGCACCGCCCGTCTCGGCTTCATTCTTCGGGTACAAATCAATCTGGTTGGTCGTCCCGGCCAGCGGTAACACGAGCACGATATTCTGCCCGCCCTTAACTCCGGTTGGCGTCTTGGTTTCCTTGAAAAGGTAAACCGCATAGTTACCGCCTGAACGCAGTGGCAATTGGCTGAACGTTGCCTCGCCCCGACCACTCGTTGTGACGGCTGCCACCTTGGTCGTCGGCGTGTAACTGTTAGCTGCCAACTTATTCTGCGCTGCTTCAATCTCAGCTTCCGTTCGCGGATTCTGTGCCCAGAAGTCGTGGGTCACGTCATACACCGTGAACGTTGCGCCATTTAGCGGCGTGCCATCACTACCAAACGGTGAGGTGATACCATTATTGTTCGTGTCGCTTGGCACTTGACCCTTTGCGAATAACAGTTTGTGCAGCGTAACGCTCACCGTGTTGCGGGTTTGCGCCTCTGCCCTTATCGGTGCCGACACAAGTACCGCCGTCAGAACCATCGCTAGCACCATTCCCAGAACGGTGACTAGATGCTTAATTTGCTGTCGCATCTTACATCACCTCCCGTTCTTTACGAATGTGGAAGGCGATACCTGCCAACGCGGTTCCTAGTAAGCCAACAATTAACCACGGACCCGCACCTCGTCCACCCGTAAACGGCAAGATTGTTTTCGGTTTGTTGGTGACCGTGATTTCTGCCGGCTTATCCGTTGTATTGTCAGCCGTCGCCGTTACTTCTTGACGCTGACTATCCAACTCATATCCTGCCGGTGCCTTCGTCTCAACGAAGTAATAGGTTCCGAGCGCCAAATCAGTTACGTTGATTTGCCCGTTCTTATCCGTCTTCAGGTCTGTCTTCACGGGCGTGTCCGTGCCTTTGCGGTAGAGGTCGAAAACGGCACCTTTCAACGTTCTTCCCGTTGACGCATCTGTTTTAACCAAACGAACGGCTGATTGGTTTTTCGAATCCTTAACAGTGGCGCTGTAGGTGTAATCCTTCAAGTTACTGTCTGTGAAATCAATTTGCAGCTTTTTACCGTCGCCTGCGTATTCTGGATTTATCAGATAACCATCAGGCGCCTTCGTTTCAATAAGGTGGTAGATGCCGCTCACTAAGCTGCCCCAAACGATGTTCCCGTCATCATCCGTTGTTGCCTCTCGCGGATTACCATTTTCCGGAACGAGCTGGAATTTCGCACCAGCCAGAGACGTTGACGCATCATCTGCATCTTGCTTGTGTACCGTGATATTACCCACGATACCGTCCCCGCCCCCACCAGAGATGGTGATAGGGATATCCTTCAACGTCTTATCAACCTCAGTCGTCACATTCGTCCCCGTCAATTTCACCGAGTTCGTAACGGATGTTCCAGAAACAGGCGTACTCTGATAATCAATGAAGTATGATTCATTAATTGTTTTCAAGAACTTAATCGTAATCGTCGTATTCCCAGTTGTAGAATCAATTGTCTTCTCAATACTGTAATCTTGTCCTTCAACGAGGGTCCACGCGTCTTCTGTCTGCCCCATCAATTCTGGATACTTTGCTTCGTTCGGCTGGTCATTGAGCACATTGTTATCGTACTCGCTTAAAAATGCCCGCTTAATGGTAAAGGAGCTCAAGTCGACAACTTGGTTTGCGCTGGCCACGTCCGTGATTGTTAAGTCTTTCACCTCAGCTTGTGCCTGGTTCACAGTCACCCGCCAGTCCATATTCGACGCATTGTCAGGGTCAACCCAGTTCGTTTTATCAAGCATCTTACCCGTTGTCTGGTAAGGAACATCCCCCGATGGCAAGTCCGTTTCATTTCCACCATTCGTGAAGTGCCCTGTGTCTGAATAATTGGTTGCGACTGGATTTCCCCACTGATCCAAGTCAGTGCCAACCATGGACGGTCGCGTCTTGATCTCAACACAGTAGGTTTCCGTGCTACCTTCTGGGAATGACACAGATAACGTCTGGTCATTCGTATCACTAGGTTCTGTAATGGCGGAACTGAACGCCGATGTAACTTCTTCTTCAGGTTGGAAATGATTGAGGTCCGTCGTTTTGTCCGCCGTGTAAACCTTAACGGAGCCCGGCACATATGTCTGATCTGCAGTAATCTTATCAGTTAAAACGGCATCACTCTTTAAGGTGCTTCCGTTCGTATTAACGTACATTTTCCAGGTCAACGTACCATCCGTTGTATCTTGTTCCCCAACTTTGTAATCCGTTAGCAGCGGAATACCCGCTTGCGCGTGACCACCATATGGATCATCGACAACATTGTCGTCAACCTCGGTCGCCCCAGCTTCAATATTCGTGCTGTACGAAATCAAATAATGATCCGTAATTTGATTATTGAATCGAATTGAGAATCCTTTTTTTGAACTGTAATTACCATTGAGATTCATTGCCGTCGCTTCTTCAGCAGTCGGTAAATTTTCATCGATTGTATAACCACTTGTGACTTCTTCGTTATTCTTATCGACGTCGACAACCTTCACTGAATCCTTATCCAGCGTAAGTCCGTCCGGTAATGTGTCCCAGAAATAGTAGCCATTAACCTTCTCGTGATTTTGATTAACGTCAATTTCCCAACTAGCAGCAGTCTGGCTCTGGTTAACATCCTTCAGACGCTTTCCCAAACCCGGATTCACTTCATATGGGGTGACATGCCCGGTGTCTGTTGTGGGATTATGACCATCATCAATCGTGTTGTCGATATCCAGTCCACCTGATGGCACATCACCATCTACATGGCTTTGATACGTTATCACAAGCGGCCGACTAATCTCGTGCTTCAACGTGATGTACATTTTTGTTTTATCATCACTATACGTCACATCATAATCGGTACCGGCAGCCAATGCAGGTACTGAACCGTCGACTTGAACATCACTCGTTCCGTCCCAAATAACACCATACTGAACCTGAATACCGCCATCCGTCTGTCCACTCATGATGAACGTTTGATTCTTTCCGAGCGTGTCAGTCAGTTTTGTATCAGCCGAAACCTCGGTGCTAGAGGCATTATAGATGACTTGCCAGGTGTAATCCTGATTACTATCTGATGTAGTCACAAGTGACTTGCTCAACATTTCATGCGGTTTGTAATTAATATAGACATTTACAGACGGTGTCGATGGCGTGTCGCCCCCATCGTAGTGTAACTTTGCCGTGTTGTTTACATTTTTAGTCAGTGCCGTGTTGGGATCCGTCAGTACCGTATTATAGGTAATCTGAAATGCATCTGTTGTATTCTGATATGCCCCTATAAAGTGAATGTTGCCATTCTCAACGGTGTAATCAGTCCCCTCCGTCAACACGGTATCAGTTGGCGTCACATCACCCTTCACATCAACTGTTGCCGTTGTTATCTTGACTGAATCATATTTTATTTCTGCATCTGGATCTTCTTCAATCCAGGCATTCGCCATTTCCTTTTCTTCAAGATTGGCGTTAATTGTCCACGTCTGCTTACCACCATCACCGATAACTTGACCTTTTTTCGTAATCTCACCGTTGTCTGGTGGGATAATTGTAATGGGTACCTCAGCTGAATCTTCGTCCCCGATCGGAATTTCGACCGTTTTATTACCCAGTTCCGTGAAGTTTAACTTCCCGTGCCCGTACGTGAAATGCAGTTTGATTCCGTCTTCTGCATCCGCCATGTCACTCAGGGTAATTGTCACCGTTCCATCTGCTGTTACTTTATAAGTCCCGTAACCGTCAAGACTCCCCTCCTCAGAAACTGCTGTAATCGTATCAGGGAGTTTAAACGTAAAGTAATCACCTGACTTTGCGGAATTTGGAATTTGCCAGTTATAGTTAATCTTGACCATGTCCTCAATCAGGACATCCGTTCCCTCGATTTTGTTCCCCTTGCTATCCTCAAACTCGAGTGTCGGCGTCTCCCAGGTCACATTCTTAGAAATATCAGTTGGTGCCGCAGCCGCTTCCGCCCCCGTCAACCGTGTCGGCGCACTACTCGTAATCAGTTGTAGTAACAGAAACAGCATCATCATCGCGATGCTAACTCCTGCAGCCTTCTTAAAGTTGTTCAAGAGTATCCCCCCCGAATCTTCCCGTACCTTCTTCGTTACCCATGAAAATAAAAAAGGGAGTTCACCAAATTAAGTTGGCAAACTCCCGACATTGATAATTGTCAGTCTAAAATTAAAGCTATAATGCGCCCCTGTCTAAACAGAAGCGTAACCCTCCCGCTGGTTCCCCCGAGCCAACTATGTGAGTTTAGCATGCTAATTTTGGGGCGACAACCGGGGATAAAAGTATAAATAACGCACGTTGCTGACTGAAGTGCATTGGTATAGTGACCATTTACGACCCATTCATTAGCTCTCCTTGTTCCAATAAGATAACCGCCGTTTTTTGGCTCGTTATAAAATTACAAACTGTAATTAATACATTTTTGTTACGTCCCTATTTACAGGTCGTTAAAAAATAAATTTATAGAATTACGCCATCCATCTCAAATTGCGCATCAAATTTTTTCAGTTTTCCCCCGACCTTCCTTACGCAACGCCCACAAGTTAATCGCGGCGGCGACCAGCATCAATGCGAGGCCCAGCAGCATGATGTTATGCAACCCGTTAAACATAATGGTGCGCATCTGGGGGAGCAGTGTCTGAGGCAGACCGACTGAACTGCCCGCGTCGCTCAATTTATTCATCATCTTCATGGTAATCTTGCCACCACTCGCAGCGACACCTGCACGCAGGGCGTGGTTCATGATGATGCCGAAGATGGCGGTGGTGAAGGTCTGACTCAGCATGCGTATCAGGTAACTGAACGATGTCGCGACCGGCACGTCCTGAAAGGCAGCGTCTTGTTGCACCTTCACCTGCAATTCATTGAAGCACATCCCGTTCCCGAAACCTTCCAGTGCGGCAGCCACTAAAAGCCATCCGTACGCACCGTGCTGACCCATGCAGACCATGATGATAAACGTTGCAACAAGCGTCCACGTGCCAAGCGCAATTACTTTTTGCGGGCTCAGATAATTCCGTAGTGGCGCAACGAGACCAGAACCACCAAAGTTCGTGAAGGAGCCCGGAATTTGGGTTGCCCCACCGACCAACGCGCTCACGCCCAGTAACGCTTGTGCCCACATCGGCGCATAAACGACGAAGCCCATGAAGGCACCCCAGATAATGGTGAATAGCAAGAAGTCGACCACCAAGTCGCGATTCTTAAACAGCCGTGCCGGAATGATGGGGTCTGCGGCACGGGTTTCCACCTTCACCAGCCCTGCCAACAGAACAAAGCCCAGGACAAACATTCCAACCAAGATAGGCACAGTGGTCGCCCCAATCATCTCCGTTGCGGACAACAATAGGATGAGACCGAGTGAGAGGAGCACGGCCCCCACATAATCCACCGGTGCCGTTTTGCGGGCACGCTTCTTCTCCTGAAAGAATCCTTGCACCATGAACGCTGACGCTAGACCAATCGGCACGTTGATGTAAAAAATCCAGTGCCAACTGATCACATCCACAATCCAGCCACCAAGCAGCGGGCCAATGATGGTCGCCGTGCTGAAGCTAGCCGAAACTAAGCCCAAAACTTTCATGCGCTGACGGGGATTTGCGTACAATTCTGCGTATATTATATATGGGAGCGAAACCATCCCCCCGTTCCCCAATCCAGCCACCGCACGTGCCAGAATCAGGAACGGCATGTTGGGCGCCATCCCCTGCAGGAAGGAGCCGACTACGAAGAACACCGCCGCCAATTCGTAGGCCAGTTTGTTTCCAAGACGTTCACCCAACTTACTCCAAAGTGGCGTACTGATTGCCGTTCCAAGCAGGAAGATGGCGACAATCCACCCCATTAACTCAATCCCGTGTAAATCAGCAATGATTGCGGGCATCGCCGTATTCACGATGGTACTATCAATGCCCCCCATCGCATTAGAGAGCAGTAGAGCAAACGTCACAATTGCAACTTTTCTTTTAGACACAACACTTCTTCTTTCTATGTAAAATGGTGCAAAGCCAACTTACATCTTGCACCGCAAAATAAATTGGCACAAGTTTTCCCAAGCTATTTTCGCTAACCTTTTATCTTGGCACCACTTTTATTTATCCACACCGACACATCCTCAATCGAATACCCATTGCGCAGACCATTTGATACAACCGCTTTAAAAAACTATTTTTTGCTTTTTTGCCACTCACAGGCGCCGTAATTCTCTCGATGCAGTGTTCAAAAAAGTCACGCAAAGCACTAAACTACGGTCTTTTTATGGTAATATATCTATTGACTTTGAATAACACGTTATTACCCCTTTTATAAAGTTGCACGAAAGTTCTGTGTTTCGCGTGCTTATGGTGGCATAATGTAATCATTAATGCTTAACGATTAAAATCTTGTTGGGAGGCACGTTTCATGAATCGATACAGTTATTTTGCACAACCCATTGAGAATATATCGACGAAACGCATTATTCTTTATGAACTGCTTCTGCGCGAATGGAATGAAACCACGCAAAAATGGGTAATTCCCACACAATTCGATTTACCAGCTGCGACCCTGGTTCACCTCCTCCAAGATGCCATCGAAAAGCTAGACAATCACCACGTCAGTATCAACCTAACCAACAAGCAGTTTGCCAACCTCGACATCATGCACGCCATTACGGATTTTGTTCGCGCCCACATGGTTCCCCGGCAACTGACCGTTGAACTGATTGATAATCCTGACTTCGACGTTTTAAAGCGCATCAGCACTGAATACCGCGCTGCGGGAGTTATGCTTGCTATTGACGACGTTGGGTCAGATAATATGTACGAGGACGTCAAAAAGCTCCTCCCATACGTCAACACCATCAAGTTTGCGCTTCAGAATGTACGCGCAGCTGAGAAGAAAGCAAACAAGTCAGATATTGAAGCCCTCAACTTCTGGTTCAACCAGGCGGAAGAACAACAAATGCTCTTCACATTTGAGGGAATTGAAACCAAGGACGACTTCGATTTAGCAACTCGCTTTGGCATCACCCGCGGGCAAGGATACTTCTTCTCCCGGCCGCTAGAACCAGAAGTCTTCCATAACAACGTCTCATCTGTCATTTAGTTAAGCAATTGTTTTAAGCACCTCGAGTGCCACCTTACCGCAATTGATTTACTAAGAAAGAAGGTCACTCGATGGCAACTTACCAATATTTCGCGCAACCAATTGAGAACATCTCCAGCAAGCGCGTGATTGTTTATGAACTTTTGCTCCGCGAATGGGACAAAGCCGAGAACCATTGGATTACTCCCCGTACTTACGAATTATCCGCAGACCTCTTGATTGACTTGCTCTCATCAGCCATCAAGAAGCTGAATGATAAACACGTCAGCATTAATCTCACTAACAAGCAGTTTGCAAACCCTGATGTTGCCAAGGCCTTAACCAGCTTCGTCAACAAAAACATGGTCCCCAAGCAGCTAACCGTCGAACTCGTCGCAACACCCGACTTTGACGTTCTCCGTGAGATGAGTGCTGTTTACCGTGCAGCCGGCATTATGATTGCCATCGATGATGTTGGTTCCGATAACCTATACGATGAAGTCAAAGACCTTCTCCCGTACGTCAACACCATCAAGTTTGCTCTGCAAAACATCCGCGAACGGGCAAACAGTACCTCTCCCAAGGATATCGAATCCCTGAACTTCTGGTTTAACCAGGCGGAAGACCAGCAGATGCTCTTCACGTTCGAAGGCATCGAGAACGAGGCAGATGTTGCCCTAGCGAACCGCTTTGGCATCAACCGCGGCCAAGGCTACTTCTTCTCCCGCCCCTTGAAGCCTGAAGTGTTCAAGGAAATATCCGTTAACAACGACTGATAGTGGGAATCTACGAGGTTGCGCCAGAAGACGGTTTTGCCCTGGTATATAAAATAAGACACGCATAAATCCTAAGTTCGGGAGGGTATACTCCTACTGAGGTAGACAAGCAAATAATTAAAGCTTGTCTGCCGAGGAAGGAGTTTTTTTATGGGCCGA
>CAKRNG010000030.1 GCA_934370925.1 uncultured Lacticaseibacillus sp. | reverse complement strand
AATTGCCTTTTCGTCTTGCTTAGCAGAGTCAGCCTTTGCTGTCTTCAGAATCGTTGCAGCGTTAGCAGCGTATTCCTGAAGTTCAGCATTTGTCAGCTCACTGCTGTTGTATGCTTCAATTCCTTCGGCGATAGCATCATTGATAGCATTTTCGTATGGAAGATTCTTCGATGCAGCAAGTGCTTCAAGTTCGTTAACTGTATCACCCAGCTGTTTCTTGACAGCAGCGCGTTCTGCACCAACCTGTGCAGCCTTCTTAGCAGTGTTAGCAATTGCTACCTTCTTGACAGCAACATCAATTGCTTTTTCATCCTGCTTAGCAGAAAGTTCCTTAGCTTCAGCCAAAACTTCTGAAACATCCTTAGCACGTTGAGCAACTTGAGCAGCAGTACCATTCTTGTAAATGTTAATCGCATCTGCAAGAATTTCATTTACAACGTTTTCGTTAGGCAAATTCTTCAGCGCTGCAAGGTTTTCAAGATCAACAATCGCATCACCAAGTGCAGTCTTAGCTGCCTTGTTAGAGGCTGCAGTAGACTTGTTTGGTGTATCTTCGTTAGTAAAACCCTTTTGCTGTTTAGCGTCAAAATCAGCTTTACCCTGCTTGTAGCCCGCTGCAAAGTTTGCGTCCTTCATTGCTGTTTCTGTTGGTTTGAAACCTTTCGCTCCAACATTGTAACCAGCGTGCGTTTCGCTTACTGCTGCGTTCAACTGAACTTTATTGTTCTTTGCAGCTTCTGCAGCTTTCTCTGCTTCTGCCTGTTTTGCATCATAGTCAGCTTTACCCTGCTTGTAGCCCGCTGCAAAGTTTGCGTCCTTCATTGCTGTTTCTGTTGGTTTGAAACCCTTCGCTCCAACATTGTAACCAGCGTGCGTTTCGCTTACTGCTGCGTTCAACTGAATCTGTGCGTCTGTTGTTTTATCGCCAGTTGCTGCAGAAACACTATTGCCGCCCAAAACAGCTGGTGCAACCATCAATGCTGCTGATGCTGCTGCAGCTAAAAGAACCTTATTATTCTTTTTCATAATTAATCTCCCATAAAATAATTACATAGATTCCTGTTAATGATCTGATGTCCAGTCACATCATTAACGTGTTACTTCACTTCATGCCCATAATGTAAAACAAATGGTTTATCAAGTCAATTATAATCATTTTGTTGGCGATGACTGTGATTATACTTTCAGTAATGCTTTGCACGTTCTTTTAAAATATTCTTCACACACAATTCACAAATAAAACCTTGAATTATCAACGTTTACGTTTATCACGCTTTGACCATTCCTTCTCGAAACCAACCCCGCATTAAAAAGAGTGTTATCTTTTTTTTTTTGATTTTTCCGATTCCGCGTTTGTTTTCAAACATTACAGTTTCTTTACCAATATCTTGACACGCTTTTAGTTGACTGAAATTTCCACTTTTTGCAAAATCAAACCATATATATACATTATTTTAAGCGTTCATCACGATTCTGATAACATTTTGATAGTAGGTTTTCATGTGCCCCATTCACTGCGTTTGTCCCGGTCATCAACACATGTTCGCAGTGTATGTACGTTGCTTAACACCACAAAAAGCTATCATTACGTGCGTTATGTAAGCGTGTACAAGTAAAATGCTTATCATGATGAAAAATCCCAATTATAGTTGATACAATTATTCGACATCGCTTATTTGCCAAGCGCTGACTTGCCTTAGTAATTAGAATACTAAAGATTAATATTGTTATGTATTCACAATAAAGTTGATGCGTCTCCTATGTATTTTTTAAACACATTAACTCAAAAAACGCCTGACTTGTGTCAAGCGTTGGATATTGTTCGGATTTAATCCTATTTTGCTAGGTTGCATCTTCAAACTACTTAAACATTAAGAATATTGATGCGACGTACAAAAATGTTTGGAAAATTTTGGCTGTCTTCTCGTAACGTGTGGCGATACGTCTGAAGTGTTTGAGTTTATTGAAGAAGCACTCAATGACATGGCGTTCTTTATATAGCCACCAATCAACTTCCCATTTTTCGCGCACATTAATTTTAGGTGGGATGGTATATTGGCCACCTTGTTCAGTGATGTATTTACGTGTGGCATTCCCCCCATATGCGCGATCGGCCACCACATTAACGTTTTGCAATTCAACTTGCTCTAATAATTTTATCGCGATGGGGCCGTCGTTTACGTTACCCGCCGTTACGTGAAAGATTATTGGATTCCCCAGCGCATCGACTAGCGTGTGGATTTTGGTAGACTTGCCGCCCCGACTGCTTCCAATAAGGTTTTCTTCGGAATTAGACCCCCTTTTTTAGCAGTGGCACTGTGTTGATGTGCCGATACAATAGTGGAATCAAGATGAAGGTTTTCCATATCAGGGGTCGTGTTTAGAGCGATAAATATGTCTTCAAGAATTTCTGCTTTATGCCAGCGAGACAGGCGTGTATAGACGGTCTTCCAGGGACCATAGTAGCTTGGTAAATCACGCCAGGGCGCCCCGGTCTTGCAAATCCAAAGAATGCCATTGAATAACTGGCGGTTGGAATATTTTGCTGGGCGCCCAGTCCGATATTTAGGAAATAAAGGTTCGATTAGGTTCCATTGGGCGTCAGTCAGTTCATGTCGACGAATACTCATTGAAATCAGTCCTTTATTTTTATTATACCAAGCTGGGGAGGCAATTTACGAACGTTCTGGTAGTTTGAAGACGCACCCTAGCTGAAATGACCGTTAAGAGCAAAAAAATCGACCCCACAAATGGCGTCGATTTTTCTTGTATAACTGTGTTAGTTCAACTTCAATTCACTGTCCGTCACGTGGAAGGACTGCCCCGAAAGCTTCGTGATAATGAATCCGGCAATCAGACCAATTGCCATGAATGGGACGAAATCCATACCAATGCTGAACCATGGGATGTAGGCCGTTGCGAAACTGTTGATTGCCTTGAAGAGTCCCATGTTAGCGAAGAATGGTGGCAAGGAGTGGATTGCATCCAGGATGGCTGGAATGGCGGTCAACCAGATTGTTGCGCGGTACATGATTGGCTGCTTGCCGATGAATGGGTGCATGATGCCCAAGAAGATGAGGCCAATTGCGAATGGGTAGAGCAGCATCAGAATTGGTGTGGACAGCGCGATGATCTGGTTCAAACCAAAGTTAGCGATGATGAACCCACCGAAGCAGGTGAATGGCAGGAAGTATTTGAACCCAATCTTAGGGAATCGCTTGCCCAAGTCCTGGGAGAAGGAGGTTACCAGCCCGATTGAGGTGGTCAGGCAGGCCAAGACTGCCATTGCGGCCAGGATTGCAGTCCCGATAATCCCGGTGTAGTGGTTCATGATGGCGGAGAAGGCTGGGCCACCATTTGCCGTTGTCTTCGTGAACGTGGTGGAAATTGCGCCGAGTGCAATCAGCAGTGCGTAGATGATGGCTTCAATCCCCATGGCCATCCCCCCGATTTTCGCAACGTCCTTGGAACGTTCGATGGAACCAGTAATGCCGAAGAAGCGGAGTGCCGTCACGATGGTCACCCCGAAGCCAAGCCCGGCGAGCGCATCCATCGTGTTGTAACCTTGAAGGAACCCGTTAATCATGTTGCTGCCGCCAGCTGTCATGCCACCGATCTTGCCGAGTGTGGCGCCGTCCCCCTTGATGATGAAGGCGGTGGTGAATACGGCGATGAGCAGAATCAGCAGCAGTGGGTTCAGTAACTTCCCAACGTAACTGGACATCTTAGACTGATTCCGTGACAGTGCGTACGTGATGGCGAAGAAGATTGCGGAGTAAGCAAGTAAGGCAATTGGCTGCTGACTCTTGGAAATGAATGGAATAATGCCGATTTCGAACGAAACGGTTGCCGTACGTGGTGACGCAATGAGCAGACCCAGACTGGCGTGTGTCGCAATCAGGAAGAAGAGTGCGAACCCTTTCCCAACCGGCCGTGCCAGGTGGTACATACTGTCACTGCGCGTCATCGAGATGGCAAGGATGGAGAGCAATGGCAGGCACACAGCGGAGAGCAAGAACCCAATGGCCGCTGGAATCCAGTTACCACCAGAGATTTGGCCCAGGTGAATGGGGAAGATCAGGTTCCCCGCCCCGAAGAACAGGCCGAACAACATGGAGCCCAATGTAATTAACTGTTTCTTGGTTAACTTCTGTTTTGTATTTTCCATAATTTGAATCCTCCAGATAGTGGTTAAATCAATTATTAGACGATTGGATTTAGTGTCAGTAGCAGCTAGCTGCTACTGACACTAAAAAACGCCCTTAGCATTCATATGAATGCTAAGGGCGCAAATGCGCGAACCACCTTAATTCGTCACGCCGTCACCGACGTCACCTCTGCAAGTACGGCCGATTCCGGATATCGGCGATACTCCTTTGCTGTAATGGGCGCAATCCCACCCGTCACTTCCCAACTGGGTCGCAACGAGAACTTGTAGCCTACTTTCGTTAGTTGAATTCCACCGCTTCACACTTTACACGGCTCACTGAGGAACGTCCCTAACTACTCCTGCTACGCTTCGTCTTTATTGATGTTGACATTAATTTAAATTAAAAACGCACAAACGTCAACCCTTTTTCTCGCATTTTTTCTAAGCTTTTTGACATTTTGTTTTTAACAACGTCTAGGTTGCCCCGACAAACGTTGATGTGACGGGCTTCATAAGAAAAATAGCACCTAGAATCCTTAATTTCGAATTCTAGGTGCTATCTGGTTATTAAATAGTCGCCAACTAGTTGGGCTCTGTTTTCTAGTCGAGCTCTGCATCCCAGCTTTTGCGCCGCTCTGTTTTCTAAGCGATGGACTGGTGTTTGTACGTGTCGATGCGACGACGACGGAGTAACAACCCGTTAATCTGGTCCTCAATGTACGTCCGAATAAACTCGTTCTCCTGCATCGCTGGGCGTGGGTTCAGGCTCGTCATCCAGCGCTGCAATTCCTGCATCACGCCGTCTGCCAGCAATTCACGCATAAACTGACAGTACTGCCCCCCAATCGTGACTTGTTCCTCACGACTTAGCGCAAGCAGACTGTTGCAGATGATGTTCTTGAAGCAATCCCGAACCACAGCAGCCGGTGCGTTCTGCCCCTCAACTGCCAGCACGTCCCGATAGAAGCGGCGGTTGTTGTCGAAGTAATGTACCAGCGCCTTCAGGACAGCCGTCCAGTTGCCGCTTTGGGTGTGTTCCGTTACGCTGTGCGCCTCATTCTGATAGATCCAGGCCACAACATCGTACTTGTCTTTAAAGTGATCGTAAAAGGTCTGCCGGCGCAAATGTGCAGCGCCCATAATGGTGGTCACCGTTACGGCCGTAAATCCTCGCTCCTCAACCAGTTGCTTGGTGGCTTGTGCAATTGCGTTTTGCGTATCCATTGGCTGTCACCTCCGTTATTAGCTTACCATAAGTTAGTGGAATGTACCACGTTGTCAGTTGTAATTTGTCTACAGTGTAGTCGTTTTCACCTTAAACGTCTAGTCTGGTGTGGGGCACGGGATTTGTGGTGAAAAATTTAGCTCCGATTTGCGTGTGTCTCCAGTAGTGGGGCACGGCCGTTGGGGTGGAAAATTTAGCTCCGATTTGCGTGTGTCTCCAGTAGTGGGGCACGGCCGTTGGGGTGGAAAATTCGGCTCCGGTTTTTGGGGACTTCAGTCGTGGGGCACGGCTTCATAACTTCAGCCAAAGCCCAGCTGAAGTTATTCCACCTCGCTTTGAGCCTGCCAGGAAACCCACCTGTCAGTCTCAAAGTCGGCCCGTTTCTAAGCAGTAAACTGCTTAGAAACTTTCACCACTAAAGCCCCCAAAAACCTCCGCCAAATTTTCCACCCCAACGGCCTACATATCGCGTTATTAGTTCTGTGATTTTCTGGAGAGAGATTTAAGTGACCATGACAGATAGTAAAATCGGGTACCTAGATATCAGCTACCCATCCTTTATGACGTCAGTGACCGCTAACCAACCGATACCATCACCCTTCTTCCGGTACGCCGCCCCTTAATGCGTGTTTCAGCATGAACGGTGCGATTAGCGTGACCAAGATGATTACCAGGATGATGTCTGAATAATATGCGCTCCGTAATAAGTGTGCCGAGAAGCCAATTTGGGCCGTGATGAGTGCCATTTCTCCCCGCGAAATCATGCCCGCACCGATTACATAGTTACTGCGGTCTCTGAACCCGCTGATTCGTGCACCCAGGCCACAGCCAATTAGCTTGGTGAGCACGCCGAGCAACGTCATCACCACCACAAATACAAGCGAATCACGCAGGCCGCTAAAGGTGACATCCAGTCCCACGCTCACGAAGAAAACCGGGATGAAGACCGCGTAGCCAATTGGTTCGATGCTGGTTGCCGCCTGCTTCTTCAGGTTCGTTTGCGCCACGGCGACACCCGCGAAGAATGCGCCCACCGCACCACTGAGGCTCACTTGATCTGCCAACCACGCCATGGTGAAGCAAATGACCAACGCCATAATGATGGGACTTGCCGTCATCAAGATGCGGCCACTTAACTGAACGAGTACCGGCGCGACCCAGAAAATGAGGGCGTAGCAACCCACGAAGAAAGCCACCTGCATCAGCAGCGTCACCCATAGCGGCGCCGCGGTGGTCGCATCCCCCGCGTTCCCCATGAGCGCAATCATGATACTCAACAGGATAACGCCGATAATATCATCCGCAACGGCCGCGCCCAGAATCGTTGCGCCTTCGCGTGTGCCGAGTGCCCCGTACTCCTTTAACACCTCAACCGAAATCGACACGGACGTTGCCGAGAAGATGACGCCGATGAAGATGGCCTCAAACCAGCTGAACCCAAATAAATGACTAGCAAGTCCGATCAAGAGCACCGGTGCGATAACGCCCGCCACCGCAACGATAATCGCGGGACGCAAATAGCGTTTCAGCAACGCCAAGTCACTCTCTAGTCCCCCCAAAAACATCAACAAAATCACGCCGATATCCGAAAACGTCGTGATGAGCGTATTGCTGTGCATGAGCCCCAAAACAGCCGGACCCGCCACAACCCCAACCAAAATCTCCGCGACCACTGCTGGTAACCCGAGTCGCCGCGCAAAGTGGCCGGCCAGTGTGGTTGCTACCAGCAGGAATGCCAATCCCCCAACAAATGCCATGTGAATCCTCCTTATGTATGAACGAGTCTTCTGACACGCCACAAAATAAAAGCGCCCAGATAACTCGAAACAAGCGATTCTGGGCACCAGAATCGCTTGCTAGTTTACTATGTACCGTGTCGCCACGGTGACGGAAGGAAAAACGCTTCCTATTATATATGTGCGATTTAACGTACCATCGCTTTATGTGTCCGTCACCGTGAATGCCGTGACGGGATTACGACCAATATGTGTATCGATTATGTGTTAATACCTGGTTGCCGGTTTTCAACTTAATGACTACTCACTCGGGCTTTCCCGCCATTGCTACTGCGCAACATATCGCACCCCCTTCACCTCAATAGGTCATCATGCTTCATGGCTGAATGGTTGAGAAATCTAAGAACATCGCAATTGATACAAAAAGAGCCCCTACAATTATCCAAGGACAATTGTAGGGGCTCTTCGCGGTACCACCCTACTTGCACCACCTTCACAGGTCATGCCTCTGTTCGTGACGCAAACGACGACTAGTCTGCGCAACGTTGCACGGTATTGGGTGCCACCACCTGACACTTCCACTTGGGTCGCATCAGTCGCTCCGAGGTTACCTTCAGTTCACGGAATTGTTGTCCTTCCACCAGTGGCCAACTCTCTGTTTAATTCCTGAGAACTTACTCTCCTCATCAACGCGTTAATCTTATCGATTTCTCATGAACCTAATATAGTGCCAATCGCGTTGATTGTCAACGGTCTATCCCAACAAATTTTAAATCATTCGCGGCAGTACCGGGCGGCTAAAGTAGTACCCTTGCCCATATGCCACCTGACACGCCGTTGCGAGCGCCATGTCTGCGGTCGTTTCGATGCCGACCAGCACCAACTCGCACCCAAACTGATCCGCGAGTGCCTGCCACTGGGTCACCGCCGTCTGTAGCTGGTCCGGCGTGGCGGATTCCCGGCTGTTCTGTAACGCGAATTTCACCCGGTCACAAGATGCCAGCACCTGCTTCCCCAAGTTCAATGGCGTTGCGGTGGTTACTTCATCTAGCGTCACCTCACACCCGGCGTGCCGGTAAAACTTCATGGTGCGGTTGAACAACTGCGGACCCGCTTGTGCATCACGTGCCCGCACCTCAACCGCAAGTTTCGATGCCCGTTCTGGCGCGTTCGCGTATTCCGTCAGTGCCAACTGCCAGACCGGCTGTTCGAGTTCGGTCAGGTTGAAGTTAATGCCAAGCGTCCCCGGAACGAGTTCACTTTCCACCTGCGTCAACATGTTCACGGTCGTCGTCGGGTCAATGTTGAAGACAGTCGGTGTCCGCCACGCCCCGTTATCGTACATCCGAAGCAAGAGCTCATTGCTGGCGACCTGATCATCCGCAATTCGGACGACCGGCTGGGTGAAGAACGTGTACGTCAATAACGCCACTCGCCGCTGGTTGTTCACCTGTGTGACCCCGTCAACGGTGATCGCGTTCCGCCCGCTGCGCTTCGACTGGTAAAGGTTATCATCGCCACGTTTGAATGTCGCCTGAACATCCGGGTCACCCGGTTGAACCTGTGTCATCCCAACCGAAATGGTGGTCCGAATCACCTCGTCCTCGAACGTGAAGTGGTTATTTTGTACCCGTTCCGCACACCGCTGCATCATTCGTAAAGCACCGTCCGTTCCTAATCCTGGGAAAAGGACGGTGAACTCTTCACCACCCGTGCGGTAGAAATGGTAGCGCGCATCCGTTGCGGTGACCACTTCGCTAAGAATTGCTGTTAGCTGAATCAAAACAGCATTTCCCGCAGCGTGGCCATACGTATCATTAATGTTTTTGAAGTTATCAATATCCAAAACAACCAGCGCTAACGGCGTCCCATCAGTCTTTGTTCGCGCAAAATAGGCCGCACTTTCCCGGTGGTACATATCAAAAGACGGGGCATTCGTCAGTGCGTCGTAGTTCACCCGCTCCGTCAGCGCCGCCCGTTCCTGATCATGTTCATAGACGCGTAACCAATACTCATACGCATAAGCGGACATCGCCACGAAGTATAGACTGGCCAGAAAACTCTCCCAGTGATTCATCCCCGTGTATGTAAACCAGTACAGGCCACCCACAATGACGGTGAAAATAAAGTTATTTAATCGACTAGCCCGCACAAGCCGCGGGAACTTCCGAATAACCCCGCAGACCACTGCAATCACTAAAAGAAACAACCCTAGTTTCCACAAATTAAACGGATGGTTGAAAATCCAGACTGCGACCAGTATTCCCCACCGAAGCAGATAATCCCACAGCACCAAGTCTTCATCCAACAATGGATACACCAGAATGAAGAGTTGCATATTCAAATAGACGGACGGGCTACTCAACGTGCTATCGATAACGAACTGGAATGTCACAGCCAAAATTGCTGGGGCGAGCGTTAACGCCAACCGCCGAACCAAATTTTCCCGCGCAGTTCCCTGAAACTGCACTAATTTCGTGTACCAGTTTGTCCCAAAAACAGTGGTGTACCCCGCAACAAAGAACGTCGAAATAATCAAACGTCCTAAGAACGTTGCTACATTCATTTATTTTCCCCCACACAGTCCTGCGACATCCGAGTGTCACACAATCCCCATTGTCTCAGTGTACCCATAAGTCATTGATCACAACAAGGCTTTGCGTACAAAAAAAGAGGCCTAGCCCCTTTTATACGCTATTCACCATGTCGTAATGACGGTTCAACAAACCACAAAATAATGAAGTTCAAGAGCAGCATACATGCCGTGGAGATGAACACGACGTTGTAGTCGAACGCACCCGCCAATGCGCCCCCGAGGAACGCCCCGAACATGTTCCCGAGTGCTTGGAACGATTGATTCCAAGAGAAAATCGCGCTCGTTGCGGACACGGGCGAATTCTTCGTGAGCAAGGTTTGGATGGTTGGGAAAAGTGCCCCATCAGACACCCCAACCAGGAAGCGCAGGATACCTAATCCCACGATACTGCCCACGAATCCTTGCGGGAAGTAAACCAGAACGGCAAATAGATAACCTGCAATGAGCACCTTGCCTGATCCATGTGTATCGCCGTATTTCCCCAAACGTGGCGCCGTCAAGATATTTGAAATCCCCGGCAGTGCCGCGATGATGCCGGCCACCACCGTGATAGGACCCGTGTAGTGCATGAGTTCCCGCACGTAAAGGCTGATGATTGGTGAGATTGACGCGTTCCCAAGCTGCACAATCAACGTCGAGCATAACAGCACGATGATGAGCTTCGGATTCTTGAACTGCTTGAGCAGACTTTCCCGCTTCGCACCCTTCCGTTCAATCGGCACGAAGTATTCTTCAACGAACACCGCTGACAATAAGCAGGCCAGTAATAGAAGTGCAGCTGTGATGAAGAACGTGTTGCGAATCCCGAACGCGGCGGCAAGGAAGCCCCCGATGATGGGACCCATCAGCATCCCCGACGTTGATCCCGTCACCAACGTTCCCAGTGCACGCCCACTATACTGGCGGGGCGTTTGTGACGCAACCAGCGCCTGCGCGTTGGAGATGAACCCCGCGAAGAGGCCCTGCAACGCACGAAACCCAATCAACATCCAGACGTTCGTCGCGAGCCCCATCAGGAACATGGACAGCGCCGTCCCCGCTGATGCACGCAGCAACATAATCTTGCGGCCTTTCTTATCCGCCAAGCTTCCCCAGATGGGTGAGACTATCGCCGTGATTAAGAAAGTTGCCGCGTAGACGAGACCACTGTAAAAGGATACTTGCTGCTTGTTGAAGTTCCCCAACTGGTTCACGTAGAGTGACATGAACGGCATGATTTCGCTAAAGGCAATCCCGGCGACAAAGGTACACCCCCATAGCACATAGAGATTACGCCGCCACGGGCCCTTTTCACGCTGAGCATCATCCACACTGTCCATCTTCCTTCTAATTAGTCATTATATTTTCTGCTAAACATTTATTATCCCACTGTTTCCGACAAAAGTTAAGTCGGGCGGTTTAAGGGCGGCTGTTGCGGGGGAAAGTTCAGCTCCGGCTTTGGCGTGTCTCCAGTGGTGGGGCACGAGGGCGGTCGTTGCGGGGGAAAGTTCAGCTCCGGCTTTGGCGTGTCTCCAGTGGTGGGGCACGGCTCCATAATTCTGACCAAAACCCGGTCAGAATTATTCCACCTCGCTTTGAGCCTGTCAGGAAACCCGCCTGCCAGTCTCAAAGTCGTCCCGTATCTAGGCGGTAAACCGCCAAGATACTTTCACCACTTCCGCACCCCAAAACCTCCGCCGAACTTTCCCCCACAACGGCCTACGTTTCACCACTGTTCACACGCCAAACTGCCACTGAACATTTCACGCAACCATCTACATTTAACACTTACCCATCAGACACATGACATCAATCATTACTGGTGCCACAGCAAAATCTGGCCATGGTAAACCCCCAAAGTCTTCCCGGTCTTCGGGAAGACTTTCCGCGTCGCACTTGTCTTTCTCGTGCTATACTCAACTTAATCGAATGCCGTACCAAGGAGGACATATTATGCACGTGACACTTACGAATGATTATCTGGGGAGCGTTAAACAAGTAAAGGTTGGTTACTCTTGGACGACCCTCTTCTTCGGGTTCCTGCCCGCGCTGTTTCGTGGTGACTTCAAGTGGTTTGCCATCATTGCACTGCTTGAAATTTTTTGTGGTTCATTCACACTAGGAATTGGGGTCGGGCTCATCACCATTATTTTCAGCTTCATCTACAACGGTCTTTACATCAAAGACTTGTTGCGTCAGGGATACAAGCCTGCTAGTTCTGCCGATGCCGATATTTTGCGGGCAAAGGGATTACGTTAAACAGAGCGGCGCATCCCGGGAGCTTTTGAGCATTAGCGTAGAATTGACGGAGGAGGGGTTCTTCCTCCGCAGTCAATTCTGGGCTAAGCGGAAAAAGCTGGGATGCAGAGCTCGACTATGAACAGAGCGACGCATTCCGGGAGCTTTTGAGCATTAGCATAGAATCGATGGAGGTGGCGGGCTTACCACCGCAATCGATTCTGGGCTAAGCGGAAAAAGCTGGGATGCAGAGCTCGACTATGAACAGAGCGGCGCAAAACGGGTAGAAGATGAGGATTAACGTAAAAATGGTAGTGGTGGTTGGGCTTTACCACCGCTACCATTTTTGGGTTAACCGGAATCTTATGTTTTGCAGAGCTCGACTATGAACAGAGCGGCGCATCCCGGGAGCTTTTGCGCATTAGCATAGATTTGTTGTGTTCAACGCCTTCCCGCACTTTGGGAAGGCGTTTTGTGTTGCACTTACTTTTTCCGCGCAACTTTAGCACTCGACTTGCACGAGTGCTAAAATCGTGGTATTATATATTATGTAAACAAGAAGGATGCGGACGGTGCTTATCGTTGGCTATATATCGACCACGACGAACACCGAGCGATTCTGCCCGGTGTTTTTGTGTGTCGCCTCGCTTGTTTGCCCACGGTGCGCCAACCGCGTTGTCACCGTGGCATTAACTTCATGTCAATCTTTTCGCAATCCGCGTTGACCGATTTAACCACGTGGATGCGGACGCAACTTGATTCTTATTTTGGAGGGATTAAAATGGCACAATATTCAGACCCATTTTTTAACAACAACATGGACGACTTCTTCAACCAGATTCTGCGGCGCGTGAACAGCGACGGGAGCGCCCGCTACATCGTGAACGGCGAGGAAATGTCGCCAGAACAATTCGCGCAGTACCGGGCAACCGGGAAGCGGCCGGATGACAAGGACCACGAGATTCCCGTTCAGACAACGGGTGAAGCGGCCGTTAAAAAGGGCGGCATTCTCGAAAAGCTCGGCCGTAACCTGACCGCGGAGGCAAAATCCGGGTTACTCGATCCCGTGATTGGGCGGGATAAGGAAATTCAGGAAACCGCCGAAATCTTAAGCCGGCGCACGAAGAACAACCCGATCCTCGTTGGGGACGCCGGGGTTGGGAAGACGGCGATTGTGGAGGGCTTGGCCCAGGCGATTGTCGCTGGTAAAGTTCCCGAGGCTATTCGTGACAAGCAGATTTATGCCATTGATTTGGCAAACCTTGAAGCAGGCACGCAATACCGCGGTTCGTTTGAACAGAACATTCAGAATCTGATCAAGGAAGTACAGGCAGCGGGCAACGTGATCCTGTTCTTCGATGAAATTCACCAGATTCTCGGTGCGGGGAGCACGGGTGAAGAAGGCGGCAAGGGGCTCGCTGACATCATCAAGCCGGCCCTTTCTCGCGGTGAACTGACCGTCATCGGGGCAACCACCCAGGACGAGTACCGAAATACCATCATGAAGAACGCCGCGCTCGCACGCCGGTTCAACGACGTCACGGTCAACGAACCCAGCGCCGCGGATACGGTCAAAATTCTGCATGGTGTACGTAAGCTGTACGAACAGCACCACCACGTTGAACTGCCCGATGACGTTTTGCAGGCAGCCGTGGATTACGCCGTGCAGTACATCCCCCAGCGTAGCCTGCCCGACAAGGCCATTGATCTGCTGGACATGACCGCCGCACACCTGGCAGCCCAGCATCCTGTCGAGGACAAGGTTTCCCTCGAGTCCCACTTGAAGGACTTGAACAACCAGAAGGACGCGGCGGCAAAGGCCGAGAATTTCGAACAAGCGGCCCAGCTGAAGAAGGAAATCGAGCAAACAGAGGCGAAGATTGCCGATGCGGGCGACCACGTTGAAAAGGTGGTTGCCACCAAGAACGACATTGCCCAGGCAGTGGAGCGGCTGACGGGGATTCCGGTTGCGCAGCTCGGTGCCAGCGATATCGAACACCTGAAGGGCATCGGTGACCGGCTTAAGGGCAAGGTGATTGGTCAAGACGAGGCCGTTAACATGGTTGCGCGCGCGATTCGCCGTAACCGTGCCGGATTCGATGAAGGTAACCGGCCAATCGGGAGCTTCCTTTTCGTTGGGCCAACTGGGGTCGGGAAGACGGAACTGGCAAAGCAACTTGCCCTCGATTTGTTCGGGAACAAGGACGCCATTATCCGCCTCGACATGTCCGAATACAGCGACCGGACGGCGGTTTCCAAGCTGATTGGGACCACGGCTGGTTACGTCGGCTACGATGACAACAGTAACACCTTGACCGAACGGGTTCGCCGCAACCCTTACGCCATCGTTTTGCTGGACGAAATTGAAAAAGCTGACCCCCAAGTCCTCACCCTGCTTCTGCAGGTTCTGGACGATGGGCGCTTAACGGACGGCCAGGGGAACGTGATCAACTTCAAGAACACAGTGGTCATCGCAACGTCCAACGCCGGTTTCGGCAATGAAGCCCTCACCGGCAACAAGGACGCCGACACCGACTTAATGAAGCGCCTCGCCCCTTACTTCCGCCCAGAATTCCTCAACCGGTTCAACGGTATCGTCGAATTCAGCCACCTGACGAAGGATGACTTAGGCAAAATCGTGGACTTGTTGCTCAGCGACGTAAACAAGACACTTGCGAAAAAGGACATTACGCTCACCGTCACGGATGACGCCAAAGCCTGGCTCATCGAACAGGGCTACGACGAAGCAATGGGCGCCCGCCCTCTCCGCCGCGTAATTGAACGCGAAATCCGCGACCGCGTGACGGACTATTACCTCGACCACCTCGACGCCAAGCACCTTGAGGCATCCCTAGTTGACGGGACGATTCAGATTACAGCAGCTTAATCACAAGACCGAAACGCATTCCGCCCTGGCGGAGTGCGTTTTTGTGTTGGTTAAACAATGACGCGTCAAAACCGGCATCAAACTTTCGCCAATTGCCGTACACACGTTCGCAAAAAGATGTATAATCGGAACAACCCTATTAGAAAGCCGGTTATACATATGACACTCACTGAATTCACCACCCGGAAGCTTTACTACGGCTTCCCAATTTTCGTTCTCGCGTATCGGGACGACCAGTTCGGCGTGAACATCACCACTTGTTCCTCCTCCTACTCGCTGGGCGCGATGTTGCAGTTCGGCCTCGGTAGCGATTCGAACGCCGCGGAGCAGATTGCCAAGGCGGGCGCCTGCTCCCTGAATATTTTCACCCGCGACCAAATGCCCCTCGTCGAAACAGCGGGATACCTGCATAAGCGGGAAAAAATGACGACTAGTGGCGCCACCTACCACATGGAAGGCGACGTCCCCGTTCTCGACGACGCCCTCATCAGCGAATGCTTAACCATCGACCACCACGAATGCTTCCAGAACTACACAAACTTCACGGCGGTCATCACCCACCGCTTCGCCCAGTCCAACTTACTGGACGAAAAGGGCCACCTGAAACAAACCGAAATCACCCCCGTCCTCTACGCCGGCGATGCCCGCAAACGCATCTACCGTTTCCTCAACGACGAGGTGGTTCCAGGCGGCGACTACCTCCGCCAACAAAAGAAGCGACACTGACCCAGAAACGCCTGCCAAAATGCGGCAGGCGTTTTGACGTTATGGGCTAAATTTCGTCATCGGGGTACGCTAACACCACCAATAAAAAACCACGCCGAGTTTCGACGTGGTTTAGTGAGGTTAATCGATATCAATTGGTGCATTCACCGGCTTATTCCGTGCCGTCAACATCAGCACGCCCAAGAAAATGACCGTCCAAGCAAGCCCACCGACTGCAGGCCACAAGCCATCCCCCGTAATGAACAGGCTGATGTAGATTGCAGTGAAGAACCCAATAACAAGGGGGCTCGTCACCTTGTACGCTGGCATCAGGTAACCGTTTGGATCAAACTGTGCGGATTGCCGGTACTTCCGGTGTGCGAGCATCGTCAACAAGTAAACGATGATGTACATATCACTCGACACGCTTGTGATGAACGTGAACGCATTTGAAATCTGTGGCAATGAGTTCAGGATGGGGCCAATCAGAACGAGTGCTGCTGAGAAGAGAATTCCCCGCGCGGGCACACCCGTTTTACTGATTTTGCGGAAACCATCCATAAACTTGTTGTTGGAATCAAGCGCCAGCTGGTAGAAATGCCGTCCAGCTGAGTACATGTACGAGTTCAACGCGGACGCAGCGGCCGTCAGCACGACGAAGTTAATCACCGCGGCTGCGGCCTTCATTCCGGCCAACTGGAACACCTGAACGAATGGACTTTGCGTTGGGTCCAGACTGTTCCATGGGTAGATGGCCATGATGACCAAGATTGCACCGATGTAGAAAATCAGAATTCGGTAGATGATTTCGTTAATCACCTTTGGCAGCACCTTGCGTGGGTTCTGCGTTTCGCTCGTCGTAATCCCGATGAATTCCATCCCCTGAAAGGCGAAGAAGACCATTGGGAACGCCGCAACGAAACTGCCGAAGCCGTTCGGGAACATTTTGAACCCATTCGTCACGTTACTGAAACTGGCGTGTCCGACTGGGGTCTTGAAGTTCATGAAAATCATGGCCAGTCCGACCACAATCATGACCACAATGGCCGTCACCTTAATCATCGCGAACCAGAATTCGGCTTCCCCGAACAGCCCAACCGCAATCAGGTTAATGGCCACGAGAATCGCAAGCACCCCAATCTGAATGGTCCATGTATGCCAGCTGGGGAACCAATACTGAACGTACTTGGAGACCGCGGTGAGCTCGGCCATCGCCACGAAGATAATTCCAAGCCAATACGTCCAGCCCGCGAAGTAGCCGACTTCTTTCCCCAGATACTTCCCAATGAAGGAAATGAACGTGTGCTTATCAGGATCGTGATACATCAGCTCACCGATACCACGCATCATCAGGAAGAAAATCAACCCGAGGACGAGGTAAACCAGCAAGATGGATGGTCCCGTCTTCATGATGGAGTTACTTGCGCCGAGGAATAACCCCGTCCCAATCGTGCCACCAAGGGCAATCATTTGCACATGGCGTTTCGTTAATTCACGTTTCGTTCCGTCTGCGTTCTGTTTCTGCTCCATTTGGTTCTCCTGTTCATCCGAAAATCATTACCCAAATCCACGGATAATGTCGCTACTATCTATCTTAACCGTCCCTTTAGTTTCCACGCAAGCCAGCAAAACCGCGCCACAACGGCAAAATCGCGTCATTACGGGCTTAGGTGATCTATATGAAACTTTTCGGACGTTTGATGAAATATATTCACTTAACAGGATGAATGTCAATCACTAACGACCTTTGTTAGAAAACAGCGCGGATGTAACCTGTTCACACAGTCAAAACGTTGACGATAAAAAGAGGCTGCGCCAGAAGACGGTTTGGCCCCGGTATACAAGGTAGGCCCGGTGGAAATCCCGAACTTAGGATTTCTACCGGGCCTGCCTTGTATGTTAGGGGGCAGTCTTCTGGCGCGCGACTGGATGTAATGTTCGTGTACCTTGGACTTATGGCGCACCCACTTTTCTGTGTCGCACTTAAACGTTAAGCTAATCGGCTGCCGCGGACGCTGCACGCTGCTCCGTATACTCCTTCGCCGTAATTGCCGCGATGATGGTGGTGATGGGTTCGCCGTTGTCCATGCGGTCGTTGCGGAGTCTGCCTTCCACGTGCATGCCAAGCTTCTCCAGCACGCGCCCAGAGTTGTGGTTGCGCGAATCATATCCTGCTTCGACGCGATTCAGATTCAGGACGTTGAAGCACAAGTCGAGAAGTGCAGCAGCAGCTTCAGGTGCATACCCGTTGCCCCAGAAACGGCGGGTGATGAGGTAGCCGATTTCTGCCTTGCAGTTCTTCTCGTCCAGGTGCACTTCAACCGCGCCCGCAAATTGGTTGGTCCCCCGTAACACGACGGCGTACTTGCCCAGCGGATCGCCCATCCAATAATCAGCCATCCCCGCCAATGCCGCGTCCATGTTGGGGTAGTGGATTGTGAAGCGGTTATTCTCAGGGTCACTCCCCACGCGATAGAAGTCCTCGGCGTCTGCCAACCGAACCGGACGCAACAAGAGTCGTTTCGTTGTGATTTCTTGGTGCTTCAGTAACTCGACCTTCAATGACATCATCCTACCTCACTTTCTTTTCACTATCATAACACCACGACTGCTAAATTAATTTATGAATAAACCAGCGTTTCCCCCTGAATCGTAGGAGGAAAATCCCCGCGCGCAGTGCCCACTCCAACATCATGATGAGCCAGATACCGACAATGCCGTATCCCCACACGATTCCGACCAGATAACCACCTGCGACCCGGAAGCTCCACATGGTGATGAGCGCCGTCACGGTTGTGAACTTCGCATCCCCCGCCGCGCGTAACGCAGCTGGTAACACGAAACTTGCGCACCACACCAGGCAGTGCATCACCGTAATCAGCAATTCAATCTGCCAGATGACGGGCAGAATGGACTTCGGCGCGTTAAACAGACTCATGCCCACGTGGAACAAAGGTAGCATGCTGAGGTCCACAATAATAAACGCCGCACTCCCGAGCAACAGGAACGACTTCGTGATTTTGCGGGCATCCCCCACGTGTCGCCGGCCGACACACCGACCAACAATGGGCACAAGGGCAACAGAGAGCGCATTTGGAATGATTTCAGACAACTGCACCCACGAACTCGCAATGGCGTTGGCCGTAATCATCAGGGTACCCAGACTCACAATCATAATCTGCATGATGATCTTCCCACCGTTGAAGAAGAAACTCTCCGTGGCGAACGGAACCGCCACCGTGAGCACACGCTTGACCATGCGCCAGTCAACCCGTTTGAACAGCCGAAAATCCAGGTCGAACGCCGCCCGGTTCCGGTACAACGTCCAAATAGCCACCGTTGCGGCAGTTAATCGAGACACGTTGAGGGAGCAGACGAGCCCCAAAACGCCCATGTGCATGAACGTCACGAAGATGAAGTTGAACGCCAGGTACACACCGTTCATCAATAAGGAAAGTTCCAGCGAAATCGCCGTGCGCCCGACCCCGCGCAGGCACCCGTTGACCCCTTCCACAATGGATTCACCCGGATACGCCAGCAGTGTCCCCACCATGTAAATCTTAGCGTTCGCCATCACCGGCCCACTCGCACGTCCAAACAGCAGCGTGAGCACCGGGATGTGCAGAATACCGAACGTAATGGCAAGGCTCGTCGCGGCAATCAACGTCCCATAAACCGTTCCGTTACAGACCCGCCCCATCATGTCTCGTCGACCCGCACCGAAATATTGCGCAATCAGTACGGTCCCACCCAGTCCAAATGCCACAAACAGCTGAATGAAGCAGATATTCAACGCCGAAACCATGTTCACAGCCGAAATGGCGGCGGTCCCAGACGAACTAATCATCGCGGTGTTGATGAAGTTGAAGCCAATCAGAAAAAATTGATCCACCATGACGGGACCGAGCAATGCAAACACGTCCCGCCATGACATCGTGTTGGTGCTAAAGAAGCGCGTCAAGAAAGCCGAAACGCCATTATGTAATTTACCCAAAACGCTGTCTCCTTCTATATTTTATGTTTAAGGGTTAGTGTACCGCTCAAGACCAGAGGGGGCAACGAAAAGGGCAAGCAAAGACGCACAAAGGCCCCACAAAAATTCGTCATGCAGAATTTTTGTGGGGCCTTTATTTCATTATTAAGACGCGCTAAATTATTCAGCTGCACGCTTAGAGTAAACACCCTTGTCCGTGTTAATGATGAGGGTTTCACCAGCCTTGATGAAGTCTGGCACGTTAACTACCAGACCAGTTTCCATCGTTGCGGGCTTACCACCACCCGTCACGGAACCACCCTTAATGGAAGGGCTCGTTTCGGTAACGGTCAACGTCACGGTACTTGGCAAGGTAATCCCAATCACTTCCGTCCCGAAGAATTCAATCTTCACGTTGGTGTTAGGCAGCAAGTACAGCAGTTCATCCTTGATACTGTCCTGGGAAAGTTCGTACTGTTCGTAAGTTTCCAAGTCCATGAAGAAGGCAACGTCATCCTGCAAGTACAGGAACTGTGCATCCTTACTCTCAAGAATTGCCTGTTCAACGCGTTCAGTTGGGCGCATGGTTGTCTGCACAATGGATCCAGAACGAACATCGTAAAGCTTCATCTGCATCACGGTGTTCCCCTTACCAGGCTTGTGGTGGTTCGTTTCGAGAACCTTAATCAGCTTCCCGTCTTTTTCAAATGCCATCCCGCGCTTCAAGTTAATTGCATCAATCATGTTTCTTTCTCCTTTATCCTCGAAACAGTCCTACCACGCGACTGTTTCACCTAAGTTTCCACACCTATCGACATCAACGCGGCAATTCATTCGCCGCGCACAATTGTTAAGATTCAGGTGGTGGCAGCGGAACAACTAGTGCGCTCCGACTCCCTGTGAAGTAAATAAACATGTATTTCTCCTGACGCACGGGGCAGCTTGCTCCTGCGTATCTACGGGTTTCCCCACGCTATTTGGCCTTGTCGACCAGTCCTAGTTAGTATACCAAAAATGGGACTCCCGCGCGCGGTTAATCGCTTGCATTTTTGGAATGCTATACCAGAAGCGTTTGGCCTCGGTATACAAGACAGTCTCGGCGGGAATCCGAACTTTGGATTTCTGTCGGGACTGTCTTGTATATTAGGGGGCAGGCTTCTGGCGCTCGACTAAGATGTAACTTACTAAAGGCACACTCCCTCACGTGCCATTAGACTACATTTCATCCTTGAAGATGCTGCGCTTACGGATAATAATTGTGCCCGCCACACCAATTGCAACGGTCAACAGGAGCGTCAAGTAAATGAGCGCCGTCCAGGAATGGGTCACGTCCTTAACGAAACCAATCCCCACCGGTCCCAGCGCCGCCAACACATACCCCCCAGCCTGCGCCATGCCGGATAACCGTGCCGTATCACTCGCGCGTTCTGTCCGCTTCTGGAAGAACACGATGCACAAACTGAAAGACGCACCAGATGCCACGCCCATCAGCACGGCAAACACCACGTTTAACCCAAAATTCGTACTGGTTAGAAGCAGACCGGCCGCGCCAGCGAAAAAGCCGCCAAACACGAGCGCGTTTAACACTGCCATCCCGTGTGCTTTTTCCGCAATGCTAGGGACAACCAACGATGCTGGCAAGCCGCCGAGGACAAAGATGGTGGTTAACGTGCTCGCGGCAACCGTACTAAAGCCCGCCGCCTCCCACAATGAAGGTAGCCACGTGACTAACGTGTAGTAAAGGGTGGATTGCAACCCAAAGAACAGCAAGATGACCCAGGCGAGTGGTGAGCGCCAAACGGATTGTTGCGGTTTTTGTACCGTTTCTGCCAACGACACCGCATCTTCTGGCTGACGCATATGGGGCAAGGCAATCACCCACATCAGAAGCGCCGCGATGCCCACAAGCGAAAGCACTGCCATACTCGTCATCAGGTTCGTATGGATCGCAATCACACCGGCCCCAGCCGTCCCGCATGAGGCGACTAACGCCTGCATGCTCGTGTACATCGTTGTTTTTGCCGCGATGCTGGTTGGAAATTGTTCCTTAATAATGGCAGGCAACAGCACATTCCCGCCCGCAATTCCAATCCCGACGCAACACGTACCAACAATCAGCGCCGCAACGTTGGGCACAATCCGCAAGTAACTTCCCACGCTGAGAATAGCCAAGGCACCGAGCAGGATACGTTCATTCCCGTGTCGACTACCCAGTTGACCCAAGATTGGGGAAACGAGGGCAAACATAATAAGTGGAATGGTGGTGAGCATTCCTGCGAGTGCCGGTGACAATCCGATTGAAGCCTTCAACATCGGTAGCAATGGCGGCATCATCGTAATTGGCAGACGTAAATTTGCACCTACAACTAAAATGGCGGCAACAACCATACCTGCACGCCGTAACTTCTTCCCCATCCTAAACTCCCCTAACCGTCAATAGTTATCTTCATCGTACCACACAGGTGCCGGCGGTTGCGGTTGGAAATTATAGTGGCGGCGGTGATGGGAGAAAGTTCAGCTCCGGTTTTGGCGTGTCTCCAGTGGTGGGGCACGGCTCCATAACTGCCTACATCTTCCACTAATCGTCTTCTTGTTTTGGATGAAAAGATATTGACGCAACGTCGCTGTTGCTCCTTGCGTTGCAGCCATTTACTAATTGGTTCCGTTATAACTCGGAGGACACAGTGAACAAATCTCTCCTCGATAAGACATTCGCGCGCAGCCGCGAATGTCCTGCCTGAAAAGGTTTTTCCTAAAAAAAGGGGGGGAGATTTATCCAACCCATCTATGTAGGTGCGCCATAAGTCCAAAGCACACGAACGTTACATCCAGTCGCGCGCCAGAAGACTGTCCCCTCACATACAAGGCAGGCCCGACAGAAATCCTAAGT
>CAKRNG010000029.1 GCA_934370925.1 uncultured Lacticaseibacillus sp. | reverse complement strand
GTAGAAATCCTAAGTTCGGGATTTCCACCGGGCCTGCCTTGTATACCGGGGCCAAACCGTCTTTTGGCGCAGCCTCGTCTTTTTTAACGACCAATCAAACAAAAACTACTTCTCGTCAGATTCTGCTGGTTCGTCTTCTTCTGCCTTAGCGTGCTTAATTTCAACTTTTGCTTCGGCTTTGTGTTCAACACGACCGACTGCCTGCAGTGCGAACGTCAAGAACACACCGTTTGCGTCGAGAACCAAGGTGCCCTTCTTCGCGTTCACGGAGTCAACAACCCCGTGCAACCCACCAACAGTGACAATGCTGTCACCCTTGTTCAGGCTGTTATACATTTCTTGGCGCTTTTCTTGCTGCTTCTTTGGCCCACGAACGGACATGAAGTACATCATAACAACCATGATGATCACCAAGACAATGATCATGACTGGACTACTACTACCTGCTGCGAACATTTATATTGCACCCCGTTTTTCTTTTTATATCATAGAATACTGTAACAAACTTTCGGGAAGAACGAAAGTCAAAGGCCCGTCGTGTCCATAAGTATCAGGAAAAATTAGAAGTTACGCGCATTTTCTTCGTTATAACCGTACCGTTCGAAGAAATCTTCACGGAATTCAAGTAAGTTATCATCCGCAATCGCCTGCCGCACCTGCTTCATCAGGTTGAGCAAGAAGTACACATTGTGATAACTCGTCAAACGGGTCCCCATAATTTCGCCCACATGTAGCAGATGGCGAATGTATGCCCGCGTGTAATTCCGGCAGGCGTAACAGTCACAGTTATCGTCCAGCGGGGTAAAGTCGTGCGCATACTTCGCGTTCTTCACCACCAGCCGGCCGTGGCTCGTCATGACGGTCCCCTTCCGCGCAATGCGGGTTGGGAGCACGCAGTCGAACATGTCGACACCCCGAATCACACCGTCAATCAACGCATCTGGACTCCCGACACCCATCAGGTAGCGCGGCTTCGTGTCCGGCAACAGTGGTACCGTGAAGTCAAGGACGTGGTTCATCTCCGCCTTACTTTCACCAACAGAAAGTCCCCCGATTGAGTAGCCAGGGAAATCCATGCTGACCAGGTCGCGAGCGCTTTGTTCCCGCAAGTCGCGGAAGCCCGCACCCTGCACAATTCCGAACAATGCCTGTCGGTCGGGGTTGGCGTGCGCCGTGAGTCCCCGCTCTGCCCAGCGACTCGTCCGGGCGACGGACTTCGCCACGTAATCGTAGTCGGCAAAAAATGGGGGACATTCATCCAGACTCATCATGATGTCCGGCCCCAGTTTATTCTCGACCCCAATTGCAATTTCCGGCGACAGGAACATCTTCTCGCCGTTCAGGTGGTTCTTAAAGTGCACCCCAATTTCGGTAATCTGGCGCCGTTCTGCTAGTGAGAACACCTGGAACCCACCGGAATCCGTTAGAATCCCCTTGTGCCAGTTCATAAACTTGTGCAGACCACCCGCCTCTTCGACCAGGTCAGCACCTGGGCGCAACCACAAGTGGTAGGTGTTGGACAGGATAACGCCCGCACCCATTTCGTCGAGTTCTTCCGGCGCGAGGGACTTCACACTCGCCTGCGTTCCCACCGGCATGAACATGGGGGTGGGAAACGTGCCGTGGGGGGTAATGATTTCGCCAAGCCGCGCCCCGGTATGCTTATCCGTGTGCAGCAAGCGGTACTTGATAGCTGGTTCCATAAACGACCTCTCTAAAGTGACTTATCGATTCCTATTCGCGTGCCGATATACAGGGCGTGACAAAATGTGTGCCCCGTTTTTTTACGCAACGCGAATTCATGACTAGTGGATGAACATCGCATCCCCGAAACTGAAGAAACGGTACCGCTCCTGAATCGCGTGGTTGTACGCGTTCAGGATGTTCTCGCGTCCCGTAAAGCTGGCCACGAGCATCACGAGCGTCGACTTTGGCAGGTGGAAGTTCGTGATGAATGCATCCACAACCCGCCAGTTATACCCAGGCTTGATGAAAATATCCGTCCAGCCAGAATCGGCCTTGATTTCACCATCGAACTTGGTCCCAATCGTTTCCAGCGTGCGAATCGATGTGGTCCCGGTCGCAATAATCCGGCCACCATTTGCACGCACCGTATTCAGCTCGGCCGCGGCGGATTCGGTCAGACGGTAGAATTCACTGTGCATCTTGTGGTCCTCGATGTTGTCCTCGGAGACAGGACGGAAGGTGCCCAACCCCACGTGTAGCGTCAGGTAAACCAAATGGACGCCCTTTTCCTGGGCTTTCTGCAAGAGCTCATTCGTCCAGTGCAAACCAGCAGTGGGCGCTGCCGCGGAGCCCGTTTCGCGTGCGTAGACCGTCTGGTACATTTCAGGATCATCCAGCTTTTCCTTGATGTAAGGAGGCAGGGGCATTTCCCCCAGTTGGTCAAGAATCTCCATGAAAATGCCATCGTAATCGAAGTGAATCATCCGGCCACCATGCTCAAGCTCCTTGGTGACGGTCGCTGTGAGCAGCCCATCCCCGAACGTCACCTTCGTGCCCACGGGTGCCTTCTTGGCGGGCTTCATCAGGGTTTCCCACTCGTCGCCATCCGTGTTGTTGAGGAGCAACACTTCCATGTGCGCCCCCGTGTCCTTGGCGCCGTAAAGACGCGCGGGCATCACACGGGTATCGTTCATCACGACCGCGTCCCCCGGATTCAGATAATCCAAGATGTCGTAGAAATGTTTGTCGGTCGTTTCGCCCGTTTCGTGGTCGAGCACCAACATCCGGCTCGCGTCACGTTCCTTGAGTGGCGTCTGGGCAATGAGTTCCATGGGCAAATCATAGTCAAAATCTTCAGTGGTTAGCATGGTGTGCCTGCTATATAAAATGTGGAAGAATGTCTTTTCGACACCAACAAAAGTTTATATATTTCCTTTCTTGATTTACATTCTGCATTTTGTTTAGTCCCATCATCATCAGTATTCCCACGTAGATAAATATCTTTGCGACATTGACTGACTCTTGAACTTTAAGGTATTAGCCATACCCTGAATGATTAATTTACTTCTGCGTATTGAATTAAGTTCTCAACCGCATTTTGGTCGCGGCGCATCACTGCCCCACATTCATAACACACATAGTCATCATGTCCTGTACGATGAATCTGATTGCCCGCTAAGCCAACCTTATCAGCGTCGGTTTTAACGAATCCGCATTTAGAACACCGTTGCGTACTTGGATAGAAACGGTCGGCCATCACCAACTTAACGCCATGCCACGCGCGCTTATACTGCATGAGCACTTTGAACTTACCAAACATCGAACGATGTAGTTTTTTTGCCAGGTGCTTGTTCATGCGCATGTGCAGGTTGTCCAAATCCTCAATAACGACGACATCATTGTCATTGATCAACTTGGTGGTAAACTTGTGCAACAAATCTTCCTGAATTCGAGTCACTTGTTGGTAAGCCTGCTGCAACAATGTCTTGTCTGCCATCACAACGGACGCGTCATACATCTCGTTCCAAATTTCAAGGGCTTGGTTATAACAATACCGGCGATAAGCGAATAGCCGCGTGAGCACCAGACGCATTGTTGCGTTGGGATACATTTTGATTTTGTGTGTTTTAATCATTTGGGTTCACCTCTTTTCCTATGTCAATTATACAGTCTAACCTAGTTTTGGCTGGCGCTTTCAATCAACTCGACTAGAGGTGAACTGGTTAAAATGAGTCTACTTCCACCCAATTATTTAGACTCAAGATACCCGTTGTTACGTACTATTCCATATTTTCGATTACAGTTTTAGACCTCCATATTATGTCGTTTAAGTCAGTCTAGCAGAGATGTGCTAGTTCGGGGTGACTTTTCCGGCCACATTTACGCAAAAAAACACTTACGCTTCTGGATAAATGCGACCCAAGTGGTCATAGCCATCCCGCGTCACCACGCGCCCGCGCGGAGTCCGCTGAATAAAGCCGATTTGAAGCAAATAGGGTTCGTAAACTTCTTCGATTGTCGTGGTTTCTTCCCCAATATTCGCGGCAATGGTACTAAGCCCCACTGGTCCACCGCCGTATTGATCAATCATCAGGCGCAAAATCTTGCGGTCCGTATTGTCGAGCCCGCGATTATCCACTTGTAGCGCGGTGAGTGCTGTATCAACCAACTCAGCTGTGGCCGTTTCCAGATCGGCAACATCCGCAAAGTCACGCACCCGTTTGAGCAACCGGTTCGCAATTCGTGGCGTCCCCCGCGAGCGCAAGGCGATTTCGTGAATCCCATCTGGATCAATCGCTAAGTTAAAGATGGCGGACGACCGCGTCACAATTTGCGTCAAATCAGCCGTCGTGTAATACGCCATGTGTGCAGAAATCCCAAAACGATCACGCAACGGCGCAGAGAGTGCCCCCGCCCGCGTGGTGGCGCCAATCAGGGTGAAGGGTGGCAACGGAAAATGAACGGGATGCGCCGCGGGACCCTGCCCCACAACAATATCGATGTAAAAATCCTCCATCGCGGAATAGAGCATTTCTTCAACAATCTTCGGTAACCGGTGAATTTCATCAATAAAGAGTACATCACCGGGTTGCAGTTCATTCAAAAGCGCCACCAAGTCCCCAGGTTTATCAATCGCCGGGCCACTGGTCGTCCGAATATGAACCCCCAGTTCATTGGCAATCACGAGCGCCATGGTGGTTTTCCCCAAGCCAGGGGGGCCGTAAAGCAACACGTGATCAAGCGATTCTTCCCGTTTCTTGGCCGCAGTAATATAAACGTCCAACTGATTCTTAACGGCATCCTGACCCACGTATTGCGCAAGTGTCTTCGGCCGCAACGTGACATCGGCGGCGCTATCTTCATCTTGTTGCTGACTCGTTACCAAGCGGTCATCTTCTTCAGCCATCTCGCCACGCCTCCTCAAGTACGACACAACAGCACACGGATTCAACCGTAATCTGCAGTGCGCTTTTTTCGTTATCATTCCTACGTTTGTTCAGTGCTTAATGACAGACAGAAGTGAATGCAAAACCGCATTCACTTGGGGTATGGAACTAGCTACGCAACATTTGCTACTTTGTCACTAGTTACTTATAACACCCTATTTATTTACGCATTCGTTTATTATCGTTCCTATGCTCATTCACTTGAAATTCAAAACATCAATGAACGCCCAAAGTCTTCCCGAATTTTGGAAAGACTTTCTGTGTCGTTCTTATTATTCCGTATTTCCTTTGTGCTATTTCACATCGACCAAAAACTATTTATCGAGGCACAATGTATCCAGGCGCACAGGAACGGCGTGTGAAGCGTGCGGCGTGTCTCAGGGTATAGGACTCGTCGTAATGAAGGACGTTGGGGGCCACACCACGTTCCGGCCCCCAACACCCGCCACGGAGGCCACCTGCACGCCCCGACCCTTTCCACTAGTGCTTCGTCAACAGTTTGAGGCCGGCGCGGAGGAAGGCGTCGGTGTCTTCCAGGTTGAGCGCCAACAACTTCGGCTCAATCTTCTTCACTTCCCTCTCCGTAAACCCAAGTGCCGTGAGCGCCGCCATCGCATCCGCCAGCTTTGCGCTCACGGGTGCCGCGGTATCCGCAACTTCAGGCGTGAAGAGGTCAAGGTGCTGGTCAATCTTTCCTTGCAGGTCCAGCACAATCTGCGCCGCCGTCTTCTTCCCAATTCCGGGGAAGCGCGTCAGGAACGTCACGTCATTGCTACTAATCGCCTGCGCGAGGCCCTGTGTGTCTACGTTCGCCAGAATCGCCAGCGCACTCTTTGGGCCAATCCCCGTTACCGAGAGCAGGAGGTTGAACACCCGTTTTTGTTCCTGGTCGTTGAACCCGTACAGACTCTGTTCATTTTCCCGAATAATCAACTGTGCGTACACGAGCGTTGCTTCACCAACGTGGAACGAGTACGGGTTGGCCACCAATAAACGGTAACCCACCCCGTTCACTTCAATAACCACACAATCTGGCGCCACCGCGGCAACCGTGCCCCGAAAGAATTCGTACATAATAACCCCTCATTCGTTATCAAATGCTCACGATGTCGCCCATCTACTACCCGAACGTACATTCGCTTTTCATTCTACCATAAACGAGCAAGCGTGCTGATGGGAAGTCCCATCACATTGTAGAAATCCCCGTCGATTTTTTCGATGAGCAACGCGCCGTCATCTTGGATGCCATACGCGCCCGCCTTGCCAACGTAACTCCCCTTGGCCAAATATTGGTCAATTTGTTCGTCTGTCAGGGACCAAAACGTGACGGCTGTGGTGACCACGGTGTGTTTGGTCGTGCCGCCTGGAAAGCCGAGCCACAATCCCGTGTGCACGTGATGTGTGTTGCCTGCAAGCGCCCGAATCATTCGCTTGGCATCCGCGCGGTCTGCGGGCTTGCCCAACAGCTTGTCCTGGAAGGTCACCATCGTGTCTGCCGCTAATACCGTTTCATCGGGATACCGCCCGGCAACTTCACGCCCCTTCGCCTCTGCCAACTGCGCCACGTACGGCACGGGTGGCAACATCGGCAACGCCCGCTCATCAATCTGCGCGGGCACGGCTTTGAAGTCTGGCGTGAGGCGGGCCAACAGTTCTTGGCGTCGCGGTGATGCACTTGCTAAAATAATCATTCTTGCCACCGGTCACTTTCATGGGAATCCTGAATCCGTTTGAACATCTTTTCAAGGTCCGTATTACTGAAGGAAACGAGCACGGGCCGACCATGGGGGCAGTTGTACGGATTCTCGGCATCAGCCAACTTGGTCAGCAATGCCTGCGCCTGACGTGCATCCAGATGGTGGTTCGCCTTAATTGCCCGCTTACAACTCATCATGATGGCGGCCTTTTCCCGGAACGCCGCCACGGTAATATGTCCGTCTGCCAGCACCCAGTCGATCATCTCGCGCAACGTATCCTCTTCCTGGCCCGCCTTGAACCAAGTCGGGTGACTGCTGGCGATGAAGCTGTTCTGCCCGAAGTCCGCTAGCTCAACGCCGACATCCATCAACGTCTCGTGTGCCGCGCGAATCTTGAGTGCATCCCCCGCTGGATAATCCAGCACAATTGGCGTGAGAAGCTGCTGCTGCGTTTGGGCAACGCGCCCAATTTCGACACGATAATACTCGTAATTCAGCCGTTCCTGCGCCGCGTGCTGATCCACCATGTAGAAGGACGATTCAGTTTCCGCCAGTAAGTACGTGCCGTGTAACTGGCCGAGGTACCGCAATTCAGGGAACGGCGCGGTGTTGCCCACTTCACCAATTTCAACAGGCGCGACTTCTTCTGCCGGCGCTGGCGCTGGATCACCGAACGGACTAATGGCCTCGGCTTCCCCATACTTCGCGTCCCAAGCAGCGAGGCGGTCCGGTTCGCGAAAAATGCTGGTGCCATCTAGGTCGTCAATCCCAAGGTCCACACGCTGGTCATCGCTGGTTTGCTGAGCCGTGGTCGGCTGCATCGTGCTTGCTGGTGCGGGTTGCACGGGCATTGCCGATTCAGTCAGCGATTGTGCGCCGTTTTGCTGTGCAGTATCTGCTGCAGACTGGTCGGGCATGGCGCGCTGAGGCGTTGGTTGCAACGCCTCAACGCGCGGGGTAACTGGCTGCGTGGTCGTTTCGGTCTGGGCAAAAGGTAAATCGGTTTGCGCCGCTGAAACGGACGGTGCGGGGGTGCGCCGCTGCGTTTCGCCCACGACTGATACATTGCGATTTAGGTCCAGGTTGGTCTGCTCGGGCCGCTTTTCCCCGCGGCGCAGGTTGTGTAGTGCCTCTGGAATCAAGTTCTGGTTGCTCAGACGACTATAGATGCTTTCTTTGAGCAAATCCGCCAAATCGCGTTCCTTACTAATGCGCACTTCCTGCTTTGTGGGGTGCACGTTCACGTCAATGAGGTGTGGGTCCATCTCGATGGCAATGACGGCCACGGGAAAGCGCCCGACCATCAGCTTGGAGCCGTATCCCGCAATGATGCCCTTAACGAGGTTGTAGTTCTTGAAGTAACGCCCGTTGATCAGTAGCGTGATGTGGTTACGGTTGGCCCGCGTCGTGTCGGGCAGGCTGACAAATCCGCGCACCACAAAGTCCGCGTCACTGCCATCCACCGGCAACATGGCCCGTGCAGTCGTCACGCCATAGATTCCGGCAACCGTCTGCTGCAAGTCCCCATTACCCGTTGTTTTGAACGTCACTTTGTCCCCATTGCGCAAGGTGAACGCAATCTCGGGGTGACCAAGTGCCAGACGACTGACGATATCCACAATGTGACTCAATTCGGTAGATTGTGACCGCACGTACTTGAGACGGGCAGGCGTGTTGAAGAACAGGTCCGCCACGCGAATCGTGGTGCCCTGCCGGAACGCTTGACTGTGGGTGTCCACGAGGTTGCCACCGACCAAGTGCGCCGCGGTACCCTCCCCCGCCGTTGTTGCGGTTTCGAGCACCACGTCAGCAACGGACGAAATTGACGCGAGCGCTTCACCACGAAAGCCCAGAGAGTGAATGGCGAACAGATCACGAACCGTGTTGATTTTACTGGTCGCGTGGCGTTTGAAGGCGGTCGGCACGTCTTCCCGTGCAATCCCGCTCCCGTTATCCATGACCTCCATCAAGGTGAGGCCCGCGTCCACGACACGAATATCAATCTGGGTCGCGCCCGCATCAATGCTATTTTCCGCCAACTCTTTGATGACGGACGCGGGGCGTTCAATCACTTCGCCGGCCGCAATTTGGTTCGTTAACGCTTCAGACAGTTCGTGTATCTGCATTTAAACTCACTTCCCTGATTTTAACTTCTTCTGCAATTCGTACAATAAGTTCATCGCCGTCATCGGGTTCGCCCCCATGAGGTCGAAATCTGCCAATTCACGCAACACCGCGTCTTCACGCTTGTTGTGCGCTGGCTTGGTCGCAACGGGTTCCGGCGCGAATAGTTCCAACTGCTCGTCCGTTTCGTCTGCCGCTGCGGATTCAGCGACCACTACTGGCTGCGTTTCCTTTGGCGCGTACGTTGCCGTCTCACGGACAGCGTCATTTGCATTTGTGGTCACGTGTGTCACTGGTCCCGGCGTATCGCGAATCGCTGTGCCAGGTGCGGCACTTGTCCCCGCCGGAATTTCGACGCTCGCCTTGCCTTCCAGCGCCTGCAAAATGGTGTCTGCCCGCGTCAACAGGTCGTTTGGCAATCCCGCTAACTTCGCCACGTGAATCCCGTAAGACTTGTCTGCGGGACCCGCAAGCATCTTGTGCTGGAATACGAGGTTGCCGTTCTCCAGCGTGGCGCCCACGTGCACGTTTTGCAGGTGAGGCAAAGAATCCGCCAGCGCCGTCAGTTCGTGGTAATGGGTTGAGAACAGCGTCTTGGCGTGAACGTGGTCGTGCAAGTATTCGATGATGGCCTGCGCGAGCGCCATCCCATCGTACGTTGCCGTTCCGCGGCCAATTTCATCGAACAGCACCAAACTGCGGCTCGTTGCGTGGCTGAGGGCTTCGTTCGCCTCAAGCATCTCCACCATGAACGTGCTCTGCCCGTTCGCGAGGTCATCCGCCGCGCCAATACGGGTGAAAATGTGGTCGAAAACGGGTAACGACGCCCTGGTTGCGGGGACGAAACTGCCGGCCTGGGCCAAGATCACAATCAGCGCCATCTGCCGCATGTAGGTACTCTTCCCGGACATGTTCGGTCCCGTAATGAGTAACATATCCACATCATCGGTCATCGTGACGTCGTTGGGAATGTAACTCGCCTTCCCAATGACCTTTTCCACAACCGGATGGCGCCCGGCTTCGATTGCCACCGCGTGTCCACTGGCGTTCAATGTAGGCCGCACGAAATGTTGGTTTTCAGCCATCTGTGCATAACTCTGCAAGACGTCCAGCTTGGCGACTTTTCCAGCAAGTTCCTGGAGCCGTTCAATCTGGTTCTTGATGGCATCGCGCACCTTCGTGAACAGCGTGTATTCAAGTGCCGTTGAACTGGCCTCGGCCTCCAGAATTTCGGATTCCTTCTCCTTCAATTCTGGCGTAATGAACCGTTCCGCGTTCGTCAGCGTCTGCTTCCGCTCATAACGCCCCTCTGGTACCGCGCTCAAGTTGGCCTTGGTGACTTCGATGTAGTAACCGAAAACCTTGTTGTAGCGGATCTTCAGGGTGTGAATTCCCGTTGCTTCCCGTTCGCTTGCTTCCAAGTTTGCGAGCCACGTCTTGCTGGTGCGGGAAACCTCCCGATAATGGTCCAACTGCGCATCGTACCCATCGCGGATAACGCCGCCTTCTTTGACCGAAATTGGGGGTTCGTCCGTGATGGCACGGTGAATCAAGTCCGCAATGTCCCCCACAGCGTCAAGCTGCTGGTACGGCGCCATACTTTCGGCAGCCATTCGGGCCAATACATCCTGAATTACGGGAATTTGGTCCAAACTCGTCGCCAGTTGCAGCAAGTCGCGCCCGTTTACGTTCCCAAACGCCACACGTCCGGCCAATCGCTCCAAGTCGTACACCTTGGTCAAGGCATCCGCGAGTTCGGTGCGTTCGAAGAAATGGTCGAGCAGGGTCTGCACCTGATCTTGGCGCTGCTTAATGGCGCTGGCATCCAGCAGTGGGCGTTCGAGCCAGTTTCGCAGCTTCCGCCCCCCCATTGCCGTGCGCGTATTGTCCATCAACCCGAGCAAACTGCCGGCTTTCTTTCCAGTTCGGCTGTTGCTGATGATATCCAGATTCCGGCGCGCGTCTGCGTCCATATCCAAAAAGGCAGCGGGTGCGTACACGACCGCCTTCTGGATGTGCGCGAGGCTGCGTTTTTGCGTTTCCAACAGGTAGCGCATGAGCATTGCCACCACGTCAATCTGGGCCAAATCGTCCAGATTCTGCGTCACGTAGCTAATCTCGGCGTGCGGCGTGCCATCATCGACCTGAACACTCAGTAACCGCTCGTCGGTGCGCAGCGCATTCGCCACCACGTCGTCCAGCTGGTCTGGCACCACGATTTCCACAGAGCCAAGCGCGGCCAACTCGTTTTGCACACTGAATAAGTCCGCAAGCACCGTCACTTTTAATTCACCGGTGGATAAGTCGCTGTACGCAAACGCAAACCCGGGATTCAGTGGCTTCACGGCACTTAGGTAGTTATTGGATTTAGATTCGCCAGGGTGAATGTTCATGGTCGTTCCGGGTGTTACCAACTGAATGACTTCACGCTTAACCATCCCCACGGCTTCTTTGGGGTCTTCCACTTGTTCACAGATTGCCACTTTGTACCCGTGATCAATCAGAATATTGATGTAGTTGTCCACAGCATGGTGGGGCACCCCGCACATGGGAATCGGGTTGTCCACAGACTTATTACGCGCCGTCAACGTGAGTTCCAGCAGCTGCGACCCCTTCACGGCATCTTCAAAGAATAATTCATAGAAATCACCGATGCGGTAGAACAAAAAGGCGTCAGGATACTGCGCTTTAACCGCCTTGTATTGTTGCATCATGGGTGTTTCGGTTTCTTTTTTGGGCATTCTAAATTCCCCTCTATACTAATAAATGCGTCATTACTTATTTTCCCGCGAATCTCGATAATTGTCCACCTTTGATAGATGTGTGAGGAAAAACAGACCCCGGCCGCAATCCGTGTGGATTGCGGCCGGGGTCTGTTGGGGTGGTGGTGACGTGGTTAGTTTGGTTTAATCGGCCACATCTCCCGTAACGATTGCTCTACTCTTTGTTTCAAAATAAATTTACCACCAAATTCACATTTCCTACATATTTATCATTGAAAATGAACCATGTAAACAACTAACTAATCTGCATGCTTTCGCCATAAAAAACGATTCGTCACTGCCCAAACGTGCGTATTCGTCCGTGGCAGGGCGTGATGGTTTGCAAATGGTCCCGTCATCTTCACCGTGCGGTAACTGGCAAACCGGTTGCCCATCGCGAACCCAAGCGACTGGGTGGAAACATTGGTGACCACCCCATCGCTACCGTTCCCGATATCACCCATGATGCTCAAAACGTGCGTCCCACGTGGGAAGAAAGGCGCGTTGTTCATTAATTCGTGATATTCAGGGTGCTTAATGAGCGGTTCTCCGTTGTGCCGTAATCGGTTTGCGCCCAGATGATCATCACGCCAGAGCGCCCCGTCATAAGCACCACCGATGAGCACGGCGCGCTTCAACCGGAGTGGCTGTGCGTGGGCGTAGGCGACCAGTAAATCCAGACAGCCTCGCGAATGGGCGACTGCATTGAACGTGTGCACGTTATACGTTTTCCGCAAATGGCGTAACACCTTGTTCAACCATACCGCATTACGATTCCACGGTGCCCGGTTCTTCTTGAAGACGACCTGAATGAGTGGGTGCTTGTCGCTCGGGTCCCAGTCGCCAAAATAGCGAATGTGTCTGGGTGACACCACTGCACGCAAAGCAAGATGAGCGGTTCGCGTCACTTCATCGTTCATGATGTAGTTGCCAAACGTGTGCACCCCCGCATGGTAACCGTGAATCAGCAAGGTTGGGCGTGCGTAAGTCTGCTTTGCCTGCGTCCGCGCTTCCGTTTGGTGGCGCGTGCCGCCGAGCGTGACGAGACACAACACGGCTACCAATATTGCCAATGCAACCTGAACATGTCGACGCATTCTAGTCACCCCGATTTCTTAATACCTCAGCTTAGCACGCAGGGTGAACCAAGTGGCGTACAACCGCGCAATGATAACTTTTCTTAACTGCTTTTTACTCTTGGAGGCGTAAAAAAATTGACACAACTCACACAAATAATTAACCAACAACTTGAAGCCCACAAACAGAACCGTTTCATCAAAGACCTGCAAGCCGATCAGTGGTTCACGGGCAGTGACATCGCCTTTGCCCGCGACAACCTCCGCACCGCACTGCAGGAACAGGGCGTTCGTCGTGGCGACCTCGTACTTGTCAGTCTGCCCAACACGGTGACCCACGTGGTTGCACTCCTCGCCATTCTGGATTTGAATGCCGTTGCGTACACCATCAATCCGAACATGCCGGCACCCGAACTGGCTGAAATTCTTGGTCGTCACCACTACGCTGCCACCCTTTTCGGTCCCAACCACGTGGCGAAAACGCATGAACTTGAACATTTAACGCCACTCGGACTCCACGCCACCCAGGTACAACTTCTGGGTCATGCCCAGACACTTTTCACGCTAACGAACCAAGCTGTTGCGCAAAACGACCTGTTCACCCAGTTCCAGGCCCACGAGGACAGTCCGCTCGGCGTGCTCATGTACACCAGCGGCACCACGGGTTTGCCCAAAGCTGTTGTGTTGACCCACGCCCAGCTCTACGCCGCGGCCACCGACATCGCGCGGTCTGAAGGGCTCAGTACCGCCGACCGCTCCCTGCTCATCCTGCCGCTTTTCCACATCAACGCGCAGGTCATCTCGGTGCTATCAACGCTGATCTCTGGTGGCAAACTGCTGGTCGCGCCGAAGTTCTCGGCCAGCCACTTCTGGTCCACCATTGAACGGGAACAAATCACTTGGGTTTCCGCCGCCCCCGCCATCATCGCAATTCTGTTGAAGACGCGGCCAGCCGCAAAACCCGTGACGCCACAGCTGCGCTTTGTCCGGTCAGCCAGCGCCCCACTTCTCCCCGCCGTCCAGCAAGAATTCGAAGACTTTTTCAGCACCCCCATCCTGCAAGGTTACGGGATGACCGAGGTGGCAAGTCAAATCACGCTGAACCCACTGAATCACGCCAAGTCCGGATCAGTTGGGATTGCGACGGGCACCGACCTCACCATTCGGGATGACGCGGACGAGGCGCTACGTCCGGGCGAAACGGGCGAAATCAGTCTGCGCGGTGACCACGTAATCACGGGTTACCTCGACCCCAAGTACGCAGCTGACTTCACGAACGGCTGGTTCCACACCGGCGACGTTGGCTACGTGGACGCGGACGGCTTCCTGTTCATCGTGGGGCGCAAGAAGGAACTAATTAACCGTAGCGGTGACAAAATCAGTCCGGTTGAGGTCGAAAATGTCCTCATCCAGCACCCCGCCATCCGCAGCCTCGCCATCGTGGGGCTACCCGATGCCATCTACGGCGAAAGCGTCGCGGCCGTCATCATTCTGGAAGATGACTACATTGGCAGCGCAGAACTTTCCGCTGAACTCCAAGACTTCGCGGGCGCCCAGCTGGCTAAGTTCAAGGTGCCGACCCGCTTCTTCTACACGGACCATCTGGCATCGGGGCCAACTGGTAAAATCCAGCATACCCTCGTCCGCCGTGAACTGCTGGCACAACTTGAGAAGTAAGGCTTACTGAAAAGAGGATTATCATGAATGCAATTGAAGAAACGCGTCCCAGCCACCTGACACGGGCACGTGGCGCCATCATCCGCACCGTTCTCCCGTGGACCATCCCAGTGCTCATCATCGTTTTCTGGCAAATCGCCGCCAGTGCTGGCCTCATCGACAGCAGCGTGCTCCCCAGTCCTTGGGCGGTCGTACAGACCACGATTGAAAGTGGTAAAACGGGTGTTCTTGAACGAAACATGGCGATTTCCCTTTATCGTGCCGTTTCTGGTTTCATTATCGGGGGCGTCATCGGGTTCATCCTGGCCCTATGCACCGGCTTATCGAAGACGCTGAACCTCCTGCTGGATTCCTCGGTGCAGATGTTGCGAAACATTCCCCACCTAGCCCTCATCCCCCTCGTCATCATCTGGTTCGGGGTGGGTGAAGCATCCAAGATTTCCCTCGTCGCAATTGGTGTGCTTTTCCCCATCTACATCAACACGTACCACGGCCTGAACTCCGTGGATTCCAAGTTGATTGAAATGGGCCGTTCCTACCAGCTGTCTAAGTTCCAGTTGTTCCGTAAAATCCTGCTACCAGGTGCGCTCCCAACCATTCTTGTGGGCGTTCGCTACGCACTCGGGGTGATGTGGACGACACTGATTGTTTCTGAAACCATCGCGGCCAGCTCCGGGATTGGGTACATGTCCACGAACGCCCAGAACTTCATGGACATGCCAACCATCCTGATGTGTATTGTCATTTACGCCCTCCTCGGGAAGATTTCTGATTCCATGGCCAAGTCCCTGGAAGATTCCCTGTTGCAGTGGCAAAAAACTGGATTGGAGGCCTAGCCCATGACTGAAGCCATTCTTGAAGTCAGTGATATTCAAAAGTTTTATGGGGATGCGCACGTCTTGCGTGACATCAACTTCGACATCCAGCCCGGCGAGTTCGTTGCCCTGGTCGGCCAGTCGGGGGGCGGGAAAAGCACGTTGCTCCGCCTCATCGCTGGTCTCGAACACGCAACCTCGGGCCAAATTACGCAGGACGGCACCACCATCAACGGCCTAAACGCGGGCAGCCGCGTCATGTTCCAGGACGACCGGTTACTCCCTTGGCTCACGGTGCGGGAAAACCTCACGTTCGGCAAGACACGTTCCACCGCCGATCAGGATACAGCGGACAAACTCCTCGCCCGCGTCGAACTAAGCGACTTTGCGGACGCCTACCCCAACTCCCTTTCCGGTGGGCAGCGCCAACGTGTCGCCCTCGCCCGTGCACTAATGGCGAACCCGCAGCTTCTCTTGCTGGACGAACCACTCGGCGCCCTAGATGCCCTCACCCGACGTAAGATGCAGGACCTCATCATGGACCTGTGGCAGGAACGCAAGATGACCACCATCCTCGTCACGCATGATGTCAACGAAGCCGTCCGCCTCGCCAACCGCATCTTCGTTGTCCGCGACCACGAAATTGCCTGGTCCGGCGAAAACACACTCGCCTACCCACGAACAGACGACGACATTGCACCGTTATCAGCGACTATTCTGAACGAGATTATTAACGGATGATGTTCGCGTTGGTTGACGGTTAATGAAAAGCAGGCCCACCAGATTGGGGGCCTGCTTTTTTTAGGTAGGTCATTAGCGTCGTGGCGCTAATGACTGGTACGAAATTCTACAAGGGCAAGACGCCACGCACGGGTGGCAAAGCAACAAAGGCAGTCACTAAGTCAGTATTTGATGCAATGACGCCGATTGAACAATTTCGGTTTGTGGGGATCATCCCTGCGTATGCGGGGAATACGCAGAGCCGAAAATGTCAATCTATTTGCTTGAACTGTCCTTATCGCTGCTTGTCGAACTGCTACTTGAGCTGGAACTCGTGCTTGCGCTGGAGCTACTACTATCATCGTCCTTAGACTTAAGCTCTGGTGCATCCGTATCATACTCAACAGACTTACCATCGTTCCCCGACAGAAGACTCGTCCCCTTCTTCTGTGCCTTCTTCAATTCCTTCTTCGCCGTGGTCAGCTTGTAACTATAATCACTGGCGATCGTTTTCTTGAAGCCACTTGGCGTGTAGAAACGTAACAGATCCCCGTTCACAATGCGGTCGGAAAGCGACAGGACCGTGGTGGTACGGTTCACCGCCTCGTTTTCCGCCTTCTTTTGTGCTGCTGTTGGGTGCTTGATGACATCACCAGTTGTCGTGTTGTAGTACTTACTACCAACTTTCGTAATCTCTGGCGTGACGAAATTACCGTTACGGAACGAGACGGTCTGGTTTCGGCCAGAAGCAAGCAAGTCAGTCCCGAACATGATGTAGTTCGAGGTGTCCACCCCAAGTAAATTCATGAGGGTAGGTAAGACATCGATTTCACCACCATATGTGTGGTTAACGCCCCCCTTAAGGCCAGGCATACTAAACATCAGTGGCACACGTTGGTTTTGGGCATCATTGTACTCGTTGTAATTCTTAATCCCGAGCAACTTTCCCATCGCCTTATTGTGGTTCCCGGATACCCCATAGTGGTCCCCATAGAACATCACAAGCGAATTCTTCTCAAGTCCAGACTTCTTAAGCCAAGCCATGAATTCACCCACCGCCTGATCCAGGTAGTGCGCCGTCTGGAGGTAGCCATCAACCGTGTTATCCCCCGTCTTCGTCCGTGGAATATCCGTCACGTTCTTCTTATCCAATGGGTACGGGTAATGGTTTGTGAGCGTAATCATCTTGGTGTAGAAAGGTTGTGGCAGCTGTTCGATGTAGCTAGCAGACTGCTTAAAGAAAATTTTGTCCTTCAACCCGTAACCCAATTCGTAGCTCTTCTTTGAGTTATAGTAGTCTTCACTAATCCAGTAATCGTAGCCCCACTGCTTATACGTGTTGTCACGATTCCAGAAGCTCCCGATATCCCCATGCATCGCGGCAGTCGTGTAGCCCTGCTGGTCCAAGATTGCCGGTGCTGCCTGGAACGTGTTGCTGCTCCCCAACGTGCTCATGACGGAACCTTCTGAGAGTCCGTACAGTGAGTTCTCCAACATCAGTTCTGCATCAGAGGTCTTCCCCTGACCAACCTGGTTGAAGAAGTTATCAAACGACAGGGTACTGCTCGAATGATAAATCTTGTTGAGGTTTGGCGTCACTTCTTTTCCCTGATACTTGAAATCAATCAGGAACTGCTGGAAGCTTTCGAGGTGAATCACGAAGACGTTTTTGCCCTTCGCCACGCCCTTGTACTCGACGTTCGACGCAATCCGGTTCTTCTTCAGCCACTTCTTCGTGCTGTCCAAATCACTCGCGGTCGCCTTCGCTTTAACCGCACTCGTTTGCACCGTCTTCACGCCATCGTAAACCGCATAGGAGTTCAGCCCCAGATACTTCACGATGTAGTTACTATCGAACGTCCGCGTCAGTAATCCTGAACGGTCGTGATAGGCCATCGATAAGTTGGCACCGAACAGCACGCACGCGAGCACCGACACAAGGAAGGCGAATCGTTTCTTGATGGGCCGAATATCCATTCTGATGAACTTAAACGCAAGTAGCAGAATTAGGATAATGACATCTAGGTACACCAAGAAGTCAGTTGGTTCTAGAATCCCCGCGATGGCGGTACTCAGGTTATTCGAGACGGAACTACCGCCCTTCATGAGCGCAAACGTCATGAAGTCAGAAAATTCCCGGTAATACAAAATGTTCGCAAACAGCCACGTCGTCGTTATCAGGTCAACGATGATGAGGGTGATGTATGATTTCCGTCCCGACATGTACAGCGCAATCCCGAAAAGCAGGATTGTGGTTGGAAACGGATTGAGTGCGAGTAGCATTTTCTGGAATCCACCCTCAACGCCCAGTGAGAACTTCGCGTTGTAGGCCCAGAGTGTTTTCGCCCAGAACAGGGCAATCGCGAGCACAAAAAAACCGAGACGACTATTCAGCGCCCCGCGTATTCGACCGCCAACTTGCTTCATGGTGAACCTCCGTAACATAAACTATTATCAAAATTCAGTCTACACATAAACCTGTGAAATAACAATTTTGCGCTCAAAAAGAGACCATAATTTAAGAAAAAGACCAATTATCATCACGATTTGAATCAATTCCTCGTATCAACAACTAAAAAGATTGCAAAAAAAGTAACGGATAAACGTGCACTTCTAAAGCGATACCGCATATCTTGCTATGAAAAAAGGGTTAGGCAAAAAGCCCAACCCTTTTTTAATTTTCTGAATGACTAAGCTTCAGGTGCGTCTGTTCCCTCGTCAAGGAGGTCAAAAATCTCCATTGCGACGAGATCGATGTTGTCGAACTGGAACGTCTGGTGATCAGCAAGTTCCTCAAGTTCAAACGTTTCTGTCTTTGGGTCGTATGTTACGAGACCACGTTCTGCCCCGTTCTTTTCGAAACGGCGCGTCTGGACTTCGGTAGAGTCCGCGTCTTGCATTGCTTCTAGACGCTTAATGATTGCAACGAGTTGTGAGCCTTTCATGGGAGTGCCCCCTTCTTTTATATCCGGTATGAGCATACCACGGATTGACCGTTCATGCCGTAAAAAATAGACAGTTTATGCAAAAAAACGTGTTTTCTTAGGAACTTTTTTGTCCCGTGTCGCCTTGTTTTAGTCTCGATGGCCGAATTGCCACCGCCACAATCCCCAGAATCATCCCCAGGTAGTAGGTCAACAAGCGCCACAGTAGCATGGCCAGCACGAGCTGCGCCGAGTTTGTCATGAATGTCGCAAAAATCCGACTGAAGCTGTACTCAGCTCCGCCACTCCCCCCAGGAATCGGGAACAGTGACACAATCATCACGATCATCACGTGTAGCACGAGCACACGGATGAAATTCACGTGGTTGACGTGCAACGCGAGGAGAACGAAATACGGCACGCTATAGTACATGAAGAGTTGAAGGAGCGTTAAAATGGCTGCTTTCCCCACCTTCTTCTTCTCTCGCTTTAAATGCAGGCTTTCTTGATAGAAGGTATCGATTTTTTCCTCAGCACGCAGCGCAACTCCTGCCGCCCGTTCGTGCCCCAACACCCATCCCACTGGAATGAGTGCGAGCGCCACTAGCCGTTTTGTGAAGCCATAGCGATACATGACGAGTAACAAGCCCACGATGACCACCACGTGGATGACCATTCCGAAGATAATCAGCCACTTCAGCGGGCCAATCTGGTCGGCAATCCAGTTAAAGCCAATGATGATAGTCAGAATAAAATTGACGAGAACCATCAGCTGATAAACGACAAACTTCATGAGTAAAACGGAACTTGCGCGGCCCCCCTCAACCCCACTCTGCAATAAGGCGTACAACTGAGCGGGTTGGCCCCCAGTTGAGAACGGTGTAATTGCATTGAAGAGTTGTTCAACGAGTGGCACACGAATTGCTTCACGGAAAGGCAGACGCACATGTTCCTGACGAACAAACACCTGCACAATCACTGTTTCAATCAGCCAGGACCCCAGCATCATGATCATGCCGACAAGAATCCACCACCAATTCAGGTGGGCCAATTGATGCATCATGTGCTTGAGGTTGGTGTGACGGCTTTCCCACGCGAAGATTCCCGCGCCTATCGCAAACATCACCAGCGCGGCTAGTTTGTTTTTAGATGTCATCGCCGCCCCCTACTTCTTTCTGTCTTTTGTCTTGTCCCTTTTTTTCTTCCCGAGATGCGCTTTGGCTGCCTGTTCGGTATAAAACTTCTCCCAAACGTGCGCAAGATGTTCCTCGGAATATTCATCCGTTGCCTTGGCACTCAAGTCGGCGTAATGCTGCAATAATTCTGGTTCGTCCCGCAACTTGCGAATCTTCTCGCTCATTTCCAGAACGTCTTCAGCCTCAACTGCATAAGGTTCAATAATTTCGTCATATAAATCAAGGTTGCGCACCATCACAGGCGTGTGGGTCGCAAAGGCTTCGAGCACCGTCATTGGAAAAAGCTCTTCGTAGGATGGCAATAAGAATAAATCCGCGATGTTGTAGTAATGAATCATTGTTTCGCGCGGAATAATGCCCGTGAACTTCAAGTTTGCGGGCGCATTTGCCACTTCTTTCTTCAAATGACTATACCCATTTGTAATGGCACCGAATGAAAAGCCACCCGCCCAGATGAACTGCATGTCGGGGTTCTGCTTGGCTAATTCGATGAAATCATCAATCCCCTTGCGTTCTTGCACCTGACCCGCACCGAACACCACAAACGCGTCCTGCGCCACGTCAAGCTCATCCCGCAAGAGCCGTTGCCGTTCCGCCGTTTCGGGATGGAACGTCTTGGTTGCCACAAAATTCGGAATATACGTCACGTCATCTGGATCAATTCCATACGCAGCGAGCCGGGGGATGAAATTCGGGTTCACCACAACAAGGTGATCCATACGCTTGTAGAACGCAATGACGTACTTATCCAAGCTCACACGTGCCACCCCGGGCAACGTCAGACTGGAATCTAACGTATCTGGCAGGAAGTGAACGTACCCTATCTTCCGGCCCCGTTTTGGACTCCACGTTGATAAGAAAAATTGCGGATCAATCGTGTGGTAATGACTGATGGCACTGCGACTAAAGTTATTCACCTTAATCTTAAATTCATCCGGGAAGTACTTCTTCAGTAGCCCCATCAGTTCAAGATACGCGGAACCAACTCCTTGGCCCGCCACCTTGTCTGCGGAGCTAAACATATTAATATTAATCATTCTTCGTCCTTCCCCCAGGCGCGCCGAAACCGTAATGGCTTTGCAAACGACCGGGCAATCGTCTTGTCGTCAATTGCCTCTTTGTAGTAAACCATTGCGTCATTGTAGAACTTCAAGATGCAGTCACCGAACCTGTCCGCGGAAATGGCGTCCAGTTTGGCCTCGCGTGCGGTACTATCCGCATACTTCTTGGGGTTCTGCATGTATTCGACTGCTAGCTGCGCCATCTCTGTAGGGCGCTTGAAGGTGCGCCCAATTGTTGGGTCATCCAGCAAGGCATTCGTGTAGTCCCCCGTGAGTGCAAGCACCTTGGTTCCCGCTGCCATTGCTTCTAGGTAGGTGAGTCCCTGCGCTTCCGAATCACTGGCGGACATAAAGATATCCGCGGCACGGTAATAGAGTGGCACTTCATCATGATCCACTTCACCAATAAAGCGTACGTGGTCTTCAAGTTCGAGAGACTCGGCCTGTTCTTCCAGGCTTTCACGTGCTGGACCATCCCCAACAACTAGCAAGACCGCATTCGGTACGGCCTTCAGAATCCGTGGCATGGCGTCAATCACACGGTCAATGCGCTTTTCGAACGCCACACGAGACAACGAAATCATAACCGGCACATCAGTCAATCCGAGTTCTTTGCGAATATCCCGATTTGTTTCTTTCGTGTAGGCACCCAGCTCAATCCCCGTTGGAATCACACGAATAGGTGCCGTCACGCCGTAGCCAGCAAGTGTTTCGAGGACACGGTCACTTGGCGCAACCACGCCGGAATCGTTGTGCACGAACGCCCGCGTCATTTGCCGAACGTGGTAAGGGCGTAACAAGTGGCCATTTAAGACATAGTGTAAGTAATCTTCATACATTGTGTGGTAGGTATGCACGGTGGGGATGTGCATGTTCCGCGCCACAAACTTCCCGATGAACCCAATGGAGAACTCGGTCTGCGTGTGCACGATGTCAAGCTTCAAGTCTTTTGCCACCTGAAGCGCATGAAAAAGGCCACGAACCGCAATACGGCGGTCTTTGAATGACACGAACGCCACACTCCCAAACCGGAAGATGTTCGGCTCAACGGTGTCTTCTGGTACGTGTGGATCTGTTGTTGTGAAAATATAAACTGAATGTCCGCGTGCTTCTAGTTGGTCCTTCAACGTCTTAATGGACGTTGCAACCCCGCTCACTTGCGGAAAATAACTGTCAGTAAAAATACCGATGTTCACCTGACTCACTCCAAACTCGTCAAGAATAGTTTTAGTATAAGGATTCCATAATGCTCACGCAATTTAATACGGTCAATCCTTACCTTAAATCAACAATCACCCTGCGCAACACATCTGTACAAAAAAAGTTATGCACCCCTCAGTGCATCTGTTGCACCCTTATCTCATTTTACCTTACCGCCTTATTCTGACGCGAACACTAAATAGATACATCGGTCCCACGACCCATTTTAGTGAACGATTAGTGATTTGTGACTTCTCAAAGTTTTGCGTTATGTTAAAAATAAGGGAGTTTACCACGATGCGTAAACATTGGCTCTTATTCAAAATCTATTTGTTGACTGGATTAGCGTCCTCGTTCTACTACTGTGGGTGCGCCAGAAGTCCAAGGCACACGAACATTACATCCAGTCGCGCGCCAGAAGACTGCCCCCTAACATACAAAACAGGCCCGGTAGAAATCCTAAGTT
>CAKRNG010000028.1 GCA_934370925.1 uncultured Lacticaseibacillus sp. | reverse complement strand
TCGGCCCATAAAAAAACTCCTTCCTCGGCAGACAAGCTTTAATTATTTGCTTGTCTACCTCAGTAGGAGTATACCCGGGATTTCGCCGTGCGCTATTTCATATTTAAAGAGACGATTTTATGGCACGTCTCCTTTTTAACTACCCAACACTCGGTAGTGCCGGCTTCCCAAAATGGTATCCCTGCAGGTACTGAATCCCCATCTTCTCAGCGTACTTCAGATCGGAAATGGTCTCGACCCCTTCCAGGATGAAAATCAGGTCATTATCCTGTGCAACCTGACACCAGAACTGAATTCGAGACTGTAATTGTTCCTGTGTATTAGATGTGCGTAAGTTCTGCATTGCAAACTTCACGCCATCCACATACGTTAGAATGTCACGAACCAGCTCGAAACTGTTGTCGCTCCCAACGTCATCAATCAGAATCTGTACATTCGCGGCACGGTACACTGCACTGATGCCCCGCGTATCCGTCAAATTCGTGATGTCCGTGATTTCAACGGTCAACTGGTCAAGTGTCGTGGACTTCATGGCGAACTCAGTCAGTGCGTTTGCGACATCCCGATCCTTAAATTGCACCGCCGTCAAGTTTACGGTGATATTATTCGCCGTCGTACTTTCTAGTACCCGCTTCATCAACATAATTTGCAGGTCATGCGGAATTTCGAAATCATCGGGCAAAACCCACCGATTCTGTCCCTGGTCGTACGTTCGTAGCAATAACTCATTTCCGACACGTGGCCGGTCCTTTTGCTGAATGTCATAAATCCCCTGGGTGAAGAAGGCGTAACTCGCCACGAAGTCTTCCTTCGTGTTCATGTTAACCACCCGCGTCTCCTGGTCAACAGAAATGGCGTCACGCCCACTACGCTTACTCTTGTACAACGAGTCGTCGGCACGCTTATACGTATCGTCAATCGTCTTATCTTCCGGTTTCACTTCCGTCATCCCAACCGAAATGGTCACCGCAATCCGGCGCTCGTTATAGCCGTACTCGCTTTTACGTACTGCCTGCCAGCAAGTTTCCACAATCGGGAAAACGTCCTCAACTGTTTTGCCTGGGAAAACAATGTTGAATTCTTCCCCACCTGTCCGGTAAATACGCAGATTGTCCGCAACTTCGCCCAGCATCTTATCGATTGTGCTGGCAACACCAATCAGGATGGTGTTCCCCGCCAAGTGCCCGTAATGATCATTAACCTGCTTAAACCGGTCAATATCTAACGTCACTAATGTCAGCGGCTCATTCTTTGTTCGGGCATTGTTGAAGAGTTCCGTCACTTCCCGCTGGTACAACGAATACGTCTTCGCGTTCGTCAACGTATCGTAATTAGCCAATTGCTCAAGCTGCAGGCGGTGTTCATCTTCGCGGTACTGGCGCATCCAGTACCCCATCACGAAGGCAATCATCAGGGTGAAGGTCGCAACGGCTTCAATCACCAAATTATTCGTCATATGCACACCCATCGAGACAGCTGGCGCAGACGTCCAGAATAAGGATGCATTGATGAAGGCTAAGATAACCCCAACTATCCAGTGTCGAACGATGAACATCCGGTAACGCCGCATCAGCAGCACCATTCCGAGCGTCACCACCCCCGCAAACAGGGGGTAGGGTTCAAACAAATTCGTGGCGTGATGCATGTACCAAACCATAATGATGGCAATGTACTGAATCACCTTCTCAAACCAGTTAAATCCCTGGTAGAGAAATGGTAGCAATAGGACAAATAGCGACCAGTTGTGGTAAATGAGTGCCGTTTCGCCCCCATCCATGTACATCATGGCGGCCAAATGAAGGAAAGTTCCCAGCACAGCCGACCCGAATACAAGCATCACCCGGCGCCGGATCTTCGTTTTTGCACTTAAACTGACGTTCTCAAAGGCATCTACCCAGAGGCGTTGGTAGAAGGCCACAAAGCCCGTCCCGAAGAAACAAGCAATGACAACGCGCATTAGCAACATAGGCAGCATATTGGAATTCATATCCATAAATATTTTTCCTGTCTTGTGAATTTTTCAAATGTTGAAATAAAATATCAATTCATAATAACATATATTTAAAATAAAATGGCGCGTTGTTTTTAAACATTATTTTATGGTATACCTTTGCCTATCGCCCAATTGACGGTATTTCCCATCGATTTGACAGCTGATGGTATTGGGTATTCTTAACATCATTGAGATGTTGTTGCAAAAACGAAAATAACGATTGTTGTTAAACTAATGAGCCACTTTTTTGTCACAATCAAAACAACATTTGTTTTCCAGCTCATGAAATAAATCTATGAAAATAGCCAATTTAAGGGACGAAAAAAGCGTGCCCGTCACTTGCGGCACACCCTTCTTGAAACGTATTTACTTCGTCAGCACGGTAACACTTTCAACGTGCTGCGTTTGTGGGAACATGTCCACCGGCTGCGTCTGCTTGGCAGTGTAACCAAATGCTTCGAGTTCCTTAATATCACGGGACAATGTTGCGGGGTTGCAAGAAACGTAAACAATCTTGCCTGGCAACATCACACCCACTGCGGCCTTGAATTCTGGTGCCAGCCCTTTACGTGGTGGGTCCACCATCAGGACGTCGGCAACAAGCCCTTCATCCTTCCACTTCGTCATCACATCTTCGGCCTTACCAGTCACGAAGGTTGTGTTGTCAATGTGGTTAATTTCCGCATTCACGCGGGCGTCATTCACGGCTTCAGGCACAATTTCAACCCCATACACGTGCTTGGCGTGACGCGCCATCGTGAGGGAAATCGTCCCAATCCCAGAATAGGCATCGATGACGGTTTCGTTCCCCGTCAGTTCCGCCGCTTCGATTGCTTTGTTGTACAAGGTTTCCGTCTGCACAGGGTTTACCTGGTAGAAACTGAGTGGTGAAATCCGGAAGGTACTGCCGAGAAGCTTGTCTTCCAGGTAACCCTTACCGTAAATCGTCCGGGACTTGTCACCCAGGATGACGTTTGTCGCCTTGCTGTTAATGTTCTGGATAATGCTGGTGACTTCTGGCAATGCCGCCGTGATGCCCTCAACGAGCTGGTGCATCATTGGCAACTTGTTGGTCCGCGTCACAAGTACGACCATCATCTGCTTCGTGTAGTACCCGCGACGGACCATCACGTGGCGGACAACACCCTTGTTGGTCGCTTCGTCATATGCGGGAACAAAATACTGCCGCAACAAATCACGAACGACCTTGATGGCCTTATCAATTTCAGGGTCTTGAATGTAAAAGTCTTCAATTGGCAGTAGCACGTGGCTACGACGCTTGTAGAAGCCGGTCTGCAACTGCCCGTTAATTTCGCGTACTGGCACCTGTGCTTTATTCCGGTAACCACTCGTCAATGGTGAGCCAATGGTTGGCAACACTTCAATGTCGAGGTGCTGCTTCTTGTAAAGCTGCGCAATTTGGTTTTGCTTGAACGCCAGCTGGGCTGGGTAAGCAAGGTGCTGCAGCGGTGCAATCCCAGCTTGCGTGTAGGCCTTGTCTTTGATCTCAACACGATCTGGGGACGACTTCCGAAGTTCCTTCACGAAGGCAAATCCATATTGTTTCTGGACTTTGATGATGTGGACGAGTGCCACTTCACCAGGGAGTGCGTTTTCGATGAACAGTGGGTAACCGTCCACCTTCGCAACGCCCATGCCTTCATAGGTTAAGTCTTCGATTGTGACTTCAAGTTCTTGATTCTTGGCTAATTGTGCCATTAATTGTATCCTTTCCGCGCATTCCACGCGTGCCTATTGTTATGCTTCCCCATTGTACACAATTCCCAGGCCGGGTGCACCTTTTTACGGTGGCCGGCAGTTGTGGGGGAAGGTTCAGCTCCAGTTTTGGCGTGTCTCCAGTGGTGGGGCACGGCGCCATAATTATGACCAAAACCCGGTCATAATTATTCTGCCTTGCTTTGAGCCTGCCAGGAAGCCCGCCTGTCAGTCTCAAAGTCGTCCCGTATCTAGGCGGTAAACCGCCAAGATACCTTCACCACTTACGACACGCCAAAACTTCCGCCGAACCTTCCCCCACAACTGCCTCCATTCACCCACGACTTTTATTCTGCTCCAACGTATCCTATCTCGGGAAAACAAAAGTACGTCACAATTACCATATGTCCCGGGAAATATTCTCAAGATGTCTGCCAGCAAAAAGAAAAGTCCGAGCAGCAAGTCTAGCTACTCGGACAATCTTTCAAACGCAAGGAGCGCCATGCGCGACGTTGCCTCATCCCTTTACGCCCCCTGTGAATATAGACGGCGAATATAGAACGTTATCTACCCAATCTTACCGTCGCCGTCGAAATCTTGTTGGGAAATTGTTTCGACTTCGCGGACAACATCAGCCTGTGTTTCGTATGCCTGGGCTAAGTTCTTGTCTGGAATTTCATCGACATTTGCGTACATCTCGATGTGCTGCATCAAGTTGGTGAAGACCATTGGGGTATCGCCACCGTACTCGCCGTCCAGGTTAATCTTAAGGGGTTCACCATCCGTGCGCTCAGCCGTCATGCTGCGCGTTTTCGTGTAGATGATGTTGGGGTCATCGACGTGCTTGCCCCCGTTGAAGACAAGCGCGATTAGCCGAATCATTTCTGCGACGTTGGCCGTCTTCACAATAATTACGGTGAATTGACCATCCCCCAGTTCGGCGTCAGGTACAATCTGCTCGAAGCCACCCACAGAGTTTGTGAGGCCCACCAAAAACATGGAGGCAGGGCCATCGTATTCGCCATCATCAAACGTGATGTGCATCGGCACGGACCGCATCCCTGGTAGCATTTCTGCCCCCTTCAACACGTACGCCAAGTAGCCGAACACCGACTTGAATTCACTTGGAACCGCGTACGTCAATTCGGTCATCGTGCCGCCACCCGCGATGTTCATGAAGAACTTGTCGTTGGCTTTCCCAATGTCCATCTTAAGCGTCTGGTTCTTGCCGATAATGGCCGCCGCCGCAACGGGATCTTCACGCGGAATCCGCAGCGCACGTGCATAGTCGTTCGTGGTCCCCCCAGGAATGATTGCCATCTTAGGCCGGTGCTTTGCGGGCGCAACCCCGTTGACCACCTCATTAATGGTGCCATCACCACCCGCAGCCACAATAAGGTCAAAGCCTTCATCACAGGCGCGCGCTGCTTCAGTGCGTGCAGAAAATGGTTCTGGGGTCGTCTGGTAGGCAGATGCTTCATACCCCGCCTTTTCGATTTCGTTCAGAATATCGGCAACATACTTCCGCATTCCCTCATTCCCACTAGTTGGATTATAAATTAAACGTGCACGTGGTCGCACAAAATCAACTCCTCTTCATGGTCACCGCTTATGATGACGTATCGCTCATGAATCCGTTTTACTTAAACATTATACACGATATCGCCCTTGGATTATATGAACACGGGTCAAGTTTTGCGTTCAACAGTGTTCCTCGCGTTGCTCGTCACACTTTTTCTACCATCCGCTTCCTGGTAACAATAATGAATCGCAAGTCCTCGGCGTAAATCGCGCCGAGGACCGTGACTGGCGGGTTTTGTGCTTACCAGTGTTCCTCGCTTTGCTCGTCACACTTTTTTTGCCATCCGCTTCCTGGCAACAACAACGAATCGCAAGTCCTCGGCGTAAATCGCGCCGAGGACCATGGTTTGTCTTCATCTGTTTTATTGATGATATTACCGTTGAACCCTTTTCCTTCTTAATACAAAAACACCAGACTTAACGAATGATGTTAAGTCTGGTGTTTGATTTTTACCGCTTTTCGAGTTCAGCGTTTAGGATTTGGTTGACCACTTTCGGGTTCGCCTGGCCGCGTGTCTTCTTCATGATCTGACCGACCAAGAAGCCGAGCGCACGATCCTTACCCGCGTGGAAGTCGTCGATACTCTGCTGGTTGTTATCCAGAATATCGCTGATGATTGGCGTCAAGACAGCTGGGTCAGATTCCTGAACCATGCCCTTGCTCCGAACCCATGCTTCTGGGTCCGTGTCGTTCTTGATGATTTCAACAATCACCTTCTTGGCAATCTTGCTGGAAATCGTACCGTCCGCAATCAACTTAATCATCGTGGCGAGGTGCGCTGGTGTGAGTGCGATATCCCCAAGTTCGAGGTGTTCCGCATTCAGGTAAGCCGACACATCACCCATCAGGTAGTTGGAGGCGAGCTTCGCATCCGCACCGTCTGCGACCACATCCTGGAAGAAGTCAGACATTTCCTTCGTGTTGGTCAGGACGCCCGCATCGTATTCTGGCAGACCCCAGTCTTCCACGTAACGCTTACGACGCTGCGTTGGGTTTTCTGGAAGCTTGTCCTGAACTTCCTGCAGCCATTCGTCAGAAACGCGAACGGGTGGCAAGTCAGGTTCTGGGAAATAACGGTAATCGTCTGCCCCTTCCTTCACACGCATCAGAATGGTTTCCTTTGCGGGTTCATCCCAACGACGTGTTTCCTGACGAATCTGGCCGCCCGCCATCAAAATGCCTACCTGACGCTTCTGTTCGAAGGTCAACGCGCTACGAACATAGTTGAAACTGTTCAGGTTCTTCACTTCGGTCTTGGTGCCCCACTTGTCAGCCCCAATTGGCGCAACAGAGAGGTTGGAGTCCACACGCATGGACCCTTCTTCCATCTTAACGTCAGACGCACCAGTAAACTGAACAATCTGGCGCAACTGTTCGAGGTACTGGTAGGCCTCTTCTGGCGTCTTGATGTCAGGCTTGGACACAATTTCAATCAGTGGCGTGCCTTGACGGTTCAAATCGACGTAAGAATAACCGTCACCAGCGTGGGTGTTCTTCCCGGCGTCTTCTTCAATATGCAGTTCTTCAATTCCGATGCGCTTCGTCTTGCCGTCAACTTCGATTTCGACGTAACCGTTGCGTGCCAGAGGTGTTTCAGACTGCGTAATCTGGTAGGCCTTTGGGTTATCAGGGTAGAAGTAGTTCTTCCGGTCAAAGTGGGTGAACGGCGTAATCTCAGCGTGCAGCGCGAGCGCCACCATGAGGCCGAGTTCGTATGCGCCCTTATTCACACTTGGCAGCACCCCTGGATATCCCCAGTCGATGATGTTGGTGTTGGTGTTTGGTTCCGCCCCATAAGAAACGGGAGATGGTGAGTACATCTTACTCTGCGTCTTCAGCTCCACGTGCACTTCAAGGCCGATGGTTGTTTCAAAATTCATTAGTTCTGCCCCCCAGGAATCTGTGCCATGTAGTCCGTCGCATCTTCGAACGCTGCAGCCGCCTGGTAGATGGTTGCTTCGTCGAATGCCTTCCCGATGAACTGGAGCCCAACTGGCATGCCGTCAACGAACCCCGCGTTGATGGATGCGGCTGGCAGGCCCGCCAAGTTTACGGGAATGGTCAAAATGTCGTTCATGTACATCGTCAGTGGGTCCGTAACGTTTTCGCCAATCTTGAATGCGGTTGTTGGCGTCGTTGGTCCCATGATGAGGTCGTAGTCTTCGAAGACCTTGTTGAAGTCGCGGGTGATTAACGTACGTACCTGCGCTGCCTTCTTGAAGTAAGCGTCATAGAACCCAGCACTCAAACTGAAGGTTCCGAGCATAATCCGGCGCTTTACTTCTGGGCCAAAGCCTTCAGAACGGGAACGAACGTAAACGTCTTCGAGGGAGTTCACGTCACTGGCACGGAAGCCGTAACGAATCCCGTCGAAACGCTGCAGGTTAGAACTTGCTTCGGAGCTGGCGATGATGTAGTAAGCTGGCACCGCGTACTTCGTGTGTGGCAGGCTCACCGTTTCAACCGTTGCGCCAAGCTCTTCCAACTTCGCTGCAGCAGCCTTAATCTGATCAGCAACCGCCTGATCGACCCCTTCGCCGAGGTATTCGGCAGGCAGGGCAATCTTCATCCCCTTGACGCCCTGACCAATTTTTGCACCCAGGTCTTCAGCAGGCCGTGGCACCGTGGTCGTGTCGCGTTCGTCCGCCCCAATCAGCGCGTTCATCACGTGTGCGGAGTCGCGAACAGAACGGGTCAACGTCCCAATGGCATCCAGACTGGACCCAAAGGCAATGAGACCCCAACGTGACACCCGGCCGTAACTAGGTTTGAACCCAAAAATTCCGTTGAAAGCAGCAGGTTGGCGAATCGAACCACCCGTATCGGAACCAAGCGCAGCGATGACTTCCCCGGCCGCAACGGATGCGGCGGAACCACCTGAAGAACCACCTGGTACCTTGGTGTGGTCCCAAGCATTCTTGGTCGTCTTCATCGCGGAGTTTTCCGTTGAAGACCCCATGGCGAATTCATCCATGTTGACCTTCCCGACAATGACCATGCCGGCATCCTTCAACTTCTTCACCGCCGTGGCGTCGTAGATTGGGACAAAGTTGGCCAACATCTTGGAAGCCGCCGTTGTTGCCAGGCCGTCCGTAACAATGTTGTCCTTGATGGCAACTGGAATCCCAGCAAGGGGTGCGTCTTCAGCAACCCCCTTTGCGTCCACCGCAGCAGCCGCTGCTGTTGCTTGTGCTTCGTTCAGAGTTAAAAAGGCGTCGACTTCAGGATCAATCTTCGCGATGCCCGCAAATGTTTCTTTCGTGAGTTCTGCACTCGTGGTCTTCCCGCTGACAAGGTCTTCGTGCAGCTGGTCGATACTCGTCTTAAAGTAATCCAAACTAGTCTTCCTCCTTACCGATAATTGCAGGCACCTGAATCAGCCCGTCCTTTTCCGTTGGGGCGTTCTTCATGAGTTCCGCACGTGGCGTCACGAAGGTTGCTTTATCTTCCCGCATCACGTTTTCCAGCAGTACATTCTGCGTCGTTGTTGGGACACCTTCCGTATCAACTTCGCTCAATTGGTCTACCATGTTCAGAATTTCATCCAGCTGGCTCGTATATGCTTGCAGCTCTTCTTCTGTCACTTGCAACCGCGCAAGCTCCGCAACGTGAGCTACTTCTTGCTTCGTAATCATAGTCTTTTACCCCCGCTTTCTAATCCTGTCCATTTTACCATATGTTCGGTTGCTTCGGGAGTAGCCTCGGGATTCCCCCGCTGCGCATCGGGGGCGTTGCGTCCGCTTGCTTATTGGTTTCGGTTGATTGGCCCGCCCTAGTTACCGCGGATGGTGTTACCAACCTTTTCCCCCTTGCATTTCAACTCAGTGGACACGCTTCTCATTGCGGGTGCCCCGCAATGAGCTAAAGGGCTCGTCGGTCGCATGCACCTCCTGTCTTTGCTATGTGTCAGCGTTTGATAACGACGCCGCACAACGTAAAAACCGCCACCCAACTTACGGATGACGGTCTACGTTGCTCTGAATTATTTTTATCTCACGAAACAATCGCCAACGCTCCCCATGCGGTAAGAAGTGCACATCGAGGCGAAGCGATGATAATAGGTGGTGACGCCAAGCAAAAGACGCGGACAACTAGCCCCTTGACTCATGACGGGGAACCCGTCATGAGTTGCGTGTCCACCGAGTCGTCATTCAGGTGGGCCAATGTTGGTGAGATGATCTAAAGTCACCACGATGGGCCGATCAACCGTTGCCATTAAGCTAGCACAAGCAGCGCCCCCGATGCGTAGCGAGGGACCCTCGAAGCCACGTTTTAATAAGAATCGAAAACGTGGGTGTAGAAGGATTTTTCTGTGGCGCTGCGGGCAAGGAAGGCTTGGGTGCCCTGGGTGGATTGGACGGTAATTTCGATTTCGGCGCCGCTTGGGAGGTACTTAGATGCGGCGGTGCTGACGTACTGGGTGAAGCTGTTGATTTCCGTCTGCCCGTAGAACTGCGTGTTGATAGTAATCTTCATTCCTGATAGCGCACCATCTTTGTAATGTACCTGCGCCGTAATGCCTGCCAATGTTGGGAAGAAGGACTTAATTTGGTCACTGAAGTTCGTGAAGTCCGTCGAAACGGTGGTGTTAATCGCCTTATTGCCGTTAACGACCGGCAGGACTTCATTCTGTTCGTTAACACTGTGCCAAGTGAGGTTGCTACCAGACTTAGACACTGCATACGTGACGAATGTGCCCCCCACTAGGCTGTCTTGCTCCGCCTGCTTGTAGATACCCACCACGATTGGGGTACTGTTGCTGACCTTGCTCATCTTACGGAAACGTGCGATGACCTTCGCCGCCATCGCCTTACCTTCAGACGTCAGCTTCGACGTGCTAATCTTGGTTTCGTACGTTGCCCCGTATTTTTCCTTCGTGAAGTAATCGACCGAGTTCATCCCCAGCGCGAGCGCAACACCGCCCAAGCTGTAACTACTCCCGCTCTTAATCATGAAGTCCTGCTCCAGAATCTGTTGCAGGTAAATCGGTTCACGCTTGGTGGCACTCGAATCGTTATACTTGTTCTTCGCGGGATTCAGGCCAAGCGTGTTATCCGCATAACTGTCCGTGTCCGACTTGGAAGAGTACTTCCCCTTTTCACGCGCAAGCCAGGATTGGGTCGTTGCCGTAGAGAGCAGCTGACCTTCTTGGAAGTAGTAATCATCTGTTGAAAATTCCTTCTTCGCGATGGTCTGGAGGCCGTTTTCCATACTGCGGACGTTAAACGTGTTCCCGTTCTGGTTGTTCTGCGTCAGGGTCAAGCCGCGTGACTTGGATGTCTTGTACTTGCCGCCCTGGATGATACCTTCATAGTTACCATCCGTTGTTGTCCCGGTTGTGGTGTACGTATTTGACTTACTCGACGTTGTTCCCGTGCTACTGTCAGAGTCAAAACTCAATTTGCCACATCCCGCCAGTAACAAGATAACCGCACCAGCTAATCCTAGTTTAAGTGTTTTGTTCATTTCAGCCTCTTTACCTTGAATTACGTTTTATTCGCCTAAAGCCGCCTGTAACTCATCTTCCGACATAATCTCGATACCTAAAGTGGTCGCCTTCGTGAGCTTGCTCCCCGCATCAACACCCGCGATGAGTAGGTCTGTCTTCTTGGAAACACTCCCCGTCACCTTGGCGCCCAGTGCCGTCAACTTCGCTGTTAAGTCGCTGCGTTTATACGTACTGAACTTCCCGGTAATCACGACCGTCTTCCCACTCACGAAGGAATCCGTGGCGACTGGACTTACCAGACCATTGTAGCGCAGGTTCACACCCGCCGTCTTCAATTGTGCCACTAACTTATGGGTTTCTTCGCGACTGAAATACTGCACCGCGGTGTGCGCAATAATCGGCCCCACACCGTCCACAGCAGCAATCGTCTCTTCGTCCGCAGCCATCAGCGTTTCTAGATCGCCGAAGTGAGCTACAAGCGTTGCGGCAACCTTCGCCCCAACGTGCCGAATGCCTAACCCCGTGAGCAAGTGCTCAACAGAATTATCGCGGCTTTTATCGATGGCCTGCAAGAGGTTTGCAATTGATTTTTCCTTAAACTTATCCAGCTGTGCTAAATCATCAGCCGTTAGCGTGTATAAATCAGCCACATCCTGGACGAGTTGCTTTTCTTGCAGTTGTGCAATAATTTTCGGTCCCAAGCCGTCGATGTTCATCGCGGGACGACTGGCAAAATGCGTCAGCTGTTCTTGCACTTGTGCGGGGCACAACGGGTTGATGCAGCGCAATGCCACTTCATCCTCAATGTGTACGAGCCCCGCGCCACAGGAAGGGCACGTTGTTGGGATTGCATAGGGAACCGAATCTTCTGGGCGCAGCGCCGTGACAACACGTGCAACTTCGGGAATAATATCCCCCGCCTTGTGCAAATCAACGGTATCCCCAAGTCGAATATCCTTGGCCGCAATGAAATCCGGGTTGTGTAGCGTCGCCCGACTCACCGTGGTGCCTGCCAGTTGTACAGGATCCATCACGGCAGTTGGGGTCACAACCCCGGTCCGGCCAATCGTCCACTCGATATCACGCACAATTGTGGCAGATTCTTCTGGTGGGAACTTATACGCAATCTCCCACCGTGGTACCTTCACTGTCGCGCCAAGCTCTTCCTGAAGGGCGAGACTGTTGACCTTCACCACAATCCCGTCAATCCCATAGCTAAGCGTATCCCGGTCGGACGTGTGGCGTGTGATGTACGCATCAATATCTGCGCGATTCTTGAGTGCCGCTGAACTAGGATTGGTCGCAAAGCCAAGGCGCGCCATGAACGCAATTGCTTCGGCCTGCGTGGTAATTCCGAAACGGTCAGGATCCATTAGGGTATAAAGAAAGGTCGACAACTGCCGCGCCTTCGTGATGGATGCATCGAGCTGTCTAAGCGATCCCGCCGCTGCGTTTCGGGGATTCGCAAAGGTTGCGAGCCCGGCCTCTTCACGCTTTTCATTGAGTGCTGCGAACGCTGCTTTCGGCATGTAACATTCGCCACGCACCTCGAGACTGAGGGGCTCGGTGAGTTGCTGGGGCACATCCGCAATCTCACGGACATTTGCCGTCACATCTTCACCAATTCGCCCATTGCCACGTGTAGACGCCTGAACCAACTTGCCATCTTCATAAACAAGGGACAGTGATAGCCCGTCAATCTTGAGCTCCACGTTGTAATCCAGTTCACGTTCCTCGAGGGCATTCAACCGGTCAATCCATTCGGCGAGTTCGTCAAGCGAGAACACATCCCCCATCGACAGCATCGGTACTTCGTGGGTGACCTTCCCCAAATCTGGCAATGTGTCGTCCCCAACCAGCTGCGTCGGGGAATCAGGCGTCACGAGCTCGGGAAATTCAGCTTCGAGCGTTTCTAGGCGCCGATAATTCTGATCATAAGTCGCATCGGTGACGGTGGGGGCATCCTTGGTATAGTAGGCATCACGCCAGGCGTTGAGCTGCTGCTTAAGCGCCGCCACCTCAACCATTGCTTCTTCTAAGTTCACCGCACGTCATCCTTCCTTTATGCTTCGCTTGTTCACGCTAATTCGATTTGTTGAAGTTCTTTTTAGACAGGTTTCTGCGGGTTCCCCACAGAAACTGACATTGCGAGCTAAATTGACCTCAGAATAATCCCGTCACATTGACCCACTCACAAAAAAGCACGCAAATACTGGTTATCAAACAGATGTAATTATCTAACTAAATGATATTCGAACTTGTTTCTGCGGCGCTTTACCGCAGAAACACGTGTCCCCCTACCCCTAGTTGGCCTTAGTGATTGGGGCGAAGGCGGCGAGTAGTCGCTTGACGCCTACTGATGGGAACTCGACGTCAACTTCCTGTTCCTCACCCTTTCCGTTAACCTTCAGGACCGTCCCAACACCCCACTTACGGTGTTCGGCCTTATCGCCAACTTGCCACGTAATGGCACCCGCACCAGTTGTGGTGGGCCCCGTCACGCTGGCAGTCGTTGCCGCAGCAGCGCGCGTTGCCTGACGTTTTCGACCAAACGAACTGCCATTACTGAAGGCGGCGTCCCGGCGATAATCCGTGCCACTTGCCGCCGCGCCACGCCCGTAATCTTGCCGGTTAATGAACGGAATATCCGTTCGCTGTGCCGGTGCGCCGGCCGTTTCCAGCAGGTTATCGTCAATTTCACCAATGAACCGACTTGCCGGGTTGTTCTGGTGCTGCCCGTGGAACATCCGGGAATAGGCGTTCGTCAGGTAAAGCTTCCGCTTCGCCCGCGTAATGCCCACGTAGGCCAGACGCCGTTCTTCTTCCAGTTCAGACTCATCCATTGCTGCGCGGGAAAGTGGGAATAAGCCCTCTTCCATCCCCACCAGGAAGACCACTGGAAATTCAAGGCCCTTTGCGGCGTGCAACGTCATGAGGGTGACTTCTTGTGCGTCATCCTCCACTTGATCCACATCACTGAGCAGTGACAGTTCACCCAAGAAGTCAGCGAAAATATCAGAATCTTCGTTTTCGGGTTCATAACGGTCATCGAAGTTCTTAGTCACCGTCAATAGTTCTTCAAGGTTATCAATACGGGAATCGGCTTCAAGTGTGTGCTCGTTGCGGAGCGCATCGACATAGCCCGTATCTGCCAAGATGGCCGTCATGAGGTCGGTAATGCTGCTTCCCGTCTGCTTTTTCTTCCGTAAATCTTCAATCAGAACCGCAAACTTTGCGAGTTCTTTGCGGGCACGTGCCGGAATGTTGCTGAGGTCCACGTTCTGGGAGGCCTCAAGTAATGACCAACCATTTTCATCCGCAAATAGCCCCAATTTTTCTAGGCTACTTGCCCCGATGCCACGCTTAGGTTCATTGACAATGCGCCCAAAGCTGAGGTTATCGACCGGGTTTGCGACCAAACCGAAGTACGCCAACACGTCCCGAATTTCTTTACGGTCATAGAACTTATGCCCACCGACAATCTTGTACGGAATCGAGCTCTTGAGGAACGCTTCTTCGACACTACGCGACTGGGCGTTGGTCCGGTACAGGATGGCAAAGTCGCCGTACTTGTAGTGCTGCTGGCGCATGAGTGTTTCAATCTGACGAATCACGAAGTACGCCTCATCGCGGTCACTCTGCGCACGATAATACGTGATTTTGTCGCCCGTTCCATTTTCAGTCCACAATGTTTTGACCTGACGGAGCGCGTTGTTCTTAATCACCGCGTTGGCCGCATCCAGGATGGTCTGCGTACTACGGTAGTTCTGCTCAAGCAGGATCACCTGGGCGTCCGCATAATCCTTCTTGAAGTCCAAAATGTTCTGCATGTTCGCGCCACGCCAACCATAGATACTCTGGTCAGCATCCCCAACAACACACAGATTTCGGTAGCCCGCAGACAGCATCTGCACCAGCTGGTACTGTGCTTCATTGGTATCTTGATATTCATCGACGTGCACATACCGGAACTTCCGCTGGTAATAGCCAAGCGTTTCGGCATCCTGCTTGAACAAAATGATTGTCTGCATAATCAGGTCGTCAAAGTCGAGGGCTGAATCTGCACGTAACCGCCGTTGATATTCTTTATAGACCTCGCTCACAACCTGGTCAAAAGGATTACCGTTGCTGCCCTTCGTCTTCTCGAATTCTGCCGGCGTCAACAGGTCGTTCTTGGCACTTGAAATACTACTCAAAATGGCTTTAGGGTCAAACTGTTTCGGGTCGATATTCCGCGCACGCAGCACCTGCTTAACCAAGGTGAGCTGTGCAGACGTATCCGTAATGGAAAAGGCGCGGTTGTACCCCAGCTTTTCGATATCCCGGCGCAAAATCCGCATGCAAAGGGCGTGGAACGTGGATACCCACACATCATGAGCGGCTTCTTCGTCCAGCAGCTTCCCGATTCGTTCCTTCATTTCACGTGCGGCCTTATTCGTAAACGTAATGGCCAAGATGTTCCAAGGGTTCACGTGCCGTTCTTCAATCAAGTAAGCAACTCGGTGCGTCAACACCCGCGTCTTCCCGGAACCCGCACCCGCCATAATGAGAACAGGCCCTTCCGTCGCCAGTACCGCCTCACTCTGCTTATCGTTCATCCCGTCTAGTAAAACCTGTTCGCCCATGATACATCCTTTCCGCTTCTCGCTTTTCAATGTTCCTATTTTACCAAACATTTGTCCGTCATTGTAGTGGGGGGACGCTGGTTATTGGCCTCGGAGGTCCCTCGCTATCGCTTCGGGGGCGCTGCATTCTTTTGCTTACTGGTCACGGTTGATCGACCCACCTCGGTGACTTTGGATCATCTCACCAACATCTGCCCACCTGAATGACGACTCGGTGGACACGCTGCTCATTGCGGGTACCCCGCAATGAGTTATGGGGCTAGTCGTCCGCCAAGTTTGCCTGATTTTGCCAACTAGCATCGTGCACCACGAGTAGCTCTACCTTTACGTTCATAATTTTGGTCACTTATGTTGGTGCATTCCATCTGTTTTTGCTTTTTACCCCGAATAAAAAAATCGCCATCCACATTCAGGATGACGATTCCGCATAAGCTGTTGCAATATTTTCAAACTAGGCACAGTGCACAAGTGATTAACCATGGCGGGGGGTGCGCCATAAGTCCAAAGCACACGAACGTTACATCCAGTCGCGCGCCAGAAGACTGTCCCCTCACATACAAGGCAGGCCCGGCGGAAATCCTAAGTTCGGGATTTCCACCGGGTCTGTCTTGTATACCGGGGCCAAACCGTCTTCTGGCGCAGCCTCTCTCGTGTCCACCGAGTCAAAGTTCAGGTGAGCAAATGTTGGTGAGATGATTCAAAGTCACCGAGGCGGGCCGATCAACCGTCACCATTAAGCAAGTGGACGCAGCGCCCTCGATGCGAAGCGAGGGACCCCCGTACCTACTTATTAATCCGGTGAACGGCATGTTTGATGGCAAAAAGGAGTGGTGTCCGGTCTTTGCCAAGAAGACCGATGAGTTCGACGAAGAGTTCGAGACCGAATAAAACGCCGATTGTTAATAAAATGTTGCCGACTGTCGAGTTGAGCGGGTATAGCAACGCAATCATGGCGAAAACAAGTTCAATGCCATAAATGACGAGAACCGTTTGGCGGTGCGTTAATCCCAACTGCATTAGACGGTGATGCAGGTGATGTTTATCCGCCTGCGACACCGGTACGCGGTTCAATAGACGACGCACGATGGCAAAAAATGTATCCGTAATGGGGACGCCCAGCGCAATAATCGGAATCACCAGCGACACAAACGTCACGTTCTTGAGGCCCTGCAACGACAGGACTGACAACATGAACCCGATAAAAAGCGAGCCCGTGTCCCCCAAAAAGATGCGGGCAGGATAGAAATTGTGGGGTAAGAAGCCGATGAGCGCCGCCACCAGTGTGAAAATCATGATGGATGTGCCCACTTCCGCCACACTCAGGAAGAAGAATCCGATAATCCCCATCGTGGTGAGGGCAATGATGGAAACACCAGTCGCCAGACCATCAAGGCCATCCAGCAGGTTCACGGCATTTGAAATCCCCAAAATCCAGAAGACGGTAATCGGCAAGCTGAGCCAGCCAAGTTGAAAATGAAGTGGTCCTAGGTTTATCTGCGTCATTTTGACTCCCGCCAAGAAATAGACGATGAGCGCCGCAATGAACAACCCAAACATCTTCTGCTTGGGCGTTAATTCCTTAATGTCATCAATCGTCCCGGTCACCACCACGACGGACTCAGCCAGAAAAAGCGAGAACATCATGTGTGTATTGAATTGGGGACGCAGTAAAACGAACGTTGCGAACGTAAACGCCAAAAAGATGGCGAGCCCGCCAAGCGTAGGCATAGGCACTTTATTCACGCGTCGCTTCCCCGGCTTGTCAACCGCACCGAGTACGAAGGCTAAACGTCGCACGAATGGCGTGATGGCCGTCGAAATGATCATTGTCGTAAACAGACTGACCACGATTTTGAATACCGACATCTTGTCGTCCTACTTTCCTTTACGATTCATTGCTTCTATTTTACCACTCTATCCCGCCCGTCCGCACTTGGTCTGTTACTGGGGCAGGCAAGCCGGTACGCACAGGCGCTCTCCGTTGCGGGCTTATGAGGGCCGGAACGTGGTGTGGCCGCCTACAGCCGCTGACGCGTCTTCCGGCTAGATTTGAAGCCTCGGCTCGCTGCGCTCCCGCGAGTCTCCAAATCTGCCAGTCTGACCAAAACCCGGTCAGACTTCCACCACTTGGCCCTCAACGCCCGCAACGAAGACCGCCAGTACGTACCTACAAAGATATATTGGATAAGTTAATCCCCCTCTTTATTTAGGAAAAAACCTTTTTAGGCAGGACATTCGCGGCTGCTCGCGAATGTCTTATCGAGGATAGACTTGCTCACTGAAGATTGACTTGTGATATTATCCTCCGAGTTCCAACGTAGCCAGGCAACAGACAGATGCAACGCAAGGAGCGACAGCGACGTTGCGTCAACATCTTTTCATTCAAACCTAAAGATGATTAGCGGAAGATGTAGGCAGTTGCGGGGACAAGTTCGGCGGAGGTTTTGGGGTGCGGAAGTAGTGAAGGTATCTTGGCGGTTTACCGCCTAGATACGGGACGTCTTTGAGACTGACAGGCGGGCTTCCTGGCAGGCTCAAAGCGAGGTGGAATAATTATGACCGGTCTTTGGTCATAATTATGGAACCGTGCCCCACTACTGGAGACACGCCAAAACCGGAGCCGAGCTTTTCCCCACAATTGCCGGCCCGTGCCTCACCACTGGAGACACCACAAAACCGGAGTCGAACTTGCCCCCGCAACTGCCGGCCACCTCAATTCGTATGTATGCAAAAGGGATGCACATCGCACCCCTTTTGTGTCCACGCATGTTGGTTCGCGTGGTATTTGACCATTACTTTGCGTACTCGACACGCCGCGTTTCACGGATAACCGTGACCTTGATGTGTCCTGGGTACTCAAGATTATGTTCGATTTCGTTCTTAATGTCCCGTGCAACCAGCGTCGATGCATCATCGGATAGCTGTTCCGGTTTCACAATTACCCGGATTTCACGGCCAGCCTGGATGGCGTAACTGTGATCCACACCGTCGAAACTGTTGGCAATGCTTTCCAGTTTCTCAAGACGGTGCAGGTAGTTCTCAAGTGATTCGCTACGTGCACCTGGACGGGCGGCGGAAATTGCATCTGCTGAGGCAACCAAAATGGCCGTCACGCTGGTTGCTTCCGTATCGCCGTGATGTGAAGCAATGGTGTTCACCACCACTTGTGGTTCGTGGTATTTGCGCGTCAATTCGACGCCCAACTCGACGTGTGACCCTTCAACTTCATGGTCAACCGCTTTACCAATATCGTGTAATAACCCCGCGCGTTTCGCTAAGGTAACGTCTTCGTCTAATTCTGCGGCCATCACACCCGCAAGCTTTGCAACTTGGATGGAGTGATCAAGCACATTCTGACCGTAACTTGTCCGGTAGTGCAGACGACCAAGCGTCTTGATTAAATCTGGGTGCATGTTGTGGATACCCACATCAAACAGGGCCTTCTCACCAATTTCGCGCATCTGCTCATCCATCTGGCGACGTGCCTTATCCACAGCTTCTTCAATGCGAGCTGGGTGGATACGGCCATCTTGAATCAATGCTTCAAGTGCCATCCGGGCGATTTCACGCCGAATTGGGTCAAATCCTGACAGAACGACCGCTTCAGGGGTGTCATCGATGATGATATCAATCCCCGTCAGTGTTTCGAGAGTCCGAATGTTTCGGCCTTCACGACCAATAATTCGGCCCTTCATGTCGTCAGTTGGCAAGGTTACGACCGTCACCGTCGTTTCCGTCACGATATCCGCGGCGGAACGCTGAATTGCGTCTGCAATCAGTGACTTGGCCACCTTGGCAGCCGAGCTCCTCGCCTCATCTTCACTCTCGCGTACCATCAAGGCACGTTCATGTGTCAACTCGTCGCGAGTCTGATCCATAACCTCTGTTCTAGCTGCTTCTGGGGTCAAATCGGCAATTCGTGCCAACTCAGCCTGTGCGTCAGCCTCACTATGCGCAAGCTTCTCAGCCAGTGCATCAAGCTCTTCTTGCCGTCTACCAAGATTGTTATCCCGGTCAGACAGGCTTTGTTCTTTTCGATCAAGCGTTTCATCTCGGCGGTCTAGTGATTCCTCGCGCGCGTCCAAACGATTCTCGGTCTTTGCGACTTCACCACGCCGATCTCTTAATTCGTCTTCGACCTGACTGCGGTAACGGTTAACTTCCTCTTTTGCTTCGAGGACCGTTTCCTTTTTCAGTGCTGCGGCCTCCGTCTTTGCTTGTGCGATAATTCCCTCGGCCGTGCTAGTTGCTTGGTTTAGATTTTTTTCGTGGACCCGTTTGCGTACAAGGTAACCACAAGCGTATCCAACCACGATAGCGATGGCTGCGGGGACTACCGCGAGCAGAATTCCTGCTGTCACGTTCTCACCTCCGCATCATCTAAATTAAGTCTTTTCAAACTCAGATGCTTTTTAAATTTTGTAGATTATTACAATTATCCATTTTAGCTGTCATTTCAAAGGGTGTCAATAAAAATGGCGACAGCTCGGCAACGAAAGGGGTTACAAGTTTTGCCGCTAGTTATGCGTATTTTCAATTATATGTGCGCTCCGACCAGCATGATGGTGTGCCTGCCTGAAGTCAACGATATATATCATCCCATTCAAGGGCAATCTGACTTCTGACACCGCAATGCACCGAATTCACACGTATCATCCAGTCGCGCGCCAGAAGACCGTCCCCTAATATACAAAGCAGGCCCGACAAAAATCCTCAGTTCGGGATTTCCGCCGGGCCTGCTTTGTATACTGGGACCAAATCAACTTATAGCACAGCCTCGTCATTCTTCTGACATTCCGTATGCCGTTCGAACCTGCGTACGGACGGCTTCCCGAATTTCTGGATGCTCATCCAAATACGTCTTCGTGGTTTCGCGACCTTGCCCAATACGACTTTCCTGATAACTGTACCAAGAGCCACTTTTTGCCACCAAGTCTTTTTCAACCGCCATGTCCAGAATTTCACCCGTCTGTGAAATTCCCTGACCGTACATGATGTCGACTTCCGCAACGCGAAATGGCGGGGCGACCTTATTCTTCACCACTTTGATCTTCGTTCGGTTACCGATGACATTCGCGCTGTCCTTAATTTGCTCGGCGCGCCGCACTTCTAAACGTACAGTTGAATAAAACTTGAGCGCCCGGCCACCCGGGGTTGTTTCCGGATTACCAAACATCACCCCGACCTTTTCCCGGATTTGATTGATGAAGATCGCAATCGTTTTGGTTCGGTTAATCTGCCCCGATAGTTTGCGAAGTGCCTGCGACATTAGGCGTGCCTGCAAGCCGACGTGTGAATCGCCAATTTCGCCATCAATCTCGGCACGGGGAACGAGCGCCGCGACTGAATCAATCACAATGATATCGACTGCGCCACTAGCAACCAACGTATCCGTAATTTCCAGTCCCTGTTCCCCCGTATCCGGCTGCGAAAGCAATAACTCCCCAATGTTCACGCCCAGCGCCGTCGCGTACTTGGGGTCCATCGCATTTTCCGCGTCAATGTACGCTGCGGTGCCCCCTTGTTTTTGCACCTCCGCAACGGCGTGCAGCGCAAGGGTTGTCTTCCCTGAACTCTCCGGACCGTACACCTCCACGATTCGTCCCCGTGGAAAGCCGCCCACGCCAAGTGCATCATCCAGCGCAAGCGATCCCGACGAAACGGTGGCAACCTGTGTATCCACGCGTTCACCCATGCGCATGACGGAGCCCTTGCCGAAATTCTTCTCGATTTTCTGTAGTGCCTTACTCAGTGCTGCCTCGCGATCTTCATTCTGCCCCATCTCCTAATTCCCCCTGCTTCGTTAAGGCATGTAGTAGCAACATGAGAGCTGTTTTCACTGCGCGCACCCGAACTTCATTCCGCGTCCCCGAAAGATGATAGACCGCCGCGTGCACACCCTGATTCGTTGCGAGGCCTATCCATACGGTTCCAGCAGGCTGACCTTCCAGGCTATCTGGCCCCGCAACCCCCGTAAAACTAATCCCAATATCTGTGTTCAACGCTTCCTTCGCACCGATTGCCATTGCCCGCGCCGTCTCTGCACTCACAACGCCGTGTGCCTGAACGACTTCTACTGGTACGTGAATCAACTGTTCCTTGGCCGCCGCGGCGTACGTCACGAACCCACCTGGGAATACCGCCGAGACGCCTGCAACCCGCCCAAGCGTTGCCTGAAATAAGCCCGCCGTCAAACTTTCAGCCGCCGTAATCGACCGATTCTGTGCAATTAACGCCGCCACCACCGTTTCTTCAAGCGTCTTGTTCGCACCCGTTGCGTAATAATAAGGGTGCAAGATTGCCAGAATTTGTTTCTGCATGCCGTCTAACAACTTATCAGCCATCACGGTGGTTTGTGCGCGTGCCGTCATGCGTAGTGTCACTTCAAAATCCTTAATGTACGGTGCCACTGTTGGGTTATCTTGCCCATCGATAATCGTGCTAATCGCGGTAACGAGTGCAGATTCCCCCAAGCCAAAGAAACGCAACGTTCGGCTAACCAGCACATCCTCGTCTTCACCCATTAATTTAGGGAGTAATTCTTGATCCACCATCGCCTTGAATTCACGTGGTGGGCCAGGAAGTAACACGTACTGATGGCTCCCCTGTTCAAGCAATGCACCCACCGCAAGTCCCACGTGATTCATGAGTGTCTGTGCCCCCTCTGGATAAAGCGATTGGGCCAGATTATTCGGCGTGAGGGCATGCTGACGCTGCTTCGCCATGGCAACAAGTTTGCTCTGGTGCCAGTCATCAACCACTAACTGTTTACCTAAGTGTTTCGCCAAAACCTGCTTCGTCAAATCATCCTTCGTTGGGCCCAGTCCGCCCATTAGAATGATTGTTTGGCTTCGCTGCTCAGCAACAGATATCGCCGCATCCAACCGCTCGGGATTATCCCCAACGACTTGTTGATAATGACTCGTTACGCCAATCTGACTCAACCCACGCGCTAAATATGCGGCATTCGTATTCACGATGTCGCCAAGCAACATCTCGGTACCAACTGCAATCAGTTCTGCATCCATTCTTATTTCCTCCACATAGATATATTCGCAATTCAGGGGCTATTTCCCCGTGACTATTTAAATTTATTTTTTGAATTTCTTACGCTACTCATGACGAGGAACCCGTCATGAGTTCCGTGTCCACCGAGTCAAAACGCCCGTGGGAAAAGCTCGGTAACACCATCCACAATTATCGCAGTAGACCGATCGGCACGGCTCCGCGACAAGTAGACAGTCAAATAATTAAAGTCTTATGCGCTTTCTTGAACGGCATGATTCCGGTATTCTTCCGGGGTCATGC
>CAKRNG010000027.1 GCA_934370925.1 uncultured Lacticaseibacillus sp. | reverse complement strand
CTGGTGGAGGTGGCGGGTTTACCACCGCAACCGGGTCTGGGTTAAGCGCAGGCTTCTGGGGCACGTAGCTCGACTAAAAACAGAGTGGAGTGCCCCGGTTAGAAGTTGAGCATTAACGTAGACCTGGTGGAGGTGGCGGGTTTACCACCGCAACCGGGTCTGGGTTAAGCGCAGGCTTCTGGGGCACGTAGCTCGACTAAGATGATAACGTGCGCAATCCTTTAAACATTGGAAACAAGCAAGCGGGTAGTATTCATTGCATAATGAATATTACCCGCTTTTTTAACGAATTTCGGGAATTCTATTGCATAACTATACATATAGCGTTAGGATACGGTATCGAATAAATATACAAAAAGAGGTAACGCACGTGAAAGTCGGACTTGTCGGAGTTACGGGCTACTCAGGAATGGTTTTATACCAATTACTACAGCAACATCCGCATGTGGATGAGGTTGTTTTATACGGCCATAGCGAAGTTAATATTCATTTATCGGCGATTTTACCGTATTCAGCCGGTAAAGAAGATCCGCTCATTCAGTCATTTACGCCAGAAGCCGTGATGGCCGCAACAGATTGCGTCTTCTTTGCCACTTCTGCGGGCGTAACGAGTCAGGTCGCACATGTCTTCATTGAAGCGGGATTTCCCGTCATTGATTTGTCTGGCGATATGCGTCTAAAGGATCCGGCAACGTACGAAACGTGGTACAAGAAGCCCGCCGCAACCGCAGATGACTTGGCCACAGCGAGTTACGGACTGGCAGAGTTTAACCATGAATTGGGAAATTACGTTGCAAACCCTGGCTGTTACGCAACGGCGACATTGTTGGGCTTGGCCCCCTTGATTCAGCAGAACTTGGTCGACCCACAGTCACTGATTGTGGACGCAAAATCAGGCTTGTCGGGTGCGGGGAAGAAGCTCGCAACCAGCAGTCATTTTGTTGGCGCCAATGAGAACGTGACGTTGTATAAGGCGAACGCACACCAGCACATTCCAGAAATTGTGCAACAACTGCACACGTGGAATCCTGAAGTGACTAGTCTGCAGTTTATGACCACACTCATTCCGGTTGACCGGGGAATTATGAGTACAATTTACGCGCACGTGACGCCAACACTTGCTGAACAGGGACAAGCGGCGGTTGAAGCAGCTTTGACCACGGCATTTACCGGTACATACGCAGATGCCCCGTTCGTTCACTTGGCGGGGGCGCAGTTGCCAAGTCTAAAGGATGTTGTCGGGAGTAATCTTGACGCGATTGGGTGGGTGTACAACCCGCAAACAGGCATCGTCACCGTGGTCAGCGTGATTGATAACCTACTGAAGGGGGCTGCGGGGCAAGCGATGCAGAACTTTAACCTGCTTTTCGGCTTTCCCGAGACAACAGCAATACCCGTTCAGGGACGGTTGATATAGCGTGCGGAATTTTCACGCGATGAAGGAAAAAGGAGATTGAATGCATGATGGTAGTGACCAAGATTCCATTTACGTGGCCAATAGGGTTTAACGCGAGCGCGGTGCACGCCCAGCTCCGCCATAACCCAACGAAACCTGACTTAGGCTGGATTGTATCGCGTGTACCGGCGAGCGCAGCAGGTGTGTACACGCGCAATCAGTTTCAGGCAGCGCCCGTGCAACTGACGAAGGCGACGATTAATGCGGGGCACCAGTTGCAGGCGGTGCTTGCAAACTCTGCGAACGCGAATTCCTTTACCGGCGCACAGGGAGATGCGAACGCCGCGGCCACGCAGCAACTGGTTGCGACAAAGCTGGGGATTGATGCGAACCTCGTGGGCGTTGCGTCGACGGGGATTATTGGGCATCAGCTGGCGATGGACAAAATGACGGTGGGAATTCAGGCGCTGCAACTCAAAGGCACCGAGGCGTTTGAAGAAGCCATCCTCACGACCGACACGCACACGAAGACGGTGAGCGTGCAGTTCGAAATCGGCGGGACCGTCTGCACGATGAGCGGCGTGGCAAAAGGATCGGGGATGATCCACCCCAACATGGGCACCATGCTGTGCTTCATCACCATGGATGCGGCAATTGGGGGTGATCAACTCCAGGCAGCCTTGAGTGCACACGTGGATACGACATTCAACCAAATCACGGTGGACGGCGATACAAGTACCAACGACATGGTCATCGTGCTGGCAAATGGTGAATCAGGTGCGCCCGCGGTGACCAGCGGCGCCAATTTAGACATTTTCAACGACGCACTACACCAGGTCATGCAGGCGATGGCACAAGCAATCGCGGGTGACGGTGAGGGTGCCACTAAGTTTCTAGAAGCGAACGTGACGGGTGCCGCAACAGCTAGTGACGCGCGAATGGCAGCCAAAGCGGTCATTGGGTCCAATCTGGTGAAGGCAGCGATGTTCGGGCAAGATCCAAACTGGGGCCGAATCATTGATGCACTGGGGAACACGAACGTAACGTTGGATGCCGCGCAACTCAGTGTTGCCATCAATGGCGTGCACATGGTTGAGAACGGCGTGGCGACCACGTTGAATCCACCACTCGTGCAGCAGGCCATGAGTCCGAAGACAATCGTGATGACCATAGACCTTGGCGTGGGCGATGCACAAGGGCAGGCGTGGGGTGCAGATCTGACGTACGAATATGTCCACATTAATTCGGCATACACCAGTTAATTCGTTTTTCGATGAGGGGGGCGAACACCATGTTAAGTAACGTGATTTTGATCAAAATCGGTGGGGATATGGCGCGGAAAATGCCACAGTCGCTACTCTGGCAACTCGGAGCACTTGCGCGACACCACCAACTAATCATTGTGCACGGCGCGGGTTCCGACATTACGAATGCCGTCGCAGCTGCAGGAATTACGACGACACGTGTGGACGGGCTGCGTGTGACGCCCCCAGAAGTTTTGCATATTGCCCGGGAAATAATTACCCAGCAAGTGCAGCCACACGTGTGTGAACAATTGGCCACAGCAGAAATCCACCCAATCATTTTGGCGCAGGGGCTGACGGCACACTTATTGAATGAAGCGAAGTACGGGCTGGTTGGTGAAGTCGCACAGATTGATGTGGCGGTGCTTGAACAGCAGTTATGTGCGACGGGCGCCCTCCTGATTGGACCACTCGTGCCGGATGCGGAAGGACAACTCCTGAACGTGAATGCGGACGATGTGGCCATGGCGCTTGCGCACGCGCTTGGCGTTGCGCAGCTACATTTCGTGACGGATGTCCCCGGTGTTCTCGATGGGCACGGTGAAGTCGTCACAGAACTGACGCCGATGAAGATGCAGGCACTCACCGCAACGCACATCATTCAGGGTGGCATGAGCGTCAAGTTGCGCGCGGGCTTGGCGGTGGCTGCGTCGGGGACGAAGGTCACAATTGGCGCGCTGTACGGTGCGGGCACCCAGTTGCAGGGGTAAAGCCACTTACTATAGAAAAAACATGAGGAAATAACATGACGAAACTGTTCAGCACATATAAACGTTGGCCATTCGCCCTTGTTGATGGGAATGGTTGGCAATTAACGGATGATAATGGCAAAACATATACAGATCTGACGAGTGGGATTGGGGTTTGCAATCTGGGCTACCATTATCCCCCCGTTCAGCAGGCCGTGACCGATCAGCTTCAACATATTTGGCACACCTCAAACTTGTATCAAGCACCCTTGGCGGAGACCGTGGCGGCGAAGTTGGTCGCGGGGTTAGGGCTTCCGGATGATTATCTCGTCTTCTTCGGCAATTCAGGGACGGAGGCGAACGAAGCGGCTTTGAAGCTTGCACGTCGGTATACGGGCAAAACGAAAATCATGAATTTTGCCCGCGGATTCCACGGCCGGACGTACGGTTCACTCACCGTGACGCCCCTGCCCGCCATTCAGAAGGGGTTTGGGGTGGATACGCATGATGTGGTGACGGCCACGTTCAACGAGGCATCAGCCCTCGATTTACTCGACGACACATTTGCGGCGCTCATCATTGAAGTTGTACAGGGTGAAGGCGGCGTGCAGCCCGCTGAAATTTCCTGGCTCCAGGCGCTTGTGGCCAAGGCACAGCAACTTGGTGTTTTGGTCATCGTGGATGAGGTGCAGACGGGGATGGGACGTACGGGTCACCTGTTCGCATTCCAAGCGTACGGCATCGAGCCGGACATCATCACGAGCGCCAAGGGACTGGGGAGTGGTTTACCGGTTGGCGCCATGATTGGCAAGGCAACACTGAGTACCGCCTTCCCGTACGGTGCACACGGAACAACATTTGGTGGCAATCCGGTGGTCATGGCCAGCGCCAGCGCGACCCTAGATGCCTTGACGCCAGACTTACTGGTGCAGGTGCAGGAAAAAGGGCAGGCGGCGATGACGGCCATGGCAGACTGGACTGAACTGCCAGCAGTTGTGGCGGTTCGTGGAAAAGGGTTGATGATTGGCGTGCAGCTGGCAGAGACGGTGCCGGTTGCGGACGTTGCGGCAAAGCTACACGAAGTCGGTGTGCTGACGTTGACGGCGGAAGGCAACACGTTGCGCTTGTTGCCGCCACTCATTATTGAAACGGACGCCTTGCTTAACGCACTCGATGTGATTCATGAGGTCTTGGCGCAGTTTTAGGTTCTGTCGCTTTCGCGTCAATCCTCACCTTCTCCCGGGTTACTACGCCCTGTTCATAGTCGGGCTCCGTGACCCAGAAGATTCCGGTTAACCCAAAAAGTGGGTGCGCCATAAGTCCAAAGTATACGAACGTTACATCCAGTCGCGCGCCAGAAGACTGCCCCTAGCATACAAAACAGGCCCGGTAGAAATCCTAAGTTCGGGATTTCCACCGGGCCTGCTTTGTATACCGAGGCCAAACCGTCTTCTGGCGCAGCCTCTTTTCACGTTAATCCTCATCTTATCCCGGGTCACTACGCCCGTGTTATGATACACTTGCCTCATCATATAATTTGGAGATGACCTTGATGTCAAAGAAGACCGCACTTGTTGCGTTTACGGCGGGGGTTGCCGTTGCTTATCTTGCACAACACGTTTCAATTAAGCTAACCGTTACGGATAAGAAGGTGGCACCGGGTCCCGATGCGCCCGTTGTGCCTGCACCGACACCTAGCCAGGCAGTTCCCCGTCCAGGGCGGCCACGGCCACAAATGCGTGCGGCAGGTCAGGCGACACGACCAAAGCGATTCAAATAAATGACAAGAAACGGCAGAGACCACGTTAGAAACTGGTTTGGTCTCGGCGCATAAAGTAGCGTCCGTATAAATTCTGAACCTAGGATTTATGCGGACGCTACTTTTAATTTAAGGGCGCGGTCTCAGGCGCACGACGAAAAATAGCGCGATATACCACCGCGTGTTTTCTTTTTTACAGCGGGAGCCGACACGTTGCGTTACACGAGTATCGTATTCAAACGCGCCAACAACTTGTAAACTACACCGCATGAAGTATTTAAGCATTTGTTGTGGTTTTTTAAACAAATGCCGTCGTTTGGGGATTTGTAACATCTGGGTAATCCCCAAACGTCACGCTGGTTGTCATTTTTATGCGTGGGGCCCGCGTTACAGATGTAACACGAGGCGAGAATGTAGAAGGAGTTGAAACTGTTCGTGATCAAGAAGGAATTCGCTAACATTTTCCACAGCAAGTCGATTATGGTCTTGTTGGTGGCAATTATCCTTATTCCATTTGCTTATTCATTTTGTTTCCTGACCTCAGCTTGGGATCCATATGGAAATACTGGGAAGGTGCCAATTGCGGTCGTCAACAATGACGTCCCAACCACCTTGCAGGGCAAGAAAGTCAATGTTGGTGAACAGACCGTCGCCAAATTGCGCAAGGATACCCAGTTGGGCTGGCACATCGTAAGCGCAAAGCAAGCAGCTAAAGGGTTGAAGGAGAACAAGTACTACACGGTTATTACGATTCCAAAGAACTTCTCCCACAACGCTGCCACGGTGCTTAACACGCACCCGAGGCAGATGAAGCTGACTTACAAGACGAACGGCTCACTGAACTACATCAGTGAGGTCATGAGTCAGGTAGGGGCGGACAAGCTGAACAGCCAAATCCGCGCCTCAGTAACGAACGCCTTTGCAAGCACCCTGTTCGATCAGGTTGGCAGCATTGGGAAGCAGATCGGCACCGCAGCAACTGGGGCAACTCAGATTAGCGACGGGATGGTCACGCTTGATAACGGTCTGAACAAGTACACGGTCGGTGTCGGCCAAGTGAACGATGGGGTTCAGACGATGAAGGTCAGCGTTAAGCCACTGAGTTCAGGGGTGCAGCAGCTGGCAGATGGTGGTACGCAGCTTAAGAGTGGTACTTCCCAGTTACGGGATGGTTTAGGCCAACTACAGAGCAACGTGCCAACATTAAGCTCAGGGGTACAGCAGCTGGCAGATGGTGGTACGCAGCTTAAGGGCGGTACTTCCCAGTTGCGCAGTGGTTTAAGTGAACTGCAGAGTAACATTCCAACGTTGAGCTCAGGTGTTGGTCAACTTGACGATGGTAGCTCCCAGATTAAGGCGGGTCTTGCTGAAATCAATTCCGAAATTAATGGGACTGGTGATAGTGATTTGACCGCGGGCGTGCAGCAGCTGACAGATGGGATGAACCAACTGAACCAGTCCGTTAACTTTGGCTCTGGTAGTGATCCATCTATGGTTGAAGGTATCGAACAGCTTTACGAAGGTATTTCTAAACTTCAGGAGCAAACACTTGGAAACAACGACAGTTCAAACATTAAAGAATGGAGTTTGACGAAGGGCGTTTCCTATGCAAATGAAAAAATGGACAAGCTGTACAATAAAATTCAGAAGCAAGTATCAGCACTCAGTCAAGCAACCGGTCTTTTAAAAGCAAACGTCAAGGGTGCTAAGATGAACCAGGATAGTGCGAATGAAAAGATGGAAGCTGCAATTGCTGCAGTGACCGATCCTGATCAAAAAGCAGCGCTTGAAGAAAGCTGGACAAAGGTTACAACTGCTCAGACGAAAACCCAAAATGTTTTAGACAATGGACAAGAATTGACGAACAAAGATGCTGACAATCCATTGGCAGCCATGAGTAGGATTTCTGCGATGTCTGTGTTGAATTTGGTTTCTTACAACATGAACACTACGGATGTTGACGCTGCAGGTGATCCACTTGGATTAACGGCGGCGGTAGACCAGTTCTCAGAAAACTTTGCTTACATGGATGAAAAGCTTTCGCCAACAGAGCCAACGACGGACAATCCAGGATTTGATTCCGCCATCAGTCAAATTAAAGAAGGGCTTAAAACCTTCTACGACAGTCGGAAGACACTTGCAGATGGTGTTCAGGATTTGACGGACGGTTTGACAACGCTCAACAAGAAGGCGCCTAAGCTTTCGAAGGGGATTGCACAACTTCTCGATGGGTCAGGTCAGCTGAATGATGGTCTTGATCAGTTGAACAGTCAGGTGCCAACGCTTGCGTCAGGTGTAAACCAGCTTGCAGACGGTTCCGTACAACTTGATGATGGAACTAGCCAGTTGAGTACTGGTCTGAACCAGCTTAATAGTCAGGTGCCAACACTTGCATCAGGTGTAAACCAGCTTTCTGATGGGTCTGTGCAGCTTGATGACGGGGCAACCCAGCTTTCCGATGGCTTGAACCAACTCAACTCACAGGTACCAACCCTTATGAGTGGTGTGAACCAGCTCGCAGATGGGACGCAGCAGCTTGCGGACAACTCTGATCAGTTGACGAGTGGGACCAAGAGACTGAAGAGCGGTGACAAGCAATTGGCAACCGGTCTGACGGATGGTTACAAGCAAATCAACGACGTGAAGCTGACGAAGGCGACCGCGAAGATGTTTGCTGAACCAAGTAAGGATGTACAGAAGAAGATGACAACCGTTCCTAACTATGGGGCTGCATTGGCACCATACGTTCTGGCACTGGCCCTGTTCATCGCCATCATCATCTTCAACTTCACCTACCCAATGCGTCGTCGTGATGGGTACAAGACGGTTGCAGATTGGTTGAAGGCAAAACTGGCGGTTGGGACACTTGTGGCCCTCGCTATGGCAGTCATTGAAGCAACGCTGATTCTGGCAGTTGGTTTACCAGTTGACCACGTTGCACAGTTCTACGGCATGACGATTCTCTTCTCACTGTCTGCTATGTACCTCACGCAGATGTTGAACTTGGCATTCGGTGGTGTGGGTATCTTCATCGCACTTGGCTTACTGACGCTGAGTGGTTCAGGTGGTCTCTTCCCAGCTGAAACGATTAGCCCACTGTACGAATCTACGCAGAAGTTCTTGCCAATGACGTACGCAATTAACGGTTTCCGAAACGCTATCACGAGCGGAATCAACTCCGCAACGGTGGCCGGCTCCGTGGTCATCCTGATTGCCATCGCGGTCATCAGTTTGGCACTCATGTTCCCAGCAGTTAAGCACTTAATTGCAAAGGATGACTCAATCTCTGATTAGTCAAATTATACAAACGGAGGCTGCGCCAGAAGACGGTTTGGCCCCGGTATACAAAACAGTCCCAGCGGAAATCCCAAACTTAGGATTTCTGCCGGGACTGTTTTGTATGTGAGGGGATAGTCTTATGGCGCACCCACTTATCAAGGGATTTACCGTACTGTTGATTGATTCACAGACACTGTACATCTGAGTTCCAACGTAACCAATCAACAAATGGATGCAACGCAAGGAGCGATAGCGACGTTGCGTCAACATTTTTTGCACCGATTCCCACCACTGGAGACACAACCAAACCGGAGCCAAGCTTCTCCTAAAACTACCGCGCTCCACCACTACCCAATGGTGTATACTGAACATACAAACTGAAAGCGCATGCTAAACGCGCGATGGAGGGTACTTTATGCCAACGACAACTGATTATTCAACACCAGCTTACTTTGATTTAATGACACGTTACTGGCAGGCAGCCAACTACCTATCTGTCGGTCAACTTTACTTGAAGGACAACCCACTCTTGGAACGTCCGCTGACCAAGGAAGATGTGAAGGCACACCCAATCGGCCACTGGGGCACGATTTCGGGCCAGAACTTTATTTACACGCATCTGAACCGCGCAATTAACAAGTATGATTTGAACATGTTCTACATTGAAGGACCAGGTCATGGTGGCCAAGTGATGGTATCCAATGCTTATTTGGATGGACATTACTCGGAAGTTTACCCAACCGTGAGTCAGGATAAGGAAGGCATGAAGCACCTGTTCAAGCAGTTTAGCTTCCCGGGGGGCATTGCGAGTCATGCGAGCGCCCAAACGCCGGGTTCTATGCATGAAGGGGGCGAACTTGGGTATGCGCTCAGTCACGCGGTAGGAGCGATTTTGGACAACCCTGATGTGATTGCGGCCACCGTCATTGGGGATGGTGAAACCGAAACGGGTCCGCTGGCAGCTAGTTGGTTCTCCGGAACGTTCATCAACCCTATTCATGACGGGGCAGTGTTGCCAATCATCCACATGAATGGCTTCAAAATCTCCAACCCAACGATTTTGGCGCGCAAGAGTGACGAAGACGTGCGTAAGTACCTGGAAGGTGCAGGTTGGGCGCCCGTCTTTGTTGAGGGGGACGACCCGAAGAAGTTGAACCCCGCCATGGCTGCGGCTGTGGACGGTGCAGTGGAAGCCATTCGCAACATCCAGAAGCACGCACGGGAAACGGGCGACACGACGCAGCCTAAGTGGCCCGTCATTGTCTTCCGGTCACCAAAGGGCTGGACGGGGCCAAAAGAGTGGGATAACGTGCCAATCGAAGGCAGTTTCCGCGCCCACCAGATTCCAATTCCGGTGAATGAAGATAACATGCAGCACGCAGACAACCTGACGGACTGGCTTAAGTCTTACCACCCTGAGCAGCAGTTTGATGTGGATGGTCATCTCGTGCCGGAACTCAAGGCACTCGTACCGACACCTGACAAACGGATGTCCAGCAACCCCATCACCAATGGGGGGCTGGATCCAAAGCCGCTCGTATTGCCCGATTACCGGAAGTTCGCGTTGGACAACACGAAGCACGGCGACCTGACGAAGCAAGACATGATTGTTTGGTCAGATTACCTCGGTGAATTGGTGCGCCTGAATCCAGATAACTTCCGGATTTTTGGTCCAGATGAAACGATGAGTAACCGCCTGTACGGTTTGTTTGAAGCAACGGACCGGCAGTGGCTTGAACCAATCAACGACCACACGGATGAGAAGTTAGCACCATCAGGCCGAATTATTGACTCCCAGCTATCTGAGCACCAGAGTGAAGGGTTCAGCGAAGGCTACACGTTGACGGGTCGACACATCCTGTTTACGAGTTACGAAGCCTTCCTGCGCGTTGTGGATTCCATGATTACGCAGCATTTCAAGTGGATTAAGGAAGCCAGCGAACAGAAGTGGCGTCGGCATTACCCATCCTTGAACATTGTGTCGACTTCCACCAGTTTTCAGCAAGATCATAATGGGTACACGCACCAAGATCCTGGGATTTTGACGCACGTGGCGGAGAAGACACCGGCGTTCGTCCGCGAATATTTGCCTGCCGATGCGAATTCGATGCTGGCCGTTTCGCCACTGCTCTTTAACAGCGAGCAGACGGTGAACGTGCTGATTGCATCCAAGCAGCCACGGCCACAGTTCTACACCATTGAGGAAGCCACAGTGCTGGCCCAAAATGGGTTGGGACGGATTGACTGGGCAAGTACGGATGATAACGCGGCACCTGATGTGGTCATGGCGGCTGCAGGGACGGAACCGAATATGGAAAGTTTGGCGGCGATCAACTTGCTGCACGATGCGTTCCCAGACCTGAAGATTCGGTTCATCAACGTGATCGATTTGCTTAAATTGCGCGCACCAGAAGTGGACCCACGTGGATTGACGGATGCGCAGTTCAACCAGCTCTTCACGACGGACAAGCCCGTCATCTTCGCTTACCACGGTTATGAAGGCCTGATTCGGGACATCTGGTTCCCACGGGCAAACCGGCAGCTTGAGGTGCACGGTTATCGTGAAGAAGGGGACATCACCACGCCATTTGACATGCGCGTGCTGAACGAACTTGACCGGTTCCACCTGGCCAAGGCCGCCATCATGTCCGTGCCAGAATACGCAGCCAAGGCGGGGGCGTTCATTCAGGAAATGGACAACAAGTTGCAGTACCACCACGATTACATTCGCGAATACGGGGACGATATTCCTGAAGTACGCGACTGGAAGTGGGAAGACGTGAAGTAAACCATTTTCTGGCGCACCGATTTGATAAAAAACATGTGGGTGGCGCCATAAGTCCAAGGCACACGAACATTACATCTTAGTCGAGCTGCGTGCCCCAGAAGACTGCCCCTTAACATACAAAGCAGGCCCGGTAGAAATCCTAAGTTCGGGATTTCCACCGGGCCTGCTTTGTATACCGGGGCCAAACCGTCTTCTGGCGCAGCCTCATGTTTTTTTGGCGTCACTTACAGCAACTGCGCAATTTTATCTGCGGTTCTCAAGTTAATATCGTTCATGAAGGGGTGGGGGCTCGCCGTGGTTAGCCAGAACTGGCCTTCCGTTGGGACACCCCATAAGTACAAGCCGTCCTGTGTGGTGCCATCAGAACGTTTGAGCTGGCTTGTGTCAGCGTCAACGGCCAACGCACCGGAAAGAACTCCCTTGTCCGTGCGATCAGTTCGGAGGTGTTTGACGGCCAGCCCGTCCCGGAGCAGTTGCTGGGCAAGGGGACTGGCGGTCTGATCCGCATTGATGGCGGGGAGCCGGGCATCGATGAGCGTTGCCGCGCGCGCAAAGTAGGTTGGATCACTTGTTGCGGTGGCGCAGAAGCCATCGGGAAGGTCATCCACCGCCATTCCGGGTGGCAACAGGCGCACGACGCCGGCACGAATCAGCGCTTGTAATTCGTCGATGCGTTGTAAAGGTGGTCCCACTGTGAGCATGTTCAAGCGGCCGGCCAGTTGGTCACGGAAACCCAGGTAAAGCGCGTCATTGCCCATTAGCAATTGGCGCAGTGGCACCCGCATATCCCGTAGCGCTTCTAGTGCGCTGGCAAGGGGGTCGGTGCAATTGCCCCCCATTGCCGCGCGTACATCAGCGTCGAGACGTGCAAGCAGGCTACCGGTGTACCGATTCTCACTTTTGAAGTCTGGCGCCTGTGTGATGGCTTCCCAGTCAGGAAGCTGGACGGTCGGCCACTGCGCAAGGGCTGCTTGCGGATTTTCAGCGAAGGCGGAACTGAAGGCAGCTTGTTCATTTGCGGGGACTTGTCGCATACAATAGACGCAATTGAATTCAAGGCGCAGGTATTTACCCAATTCGGTCACGGTGGGCAACTTACCGGATTGTTGCCAATCTGCCAGACGTTCGGGCGTTAGAAAATGCGGTTGGTACACCTGTCCAGGCATCTTTTCATCACGCCCCTTTGCGCGGTAAGGCAGGCCACTGCGCGATCCCGCAATGATTTCAGGTTCACGTCCGGATGCGTGATATTGGAGTAGTCCGTTCCGACCGCGTGTATAGGTGCCGCCCCGTCCAGCGGTTAGCGTGGTGACAATGTCGAAGAAGGACAAGCCAAGGCCACGAATGATGACGCGGCGACTCGTCGTGTTCACCGTGTCGGGCAGTGCGGGTGCGATGTAAGTGCCACCGAAACTATCGGCGTGTTGCTGCGTGGCGCGCATGTCAGCGGTTGGCTGCTGGGGCAAGTGGCCTAGCGTTAGCACACATTTTGCAAAAGGCGCCGTTTCTGTCCCGAATGTACGTCCGTCAGCGGTGGTGAGCAAATAGCCGTTAGTGGTGGGGTGAACGGCCGTAACTGCTGCGTGAACGAGTTGAATCGGTTGCGTCGTGCGTGCTTGAATGTGCGCCGCCGCCCACTGCAAGTAACAGCCAAAGAGTGCACGGGGCGCGTAATCATGTTCGCGTGTTCGCGTGGCGGCAACGGTTAGCACGCCACGCTGCTGGACATCTAAATGCGTTTGCGTGGTCAGATAGTCGCGCGCGGTGGTGCGGCACCATTCAGCTAGGGTGGGTCCGTCAGTGCGTGCCCCAACGAGAGTGACGGTGGGGTCACTAAATACCGTGATGAGTCCCGCGGGTGTGTTCATCAAAAGAAGCGGACTTTGCGTTGGTCGCCAAACCCGTCCGCCCCAACCATCTGGATCGAAGACTGTTATTTCCGCTTCGGGATTGTGGATACGTAGGCGGTCGAGCAACGCAATATTGCGTGGACCCGCACCGATTAACGCAATTTTCAATAGAACCACTCCTTCATTTTAAGTTAATGGTGCTTGTTATCTCTGGAGAATTGCTACTTATAGTTTAACATGTACCGTAAAAAGAGGGTGCTGTCGACATTTTGCAATCGTTCGTGCACATGGCATAATATAGGGAAGAAAACGAATTTGGTGGCGCGTATCGGCAGAACGAAAGGTTATAAATAAAATGAAGACGGTCATTATTGGTTGTACACACGCGGGAACGGCAGCGGTTCAGGAAATCATCGCGCGTGATCCCCTCGCGGAAGTAGATGTGTATGAACGCCGGAACGATATTGCATTCCTTTCCTGTGGCATCTATCTGTATCTGGAAGGAGTCATTGATGCGCTACAAAAAGTCTTTTACGCAACGGCGACTGATTTAGAGGCGTTAGGCCCCAACGTGCACGTTCATCTGCAACATGATGTGACCGCCATTGACGCCGAAAATAAAACCTTGGCCGTAACGGATATGCGGGATGGTGTGGCGCGTCAAGTGGCTTACGATAAGCTTGTGGTGACAACCGGGTCGCGCCCACGTGTCCCTGCAATTGCGGGAATCGAATCGCCACGTGTGATGCTGTGCAAGAATTATGACGACGCGATGCAGATTGAGAAGCTAACGTATAACGCCAGTCGCATTGCGGTGATTGGGGGCGGTTATATCGGGACGGAAATCTCGGAAGCCCTCACGCGTCGCGGATATGAAGTGCAGCTCATTAATGGGCGCCACCAGTTGCTGGGTCATTACGTTGACGAAGATATGGCGAATCAGGTGCAGGAAGACTTGGTGCAAAACGGGGTCGAGGTGTATCCAGCGGCCGTTTGCGAGCGATTTGAACCCGCAGCAGATAGTGTGTACGTAATCACAAGTGAAGAACGTATCCACGTTGACATGGCAATTGTTTGTGTCGGCTTCACGCCCGTCACGGAATTGGTGCGGGGCATCGTTGACCTGACGCCCCAGGGAGCCATTAAGGTCGATGAACACATGCAGACGAGCCATCCTGACATTTTTGCGGCGGGCGATTCCGCGGCGGTTCACTTTAATCCCACCGAGCAAGAGGTGTACGCACCGCTTGCGACGAACGCGGTACGGATGGGGAAGATTGCGGGCGCCAACATCGTCACGCCCGATGCGGTTCGCTACATGGGCACGCAGGCAACGAGTGCCCTCGCAATTTTTGGTAAAACGCTAGCCAGTACGGGTTTAACGGCGGCTAAGGCAAAGACGACATTCACAAATGTGGGGCGGGCGGTGCTGACGCTGAATTACCGACCAGACTTCATGCCAACGAATGCAGAAATGACGTTATCGTTGGTGTACAATCGGGATGACCGTAAAATACTGGGTGCACAATTCTATAGTCGCCATGACGTCTCAATGTGTGCTAACCTGATATCAACGATGATTCAAAATAACAACACGATTGATGACTTAGCTTATGTCGACATGTTGTTTAACCCGAATTATGACCAACCGTGGCATTACCTCAACCTTTTGGGGCAAGCAGCGGTGAATCAGGAGAAATAGGGGCTCAGCAACGGATTGCTGGCAATCGGAATTGACTTAATGGATGGGCCAATAGGGGGTCTATCCGCTATGAATGAAACACTCATCAGAACGGAGCTTAGTTATGAACAATTGGAATCTAATTGGGATTGCAGCCTGGGTTTTGCTGCTTATCTACCTCGTTTTCATCTGCATGAACATTCGAACACGTCATTTGAAGATGATTGTGGTTCGGGGTAAGCGCCGTTCGAAGCGGACGCTATTGGTTGATTTACTGGAGGTCGTCATTTTCTTCGCGGCGGCTTACGGTCTCTTCTACGTTGCGTGGTTGCAGCCGGTGGACTATAACAACGCGGCGCAGGTAACTGTGACCCACGAATATGAGCCCTTGGTTCTGCAAACGGATGAAGATCAGTCGTATTACGTGGTGGTTCAGGCCGTTAGCAGTAAGACACCCGTTCGGCACTTCACGTATTGGGCGAATGGGTCGAAGGTGCAAGTTAGCAGCCACAACGCCGTCCTGAATTCAGATAACACAACGTTGCCTGTACGTGCGGCCGCATATCCATGGTCAAAGAAGAAGTTGAAGAAGCTCGAAGTGAACACGGACCACGCGTACGCCGCAACGGTGAATGCAACCTACAAGAATACGTTCTTAAACGGTCTGGGGATGCACGCGGGGAAGGATGCAGATTCCTTCACTATCATCCGTATTCCGAACGAACAGTTGATTAACGTGAAGCCATTGAACAATTAATATAAACAAGAGAGAGGCTGCGCCAGAAGACGGTTTGGCCCCGGTATACAAAGCAGGCCTGGTGGAAATCCCGAACTTAGGATTTCTACCAGGCCTGCTTTGTATGTTAGGGGGCAGTCTTCTGGCGCGCGACTGGATGTGACGTTCGTGTGCTTTGGACTTATGGCGCACCCCTCTCTTGTTTTGACGGGATTATAGGGTGGGGGCGTAGTGACATTCTAGTCGAGCTACGTGCTCCAGAAGTCTGCGCTCTGTGAAGCCTCTTACTTCCCGTTTGGCTTGTGTTCCATGTAGTTACGCAGGCTCGTTAAAACATCGGCATCTGCGACTTCCTTCATGGCTTTGATGTTGTGGATGTGTTCAACGGAAACATGGCTGCTTAGCGCCATTTCAGTGTCCGTCAGGTTGTTCCGCCGCTGGAATTCAACGATTGTTCGTGCAAAATCACTTAGTTGTTCGTACTGACTCACTGTTTGTTCCTCCAATTGTTTGCGAAGTTCCGCGGAATCCAGCGTTTGGCCGGAATCACGTGATGCTTCTCGATTAATTTCAGTATACCGGAATTTGGGGCGATGGCTAAACTTTTTTTGCGTGATTACGGCAGAAGCAGGTTTGTCCCATGTGTGTATTTTTGATTGATAGCGCGCCTACTTTTTGCAGATAATTGGACTTTTGACTGATTCATTTCTGAAATCGATTAGGCATAATGAGGATAGTGGATTGGGTTCGAGGGAGCGACAAGGTAAACGCGAAACTGGCGTCATAAAAGGAAGTGACCAGATGATTTTCACCATTTTTATCGGTTTGTGGTTAATCGGTGCCATTATAAACGGGTGGCGCCGTGGTTTGGTGTCAACGATTATTACGCTCGTTTCTAGCGTGGTGCTGTGGGTCGCCGCCTTCTTTTGGTACGAACCCCTCGCGCAGACAATCAGTAGTACGACCAATCCAGGATTAGGAACGCGTATCGTTGCGTTTTTCCTCATCGTCATTTTAGGGCATGTGGCGTTCAACGTCCTCGCCGCCGTATCACGCGGTGTGACGTGGATTCCGGGAATCAAGCAGGTGAACAGTATCGGGGGAGCCATTCTTGCGGCCGCAATGAATTACGTGTTGATTTTCATCACGTTGACGCTCCTCCTGATGACGCAAAGTGTTTGGGTAGCGCAACAGTACGAGTCTTCAGAAACGGCCCAGTTCATCACGACCCACATGCCACTGTTGAACAGTAACAAAATCCAAAACTGGCTGGGTAACACGACGAGCACCGACGTAGACAACAGTACAGATTCAGATTCAACGAGGACGTTCTAGCAAAATACGACGCAGAATGAGGCTGCGCCAGAAGACGGTTTGGCCCCGGTATACAAGGCGGGCCCGGTGGAAATCCCGAACTTAGGATTTCTACCGGGCCTGCCTTGTATATTAGGGGGCAGTCTTCTGGCGCGCGACTGGATGTAATGTTCGTGTGCCTTGGACTTATGGTGCACCCACATTTTAGTCTACTGTTGATTATGTTCGGTCATTAGCGCGCAGTCACCAATGACAAGCGTGGCATTTATCTTCAAACGAAAAGAAGAAATAGTGCACAGATGTAGGTCGTAACGGGTGGAAGTTCGGCGGAGGGCGTGAGTAAGCCGGAGCTGAACTTCCACCTGTTACGACCGGCCTGCCTCACCACTAGAGACACACGCAAACCGGAGCTGAACGTCTCACTGTAACCCACTACTATGTATCCGTTTGCGCAAGCTGGTATAATGGAAGAAGAGGGAAACACCAAACTGAAAGGCGGGGGACCATCATGACTGAATCTATTTTCTTCAACCAAGGCAACGCAATCGCAAGTGACTTTGATCACTCAGCCGCACGTCGGAGTGCTGAAATCTTCAAGCTGAACCACGAAACGGCTGGGGGACTCGTTGTGGCGCAAAATAAGGACGGTCAGTTTGCCGTCTTTTATGAGAAGGATGGCGCGCTGAATCCGGGTGACGCCACGAAGGATAAGTATACGGTGCTTGAGAGGCTGTAATGCAAAATAAATGGCTTGTCCGCGGTCTTTTAATTGGGCTCGCGGTTATTTTAGGGGTGTTGCTGTGGTGGTTAATGACCCAGCCGCTGCCGAATGTTTTTGTTGTGGGGATTGTGGCGGCACTTTTAGGGTGCACCTTAGCCGTTTTGGTCACACGACGGTCAAAATGAATGCGATAAATGATGGTTTCAGTGCCGGAGAATGCAACTCCGACGTTGAGGCCATTTTTTAGGGGTGGGGCGTCAGGTGAGCGAGGGGCCATAAGTCAAAGGCTCACGAACGTTACATCTTAGTCGCGACTTTGTTTCACATGGAACTTTGCATTTTGTTAAACCGGTTGGCAGTTGCTTAACACCCCCTGCTGGGATAAACTAAATGGTAACGTGAAACGAATGATGTTCCACAAATGAACGGTTGAAACGTTGTGATAGCAACGTGGAACGCAGAAACGGAGAATGCAATGACGCCCGAAGAATTTGCGGCAGCCCTGGCTGCTCACGGAATTGAACTGAGCGATAAGCAAAAGGACCAATTCGCTACGTACTATGCATACTTGGTGAGCGAGAACCAAAAGATGAACCTCACCGCCATTACGGAACAAGGGGACGTTTACCTCAAACACTTCTATGATTCCGTCACCCCCTTGATTGCGATTGAAGAAATGCGAACAGTTAACGCAACCTTGTGTGATGTCGGGGCCGGGGCTGGTTTTCCATCCTTGCCCATGAAAATTTTGAATCCAGGACTTCAGGTCACCATTGTGGATTCCTTGCAGAAGCGGATTGATTTCTTGGATCGTCTCACGCAGAAACTGGGGTTGACCGGTGTAACGTTGGTGCATGACCGCGCCGAGACATTCGCGGGCAAGAAGTCAGCGGCACGTGAAAACTTTGACCTTGTGACGGCACGGGCTGTTGCGGCGTTGCCTGTGCTCGCGGAATTGTGCTTGCCACTTGTTCGTGTTGGGGGACAGTTTGTGGCGCTTAAGGCAGCGCAAGCACCCGCGGAACTCACAGCGGCCAAGCCAGCCTTACAACTTCTAGGCGGTCAGCTGCAGGCGGATATGACGGTGAATTTGCCAGTCGGAGATGATACCCGCCACCTGCTCGTGATTGATAAAATCAAGCAGACGCCAAAGAAATATCCACGTAAACCAGGAACACCTGCAAAGCAACCAATTGGGGGTTAGATGATGGCGCTGAATTTATTTGGACGCAAGAAGAAGGACGAGAAGACGGTCACGGAACTTCCTGTGAGTGCAATCGTGCCGAACCGTTTCCAGCCACGTAAGGTTTTCCAGGAAGATGCCATTAAGGAACTTGCGGCGACAATCAGTGACCATGGCCTCCTTCAGCCAATTATCGTGCGTGAATACGAACACGGACAGTACGAAATCATTGCGGGCGAACGGCGCTTTCGGGCGGTAACGACGCAGCTGAACTGGGAGAAGATTCCGGCGATCGTGACCAGCATGGCGGATGACGAGTCGGCAGCGATGGCCATCATTGAGAATTTGCAACGCGCGCAGTTGTCACCGGTTGAAGAAGCGCGTGCATATGCGGATCTGATGACGGGCAACGCCATGACGCAGGAGACGTTGGCGCGACAGATTGGTAAAAGTCAGTCGTTTGTCGCCAACAAGTTGCGTTTGCTTAAGCTGAGCGCACCGGTACAAACGGCGATTATGAACGGGGTCATCAGTGAACGTCACGGACGGGAACTGCTCAAGCTGGATGATGATGCGCAGGTCACGGCGCTCGAACGGATTGCGACAGAGGGGTTGACCGTCAAGGAAACGGCCCGTCTTGTGCAAGAAATTCTTGATCCGGATTCGTTGAAGGAAACGACCGTCGTACCAGAAGCTGCACCAGAAATTGCGACGACCACACCAGAAGCACCCGTTGCGCAAGCAGGTGAGGTGTCAACGGTTCCCGCCAAGAAGCCGCGGAAGCGACGCGTGGCGTTGAACCACGATTCTCGCATTGCCTTGAACACGATAAAGAAATCCTTGAAGCTTGTGAAAGAGTCAGGGATGACCATTAAGGAACGTGAAGAAGATGACGGCGATGTTTATCGCGTCATTATTGAGATTCCAAAGAAATAGAAACGCGTGTCGAACGCGATAAACCGGTACAGATGAGGAGGATCCACGGTGGCATACGTAATTGCAATTGCAAACCAAAAAGGTGGCGTTGGGAAGACCACAACGACCGTTAACCTGGCGGCATGTTTGGCGAATGCGGGCAAACGCATTTTGATTGTCGATGCAGACGCACAGGGAAATGCGACGAGCGGCGTTGGGATTGAGAAACCCCGCGTGCAGAAGGATATTTACGATGTGCTGGTCAATGAAGAACCCATTGATACTGCTATTTTGCACACGGATCACAAAGACGTGGATATCGTCCCTGCAACCATTCAGTTGGCTGGGGCCGAAATTGAGTTAACGGCACAGATTGCCCGTGAAATGCGCCTTAAGCTGGGTCTTGCACCTGTCCTTGGCAACTATGATTTCGTGTTGATTGATTGCCCACCATCCTTGGGGCAGCTGTCCATCAACGCGTTCACGGCCAGCGATTCGATTCTGATTCCGGTTCAAAGTGAATTCTATGCACTCGAAGGGCTGGGCCAGTTGCTGAACACGGTCAAGTTGGTGCAGAAGCATTTCAACCCGAACCTGGCAATTGAAGGTGTGCTGCTGACGATGTATGATGCCCGGACAAACTTGGGCTCTCAGGTGATTGAAGAAGTGCGCTCACACTTTGGAGAACGCGTCTACGATACGGTCATTCCGCGACTCACACGTTTGGCCGAGGCACCTTCTTATGGCCAGCCGATTGTGGATTATGACCCCAAGTCACGTGCGGCGCATGTTTACGAGGATTTAGCGAAGGAGGTACTGGCTGCTCATGGTGAATAAGAATGGAAAGGGCCTTGGCCGCGGCATTGACGCAATTTTTAGTGATTTCAACAATCCCGATACAACCAGCGATGCGGTGATTGAAATTGAGCTCGCAGAAATCCGCCCAAATCCCTATCAGCCACGACAGGACTTCGGTGAAGATGCCCTGAAGGATTTAGCTGAATCAATTCGGACGACGGGGGTTTTCCAACCCATCATCGTGCGTAAGAGTGTGAACGGCTACGAAATTATTGCTGGGGAACGCCGCTTCCGTGCATCTAAGCTTGCTGGGAAGACAACTGTACCCGCTATCGTCCGCGATTTTGACGAGGCGGCCATGATGGAAGTGGCCGTACTGGAAAACTTGCAGCGGGAAAACCTGACGCCAATCGAAGAAGCGCAGGCTTACGACATGTTGATTAAGAAACTCAACCTGACGCAAGCGGAAGTTTCCCAGCGTCTGGGGAAAAGCCGGCCATACATCGCGAACTACCTACGTCTGCTGTCACTACCAGATGAAGTGAAGAAGATGCTAACGAACGGCCAGTTGTCGATGGGGCAGGCGCGGACATTGCTTTCGCTCAAGAATAAGAGCCGCCTCATCCCAATGGCAAAGCGCGTTATCAGTGAAGGCTTAACGGTGCGACAGCTTGAAAAATTGATTGCACAGGCCAACGCGGGTGTACGGCGGCCAACCGTTCAGGACAAGCCGAAGTCACCTTACTTGCGTGCCAGCGAGAACCGGCTCGTGGATCGATTCGGCACGCGCGTGAACATTGCGCAGAGTCAAAAGGGAACGGGCCATATCGAAATCGACTTTGAGACAACGGATGACCTGAACCGCATTTTGTCCATTCTCGACGTCAACATTGATTAGATAAACAGTCCGCGAAAGATTCGTGGCTGGCGGTATAAAAGCGGTATAATGTCTTATTGTATGTAGGGCATCTTGCGCCGTAATGTGAGGTAGATAAATTGGCAAACACGTACGACTTACATGATATTGTCATGATGAAGAAGCCACACGCGTGTGGTGAGAATCGTTGGGAAATTATCCGAATGGGTGCGGACATTAAGGTCAGTTGTTGTGGCTGTCAGCATCTCGTGATGATGTCGCGCCGTGATTTCGAGAAGCGGATGAAGAAGGTTCTCGAAAAGGCCGCTGACGAAAGCACCAATTCGTAAAGGAAGTAACGCCTAATTAACGGGGCGAGTGAATTAACGGTCGTGCGCGAATCGCAAGCGACCGGGCAAGTAAGAAAGGAATACTCATGGCATTAACTGCAGGGATTGTCGGACTCCCAAACGTCGGCAAGTCAACGTTGTTCAACGCAATTACGAAGGCGGGCGCCGAGATGGCCAACTACCCATTTGCGACGATTGATCCAAACGTCGGAATGGTGGAAGTGCCAGATTCACGGTTAGCACGGATTGATGAAATCGTGCCAGCAAAGAAACTGATCCACACGACCTTTGAATTCACGGATATCGCCGGAATTGTAAAGGGTGCCAGCAAGGGGGAAGGTCTCGGGAATAAGTTCCTGGAGAACATTCGCCAAGTGGATGCGATTGTGCACGTGGTTCGTGCCTTTGACGACGACAATATTACCCACGTAACGGGGAAAGTTGACCCAATCGACGACATGGCAACCATCAACATGGAACTCGCAATTGCGGACTTAGATTCCATCCAGAAACGCTACGATCGGGTAGAAAAGGTTGCGCGTTCTGGTGATAAGGAAGCCAAGGTTGAATTTACGGTTCTCCAGAAGATTAAGCCAGTTCTTGAAGAAGGCAATCCCGTTCGTTCCATCGAGTTTGATAAGGAAGAACAAAAGATTGTGAAGGGGTTGTTCCTCCTGACGAGTAAGCCCGTGCTTTACGTGGCGAACATCGCTGAAGACTTCATGGCAAACCCTGATGACTGTGAATACGTTCAGCAGATTCAGGCGGAAGCTGCCAAGGAAAATGCTGAAGTGATTGCGCTTTGTGCCGAATCTGAAGAAGAAATCAGCGAACTGGATGATGACGACAAGGCAGACTTCCTCGAAGCTGAGGGCGTTGAAGAATCTGGTTTGGACAAGTTGATTCGGGCAAGTTACCACCTGCTCGGTTTGGCAACATTCTTCACGGCTGGGGGCAAGGAAACGCGCGCTTGGACCTTCCGTCAGGGGATGAAGGCACCACAAGTCGCTGGGGTGATTCACTCCGACTTCGAACGTGGGTTTATCCGTGCCGAAACGGTTTCATTTGATGACCTAGACAAATACGGCAGCATGGCGGCGGTACGTGAAGCGGGTCGTTTGCGTTCTGAGGGGAAAGAATACGAAGTTCAGGATGGGGACATCATTGAATTCCGGTTCAACGTCTAACGTAACGGGCGACAAAGGTGACTTGGTGATCACTGCGGGGGCACTGAGTTTGAATTAGGAGGAAACATATTGGCAAAGAAGACACAAGAAGAACAGCCGGTTGTTCCCGAGGTTAACCTCGACGAAGAACTACCCAAGCTGAGCAATAAAAACACGGATTACGTTTTCCGTCTGCGTAAGTTTTTGAAGGAAAACGGTGTGGATGACGCACGTGAAACGGAAATGTTGAAGGAACTGATTCCAGCAATCTTGAAGGATCAGGCAGCAGGGAAGCCAGCCAACACGGTGTATGGCTCACCTAGCGTTCTGGCAACGCGCCTCATCAACGCCCCAAAGGCCAAGCCAAAGCCACAACCATTTTGGATTGAAACGAGTGACTTGGGATTATCCTTCCTGGCAATCTTCTCCGTTATTTACGGGGCAATGGCCTTGATTTCAAAGAACGCCAGCCAGGCAAGTTCGGGTGGCTTCTTCTCCCTTGTGTTGATGTCCTTCGTGGCAGCCTTCGTTTTCACCTACTACAACCGCTGGATGGATATGGAAAAGAGCAAGCGACCAAACTTGTTCCTGCTAATTATGGCGGGGATTGCACTGGTTATCTTGGGCTCCATGCTCGCATCATGGTTGACAACGATTAACACACCACTCACGGCAACGATGCCTGCATGGGCACAGTTCGTGGTTGCGGTTCTGGCATACGGGGGGCACTACTTCATGAAGCGCCACTTCAACTTGCGGAACTTGTTCCAGCCAGCATCACGCGATCAGGAAAAGTAAGCGACTGGTAACTAAAAAGGGCTGTGTCAGAGACGGCTTGGCCCGGATATACAAATAAGCGTGAGGCTGCGCCAGAAGACGGTTTGGCCCCGGTATACAAGGCAGGCCCGGTGGAAATCCCGAACTTAGGATTTCTACCGGGCCTGCCTTGTA
>CAKRNG010000026.1 GCA_934370925.1 uncultured Lacticaseibacillus sp. | reverse complement strand
GGTGTCTTTTTTTGTTATAGAAAAAGGGCCTAGAATCCTTGATATCGATTATTATCAACACCAAAAATTTTAGACCCATAAAAAGGCGCCCACAGAAATCCTCAATTCAAGGATTCTGTGGGCGCCTCTTTTTTTATTCAACGGAAACCACCACCTATTGGCTAGGCTTCCCTGACATTTTAATTATTTGCGATACCCCAGTTCCTGACGCAACGTTTCTTTTGCTTCGGCTTCAGAAAGGCGGGTTGGGTTGTAGATGATCGCACCACTACCCATGTAGTAGTTAAACGTCTGCATTTCAACGGGGACCGTCAGGCTACGTAACTGCAACTCGTCCTGAATCTCCAGTAAAAAACGCTGGGAGAAACCGCGATCCATCATGCCCGGTATTTGTCGTTCCGTGACATAGCCGTCGTCCATAATGGCATTTGCGCCACTAATCTTCTGGTTACGCGTAACAGGTTCTTCTGCTGGCATGAGTGACCTCCATAACGATTTCTAAGCGATTATCAACAGGTGCCTAATATTTAATTTCCAGTATTTGTTGCGGCCGTACTAAACATTCCTGGCGCATCTTGTCGCTGTCCGTAAAACCAACCTTCTTCAACAAGTCAACCGTTTGGGGGTCGCGACCAAAAGCAATCACACGGCCAACCTGGCGGAAGTACGCGGTGAACTGTTTTACCAATTCAACATCCACATTATCTTCCTGGTATTCAGGCAACACAACAATATCATCGATGAACAAAATTGTGTGCATGTCTGACACACCACGAATTACACCAATAAGCCGTCCGTCATCCCGCGCTGTCATGAGCGTCGAGTTTGCGAGCCCCTCCGCCGTTTCAGCAACGTTTTTTAGGTATTCCGTCATATTGGCGCCACCATACAACGCCTTAATTTCGTGAATATTCAAGCCATTTTCAAAACTATAACTAATCAACTGAGTCTTTCCCCCACACATATTCTAGAAGATATAATACAACAATGAATAAGTGTTTTCAGCAAATATTTAAGAAAACTGCGTACGATAACAAATTATTAAGGACACACCCACTTTTCTTAAACAAAGTCCTTACCGTGCGGGATTATTCTTCAATCCATTTGCTTCTGTAAAGTCGATAAAACCAATATTGGCGTCAATCACCCCAATATCCCCCGCGAGCGTCATTTCATTCATACGCGCATTAAAACGAACCGACATGTGTGCGTCCAAATCTTCAGTCGAGTACCCCTTAATCCAGATGGTGCCCAAATTACTCGAAATTTGCTGGTCATAATCGGTAGCTGAATCAGTTTCAGGTACCACATTCAACGTAAATTGCACCTGCATGTGAATCATGGCGTGCTGTGAATAGGGGCCTACCCCATCTTCAAACGTGAGGAGTAACTTCTTTCCCGCACCCAAATGTGGCTGAATCTTCGCAATTGCTGCTTCATCAAACTTGATTTCCATTTCATTCACCCGTCCTTACATTTAATTAGTAACCCAGCACCTATAATGTACGCACGATTCGAACAAATCGCAATGTCTTTTTTTCTAATTGCACGACGTCAGACGGCAGGTTGCACTCTGTTCTTAGTCGGGCTTCCGCGGAGCAAAAGGTTCCACTGCGCCTTGTTTAATAATCCTTTATTTTATTTTTACAAATCTCTGCGTTGCGGTCACATTTTCTTCATAAACAGGCTTTACTATATAGATATCGAGATAAGCCAACCCCTTATTTCGATACCCAACCCAACTTTTTTCATTTTACTCCTCCAAAGTAAAATCGCAGGTGGACCACCCTTCCACCTGCCAACCCTTACTCCTTGGATCACTGGTCAACCCCCAGTGGTCCATTTTTTAGTGTCCCTAGCAGCTGCGCTGCGTAGGGACACTTAATGCGTCGTGAGGCACGAACGAAGCTTCATTTGGTCAGACAAACCTCATCCGCAAAATAAAACGCTCGAACGCAACCAACAAACGTTCAACATCACCCCCGGCCACAACCACATTCGCATCAAACCACGGGCATTGGCGCGCAAGCCGCCAATGCCTTCCGCTTCTTTTACCACCAATCAAAAACTCTACACACTGATGTCACACAACCTTCACACGTCCTCGATATGATAATAGACATAGAGATACGTTACCCAGAACGAATCTTTCTACTTCTTCTTCATAATTTTCTTCTCCAGAGGTATCGGGGCCTCCAAACCCGTTCCTCAACTTGATGGGTGAGACCGGAAACTCACCCATCTTTCCCCACCGCCTACTGCAGGGCGGTGGGGTTTTTGTTTTCAAATAGTAATACACGTTTCGCCGGCCTTCCCTGTTAAGTCTTTCTTGAGGAATTTGCCACACTTTCTTCTGAAGAACGGCACAAAGTATTCACGCATCCCCGATATTATTAAATCATCGCAAAGCGTTACCCAGAGCGCACGCGACACTTCTTCTTCAACAATTTCTCCGAACAACGCTTTCCTAACTAACGCCCTGAACCCCCAATTCAGGAAAAAAGAGGACACGCAAAAATGCGTGTCCTCTTTTATGCTTAGCCCTTCGTTCACCCTCACAATACTTATTTCAGGACATTCGAATCAGCTGAGAATTTATTCAATGACTATGTTTTCAAAAAAACCGCAAACTGAGCTCAAATATGTCACTTTTATGTAAAAAAAGCACCGCGAGCCATCCCAACCCGCGGTGTATCAACGTTTGTACCTCTATAAAATGGATCTGAACGGACTTGAACCGTCGACCCCCTACATGCGAAGCAGGTGCTCTCCCAACTGAGCTACAGACCCATACGTACATGCATCATACACGCATGCACTTATTTTAACGCTAACCAAAAAGTTCATCAATCTTTATGCGCTTTTTTCAATGATATTCTCGCCAATCGTCATTACCGCCAACACGCATTTTTCGATATGCCTCATACCAGAACGCGTCACTTACTTCACCGTTTTTCGTGCCGACGCGTTCGTGATGGCAAACAGCAAGACGCTAAGCGCAATCACGGCCGTTGCGGCAATAAACAGGAATCGATAATTCGTTTGTTCAATCACAATGGCCCCAATTAGCGGCCCCAACGCCCGCCCAGCCGCTGCGCACCCCTGAACAAGTCCCTGGAAGCGGCCCTTCTGACTCTCGGGCGCCGTTAAGTCGACAAACGTTGAGACGGCTGGTAGCGCGATAATTTCCCCTAACGTCAGCACTGCCATCGTCACCACAAAAACAATATATTTGTGGGCAAACGGCAGAATCAAGAAACTGCCACCCAGCAAGGCAAACCCCGCGTATAATCGCCCGTGCAGATGATCCGTCAACCAATCATCAAAAATGGTAAGCACTGGCTGGAAAGCGACGATAAGAATCGCATTCACCGTCCACAAGAAGCTATAATCACGCACTTTCAGGCCTTCATCTAGCATGTACGCCGAAATATTACTCTGCCACTGCTCGTAGAAAATCCAGATAACAATCAACGTTAACAACACGGTGAATACGGGCGCCGTAATGTGCATTTTATCCTTGACCATCTTCGCACGCCCCGCAAGACGTTCCCGATTCTTCCCGCGATATTCGAAGAACGCCACGATGAAGAACAAGAGGTACATCACGAACGCAATGCTGAAGATGTACTGAATCCCCATTGGCAGGAAGATTCCGACCCCCAGCGTCCCGAACACGAGCCCCAGGTTACTGATGAAGTACATCACGTTGAAAATGTAACTTGCCCGCTTCGTTCGGATGCGTGTCGCAAACCCGTTCACACAGGTTACAACCATCCCGCTACCGAATCCAGAAATCACGAGCAAAATCGGGAACGCCGGCCAGCCATGCCAGAAAATTAATGCCCCCGTTGCGAACGTCATCATGAGAATGCCAATCAGAATGGTCGCGTCCTCACGCCAAGTGTCAAAGAGGCGGCCACCAACCGCACTACCGATAACCATAAACATGGAGTTAAAGAAGAGAACAATCCCAGCCGTTGTGAGCGTCTCCCCCAACGTTTCGTGCATGTAGATGGTCGTGAGCGGCCAAATAAAGCTCGACCCCGTGTTCGTAATTAAGTATCCAAGAAATAACCACTTCAGTTTGATTTGCCGCGTTGTATCCAACTAACCACACCCTCTCTACATTTTATCCATCCCCTTAGTATAGCCGATTGAACGCCTTTTTCCTTCCTCTATGTGACCGACGTGAGCAGTTAATGGGCAGATTGCTCATTGGACAGAGCAGAACATCCCCGGGAGCTTTTGAGCATTAGCATAGAATCGATGGAGGTGGTGGGTTTCCACCGCAATCGATTCTGGGTTAAGCGGAAAAAGCTGGGATGTGGCGCTCGACTATGTAAAACAGAGCAGAACAAAGCGGTTAGAAGATGAGGATTAACGTGAAAATGGCAGAGGGGGGTTCTTCCCCCGGCGCCAGTTTCGGGTTAACCGGAATCTTCTGCTTTGCGACGCTCGACTAGAAAACAGCGCAGAACATCTCGGGAGCTTTTGAGCATTAGCTAAGAAAAACAAACCCGAGCAAAAACGCGTATGAACGCCCCCTGACTAGTGGTGGCGCTTTTCTGTTGTCCCCAATGTCACAAAATATCACACTAAAAACGAAACTGTTAATAAAAAACAGCTAATTAGTTGATTCTACCGTATCTGTATATGCAAGCGTTGTTGTACAATGAAATCAGTAATAACGCCGGAGCACCGCGAATAACCGTGCTTAATTAGAAATAAGAGGTAACGATATGTCTGTAGAAACTAGTCTTGCATACCAGCAGCAGTTCTTTACCGCCTTTGCCGAAGCCTGGGCGGACAAATCTGACTACCGCCTGTACAAGGGAATCGATGATACCGCGCGGACACTCCGCCTAGATATCCATGAAGTTCCCGGCTACGTATTGGCCTACGATAAGGGCGCACAGGAAGAACTTCATCACTATTTGCGGAAGAACTTCATCCAGTGGCTCCGCGATTACGTGCCATTCTTTGAAGTTGGTGAAGATGGGCGCGTCTTCTTTGGTGATTGGTACCACCGCCGTGAGTTTGGTCGCCTCGATGTCTTTGCGCGCGAAATTATGCATCAAGACGAGGAACAGCGCGCCATTTTGCCGCACCTTCAAGAATTCGCCGCTGATCCCGACCACTACCTCGACGCACAGGTTGAGCAGCTACGGAAGGCGTGCTACCAGCGCACAACCGAATTACACAGCCAGCTCGAAACCCTTGAGGCAGACAGTGCCACTACCGAAACGACTAAGGCACCTGCTACGGGTAATGGGTCAAATCGGCTGCGTGGTCTCCTGAAGAACTTCATGGATCCCGACGCAGAAGAAGAGACGGCCGCACCCGTTGAGGAAGGTACCCCAAAACGTCGTGCCTACCACGGGGTTGACATTAACCGTGTTCGGGCCCAGTTCCAAGAAGCAAAAGAAACCGCTGATTTGGAATTCGACGCCAAGAAACGTGCCCTCCAAGTGTCCGCGGCGGTTACCCGCTACGAATACCAGGCGGTTCTTTCAACCTACAGTTCCATCGACCAGTTCATCAACATCCTGCACAATCTGCGTCGCGACTACACGAACGCACTGAAAAAAGCAGAGGGGGCGCACAAACATGCTTAATTACAACGACCAAGAAATTACCAGCATTATCACAAGCAACCTCGATATTGGTGAAGCGCGCACGCGGATTACCATCAAAAGCGATGCCATGATGGCCGCCTTGCAGGACGATAAGAATTGGGCAACGAACGAGGCCGTTCAGACCGCCTCCCGTCTCGATTTCACCGCACTACTCGCCAGCAAAATTCACCAGAGTTTGAGCGCCATTCCCGTTCTGGCTGGCAACCACTTCTTCGACCAGATTTGGTTGAAGCCCGTTGTCCCAGATGCAGAACACACCACGCTCATCTTCTTCCAAGCAACCGAAGCAGGAAACAAGGAACTCTTCACCCTTGTCGACCCACTACGGACAGATGGTCGCCTCGTTTCGTCTAACCTGCCAACCCTTTTGCAGGTCACCGCGAAGGATGATGACGCTATTGGTTACACGGATGATGAATTGACGGCACTTATTGCCATCATCAAGGCGCTGTACGCTGCTGGATACGCCTTCCGCAACGTGGATGAGACCGTCTTGCAACCTGTCGACAATCTGACATTTGCCACAAAGTTCGACACGAGTCGCCCTATTTCGGTTAGCCAGACCGTTGCTGAAGCGGGCGATATCCGCTTAGCAGTCGCTGTTAACGGCACCGTTGCGAGTTACCACGTCTTTGATGAAGACGGTCACGACTGGATGGATCTCGGCACAGCGACCCGCGATGGCAAGCAGTTCATCTGGGAAAGCACCAGTATTCCTGACGAGCTTATTGAACAGAAGCTGACCCTCTCCGTTGCCGTACAGTCCGTTGATAACGTCCCCGCAATGGACGAACTCTTCGTCATTGCGTCCAGCAACGCCATCCTGATGCGCGAAAGCACCACACCCGGGGAATACAGCTTAAGTTTGCCAAACCACAACGCGCTGTCCGTGCGGGTTAACGCAACAAGCGGCACGGTGACGCTCGGCTACCCTGAGGCAACGACGCAGATTATCGAACTGAACAACCAGTACCCATTCATCGGGGAATGGCTGAAGTCCGTCCTCCCAAAGAAACCAGCGTTTAACTAGTTCGCGACGGTGGCAGGCATGCCCGGTCGTAACGGGTGAAGGTTCAACTCCGATTTGCGTGTGTCTCCAGTGGTGGGGCACGGTTCCATAACTTTAACCAAACCCAGGTTAAAGTTATTCCACCTCGCTTTGAGACTGTCTGACAAAACCGGTCAGACAGTCTCAAAGTCGGCCCGTGGGTGCGCCATAAGTCCAAAGCACACGAACGTTACATCCAGTCGCGCGCCAGAAGACTGCCTTGTATACCGGGGCCAAACCGTCTTCTGGCGCAGCCTCCTTCACCACTTCCGCACATCCAACCTTCCGCCAAACTTTTCCTGACAACCGCCTGCATTTAAACGCGATCTTTACTATTTATTTCAAGTAAGTGCAACACTTGTCATTAACAACTACTAGTTAATGATCCACGTAAAACAGCACACCAAAAAGGCATCATTTCCGGAGCGGTCTTCTCCGGAAATGATGCCTTTCTGTGTCGTACTTAGGTTAAATTCAGATGTTACTTAACAACCATCGCGTTAGTCGTTCAGCGTGAACTGTAACTTCATCTGTGGCGCTGCGAGGGCAATCATCTGTCCCAACAACTTGTTTGAGTTATCGAAGGCAGTTTGTGCCATCCGTGCGTTGGCATCTGCTAAGTATGCCTGCACATCTGCAGCTTGCGCGAATCCGGCGTCTGCCTTCAGCTGGTCGTGACGTGCTGCCGCAACCGTGTTCTGTTCGAATAAGTTCTCGAAATCTTCAAACAGGCCGAAGTTTGTGTCTCCCAATACAGCCAGCGTGCTACTCAACCAGTACATCTTCGTTGGGTCGAAGTCCTTCGTTGTGTCCCGGTACGTTGCGGGCGTATCCGTCACGTTCGCGTAGAAAGGCATGATGGCGTTGAACGTGTTTGGTCCAAATGCTAGCCAGTGAATCCCCGCAATTTCGGCGGGAACGTCATTGCGAATCTGCAGAATGTGCAGTTCCTGGTTTCGGTTAATTCCGATTGGCCGGAACTGCTTTTTCTGTGCCGGTGTACCCGTCCCATATGGATCATATGGCGTGTTCTGGTAGTGAGAGCTGAGTACCCACTTCACGTCTTCGATGCTAATCTTCTTATCCGTCCGGCAGATAAACGGCAAGTCCTGATCGATTGGGGTCGTGTCGAATTCAGGGTTAAAGTACTTCTGACCATACCACGCACGACAGTTGTTGTAACGCGTGTCCTTAATGGTGGCACTCCCAAAGATGTGACGCAGGTTAATGCCATCCTTGTCTGGATTCATGTGGAACTTTTCAATCATGTCTGGCAAATCTGCCGCGAACAAGGTGTCATCGGAATCAAAGTCGAACGCATCGATGTTCATCCGGTTAGGTGCGACCACGTATGCATCGTCTGGAATCCGTTCTGCAGCCCAGTGGTGTCCCCCAATGGATTCAAGCCACCAAACTTCTTCACTATCAGAAAAGGCAATCCCGTTAGATTCGTATGTGCCGTACTTTTCAAGCAACGCACCCAGACGCTGAACACCTTCACGTGCCGAGTGGATGTATGGAAGCACGATGGTTGGCATGTCTTCTTCGCCAATCCCCGTTTCGACGAGTGGGTCAATCCCAAGAATCCGCGCGTTGGTCGTGATGGTTTCAGTTGAACTCATCGCAATGTTCTCGCTGTTAATTCCCGCCGCAGCCCACAAGCCATTTGCAGGATCTGCATTTGGTGTTGCCGTGTAACGAAGGGGATTCTCTGGCAGGTCAATATTGAACGTGCTGAGAACTGACTGGTAGTGTCGTGGCTGGTCTTCTGGGTTCACCACCACAAACTTCTGTGGCTGCAGTGGCACATTCCCGTCTTCATTCCGCGCAATAATCGTGGAACCGTCAATACTGGCGTTCTTTCCCACAAGAATCGTGGTACAAGAACCCTTCACACGCTTTGTCATGTTTATCGCTTCTCTCTATTTTTGTCCCCTTTAGTGTAGTTGAAAGTACGACACTTGTCATTAGTGGCGACATGAGAATGACAAAATATGCCCTAATAAAAATGGTACCAGCACCGACATATTTCTTCCGGACTGGTACCATTCTTGCTCGAATTTTACTTGTACTTAATCCAACTGACCAGCTCTGACACACCCATCATGAGGAAGATGGCCCCCAACACCCGGAAGACAAACATGGCCGTGCCGAATGGGTGAATGACTAAGAAAATCCCTGCCAAGAGGACCAAAACACCATAAATGGTTGGCCACGTCCGCGTCACGTTCACAAACTGCTGCTGACGGGCGCCCATCAACATGGAGGCTCCGTAAATAATAAGCGCAATCCCCGCAATGACGGGGAACATGCTGACAACCATTCCCGCTAACCCTTCAACGAGTAATGCGGCAATGAGAAGACCCACGCCAATACCGAGCCCGACATTGCCGGCACCTGACCGCCGTGCGCGGAAGCCAGAAATTAAGTTGCTAATCCCGAAAACAAACAGGACCAGGGCTAAGATATTCACAATAAGGCCAAACACGCGCCCTGGTTGTGCAATAATCCATCCGCCCAATAAAATCATCACCAGGGCACGTGCCCAAGCGATTCGTTGAAATTCTGCGTAAAAAGAACGCATGCGCATCCCCACCGTTTCTATTTGATATCGAGGCTGAACCAGATGACGACTCTATCTCGGCGGAAATCGTAACCTTTGATTTCTGTCGTAACCGCCTTGACCCTCAGAAAATCATGGTGTGCAATTAGGAGATAACCCACGTACGGTTTCACCTTTTGCCACAGCCTCGTTTTTATGTTTCTAGTTTACCAAAGCATGCAGTAATCCTAATCCGTCTTGAGTCTGACTTTTACTCACCATTGTTCATGATTCCAGCTCCGACCATCGATTTCTGCCCGCATCAGCTCTGCTTGGTGCGCCTGTTCGCGACAAAACGCAGCGAGTGATGTGTAAAATGCCTGCGTGGCGTAATCCGTTGCTTGTTCCGCCTTTTCTGTCGCCGCTTGAATGAGCCACTGTTCTTGATCCGTCATCAGTCAACCTCCCCCGTGCGTAATTCCGCAACCGTTTGGCGCAACTGCGCGACCTCATCCTGTTCATCCCACAACGTTTCTGCCAGTAGCGACGCACCCGCTTGTTCAACACGCTGCGCAAACCAATCGGCCTGTTCTCGATGGGACGCAGGACGTGCTAACATCAGGTATTGTTGATAATCTGTGAACAACTTCGCGCGTGCCTGCGCGGTCATTCGGTCGAATTCAGGCACGAGTAATGGTGGCAAAAGCGTCATTCCAGTCTTATGCGCCAGCGCAGCAAAAGGTGCCAACAATTGATCAAGCGTCACGTTTTCACGCCCGCCGATGTGGTAATTCGTTAGTGGATGGCTGAAACTCACCACAATTCCCAACGTTTTCCCCCGCAACAACCCACCTTGCGCATCATAAACGACGCCGCGCTGCCAAACGTCCGTTAACCATTGCCATAGCGTGGCTGGTGCACTGTACCAATATAGCGGGAATTGAAGGATGATGCGGTCGGCGTTTTGAATTAACTGCTGCTCACGAACAATGTCAGTCGGTTCCTTCAATTCATGCCACTGTGCATCGGGAACACGTGCGGCCGTTTCTCTAAAAAAGCTTTGTGTTTGACTCCGTTCCGGGTGGGGATGCCCCACAACAATTAAACTACGCATGCTTGCCCGTCCTTTCTGTCAGCAACCGTCACTTCACGTTAAAAGTTATCCCTATGATACCAAAACAGGCACCGCAAAAATCCTGAAATTGGGATCTTCGTGGTGCCTGTTTTGTATACCGGGACTGAACCGTCTGTTTGGCACAGCCTCGTTGTTGTTCATCTGTCAACATTATGAATGTTGGCTTGCAAGCTTATCGGCTTCTGCGTCAATGGCCGCAAATCCAGACTTGCCGCCCTTCTTTGCTGGGTGCTTTGCGCGATCTTCCTCGGCCTTTTGAATCAGCGCCTTACGCTGCTCCTTACTGAGTTTTCCTGCCATATCTTCTCGCCTCTTTCCATAGTCTAGCTATGCGCGACACCGGGTTGATGTCTGTAGGTAGCTTGAAGTTTGGAGGGTTTAACAACTCTCTACGTGCTCATTATAGCACTCATTCTAAACAAGTGCTAATTATCTGTCGGTGCGGTTATGTGGGGACAGTTTGGCTCCGGTTTGGGTGTGTCCCCAGTGGTGGGGCACGGTTCCATCACGCTCATTCTCAGCCGTTCTTATGCACCACCCGCAACTCGCTACGGCCCGTGCCCGTTGGAATGACTTGAAGTTGATCCGGGATACCAACCTTTAGTGCCTCAACGTGACTGATGATACCAATCATTCGTTGATTACCCTCAATTGATTCCAGTGCTTCCATTGCTAAGTCTAGGCTGGCACTGTCGAGCGAACCAAATCCTTCATCGATGAAGAGCGCATCAATGGCGACACCGCCACTTTCTTCCTGAATGACCTCCCCGAGTGCTAAGGCTAAACACAGCGCGGCAATAAAGCTCTCTCCCCCTGACAACGTGTGGACGGAACGTGTGCCCCCGACTTGGTCATCATAGACGTCGATTTCAAGACCCGTCCGGTTGGCGCGTTTAACAGTTGCGCCGGTATTCAGAACAAAGCTGTACCGGCCACGTGTCAACGCGTGCAACCGTTGCGACCCAATCTGTAGGACGCGGTCAAAGTAGGAGCCCAATACGTAACGTTCAAGGCCCAGATTACGGGGATTTTTCCCCGTAAAGACTTGATCCAGGGTGCTTAAATCACGCACTGCCTGTTCCGTTTCGTGCCACTTCGCAACACGCTTGGTCAGCTTATCAATGACCTGTTGATTTTGCTCATTCTGATGACGTTCTGCCCCTAACTGTCGCGTTAATGTTGCCACTTGGTCCGCAGCCACCTTCGCGGCTGCGGCCAGCGCTTCAACATCTGGCCGCGTGCGCCCGTCAAGTGCTTGTTTCGTCTCCGTTTGCAGACGTTGATTGGTTGCCACCTGTGCTTCATGGTTCTGGATACGTGTTCGTAGCGTTTTTATTTGTGGGACTTGTGCTAAATCTGCGGCGTATGCGGGCAATGGCTTGTCCGCGCCGTACTGCGGCGTTAACTGCGCCACCAACGCCTGTGTGAACTGTGCGTCTTCCCGTACGAGCGTTGTTAACCGCTCTTCCTGTTCCGCAATTTGCCCCTCTAAATGGGACTGCTTCGTGTTGGCTGCCGCTAATTGTGTCTGTACTAATTCTTGTTGCGTTTGGAAATCAGCGACTTGTTGCTGCCACGTCGTCTGCTGCGTCTGTAAGTCGGCCACATCATCCTGCACGTGATCGCCCAGTGACGCTTTCAGGTTGGCCACCCGTTCCGTTGCGCGCGTCCACGCATCCGTGGCGTCCTGCGCCGTTTGCCGTGCAGCTGCGAGCGTCTGGGTCAGTGTCAGCAATTTTTCGTGTAACTGCTGACGCTTCTGGTTCAGTTCAACGCGTTCCGCTTGGCGTTTCACCAATAGCGCCTGGTTCGTCTGGTAATCAGCCGCCGCAATCGCAATGGCCGCTATCTGTGTCGCTGCCTCGGTGGTTGCTGGTAACTGATCAAATGCCGTTTGTTGCTGATAATCATGGTCGAGGCGTTGCGTCCCGTCCGCCAAAGCTGTTTGTGCCTGCGCCAATTGTTCCTGCACCGTTTTTAACTGATCCTCCGCCCGTAACCGGACTTCCTGAATCGCGTTAAATTGGTCGAGGCTGGCGTCAAATTCGTCCTGCGACGTCACGTGCTGCGTCTGTGTGGCAAGGTGCGGGTGCGTTGTGGCACCACAAACAGGACAGGCATCTGTTTCCCCAAGCTCAGCGGCCAAACGTGCGGCCTGACTCAAGAAGAACTGACGCTTGATTTCTTTGTGGGTGCGTGCGGCTACCGCTTCGTTCGCAAGGGCCGTTGCTAACTCCCGCTGCGCTTGTTCGACGTTTTGTTGTACTTGCGTCAGTTGCTGTGTTGCTTGCTGATATTGACGCTTATCCGCCTGCAACGCGTCAAGCACATGCTCCTGAAGATGCACCCGCTCCCTTAGCTGATCCAACGTCCCATCCGTCAGCTGATTATTCAACGCTTCCAGCTGTTCCCGCGCGGTCTGCTCAGCAATCTGCTGCTGCTGAACTTGCGCACGCCGTTGCTGCAACTCAGCAAGCGTTGTTTCCACCTGGGCTTGACCTTGCTTCAAGGCTTTTAACCGTTGAATGGTTTCCGTTAATGCATCCGCATCACGTGCCAGATTCGTCATTGCATCTTGTTGGTCCGCAAAAGTGGCACTTGTCGCGCGTAACTTTGTGGTTGTTGCCGCAATCGTCGCCAACGACGCACGTGCTTGCGTAACCTGTTGCCGCACTTGTGCTAACGCGTTGGCCGTTGTCTGTTGCTGCTGATAGTCACTCTGCAAAGATTGCACCCACTCTAAATGGGTCACCTGCGCTTTATCCGCCGCAATTAACTTGGCGCCCGCTTCAAGCTGCGCCGCCTCTTGCACAAGTTGTTGCTGCCGTTCAACCAGTGCTGCGACTTGCTGGCCCGCCTGCAGCTCGGCGTTCGTCGTTGCCGCTTCCTGTTGGGTCGCAATCAACTGTTGCTCTTGTTCCTGCGTGTGCGTTTCGTTATCTGCTTGAAAGGCCTGCAACTGGGTGAGTTTATCACGCACTTCACCATCCGCAATTTCCTGATCGGGCGTCCTTGCGAAACTTGCAATAATCTCGTCCATCCGCTCACGCTCATTGTTCATCTCACGCCGCAGTGTCCGCAGATGTGTTTCAATGTTCTCCTGCCAGCGTGCGTACATCCCCGTGCCAAACAAACTGCGCAATAGAAGTTCCCGTTCACCACTGTCCGCATCTAAAAATCGGCGAAAATCACCTTGGGGCAACAACACAATTTGACGAAACTGGGATTTGTCCAACTGGAGCAAATCCAGCAAGGCCGGGTTCACTTCCCGCTGCTTCGTCAATACAGTCCGCTCACCGTCGACATCCTGCACCTCTAATTCAGGATCGCGGGGTGCCAGCTCCCCATTCCGCTTAACCCGAATGGCGCGACTCACCGTGTATGTTCGAGATTGGTGTGTAAACGTCAAGGTCACAACCGTTTCATCTTTTGGGTCCGCAAAATCTGAACGTAACGAAAAGGCCACCCGCCCGTTATCCCCGGTACTCGCCTTAGAATCGGAGCCGTACAGCGCAAATAGGAGTGCATCAAAGATGGTTGTCTTCCCCGCCCCTGTATCCCCACTAATTAGAAAGAGGGGCGTCGCATCAAAGTCCGTAAAGCGAATTGTTTCATCTGCATACGGGCCAAAATTTTTCATGTGTAACTTTTCAAATCGCATGTTGGCACCCCTACTTCTGCGTTTCGCTAAGCGTTCGTTCCGCCCAAGACTGACTTCCTGTAGACATTGCGGTGCCCATTGCGTCTTCATAAAAATTCGTCAAAAGCGCCATTGGGTCCAAATCCTGCACGGGGGCTTGAATCTCCCGCTTTAAATCCACGTGCGTCTGTCGGTCAACACCGGTACATTGCGGATATTTCTCCCGTAGTCGGTTCATTAAATCTGGAATCACCTCGGTATCCGTTAAGGTGAACTGCACAAACTCATCGGGGGCCACATCTAAATCCGAATCTGGCGCCATAATCTGGTCGAATGATGCCGTCACGTGTCGGAATTCCGGTGTCTGTGGAATGGGGATGAACGTCCGGGTCATTGTTTCCGTGTCCAGAATGTAGCATCCCTTTGCCATTTTTGCTTCCGAAACATCGTACTTAACGAGTGACCCGGCATACTGTAACTTATCGGCCTGCAGCGCGTGCCGGTTATGCAGATGTCCTAACGCCACGTAATCGAAGTCAGCAAACACATCAACGGGAACCGCATCCAGACCACCAACGCTCACGCTCGTTTCGGATGTTCCCCCATTCGTTGCGACATGCGAACTACCCGCAACAAAAAAGTGTGTCACGAGAATGTGCTTCTTCGCTGGGTCAAACAGCGGACGCATCTCTGCCACCACACGTGCAACGCCCGCCCCAATCGTGGTTAGCTGATCATCATTAAATGCGACTTGCGCCTCACGCGGTTCAAAATATGGCAGCATAAAAATCTGCGTATCTCCCAGCGTCACGGGCTTCAACGCCCCCGCAATCGTGGTGGTCAAATAAAGCTGCGTTGACTTGAACCATTCACACCCCGTTGCAAGACGTGGCCCGGAGTCGTGGTTACCCGAAATTGCGAAAATAGGCAACTGATCATCTAAGTTGAGGGTTCGCAACATCTCGTTCACGGTTTGCACAACACCCTCTGCCGCTAAACTGCGGTCGTACAGGTCCCCCGCAATAATCATTGCATCCACTTGTTCATCCTTCGCAATCTGACGCAATGCCGCAAAGCTCCGGCGTTGCACATCGAGCAAATCAAACCCCGCCAATGATTTCCCAATATGCCAATCCGCTGTATGTAAAAGTCGCATGATGGCTGTGCCTCCTTGTTTAGCATCCCAGCTTTTTCCGCTAAAGCCAGGATATCCTGCTCTATTTTCTCTCGTTTCATTATATCGCAATGCCGGCAACAAACAAACGTTCGTGTGAAGGATTCTTCACATTTCCCTACATCAATACGTCCAGACACGGCAATAAAAAGCAGGCACCGCATAAATTCCCAACTCGGAATTTATGCGGTGCCTGCGTTCATACCTCAAATTTTTAAAAATCATACCCAATCGTCCGCTCACAAATCACCCGCAATTGATCATCCATCTCGCGTGATCCAAGGGCGTGCGCTTGCTGGATAACTTTCTGAACTTGCTCACGAGTTTCCGGCGTGTCGTCTTTTTGTACCGCCAGTGCTGCCTTTAAGAGCGCAAAACGTAGACGGTTCGCAATCAAGAATTCTGCAATCGGACGTTCTGTCTCAATCTGGCGTAACAGCGTCATGGCAAAGTTACTGCGCCGTTCCATTAACACCACGAGTCCCTCAAGTACCACATGCCATGCAGACCCGTACAGGCCAACATTCCACGCCTCCAGATTACCTGTGATACTTAACACTTCGCGACTCAACATGAACGCCCGGTTATCGTTCATCAGCGGCAATGTCCAATACAGCACGTCAATGGCCGAGTCGTCCCAAGTCAGTGTTGCCAGCAGCGTGTCCGTCAGTCGCGTCACATCAGCTTGTGTACACAGGCTTTCCCCCGTTAACCGGTAGTACTTCCCCGCAATCAACATGTGGTCGAAGAAGATAAGCTGTGCATCTTCAGCAACAGCATCCATCGGTGTTTCAAACAGGTTGCGCAATCGTGAAGCATCTTGCGTCATGAACGCACTGTGAATTTCATTACGTTCATCGCGACTTTCCTGCGATAAACGGTCCGAAGTGTTCGCGAATTGACTTAGCGACACGTTCATCCGGTTCAGTAAAGACTGCAACTTCCCAATTGGCATATCTTTTCGCCCTGATTCGAATTCACAGATTGCCCCAACGGACGTGATATCATGTGCAACGGCCTCTATTGAGAATCCTTTTCGTTGCCGAATATATCTAAACTGCTTTCCTAGTTCCATTCGTTCTGTTCCCCCAGCGGTTATCCGCTGCTTCCGTTACATGTTCACTAAATGCCGCACGTGCCGTTCAAATTTAGTAACCAACCCATCCGCCTCAATGAACTTTAGCAAGTCCAGCATATCCGTAATCTGCTTCCGTGTTTCTTCTGTTGGCTGCGTCCGTTCCTGTTCGCATAAATTCAGCACGCGTAACCGGAAAACGACAACGCTGATGGTTAACGGAATATCCTCCTCATTGCTTCGCCGCAGCAAAACCGTACTATAAGAAGATTGCCGTTCCATTAATTGCTCGATGGCGTCCAGAACCGCCAACCAGCCTTTTTGGTACAACGATGCATTCAAAACATGAATTTCGTTTAACTGTTCAAGAAGTGAGTGCGCAAGTTCATAGAGCACGTTGTCTGGTAATAATGGCACCGTGGTGTTAAACATATACACCTCGTTCTCGTCCCATTCCGTCACCGACCGTAAGTCCTGTGCCAACTTACGAATATCCTGATCCGTCACGAATACTTCGCCAGACAAATCACAGCACAACCCTGCCGCAATCATTAGCTCGTTAAAATCCACACTCGCAGCACGCTGCGCCCGTGCGTTCACACGTGTGGTCACAAATGTTTGTAGCTGGTCAATTTGGTGACACCGATACATCGTCATCACCTGTTGTAGCGCAGCGTGCGTGCTTGAATCACCCTGGATGTGAACAAAATTGCGAAAACTAACACCCATGTTTTGCAATAGTTGCAGAACCTTCCCAGACGCTAAGTCCGCCACGCCGTTTTCAAATTTAGAAACCGTCGCCACGGATGTCACACCTGCCGCGACATCTTTCATCGACATGCCACGTTCCTGTCTTAATTGCCGAAATCTTTCACCTAACATTTTCATCATCCTGATAATTCGATTTATTATATCAGTTTACCCCAAAATTAATAATGGTTAAATAACGTCTGTCTATTTTATGCAACAAAAAAGCAGAACGTGTGGCACATCCCACATGTTCTGCTCATTTTGCTTCAAAAAATTCGGTAGTTGCGACTTAGTTAAGCCTATTCACCGTAAATGCTCTTAACCTGTTCTTGTGCGGTTGGGTGTTCAAGGAATTCATCGTAAGTCGTTTCCGCACGATCCACAACGCCCTTGGGTCCCACTTCGATAATATGGTCCGCAATGGTCTGAATAAACTCGTGGTCATGACTGGTAAAGATAACTGCACCCGGGAAATCAACTAAAGCATCATTCAATGCCGTAATGGATTCCAAATCCAAGTGGTTCGTTGGGTCGTCCAAAATCAGGACGTTTGGTTCTTCCAGCATTAACTTCGCCAGAATACTCCGCACCTTCTCCCCCCCAGACAGGACGGAAAGCTGCTTCAACACGTCATCCCCAGAGAAAAGCATCCGGCCGAGGAATCCACGCAGGAAGGTGTTATCCTGCTGGTCCTTTGGTGCGAATTGACGCAACCAGTCCAGAATTGACAAGTTGGTATCCTCGAAGACACTGTTCAAGTCCTTTGGCATATACCCACGACTCGTCGTCACGCCCCACTTCAAACTGCCGGCGTCTGGCTTAATTTCTTCAGCCAGCAGCTGTAACAGCTGGGTTGCCGTCACGTCAGAGCGACTGATGATGGCAGTCTTCTCGCCTGGATTCAGGATGAAGCTGGCGTTACTAATGGCAGGCTGCCCGTCAATCGTCAAGGCCAGGTCTTCTGCGCGCACAAGGTCGTTCCCAATTTCACGTTGCTGGTTAAACTTGATGTATGGGTACTTCCGGGTACTTGGCTTGATGTCGTCCAGCGTGATTTTGTCGAGCTGCTTCTTACGGGACGTTGCCTGCTTGGACTTACTTGCGTTGGCAGAGAAACGCGCCACGAATTCTTGAAGCTGCTTAATCTGCTCTTCCTTCTTCGCGTTGGCGTTGGCGCGCAGTTGCTGAGCCAATTCGGAACTCTTGCGCCAGAAATCATAGTTCCCGACGTACAATTCAATCTTCCCAAAATCCACGTCACACATCTGCGTGCAGACTGCGTTCAAGAAGTGACGGTCATGGGAAACAACCAGCACGGTGTGTTCGTAGTCACCCAGGAAGTTTTCAAGCCAAGAAATTGCCTGTGTATCCAACCCGTTTGTTGGTTCGTCCAGAAGCAGTACATCGGGGTGACCGAACAGGGCCTGCGCAAGGAGCACCTTCACCTTGTCACCTTCCGTAAGTTCGCCCATCAGTTGGTCGTGTTTCTCACTTTCGATGCCAAGTTCCTGAAGCAACTGGGCCGCATCACTTTCAGCGTTCCATCCGTCCATTTCGGCGAATTCACCTTCGAGTTCAGCCGCCTTCATCCCGTCTTCTTCGGTGAAGTCTGCCTTGGCGTAGATGGCATCCTTTTCCTGCATCACTTCATATAGACGCACGTAACCCTGGATAACCGTGTTCAGAACGGTCTGATCGTCGAAGGCAAAGTGATCTTGCTTCAGGCTACTCATCCGTTCGTTAGGGCCAAGCGAAACGGTCCCGGTGCTTGGGGTCAAGTTCCCCTCAAGAATCTTCAGGAAGGTTGATTTACCCGCCCCGTTGGCACCAATAATCCCGAAACAGTTCCCCTCGGTAAACTTCAGGTTAACATCTGAGTAGAGGGTACGGTCGGTGAAAGTCATGCTGACGTTGTTAACAGTTAACAATTAATTATCTCCTTTTCTAGAAGGCATGACGTGTTCATCCCCTCTGGACATCCTAGTTATGGCCGGTTGTATCCGAAAATACGTTTGATTAATATTCTATCAGATTATTCAATGCTGGAGAATGGCTGCGCATTTTGATTCCGCATACATTTCCGAAATATTTGGTTGCTACTGCTGTGCGTCCCGTAGCTGTTTGTAATTATGCATCATCCACTGCACGTAAGTCTGCCCCCGCGGTTGCGTCTCCCGTACATTCACGATGGTGACGCCGGCTTTCTTAGCAACAGTCACCACTTGATTCACGATGGTACTATCTGATTGTTCATTATTCACGAACACGTCGATTTTGCCCGAGCGTAAATCCCGCTTCAATTGCGTCAGTTCTTTTGGTGTTGGGTCGGTGCCGTCCTCAATGCTCTTCGCAAAGGCGCTATCAATTAATTGGTACCCAGCCGCCTTTAATCCATAATCGAAAACGGGTTCAGAAGATGCCGCGATTTGTTGCTTACCACTATTCTTCAACTGCTTAATCAGTCGCGTCAGTGGGGCTAACGTCTTCAAGTAAGCCGCACCGTTACGTTGGTAGGCTGCTTTATGTTTAGGGTCCATCTGACTGAACCTCTTTACAAGCTTCTGCACCAGTGCCGGCATCATCGTGGGGTCGTAGAAGACGTGTTCATTATCACCATCTTGACGGTGTAACACGTCCGTTGCCACACTCAAGGTTGCCGCATCAGGATTCGCAGCGTCGGCAAGCTTGTCCAGCCAGTCGTCATACCCCAGTCCGTTTGAAATCACCAAGTCAGCATCCGCAACCAATTTTCCCGTTGCCGTCGTGGCTTCAAAATCATGCGGATCAACGTTCGGGTTACTGATAATGGCGGTCGCAGTTCCGTGCGTCCCCAGCACCTCGGTGGCAGCTTCTTGATAGACACGCAGACTCGTCACAACCGTTAGTTTATGATGCGTCGACTGCGTTTGGGTATGACCACACGCTGCTAACACGGCGGTGATGCAGAAAACCGCCAATACTAAAATTCGTTTACGCATTCTTCGTCCTCATCCCCCGCAACGGGGCACTTACTTTCGTTTAGTACCGGCATCCATTCTACCGTAGTCCCCAGGGTTGGGCAAACTTTGGAGGGTCGGTCGTAACGGGTGGAAGTTCAGCTCCAGTTTGCGCGTGTCTCCAGTGGTGGGGCATGCCGGCAGTTGACGGGAGAAGTTCAGCTCCAGGTTGAACGTGTCTCCAGTGGTGGGGCACGGTTCCATAACTTTGACCAAACCCGGGTCAAAGTTATTCCAGCTCGCTTTGAGCCTGTCTGGAAAACCGCCAGCCAGTCTCAAAGTCGGCCCGTATCTAGGCGGTAAACCGCCAAGATACCGACACCACTTCCGCACATTCAACCTTCCGCCGAACTTCCCCCGTCAACTGCCTACATCTGCGCACCATTTCTTCTCTTCATTTGGAGGTAAGTGCCACGCTTGTCATTAGCGACTGCGCGCTAATGACCGAACGTGATCATCAATAGACTAAAAAGGCATCAGTTCCGGAGCGCTTTTCTCCGGAACTGATGCCTTTCTGTGTCGCACTTAACTTTCTAAACTAAAAACAAAATGATGCCCGAGTGCCCCCATCCACCATAGCGCACAGTGTTTGGGGCAGTTCGGCCGGAGTAGCGGGCGTGGGTGCCAAGTGGTGAAAGCATTGGCGTTCGCCAATGCGGGCAAAAAATGAAACTCGAAGGTGAGCGCAGCGAGCTCGAGGTTCATTTTTTAGCCGGAGCCATGCGCGGTAGCGCCTGGCGGGAGGCGGCCCCACCACGTTCCGGCACCCGCAAAGCCCGCTGCGGAGGCCGAACTGCTCCAAACACGCCCAGCGATCATCTGTTACACCTAAAACTATTTTCTGTACCATTTTAGCCGAAATGGTTGTCATCCATTAGAACAGTTTTCCGAACGTTCTTCCCTTTGCACGGCGAAAGTAATCGCTAACAAGCAAAACCATTCCAGTGTAAAACACGCCACAAACGTTGTTATTGCGGGCTTTTTAGCAGTTTACAGTCACCTAAAAGCGCCGTATGATATGAATATAAATACAAACGCGCGTCAAAAAAGGGAGATAACTATGCCAGATACAGCCACTCTGGAAGCACAAACTGCTACCGCAGAAGAACAAGTAAACGAACTCGTTGCAAATGCGCAGCTCGCCTTTGACAAATACCAGAACTACACACAGGAACAGGTTGACGAAATCTGTCAGGCAATGGTGAACGCCGCCGCTGCCCACGCCAAAGAGTTAGCTACCCTCGCCTACAAGGAAACCGGACGTGGGAATGCCGAAGATAAAGCCATCAAGAACATCTACGCATCCCAGTACATCTGGAAGCAGATTAAGGATGACAAGACGGTCGGCACGATTGAAGTTGACGAAGCCAAGAAGATTGAAAAGATTGCGGCACCACTTGGCATCATTGCTGGGGTAACCCCCGTGACGAACCCAACGTCCACCGTTATCTTCAAGATTCTGCTTGCCCTGAAGACACGCAACGCGATTATCTTCAGTCTGCACCCACAAGCGCTTCAGTGTGGCGTCGCAACGGCGCGTTTGATGGCACAGGCTGCCGTTGAAGCCGGTGCACCTGAGAATCTGATTCAGTGGATTTCCCAGCCAACGCGTGAAGGCTCCAACGCATTGCTGAACCACCCTGGCATTGCAATTGTGCTGGCAACTGGGGGCCCTGGTCTCGTCAAGGCTGCCTACTCCACTGGGAAGCCCGCACTGGGTGTTGGCCCTGGTAACGCACCTGCTTACATCGAAAAGACGGCAAACGTGAAGTCAGCTGTCACCGACATCATGCTTTCCAAGACATTTGATAACGGGATGATCTGTGCAAGTGAAAACAGTATCGTGGTTGACCGTGAAATCCTGGCTGAAGTGAAGGAAGAATTCACGAAGCAAGGTGCTTACTTTGTCCCTGACACTGAAATTGATAAGCTGTCTGAAGCCGTGATTGACCCTGAACGTCACACCGTTCGTGGTCCTATCGCCGGTCAGTCTGCCGAAAAGATTGCTGAACTTGCTGGCATCGATGTTCCTGAAGACACCAAGTTGCTCATTGGTAAGCTTGACGGAATCGGCACCAACTTCCCATTCTCTGGCGAAAAGCTCAGTCCAACCCTCTCCATGTACGTCGCTAACACGACTGACGCAGCCTTCTCCATGTGCCTTGGCTTGCTGAACTACGGGGGTCTTGGTCACACAGCCGTTCTCCACACGCAGGACAACGATATCGTGGAACGCTTCGGCGCTGAAATGCCTGCTTGCCGTGTTCTGATTAACACACCTGGTTCCCTCGGTGGGATTGGTGGCCTCTTCAACGGGCTCACACCATCACTGACACTTGGGACGGGGACTTACGGGAAGAACTCCATTTCGCACAACCTCTCCACTGGTGATTTGTTGAACGTCAAATACGTTTCACGTCCAACCCGTCACCCAATCGAATTCATCAACGAACTTCGCAGTGTCATTCGTGCAAAGTAAGTAGACTATAAACGAAAGCCCCCGCCGATTACTTTAAGTCGACGGGGGCTTCCGTTTACCAAATACCATTCCACCTAATTCACTTTCACATTGACACCCGCTCCCCATTCGTGGTATTAATTAATCATCAATTACATCGGAGGTCCCGTCCATTGAAGATTTAAGTATGTTGTCTGAACTGAGCACTAGTGATGCCCCTACACAAGGGGTGTCGTGCGCCGTTTTGACAACCTGCTTGAACTTCTCTGGCGGGCCTTATCGAGTCGCTGTCCACGGTCGTTAGACGATACCCCGTGCACAATGACTCCCCCAAGCCCCCAGTTTGTTCTGGAGGTTTTTTTATTCCCCAAATGAGCAGGTTTCTGGGCGCCTAGTGTCTGTATCCACCCGATTTCAACAAAAATCGGGTGACTGGAGGCTTATATGTCGACAATTACCTTAACCCACCTCACCTTTGCTTACCCTGGTCACGATAATCTTTTTACCAATCAATCCATCCAGCTTGATACCGCGTGGCACCTTGGACTGACTGGGCGTAATGGCCGGGGCAAAACGACGCTGCTGAACCTCATCCGGGGAAAGTTGCATGGCGACAGCCACACCACGGTGCACGTACCCGCGTCCCTCACGTACTTCCCGCAAACCGTGGCGGATCCAGCGCTTGATTTCTGGCAGATTGTGGATGACATCAGCACCGCCGAACTATGGGAAGTTGAACGCGAAGTCACACTCATGGGCTTGCCCGCCGATTGTCTCTACCGGCCCTTCTCAACCCTCTCTGGTGGGGAACAAACCAAGCTACTCCTCGCCGTTCTCTTCGCAACCCCGGACGCCTTCCCCCTCATCGACGAACCCACCAACCACCTCGACCATGCGGGACGTGAACAGGTTGCGGCCTACCTGAAACAAAAGCATCAGGGGTTCATCGTGATTTCCCACGACCGCGCCTTCTTAAATCAGGTGACCGACCACACCCTAACCATCGAAAAACAGCAGCTCATCTTAACGCAGGGTAATTTTGATGCCTACGAACAAGCCAAAGCCATCAAGGACCAAACGGAACGTGATGAACAGGCCAAACTTCACAAGGACATTACGCGGCTCAAGGCCAGCTCACGTGATAAGCACGACTGGTCGCTCAGCCGGGAATCAGACATTCACGGCGACCCACACGTGAAGGGCAGCGGCGGAACGGGGCACCTCGGCTTCGTGACCGCCCGCGCCGCCCGCCTGATGAAGAAATCCAAGGTGTTGGAACACCGCATGGACAAGGAAGTGGCCGACAAGGAGGCACTGCTCAAAAACGTTGAGTTCATCGACCCCCTCACACTCGACTACACACCGGATCACCACCAAGTCCTCCTCCGCGTCCGCAACCTCACGCTCAGTTTTGACGGTCAGCCACTCTTTGTGCCCGTTTCGTTTGAACTCAAGCGGGGAGAACGTCTCGCCATTGTGGGACCGAACGGGATTGGCAAAAGTTCACTCATTACTGCCATTCTTCAACAGGCGACACAAACGGCGAATGTGAGTGGCCAACAGTTACCACCATTTTTAGGGACAATTACCGGTGAAATTAATTTGGCCCAATCCGCACGCCGCGGTTTGGTGCGTCAACTTTACGCCGATAACCAGGGGCAACTGCCGGCATTCGCCAAAGAACGCCAGCTGAACTACCAGGACCTCCTGAACAACCTCCACAAACTGGGTGTCGAGCGCACGGTCTTCAACGTGCCCATCGAGCAACTCTCTGCGGGGCAACAGAAGAAGGTGGAATTGGCCGCAAGTATGGCCACCAACGCCGCCCTCTACATCTGGGACGAACCGCTCAACTACCTCGACGTCTTCAACCAGGACCAACTCATTGACGTCATCAAGACCGTCAACCCAACCATGCTACTGACGGAACACGACAGTCACTTCATTGAAGAAGTTGCGACAAAGACGGTTGAATTAGTTCCCTATAAATAAACAACGTGGGTGCGCCATAAGACGGTTTGGCCCCAGTATACAAAGCAGGCCTGGTGGAAATCCCGAACTTAGGATTTCTACCAGGCCTGCTTTGTATGTTAGGGGGCAGTCTTCTGGCGCGCGTCGAATCACAGAGCGCAGTGCCCCGGTCAGAAGTTGAGCATTAAC
>CAKRNG010000025.1 GCA_934370925.1 uncultured Lacticaseibacillus sp. | reverse complement strand
ATACCGGAATCATGCCGTTCAAGAAAGCGCATAAGACTTTAATTATTTGACTGTCTACTTGACGCGGAGCCGTGCCGAATAGCGCCTGACGCTTTTTTTTTGCTTAACCAAAATACGTGTCTAAGAATGCCGCAATGCCATCTTCTGTATTGCTCGTCGTTTCATATCGCGCAACATCTTTCACGGCCTGGACCGCATTTCCCATGGCAACGCTGATACCCGCCTGACGCATCATACCGATGTCATTCATACCGTCGCCGAACACAATGGTGCGTTCAGCTGGAATACCACTCAACGTTTGCAACTCTTGAATGGCCGTGGCTTTATCAATCCCACGTGGAATCAGCTCCATGTTGTCGTGATTCGAGGCGGACAGGTGCATCAGGTCCATTTTGGCTAGATCCGCCATGGACTTTTCCAAACCTTCCGCATCACGGGGACTGATGACAATCCCATTCGTAATCTCGTCAACGTGCTTCAGCAGGTTCTCGATGGTGCCCACCTGCTTCACCCCAACGGTCAAGCCACTAGGTTCGAAAACGCGTAGGGCTGCCTCCACGAATGCGGGCGGCGTCTGCGTGTAATAAACGGTATCGTCACTGAAGTAGAAAGCGGAGAGACCGTGCGCAGTTGTCACATCATTCACAGCTGTGAGTGCCGCCGCTCCCAACAAGTGGTGAACACGCTCGCCCGCGAAGTCATATACGGCCCCGTTCGCGCCAATGACGCCCGCCCGGTCAGAAACTTGTGCCGCAATAATCTTGGCGAGTGCGTACATCCGGCCAGTTGCGACGAAGAACTTGTGCCCCCCATCCATTGCTTGGTTCAACGCCTGGACCGTTCGCGGTGCTACGTGCTGGTGGTCAACTGCTAATGTGCCATCGATGTCGGTGATGATTAAATGTGGTTCCATGAAAGGGGCCCGCCTCCTGATTGTTTTATTGGTTCATTGTAGCACGGCAAAGTTAAAAGAACAGAAAAAGAGCAGGTAGACACCCTGCTCGCGGTTTTCAAGAGTACCGCTTTGCTCTGCTCTGTTTTTAGTCGAGCGCCTCAAAGCAAAAGATTCCGGTTAGCCCAAAAATGACGTCGGGGAAGTACACCCCAACGTCATTTTCACGTTAATCCTCATCTTCTAACCGCTTTGCTCTGCTCTGTTTTTCTCTGTTTTGCCACCGCCAAACCTGGTGGGCGATCAGTGTCACAAGGCCCCAGAAAATGCCGGCGAGGATGACGATGTTGCGCCACGTTTCTTGATGTTGCGCCTTCTTCGCTGAGTTCGCAACCGCCTTTGTGTACGGCACGCGGTGTCCCGTCACGAGGAGACGGTGCGTGTTGGCTGGAACTGGCGTGCACGTGACCAGTGTCGCGAGGTCACGTCCAGCTTGTACCTTGAGCGCCTCCGCTTCGGTCGGAAGTACCGTTTGGATGCGATCAACCTTGTATGCGCGATGTTTGCCCGCCACAGTGAGAATGAAAACATCCCCGCGCTTCACCTTCTTCAGGTTACTAAACAACGTCTTGGTGGGCATCCCACTGTGTGCAGAAATCGCCGTGTGGGTTCCCTTCCCCCCAATCGGCGCGCTCGTTCCGGGAATCACTCCCGCGCCGTGATTGAGCACATTATCCGACACATTGTCGAACATCGGCAACAACACGTTAATTGATGGAATCGCGATGCTTCCCAGCAAGTTCTTCCCTAACTGCTTCTGTGCGCGACTAGTGCCGTAACTGTCCAGCGAAATCTGCTGTCCTTGTTGTGCAGCCAGTTTCTTGGCGCGTTTAGCCTGCGCCGCTGCGTCCGCCTTCAACTGTGCCGTCTGCTGTTGTAGCTGCAGGTAATTCACCGCACGTGTGACGAGGGGGTACAGGCAAATCAGGAGCCCCACCGTGAAGATAAGTTGCCGGATAATGCCACTGCGACGCCTCTTCTTGCTTTTTGCCATGTTGATTCCCCCTTGCATTGATATGTAACGTAAAAATGGCGTCCAGGAAGATTCCTTCTGCCATTTTTACGGTGAGGTTGCGTCAAAATTGGGATAGCATACGTGACGGTTCACGTTAATCCTCATCTTCTAACCGCTTTGCTCTGCTCTGTTTTAGTCGAGCGCCACATCCCAGCTTTTTCCGCTTAGCCCAGAATCGATTGCGGTGGAAACCCACCACCTCCATCGATTCTATGCTAATGCTCAAAAGCTCCCGGGATGTTCTGCTCTGTTTTTCATAGTCGAGCGTCGCATCCCAACTTTTTCCGCTTAGCCCAGAATCGATTGCGGTGGAAACCCACCACCTCCATCGATTCTATGCTAATGCTCAAAAGCTCCCGGGATGTTCTGCTCTGTTTTTCATAGTCGAGCGCCACATCCCAACTTTTTCCGCTTAGCCCAGAATCGACTGCGGTGGTAAACCACCTCCGTCAATTCTATGCTAATGCTCGAAAGTTCCCGGGATGTTCTGCTCTGTTTTAGTCTTCCTTCTTCTTCATGCTGGAAACGCCCATCATCGTGCCACCGATAACCAGAAGCGTGATGATGCCGATGCCACCAGTGAGTGGAAGACGACCCTTAGTTTCCTTGAGGTTCTTAATCTGCGCAATCTTCTGCACAGTGTAGGAACCTTCCTTGATTGTAAAGGCCGTTTCAGGAACAACTGGGTCAACATACCCAGTTGGTGCCTTCGTTTCAATCAGCGTGTAGTCGCCGTACTCGAATCCACGAAGCGTCACAAGTCCATCATTACCCGTCACAATTGGGGTTGCGTCATCCTTGCTGGTAACCCACGTAATGTCTGTTGGATTCATTGCGTCGCCTTCAAGCTGCGCGTACTGGCCGCCCTCGTTACGCACGATAAATTCTGCACCAGCCAAGGTTGCTGTCGTGTCGTTGCTATCGACCTTCTCAAACTTGATCCCACCAGTCGTTACATTAGGACCATCATCCTCCTGTTCGATAGTGGTACCGTCGCGGTCAAAAGTAACGATCAAATCGTTGTTGACCTTAACATCTGGCACTGCATTTTCGTTAATCGTCACGTTGTAGGTAATCGTCATTGTTTTACCTGCATACTGACTTAACAGCGTCCGCATCGCTTCAGTTGTAATCGCATAATCCAGTTTCCATGATGATGCCACACTTGCGTCGTCCAATGTGGATGTAAATTCAACATTGGCTGCACCTGGGCCTAACGTCTTCAGGACATCTACCCCATCGATGGTCATGGTCTTAATTCCGCTAAACGTTCCCCCAACAGTCGACATCTTATCCGCAACACTGAATGCCTGGTAGAATGACTCACCTGAGGAATTCGTCTTGCCGATTTCTTCAGGGATGGCGAACTTCACTTGGTAGGTCAGTTCCGATCCAACTTCGTAATCATAAACCTTACTTTCTTCTTCAAGGGCGTTCCCCTCACTATCCAAAAGCACTTTATCGACCCCGTAGTTCTTCGGATAAAGTTGGATGTCCGTATTGACGGTTACCTGATCTGCCTTATAAACGGGCAGGGCAACCACTAATGGCAGACTTGGTGTCATGTCCTTGATGTGCGTGGTTTCTTCAATCACGTACACCGCGTTTCGACTAACACCGTTGTAATCTTGCTTCGTTGGCAGGCTAGAGAAGGTGGCCTTCCCATATTTATCCGTTGTCAGTTCATCGCCAACAACGACACCATTGGATTTAAGCGAATCCCAGTTCGTTGTCAATTCACTGTACAGCGTCTCCGCATTGTCTCCATCATAGTTGTCGTAGAAGTACTGGGTAACGTTGTAAACGGTGAATCCAGCACCTTCAAGCAGGTCCTGGTATTTAAATTCATCCATCGTTTCCCCAGTATTCTTAACCGGTCCATTCACGTCCAGCCCTTCCACCTTGTTCACCGTAATGCTTACCGTGTCGTCAGCCTTCGTCGCAGCCAATACAGGGGCAGCGCTCAGAACGGCGCTTGCGGCACTTACCGCAATCATGGTTACCATCGTGCCACGTACGGTGCGGAATAAAATCGTCTTCTTCATGGTGTTGCCTCCTATTGTTTTGTCGGGCGAGGCCACGCACCTAGTTCACGTAACCTCTATTTCTAAGTCTTCGTCATTAACGTTGTTTCTCCTTCATGCGCCACCACAGCGTTACCCACGCCATGAGGACAAATCCGATGATAATTAGTGCAAGGCTCCACCCATTCCCAAGTTGGGGGATGATGCCGCTTGACTGTTTCGTTGCCGTCTTAACTGGCGTACTTACGCTGCCACCCGTATCAGGCAACTTCACATGCGTATCTTCCTCAGGGTCGGCTGGATCGCCCGGATATTCTTTCGCGTAGTTGTAAACGCGTGGCATACCCGTTTCAATCACATCCGCTGGCAGAATTTCCGTTTCGCTTTGTGCCAAGGCGTACCCGTTCACCAGTACCGGCTGATAAACGTTGGCGTTATCGTACATCCGGTCCGGCACTTCCACCGTCACGGGCGTGTCATCAATCAGATAACCATCGACCGTTGCGGTTTCCGTGAAGGCGTACGTCCCACCCTGGAGGAATAATCCCGGCGTTGCGACCAAGCCGTCACTATCTGAGGTGAAGGTTGCGAGACGCTCGTCCGTTGCCGGATTCGTGCTCGTGTACCAGTTCAACATGACTTGGTTCGCCGTATACTTGCCAAGGTAAAGTTGTTCACCGGTCTCGCTGGTTTTCGACAAGACGTAATCGACATCTGGTAGCCGTACCTTGTCCCCGTCAGCGGTCACCCCGAACTTGAAGAACCAGGCGTCTCGTGCGTACGCATCATTCTTGGGGTAAATGTGGAGCGTGTCGAGCACGTCATTCGTCTCTGGATGCCGTACATTCATCACGAGCATCATGGGTGCAGCTGTCGATAGATCCACAGAGGCACTGGTGTTGCTCGAACCCGTTTCAATGATGTAGTACGCTGCGACCTGCCCATCTTTGCGCTGGGGAACCGTAATCCGTCCAATCCCATCTTCGTTCAATGTCTGGTCGAACTTGGTGGTCACGCGACCCGTGCCGTCGTTCCCATCCCCAGCTAACGTCATGTCCGCCGCGATTTGTTTCGCAGCCGTTAAATCGAGCGCCGTGTACGACTGAACGAACTTGTCGGCCGTTTGTCCACTTTCGAGCGCCTTTTGCAGCAACTCCGTGGCGTCATAGACTGCGAAGTGCACATCGTTGATCCCCGTTGTCTGGCTGAGCAGTGAATCCGAGGCGTCCTTGAGTAGTCCGTCGTTTTCGAATTGGCTGCCGTCATTGCCGTTCACGTCGTAAATCCGCTTGTGCAACACGATTTCTGCTGAATCCGTCGCCGTTGCCGCCTGGGTTTGACTCGCCGTCACGAACGGCAAGGCCATCATGCAGGCCATGGCGACTAACAAGAATCGTTTAAACATTGCCATCACCCCCACGTTTCTTGCGCCAATCGATTAACTTCATGGCACTGGCAAGGCCAACAAGGAGGAGACCCGCGATGATGATTGACTTGGTGCCCATCCCCCCAGTGCTTGGCAGGTGGGTGCCAGGTTTCGGCGTGTTCTGCGCGGTAATAATCATCTGGTTCAGGTCAGTTCCTTCGTTCAATTCCAGTTCCGGTGTTGCGCCGGCTTCAAAGTCATTGCCGGTGTACTTGAAGTCGGTCACCTTTCCTGTCTCGGTAATCGTGAAGGTGAAGTCACCTTCCAGCAATAGGTAGCCATCTGGCGCATCCGTTTCGGTTACCCGGTAACTACCCACGGGCAGGCCATCCGTGAAGATCAGCTCACCATATTCGTTGGTGGTCTTTTCGCCAAGTGATTCCTCACCTATTTCAGTCACCTTGAAAACTTCAAACGTTGCGCCTTCAACTGCTTTCCCCGTCACGCTATCCGTCTTCTGAATCACTAACGCGGTGTTCTTCAGGTCATTCGTGAGCGTGTCGTTCGTGAGTGTGCTCGTGACTGTCAGGGCTTTGTCCGCCCCGTTATCCGTCACGGTCACGGTGAAGGAACCCGTGCCCCTATAACCATCTGGCGCCTGCGTTTCGGTGACGGTGTAAACCCCGATTAGCAAGTTGTTCAGGCTAACCTTCCCATCACTATCACTCGTGACGGTCGCGACTATTCCGGTCGTCCCTTGACGCGTGACGGCGAACTTTGCGCCCTGCAGCCCTGTCTTTCCGTCACCCGCCGTCTTCGTGAATTCGTAATCGGCATTCTTCAGCGTGTTCGTCACGGTCAGTGTCTTGGTTGCATCTGCGTCCAGCGTCACCGTTTCCGGCGCGTATGCTGGTGCTTCGTAACCCGGCACGTATGACGCGTCGCCATCCGTTGTCCGCTCAATGACCTTGTATTCAAACTTGCTGGAGCCGACAGAAACCGGCAAGTTGTCGAAGGTGTAAGACGTGTCATTCACACCGAACGCCTTCGAATCAACCTTCGCCCAGTCGCTGCCACCACGACGGCTGTACAGGTCCATCGTGATACCTTCCCGCGTGTTCCATTGGTTGTTGCTGTCTACCCAGTTTTTCTTAACGGTCAGACTCCCCTTCGCCTGCACTTCACGAACGGACGGAATGGCGAAGTGCAAGTAATCGCCGTCCCCATTCTTCAGCAGGGTCGTTTCGTTCGTTGGGTGGAACAAGCCGTCACGGTAGTCTTCCTTCAGCGAAACCTTGTACGTGATGCGGAATCCCTGTTGGCTACCGGAACTATAACCTAACGTCACGTTATTCAGGGTGATTTTGCCATCCGCCTCGCTCAAGTTGATGTTTGAGGCGTACTGCGGATAGTTCGCACTCCCGGACGGAATTGCCGTCAACGTATTGCCCTTCAACAACAGTGCTGCCTGTGAAACACCACCAACCCGCGTCACGGCGCTACTCATCGGATCGGTCAGAATGCCGTTGTAGATTTGAGCCGTGTACTCACCGGCGATTTGGTGGAGTTTTTCGACGAGCGTGTCGGCATCGTCAACTTGGAAGTCCCCTTTAGGTCCAAGCGCTTTCAAGAAAGTCGTAATGTTAGCATCCGTGTAGAAACCAATACTGTAACCGTCAATGTTCTGGTAACCACTGGCTGCGTAACGGCGGTTAACGTGCGCCGTGTTTTCTGTACCATAGTTCGCACTCCCTGTACCATTCCAGTAAGTTGTTGGGAGCGTGTACCGCAAGCTGCTGTTATTTACTGTTCGTGTGCTCAAGTTAAGTGATCCTTGAACGGTACGCGCGTTACCATTTTCGTAGGTATAACTATTATTATTACCCGTTGTTGGGTAGTAAGTTGGCACCCCATCAGTAATGGTAATGATGATCTTGGTTGCATCATCTCGTGCGCCCATGTTCTTGTTCATCAACAAGTTCAATCCAGCATCAAAGCCTAAGAATGTTGGCGTTCCCCCAGTTGGCGTACCGGAGAAAATACCGTGATTTGTAATTTCTGATGCACTTGTTGAGTAACCATCAAGAGAGGAATTGCTACCGGTATTTATCGGACCAAACGAAGCAATTTCAGCATAAGTTCCCCATGAACCGCTTGTCTGCATTCCCCCAAATGACGCCATCCCAATCTGAACATCGGCTTCACCATCAAGCAGACCCGTGGCGAACTTGTTCACCGCATCACGCAACTTCCGCCAACGTGTCTGTGAACTACCGGAATCAACCGTCGTCATACTCCCCGACTTATCAAGCACCAGCACCACGTCCAGTTTTGGCAGTGGGCGAATGGCGTCCCCAATCACGTCGAGTTGGACTTCATACTCGTTCTCATTTGCGGTTGGCTTCACGGACTTCTTGGTGTAGACGTTATATTCATTCACACCCGAGCCACCCGAGTAGTTCGTGTACCCATTTTCAAAAGCCGTCCCACTGTTGATAATTGAGCTTACCTTCGTGTCATCCGTCGTCAAAGTTGTATCCGCATAGTCATAATTTCGGATATCCGTATTACTGGTTGAACCGTTAAACGTCCGGTGCGCGTTGGTATTGTCGGTTGGGTACTTCCCCTCAGCATCCTCTGTATATTTAAATTGATCATTGGCGCTTGAACTGCCCAACCGGGCCAGCAATGCGGGCGCTGCGTATGCCAAACGCCCTTCTGCAGCCTGAACTTCCTCGGTGGTTGCGTCCGTCTTCTCTTTCAAAACCGGTGCGGCCACTTCTGGCGTCACGGTTTCTTCCGTGACTGTTTCCTGGCTACTTGTTTCTTCTTCGGTTGTCGTTTCGGTGGTTCCTTCTTCCGTTGTGGATTCCGCCGTTGCGTCTTCTTCGCTCGTAACGGTTTCCTCTTCAGCGGTCGCAATCTCGGGCGCTTCAACGATTTTCGCCTCTGCGTCCGTATCGGTTAACGTGTCCGTGGTGGTCTTCCCAATCAGCTGGTTGTCGAGTTGAACCCAAACAACTAACTGCTTGGCGGTCTTGGCCGTTGTCACGGTGAGCGTCCCTTCGCTGGAAGCACTATACGTTGCCTCGCGATACCACGCATCATCCGTTTGGCGGTCCTTGATGTCCCCATCCTTGTACGTCACGTTCCCCGAACCATCTTCTTGTTCGGCAATCCTGAACCTTAGCGACGTAATGCTATCATCTTCACCTGCGCGCTTTTCATAGTGCAACGTCCACGCAATCTGATCATCGGTCACGTCCGTCGTCACAGCGACTTTCGCGGACTGATTATCCAGAATAACTTGTTCGTCGCGCGCGCTTGCTGTTTGTGGCTGCGTGATGCTAAAGATACCTTGGAACTGCATCAACACCAGCAGACCGACAGCAAATGCTTTAAAAAGTTTTCGCATGTTTTCCGTCCTCCATTAGATTTAGGAGAAAGTCAGACTACTTTCCCAGAACCCCACCTGCTTCCAGTGCATGTTAGCAATCACCTCCGCTCAATTATCTGCCTCGGTCTTATAATTTAAATCTAAATCATTGAATAGGCCACGGTAAATAGTAACGCGTGTTTTTTAATTCGCCGTGATGACGCGGTTTGGGTGAAGCCCCGTCGCAACAGCGAAAACGGATTCAAAAATAATTGCGAAAAATATACAAATAACAACCGTTTTCGAATTACAGTTACTAAAAGTTAGTCGAATCACTTCCTGTCTAGACCAGTTATGCTAGTCAGCATTCACAGTCGTCCTGATTTGGGTACATAAAAAAGTCAGGTAGAAATCCGAAATCGAATTTCTACCTGACTTTTTATATTGCGACTGTCAGTTCAACTTAACGTATGACCTGACTCTTTTCGTTCATATACCACTGTTCAAGGGTTGGCTGTGGTGTGCCGTCCTCTGCGAACGTCACGCCAATTGCATCGAGCAGGTGCCCCATGTTTTCACCACGATTGGCAATAAGACCCACAATCAGTTCATCACTGTGTAGCGCCGAATTCTCCATCAAGTACTGATTAATATCCGTGATGTACCCCGTCCGGTCGAGCTGGGTGAACACATCAAGCCCCTCGTTCCTGAAATACCGCACGTAGAACTTGCTAAACTGGCTCACCGCCACGCGCTTTGCTGAATCTGAAAGCTGGTTGAACTGAAGATTACTTTCTGCCATACCGTTTTCCTCCTCCACAAGTGGACTAATTCACATTCTCTTTAATTCTAGGGCTTGACCTGCAAATGTGCAAGTTACGACAAGACGTCATGCTTAAAACATTTTTCAAACAGCAGATATAAATCACGGAATCCTTTGCCATACTATAAGAATTTATTACGACGTTCCATTATTCACCAAAAACGGTTGGCAACGGCCACAAAACGCAATACAATGCCCGATATCAAATCAAGATTGGAGGAAGCACGTATGACTAAATTCACCGTCAATCCCGGCGACGAACTGACTGTCCAGGTTAAAGAGGACATGTTAAAACCGTTTAAGGGGCAGGTTGCCAAGACTTACGAGCACGCCGCACTCCTCGAGATCACCGAGTTCGATCAGGAAGCGGATGGACCCAACGTACCAGAACTCAACGGCCGAATCGTCGTTGCTTTCAAAAATGTTCACGCAGTCAATGGCAAAAAAGTGACCGCGAAGGACGAAGTAGGTCCTGCACCAAAACCAGAAGACGAAGAAAAGAAACGCGCATAGCCAAACTAAAATAGCGGCCCCGATAAACTTTCCAATTCAGGAAGCTTATCAGGACCGCTATTCTTGTACCACTATTCAGTTCGTTGATTCATTTTTGCAATCAGTACTGAAACAATGAACCCGATGAGTGCCGGCACCGTCCAGCCCAGACCTTCCCTAAAGCCCGGAAGATACTGGCCAAACGCCAATACTTGCGCCAACACGCCATGGTGCAGTGACGTCGGTAATGCGTTCAGGCCATCCAGAAGTGCCGGAATCGTGACCATCGCAATCGTCACCACGTACACAATGCGTGCATCGCCGAATGTTCGCGACAACAGACCAAGTAGAATCAGCACAATCGCAATCGGATACAGGAAGTCGAGGAACGGCACGGAAATCATAATAATCTGATTCAGCCCGACGTTTGCCAGTAGCAGTGGCACGCCCGCCGCAACCAGAATCAGCCACTTGTAATTCAGCTTGGGGAACAGCTCCTTGAAGGTATCCCCGAACGCAGTAATGAGGCCCACGCCCGTTTTTAGACAAGCCAAAATCACAATGATTGCGGTTAGTAGGCTTCCCAAAGTTCCGAAATAGTACCGCGCAATCTCTGCGATAATGACACCACCATTTGCTGCTCGGTCGAATTCGCCAAGTGCGGTCAATCCCATGTAGGCGAGCACGGCGTAAATCACAGCCATGAGTGTCGCCGAAATGGCCCCGGCCTTAATCGTCCCAATCGCGATATCTTGCGGTTTCGTCACGCCAAGCCCCTGAATGGCCTTCACAACAACAATCCCGAACGCCAATCCAGCCAGCGCATCCATTGTCATGTACCCGGAACTGAACCCAGAGCTAAACGCCATGTGCTTGTACGCGGCAGCGGGCGCTGCGTGAACACCACCCATCGGAAATATCACGACAAATCCCAGTAGTAGGACGAGTGCAACAAGAAACGCAGGCGTTAGGATTTTACCAATGTAGAGCATAATCCGGCCAGGTTTACGCGCCAGCAACCACGCCACCCCGAAGAATAGAACGGAGAAGATGGCAAGGGCCACGTGTTGGTAACGATTAGGAATGAACGGATCAAGCCCAATCTCGTAAGAAATCGTGGCAAGACGTGGTGTCGCAAACAGAGGGCCAATCCCCAAGTACAGAATTACGGTGAACACGTACGCGAATGGACGCCCCACTTTTGCAGCAAGTCCAAACACACCGTCCGTTCTGCTCATCCCGATAGCGGCAACCGCAAGTAGTGGCAAACCGACCCCCGAGATTAAGAACCCGATAACGGCGGGAACGATATTCTTACCGGCCGATTGTCCCAAGAACACAGGGAAAATCAAGTTCCCGGCACCAAAAAAGAGGCCAAACAGCATGGTTCCTATGAAAAATAAATTGCGCCGCGAAAGCCGCTTGTTTTCCATTATCTTCCTCGTTTCGTGCGAGCTACAGACTGGTGGTCGCCCGCTTTAGTTTACTTTATTGTTTGATTTGTGACAAAAATTAGCATATCCGTCACAGTTTACCATTAAACGTTTATCATCGCCAACTCAATTACATCACGTTTCCCCTCATTATCCCAGTGTCAATTACACAACAAACGGGTGGGGCACGGAAGTCGGCAGTTGCGGGGAAAAGTTCAGCTCCGGTTTTGCGGTGTCTCCAGTGGTGGGGCACGGTTCCATAATTATGACCAAAGACCGGTCATAATTATTCCACCTCGCTTTGAGCCTGTCTGACAAAGCCCGTCAGCCAGTCTCAAAGTCGGCCCGTATCTAGGCGGTAAACCGCCAAGATACCTTCACCACTTCCGCATCCCAAAACCTCCGCCGAACTTTCCCCCGCAACTGCCTACATCCCCCTCTAATCACCTTTATGTTTGTAATGAAAAGATATTGACGCAACGTCGCTGTCGCTCCTTGCGCTGCATCCGCTCGTTGATTGGTTACATTGAAACTCGGAGTCAACAATACCAGTCAATCAAACCTTAGTGAGCAAACCAACCCTCGATAAGACATTCGCGCGCAGCCGCGAATGTCCTGCCTAAAAAGGTTTTTCCTCAAAAAAGAAGGGGGAGATCTTTCCACCTAATCTACGTAGGTGCGTACTGGCGGTTGGAGTGAAGGGCGTGGGGGCCAAGTGGTGGAAGTCTGACCGGGTTTTGGTCAGACTGGCGAAAAGAAAGACTTGCGGGAGCGCAGCGAGCCAAGGCTTTCTTTTCAGGTGGAAGACGCGTCAGCGGCTGGAGCCGGCCATACCACGTTCCGGCCCCCTAAGCCCGCAACGGAGACCGCCAGTCCGCGCCGGTATTACCCACACCACGTTCCGGCCCTCATAAGCCCGCAACGGAGGCCACCAGTACGCACCGACCCCCAACCGTCCTGTCCACATGTGCTAAAATGTAGATTGTCTTTCTCCAACGCTGATTTACGAAAGGATATATCATGCCCCCCATCTTCCCTAAAACTGAACGCCTCCCCATGGGCATGTTGCTTGCCGCCAACGCTGGGGCGCTTGACGCCTATACCTACGTTGCTCATGATGGTGTGTTTGCTGGCCTGCAAACTGGGAACATGATTCTCATGGGGGTTAGTGCCGGCCGCAGCGATTGGCGCAACTTCATCGCCCACCTCATCCCCTTCCTGGTCTTTGCCGTGGGGACCGTCATTATCCGCACCCTTCAGCACGCGTTAAACACCCCCGAAGTTAAGGGGAAACGTGCAACCATCGTCCTCGCCTTCGAAGCAGCGATGGCTATCCTCATTGCAATCACCGCCCCCTACATCTCGGACACAGCCACGAGTTCGCTGGTCGCCATCATTGCGGCCGCGCAACTTCAGGAATTTCGGCGGTTGCGCGGGAAACCGTTCATGTCCATCATGATGACGGGGAACCTACGCACCACTGCGGAGGGTCTGTATGATGGTCTTGTTCACGGTGACCGGACACAGCTACTTGCTGCGCGGGATGCGGGTGCAACCATCCTCGCACTCATTCTGGGGGCAACGGTATCTGGACTCGCAGCCCATCTCGTGGGTGCACACGGCATCATTATTGCCGCGCCCATCCTGATTGCAGCCATTATTTACCTGCGTTTGGCACGTCCAACCACAATTGCGTAATCATTATTTCCCGGAAAATAATGTGCAAACGGGGAATACGCATGTTCTTTGCGTAATCTACTTCTAGTAATGCCAGAATTTCTGAAAGGAAGCTATCATGTCAACGATTGAAATTTACACGGACGGTGGTAATCGCAATCACGGGAACTACGCGGGAGGCTCCGTTAAGTCGACGGATCCCAGTGCGTGGGCGGCCCTTCTCATTTTTGGCGAACACGAAAAAATGCTGACGGACGGCGAACTTGGTCGCACCAATAATTACATGGAAATCATGGCGGTCATTCAGGGGCTCTCCGCCTTAAAACGCACCGACCTCCCCGTGATTGTTTTCTCCGACTCCGCTTACGTCATCAACACAATGCAGCAGAAATGGTACGTGAAATGGCGCCAAAACGGGTGGAAAAAAGGCGGCAAGGACGTGAAGAACGCCGAACTGTGGCAACAACTGCTTGCTCAAGTTGACCGCTTCGATGACCTCACTTTCCAAAAGGTCAAGGGACACGCCAATAACAAGAACAATAACCGCGTGGATGAAGCATTGAACAAAACAATGGACCGACTGGAAAAGCAGGGCTAAACGCTGCCTTTTTGATCACATCATTCGCCTGCAAGCATAAAAGAAGAAGCTCCACCAACACCCAAATTCGGATGTTGATGGAGCTTCTTCTTTTGTTGCTAAAAATTAAAGCTGCTTCATCACGTATTCCATGTTGGCCAGAACCTGCTCGCGTCCGAGGAGTTCGAGGGTTTCTGGTAACTGTGGGCCGTGCATCAAGCGGGTCGTGGCGATTCGGATTGGCATGTAGAGCTTGCGGCCCTTTGCCCCGGTTTCATCGCGCACTTCATTCGTCGCCTTCTTGATGTTGAAAGCGGAGAATGGCTTGATGGTCTGCATCTTCTGGTAGAAGGCATCGATCACTGGCTTTGCCTGGTCATCTGCAATTTCTTGCTTGTCTTCATCCGTCAAGTCAGCAGGTGCCGCGAAGAACAGGTCTGCATCGTCAACAATCTGTGCCGTGTAGCTCATCTGCTGCTTGTACAGGTTGGTAATCTGACGTGCCCATTCGATCGTCTTGAGGTCTGGATCAGCCTCAATCTTACCGGCCTTGATCAGGTTATCGAGGGCAAGACCCGCGATATCGTTCTCGTCGGCGTTCTTCACGTACTGGTTGTTAACCCATTCCAGCTTCTTCTGGTCGAACTTGGCTGGGCTCTTGCTCAGACGCGTTGGGTCGAATTGCTTGATGAACTGCTTCTTGGTGAAGATTTCGCTTTCACCCTTTGGCGACCAACCGAGCAAGGTGATGAAGTTGAACATTGCTTGTGGCAAGTAACCCAATTCCTTGTACTGTTCAATGAACTGCAGGATGGTTTCGTCACGCTTGGACAGCTTCTTACCGGTCTCGGTGTTGATGATAAGCGTCATGTGACCGAAAACAGGTGCTTCCCAGCCGAATGCTTCGTAAATCGCCAGCTGCTTAGGGGTGTTCGCAATGTGGTCATCCCCACGCAGAACGTGACTGATTTCCATCAAGTGGTCATCCACAACCACGGCGAAGTTGTACGTTGGCATCCCGTCGCGCTTCTGAATAACGAAGTCGCCCCCGATAGAATCGGAGTCAATGGAAATTTCGCCCTTAACAATATCGTCCCACTTGTACGTCCGGTCTGCTGGAATGTGGAACCGGATAACGGGTTCCAGCCCCTTTGCCTTTGCTTCAGCAATTGCAGCGGCCTTTTCGTCTTCCGTCATGCCTTCGTATTCGTAGATATAGTGTGGCATTTCGTGGTTAGCCTTCTGCGCCTCGCGTTCAGCTTCCAGTTCGGCCTCAGTCTTGTAAGATTCGTAGGCAAGACCTTCATCTACCAGCTTCTGGATCAGTGGTAGGTAGATGTCCTTACGTTCAGACTGACGGTAAGGGCCGAAGTCGCCGCCCTTGTCGGGACCTTCATCCCAGTCAATGCCGAGCCAGGTCAGGTTTTCCTTCTGACTCTGTTCACCGTCTTCAACGTTCCGCTTGGTATCGGTATCTTCAATCCGAAGTACCATGGTCCCGTTGTTGTGCCGTGCAAACAAATAGTTGAATAAAGCCGTCCGGGCGTTCCCGATGTGCAGGTGTCCGGTTGGGCTTGGCGCGTATCGTACGCGAATTGGTCGATCTGCCAAAATTTCCGCCTCCATTATTTTTCACAATACTGCATATATTCTACCACACCTGTAAGCCTGTGAGCAGGTAGTAAGCCCCCGCAATCCCAATAAACACGTAGACGCACTGTTTGACCCGCTCAATATTCAGCTGATCGACGATTCGGTTCGCCACAATTGTCCCGATGATGGCGCCAACCATCCCAACCGCCACGAATTTGATGTCCGCAACGCTCAGCACGTGCGTGGCAAATCGCACCGTTGTCACGTAGATGGTGTCCATCAGGAAGAACGTCTGGATACTTGCTAGGTAGGCTTCCTTCGTCGACGTAAGCGTGAGGAAGTACAGCGCCATAAGCGGCCCGCCAATACCGAACAAGCCGTTGAAGAACCCGGAGATAATCATGAACATGACGGTCACGTAGACGGGAAAACGCGTCACATCCGCCTTCCGTGATAACACGAAGTACGTGGCAAGTGCGACGAGCAGGCCACCAAGCATCGCCTTCAGCAGGTTCACCGGTAACACTTGACCCAAGTGAACCGACCACGTGGCCACGGATGCGTAGACGATGAACGGGATGACCAACTGGCGCCACTGCAACGCGTGCCGATACCGCCACACTAATGCGACATTCGCAATTGCCATTGTGAGCGTCGACACGCCCGCACTCTGCCCCATTGGCAATAAGTGCGGCAGGAACACCATCAACACGATGCCCGAGCCAAACCCAGTGAGTCCTTGAACCAAGGCCGCAGAAATCGCCGCCCCCATCATCACCACAATCCACATCATCCCATTTGCCACCCATCCACTTATTCAGCGATTCCAATCTACTTCTGCAAAGCAATATCACGACCGAAATCATCCGTATAACAGCATCCATCATAGCAGATTTAGTGGCGCCGATTAATCAAAATCGTAATTATTTCATCAATACCAGCACCCCGAATTTGCACAGCTGTATCCGCTTTCTAAAATTGAAGTGATGTGCTAAGCTTTGGGTAATATTATCTCAGGGAGTGATTTATTTGAAACAAGTCAATTTAGGTAACTCTGGCCTTCTCGCCTCCAGTGTGGCGCTCGGCGTCATGCGGATTCCGAACCTAAACCACACTGAAGCAGTTAACCTGCTGGAAAGCGCCCATGATGCTGGTGTGAATTTCTTCGATAACGCCGACATTTACGGTGGCGGTCAGTCTGAAGAAATTTTCGGGGCCGCACTCAAGGACGCCAGTTTCAATCGTGATGAGATTCTCGTACAAACGAAGACAGGTATTGTCCCCGGCAAGCGCTACGACTTCAGCATGGCGCACATCCTGAAATCCGTCGATGCCAGTCTGGAACGCCTCGGCTTGGACTACGTAGACACACTGTTGCTTCACCGTCCCGATGCCCTCATGGATCCCGAAGAAATCGCCGAAGCATTCGCCATTCTGCAAAATAGCGGGAAGGTGCGCCAGTTTGGGGTGTCCAACTTCAACCCGGGCCAGATTGAACTGCTGCAACAGGCCGTGCAGCAGAAGCTTATCGTCAACCAGTTGCAGCTGTCGCTCAAACACACCGGCATGATTGACTTTGGCCTCCACACGAACATGACGGATGACCGGTCCACCAACCACGATGGCGGCATTCTGGAATATAGTCGGTTGCACCACATGTCCATTCAGGCGTGGAGTCCGTTCCAGTATGGCTTCTTCGAGGGTGTCTTCATCGATAACCCGAAGTTCCCCGAACTGAATGCGAAGTTACACGAATTGGCCGACCAATACGCCACGAACGTCAACGCTATCGCAGCCGCGTGGATTCTGCGTATTCCGGGCCACACACAAGTTATCGCGGGCACAACCAACGCCACCCGTATCGCGAAGGTTGCTGAAGCGGGTAATTTTGAGCTCACGCGGGAAGATTGGTATGACCTCTACTTAGCTGCGGGCAATGATTTGCCTTAAATCCGTATAATTAATAAGAGCGTCAACGCCGAAATCGATTTCGGCGTTGACGCTCTTTTTTCTACACATCCCTACCGTTCACTTACTCGCTTCCCCAAGTACGCCTCACCGTACGTTTGGCTCAGGAAACGCTCAATCTCCATCCGCATCCGCGCCACGCTTGGAGCATGCGCCTGGGTTTGGTTCACAACAAGGCATAAGGTTCGGGCGAAAGGCTCTGAGAAGGGATACGTATTCACAGCACCCACCAGCTTGTTGAGGGCCAACTCAGGAAGAATACCGAGGCCGAGGCCAGATTCCACCATTGACAGAATCGACTGGTCATCAATCGAATACGTCAGCGAATTCGCCGACACGTGGTAGCGGTCCAGTGCCATCTTCGTATCCCGGTCATAGTCCTGTTGCTGCAGAATAAACCGGTGACCCACGATGTCCGTATCGTTCACGTCCTTACCAGACGCTGGTGCAAATGACGTGGGCGCCACACAATAAATCTGATCCTTCAAGAGTGGCTCCACGTCGACGCCAGGCGCAACGGGCAACAAGGAGAAGCCAATATCAATCGTCCCGTTCCGCACTTGCTCCGTAATCTGGTTGAAGCCGCCCTGCATCACTTCGATTTCGACTTGTGGATACCGCTTCTTAAAGGCGCGAATGATGTGCGGTAACCAGTTTGTCGACACGGACGAAAACGCACCAATCCGCACGCGCCCCGCTGCAAGTCCGTTAATGTTGTCCGCCACCTGGTGCAATTGGTCTTCGAGATTCAAGATTCCCTGAATGACCGGCAACACTGTCTGCCCATCCCCCGTCAGTTCGACCCCGCTACGACTCCGAATGAAGAGCGGAAAGCCGAGTTCCTTCTCCAGCTGGCTCACACTGTGCGAAACTGCACTCGGCGTGACGTTAAGCGTAGTGGCCGCCTGCGCGAACGTCCCCTCACTGACAACGGCTGCAAAAACTTGGTATGAAAAATTCGCCATGATGCGTCTCCCATCCTGTTCATCGATTTGTTTTGCTAATTATAGCATTATTTACGCCTTTAAAGTGAATCAATTTCACCTTTAATTGAATTAGTTGAGCTTTATTTAATCAGCGCAAGCAAGTAACATTAAGGACAAGATGAACCGCACGTCACCGAGTTCACGCTTGGCACGCGCTGGTAACCGCAAAAACATGGAGGTAATGATGATGCAATTAGCAGACCGAATGACAAGTAGTCAAGATGCTGGCTTGGGGAACTTGCTGGCAGCGCCGCGTAAGAACCAAGTTTCCCTTGCTGGCGGGTTGCCCGACCCCGCGTTGTTCCCACAGGCGGAACTCGGTCGTGCCTTCAACGCAACGCTTACCTCCTCGACCGACGTGCTTCAATACGCGAACGCAGCTGGTTTCGAACCGCTTCGTGCCCAACTTGCTGAACGTCTTCGGGCTGACAACGTACCGGCAACCACCGACAACGTCATGCTCACGCAGGGCGCGCAACAGGCACTCGATTTAGTCGGTCGCCTCGTCCTTGACCCCGGCGTGCGGGTGATTGTGGAAGGGCCAACCTACCCTGGGGCACTTGCCGCTCTTGGGACTTACCAACCTGAATTCTGCACGGTTCCCGTTCAACAAGACGGCATGGACATGACGGTGCTGGCAAAAACGCTGGCTGAAGGCAATGTCCGCCTCATTTACACCGTGCCTGACTTCCAAAATCCCACCGGTACCGTGATGAGTTTGGCAAAACGGCAACAGCTCCTCACCCTTGCCCGCCAATATGACGTCCTGGTACTGGAGGATGCCCCATACCGCGCCTTGCGCTACCAAGGCACCACGTTGCCAACGTTACGTGAACTCGACACGGACGACCATGTGCTGCATGTTGAGAGCTTCAGCAAAATTCTGGCTCCTGGTCTCCGCCTCGGCTGGATGACGGGTAGCCAAGACCTCATTAACCGCCTCACCGAACTCAAGAGTAACAGCGACCTCGAATCCAGCACCCTCACGCAGCGTGCGGTGAGCGAGTACCTACGCACCAACAGCCTTGATGACCATATCGCGCGTCTGCGCAAAGTTTACGCCCGCAAAATGGCCATGATGGTCACCACGCTTCAGGCAAGTCTGCCACAAGGAGCGGTTTGCTCCGCACCAGACGGCGGCTTCTTCATCTGGGTCGAACTCCCAGCAGACGTAAACACGGAAGATATTCTCGCTTCTGTACGCGATGACGTCACCTTCGTTCCGTCCACCACGCTCTACCCAGACCACCAAACGAAGAACGGAATGCGGCTCGCCTTCACGAATCCCGATTTGAACGCCCTCAAGCGCGGATGCAAGGCCTTGGCTAAGGGGATTACGGACGCAATGCACACGCCTGTTGCACAGATGGCAATTTAACTGAATTTAAAAAGGCATCGCTGTCGGGGTAAAAAACGCCCCAGCAACGATGCCTTTTTCTATGCCTTCACGGTCGCCGTCGATTCAACCACCGGAATAAAATCAAAGCGGTCAAAGTCGAATAATCCCTGATCCGTTAACTTGATGGACGGAATTACCGGCAACGTCAAGAACGAGAGCGTGATGAACGGGTCGTACTGCACGTCATGGCTAATGGTCATGAACGCCGCCCGCAACGCCTGCATCTGCTTCGCCACGATCCGGTATGGTTGGTTGGACAATAATCCCCCGATTGCGAGGGGCACCGTTGCCAAGACAGCATCGTCCGACACCACACTCAGTCCCCCGTCCGTCTCGGTAATTGCCTGAATTGCCCGCATGATGGCTGCGTCGTTCACACCAACCGCCACGATATTGTGTGCATCATGGGCAACAGAACTCGCAATGGCCCCTTCCGTCAGGTTAAACCCATGCACTAACCCAACGCCCACACAACCAGTATGATGGTGGCGTTCCACTACGACCATTTTCAGAACATCACGTTTCGTGTCGGCCACAACCACCCCCTCTTGCACAGAAACGGGTAAATGCAGGTGATCCGTTGTGATGTGATTGGGTTGGACGCCGATTACATGCGCCTGGTCACCCGCGTTGGCTGGCAACCGTAAGTCAGCCAACTGCACGTGCTGTTGCATTTGCGTTGCTGTAAAAGGTAATGGTACCGTTTCGGGTTCTGCATCTTGCCACTGTCCTGACTTCATTACCCGGGAAATAATGACTTGGTTCACGTCATCGAGTAGGACCAAATCCGCCAGTTGTCCCGCACTCAGGCTCCCACGGTCAGTTAACCGGTGCGCGCGTGCTGCATTGGCACTTGCCATTGTATACGCCGTTTCGGGACGCACGCCCGCCGCAATCGTCATGCGAATATTGCGGTCAATAGAACCTTCCGCCATGATGTCGCCTATCGTCTTGTCGTCTGTACAGAAAGCAAAACGGTCAGCATTGGCTTCCGTCACCGCCTGCACCGTGGTCGCCACGTCACGTTCAACCGTTCCTTCACGCAGGAACACCATCATCCCCGCGTTCACCCGGTCAAGTGCTTCCTTAACCGTTCCGCATTCGTGATCCGTATCCATGCCCTTTTCCGCCATCACCTCAAGTTGCGCGGCAGTTAGACCCGCACCATGCCCATCCGCATGAAATCCATGTTGGTAAGCATCCCGTATCTTCGCGCTGATTTCTGCATCGCCTCGCGCAACCGCGCCATAATCCATCACCTCTGCCAGCCCATTCACTTCGGGTTCTGCGTACAGGGGTGATAAATCCGCGGCGGTTAACGTGGCCCCATTATGATCGAACGGCACGCACGGAACGGATGATGGCAGCATGTACCGGACATCCAGGGGTGTCTGGCGCGCATCGTGAATCAGATATTCCACGCCCGCAACCCCCGCAACATTGCCGAGTTCGTGCGGATCCGCAACAATTGTGGTGACCCCGTGCTGAAGAAGGATTTTTCCAATTTCGCTCGGCGTCACCAGTGCGCTCTCCACATGCACGTGAGCGTCGATGAATCCCGGAACGATGAACTTCCCCGTTGCGTCAACGTGTTGGCGTGCTTGTAGTGGTGCATCTTGCAACCGCGAAATGATTCGATTCCCATCAATCCATAATGATGTCCGTTCAAACGTACGCGTATAGACGTTTAGAACCCTTGCACCTGTAATGACCATGTCGACTGTTTGCAAAATGAGACCTCCGTTGTTTGATTAACGCGGGAAATATCTGGGTATTCACTGCAACCGGCATCAAAAAACCGCCGTCCCCAGACATTCCACAGCGCGTCATAAAATGCCCATGGTTTGTCAGATACAGCGGTGTCGAAATAGATGAAATTTCGCCAAAAATGGGTGCACAAAATCACATCTAGTCGCGCTATAGTCCCAAGTTTACGGCTTGAGGTAGAAACTGGCCGGCCATATTCCGACATTATATAGGCAGATATTGTTAGCTAGTGTACCACGGTGACGAAAGTTTGCAAGGGTTGCATTTTGGTTGGAAGGTTGAACTTACGAACACTTGAATCAACCGTGTACAAGTCGCTTACTTGTTCAATAATTCACTATGCGAACCCGTGGCGACTAACAGCAGCGTTAAAGTGTCGTTATGCCGCTCATATATCAGCAACCAATCGCTATCAATGTGCAGCTCTCTATAACCTGCATAGTTTCCCTTTAAAGCATGGTCTCGTAATTGATAAAGTGTTTCCGTCATCCGATGCCAGCGCCGTTAATGCACGGTTATAGCGTTCAATACTGTAATGTTTTTTCAAACAGCGCTTCAACTGATGCATATAGGCTGGAATTGTCTCAATCTTCATCAGCAAGTTTGGCTACCTCTGCTAAGTGTTCAGCTAAACTTACCGGCTCTGATGTACGACCGGCACTGACCTCTGCAATAGCTTCATCTAATGGACTGATTGCAGTGGGCATAAACGGTAATGAGTGGGTCCGATCAACAGCCTTTAACGTCATAATGATTAACGTTGACATATCAAGCCCCATCTTCTCTAGATCTTTGTTAACTCTTGCCTTTAAATCACTGTTTACACGCAGATTAATAGCAGCATCCTTCGTCGTCATAATCTCGCCCCTTTTACAACTGCATTGTATCGCAATTGACCTTCAATGAAACACTTTTCCGATTTACAGATTATTTGTTTAATTGATTTTAAAAAGGACCGAATCCACCGACTCGGTCCTCAAAATTCACTTATCTATGATCTTAATTTCAATATCTTTTTCCTAAAATGCCTAACCTCTACCAATTATTCAGTTAAGTTCACTGATTTTGATGCATGGTCTAATTTTACCTCACCAATAATTTTCAGATACTATACTGGTGTTTTTTACCACTCTTACTTGAATACTAGCGTCAAAAACTTTAAACGTTGGTTACTCACCGAATCAATGTATCTTGAATAAAATTCATTCTGTTTATTTTAAAGTCTTTAAAGTTGTTTCAGTTGAATTCGTAAAAACAGAATCCACATGTAGCTTATTCGCCTGTTTATTATCTGAATATTCTAAAATTGTCCATACATCTGTTTTAAATCCCCGTTTCCTTGCTTCTTTTACTAATGATTTCGTTGTGTATTCAATGTTTGTCGAAAAATAAGTTAGCCATTCAGGTGCGTCATTAAGAGCAGCCCAATACTCTTCAACAGTACTTCCTGGTGCCAACCATAATGTCGGTATCTTTTTAAAGTCACTATTTAAATGTAAGTATGCCAGCCCATCTATCGCACTGTCCTGAATAATCACATTATTAGTTTGCTTATTTGATTTCAAAACATCCATTAACGCTTTTTGTGTTGGAATTACTTTGCCATCATCACTGTGTTTAGATTCAATGATAAAGTGAATTTTGTTTCCATAATGTTTAAGAACTTGCGACAATGTATGAATTTTTTCACCGTTTGCTAAATGGACACGTTGCACTTGTTCTGCCGTTGATTGCGAAACATTAATATCCACCCCCGTCGTCCGTTTCAAATTATCGTCATGTGTCACAAACAACTTTCCATCCCTACTTAACCAAACGTCTTGCTCGATAAAAGCAGTGCCTTCCTTAATGGCTTCATCATACCCCGCAAATGAATGCTCTGGATCTGTATAAATTGATCCTCTATGCGAAAACACGAGCGGTGTACTCTCATTGGTCTCGCTGATAACAGTCATCACAGGTTGCTTTCGAAAACTCGCCTGTGAGTTGCTATCCTTCCTACTCGAGCAAGCCGTAACTAAAGACAGCATTGCTGCAACGACTAAAAAATATTTAATTTTCACCTATAACCAATCCCATCTTCAAAATTAACATAATCTTACACTCGAAAGATATCGCATTCCAAACTTAAAGTAAAACAAAAAAGGAGATCATCACAATCTCCTCCACACCTTATTTGGTATCAATTTCAATATCTATTGAATCATCGCTCTCTGTTGGCGCTTCTTCAACCGACTTATCCCCGTCCTTACGCATATAGTTGAAGAACGGAATCCGTGGTTCTGCGACGAAGCACGCCAGCACGGTCTTGACCACCGCGTAAACCGGAATCCCCAGAATCACGCCGAGCAATCCGAACATATTCCCCGCTGTTAACAGGAGCACAATCACGGTCAGCGGGTGAATTTCCATCGACTTCCCGATGACGTTCGGGTAGACGAAATTGTTATCAATCTGCTGGACAACCACTGCGACGATGGCAGCGAAGATAACTTGCTTCCAAGAAACCGTCGCGGCAACGGCAACGGCCGGAATGGCTCCTAACCAAGGACCGATGTACGGTACCATGTTCATAATTCCGGCTGTAATCCCGATGACCAGGGCGTAAGGTGTTCCGGAAATCGCGTACCCGATGCAGCTCAGAATCCCCACAATCAGCATGTCCGTGAACTGACCCGTGAAGTAGCTGTCCATCGTGGCGTTCATTCGGTGCAGCAAGTTTGCCGTAAATGACCGCCAGCGAGGGGGCATGAACTTCTGAATGTTTTCGGAGAGCTTATCGCCGTCTTTCAAGAAGTAGAACAGCACAAGTGGTGCCATGAAAATATTCACCAGCGCATTCCCAATGTGTCCCACCACCGTGCTGAGACTCGTTGCACCCGTTGATACGTGCTCGGAAACAAACTTAACAATCTGGCTCTGGTTAATCTTGACGGAACTCACTAGCTCGCTGATGTGCAGATCATCCGCCAGTTTACTATTAGCGAATTGGCGTACCAGTTTCTCCATATCATTCAAATAAGCTGGCAAGCTCTGTACCATGCTGGCAATCTGCGTCACAAGTTGCGGAATCAGGTAAGCTAACCCACCGCCCAAAATCAGCAGCAACAGGACAAACGCCAGTACAGACGCCTTCCGTCCCCGGATGTGCATCTTGTTCAGGAGTTTAACCAATGGCTGAAGCAGGTAATATAGGAACCCCGCAATCAGGAACGGCCCCATGATGGTGGAAACAAAGGTGCTAATCGGGGAAAACAGGAACGAAATCTTCGTGCAGACAAAAACTAGCGCCGCCGCAACCAGTAATAAAACAGCCACCAGTAGCGTCTTCATTAAGTTCGACTGGGTCTTAACTTTCAACGGACTCACCTCATTTATCGTAAAACGTCTTATCGTCATTATACACGGACGCGGATTGGGAAGATATGGGGCGAAAGACGGATGTTGGGCGGTAAATCTTGAGGCTTGTCCTTAGCGACGTGGCGCTAAGGACCGGACATTCCCCCCAACAAAACAAAGGGTCTAAAATTTTTGGTGTTGATAATAATCGACATCAAGGATTCTAGGCCCTTTTTCTATAACAAAAAAAGACACCTGGTCTCCCTCGGTGTTATGCTTTTAGCGACTAA
>CAKRNG010000024.1 GCA_934370925.1 uncultured Lacticaseibacillus sp. | reverse complement strand
ATTTATACGAAACTTTGTTCAGTTTTCAAGGAACCACTTAGTTAAGTCATTGCCTCGCGACAACTTTTATATCATACGACGATGATAATCATTTGTCAACGATTATTTTCAACAACTTGTTGAGGTGTTTGCCAGCGCTTGGCGCCGGCTCAACAAGACAACCTAGATATAGTACCAACTACAGCTGCGTTTGTCAAAACATTTCACAAACTTTTTTACAGATCAACACCTTTTACCACAGACCTTTTACGTTACTCTATGGAAGAAACATTTCACAAAGGTGCAAAAATAATTTGTTTATTTTCGTAACAAACCAACGAATATCCCTTAAAAGTTACCCGATTATTCATGATTCACCCGCGTTTGACCTACCTAGAATAAACCCTTCAACCAAAAAAGTGACTCATCTCCCCAAGAATTCTCAAAAATAAATGTAAAACCTGCTGACATTTCTAAAATCAACACGCGACACTTCACTCACATTGCTAAACATACACCAGGAAGCAATCACTTCCCAGACAAAATGGCGTACAAAAAGAACTCGGCGTGGGTTACGCCGAGTTCCTGACTATCATTTAACACAAAGCATCCGTTGTAAGGAAATAACAACTCAGAAATCTTAAGTCCAAAGTGCAGCGACATTCGAATATCCCTTAAAAGCCACCCGATTCTTCATGATTCACCCGCGTTTGACCTGCCTAGAACAAACCCTTCAACCAAAAAAGTGACTCATCTCCCCAAGAATTCTCAAAAATAAATGTAAAACCTGCTGACATTTCTAAAATCAACACGCGACACTTCACTCACATTGCTAAACATACACCAGGAAGCAATCACTTCCCAGACAAAATGGCGTACAAAAAGAACTCGGCGTGGGTTACGCCGAGTTCCTGACTATCATTTAACACAAAGCATCCGTTGTAAGGAAAGAACAACTCAGAAATCTTAAGTCCAAAGTGCAGCAACATTCGAATATCCCTTAAAAGCCACCCGATTCTTCATGATTCACCCGCGTTTGACCTACCTAGAATAAACCCTTCAACAAAAGAGTAACTCATCTCCCCAAAAATTCTCAAAAACAAATGTAAAACCCGCTGACATTTCTAAAATCAACACGCGACACTTCACTCACATTGCTAAACATACGCTAGAAAACAATCACTCCCCAGACAAAATAGCGTACAAAAAGAACTCGGCGTGGGTTACGCCGAGTTCCTGCCTATCATTTAACGCAAAGCATCCGTTGTAAGAAAAGAAAGCTTAAACCCGAAGTGCAGCGACATTGACAACTGTGTCTACCCACGAATCATCATAGAAGCCTTCTTCATGGGAAACCAAAACAACCGCACCCGGAAAATCAATCAACGCCTGACGTAATGCATTCTTCGTGTCGTCATCCAAATGGTTCGTCGGTTCATCCATAATGAGCAAGTTTGTCGGTTGCATCATCAGATCCGCAATCTTCACCTTACTCTGTTCCCCACCGGAAAGAAGCATCAATGGCTTGTCTGCCTCTTCCCGCGTTAATGCTGTCCGGCTTAACACCTGGCGCAACGTGCGTTGGTTCGCTGCGGGGTACGTTTGCATCATGTACTGCAATGGCGTCTGCTTCGGCACCTTCCAGTTTAGTTCCTGTTCAAAGTAGCCAAACACAACGTTCTGCGCAATTTCCACGTTCCCACTGATTGCTGGTTGGAGCCCCAGGATTGTCCGCAGCAGTGTCGATTTCCCTACCCCGTTGAACCCTTCGAGAACCAGCACTTCATTCTCTGAAATCGTGAAGTTCATTGGGCTGAGCAATGGTTTGTCATACCCAACAACTAAATTGCTAACGTCGACCAGTACCTGACTATTCTGTTCCACAAATGGGAACTGAATCTTCGCGTGCGCCCGATTTCCTGGTGGCGTGAGTCGATCAACCCGCGCCAGCTGCTTTTCGCGGCTCTTCGCGGAATTACTCCGACTCCCCGCCTTAAACTTGCGGATGTACGCCTCAGTTTTCTGAATCATTTCTTGCTGTTTGTGGAAAGCCTTCATATAGGTTTCCGCATTTGCTGCTTTTTGCCGCATTGCCTGCTTCAAATTACCCGTATATTTGGTAATCGTGGCAAATTCAACGTCCAAAATTGCATTGGTCACCCGTTGGAGGAAATCATAATCATGACTGATGACGATAAACGCCCCTTCGAATGCTTCCAGCCAGTCCGCCAACCAATCAATGTGGTCCTTGTCCAGGTAATTCGTTGGTTCATCTAGCAGCAACATGTCAGGCTCTTCCAGTAGCAGCTTCGCCAAAATAATCTTGGAACGCTGTCCACCAGACAACTGGTCCACTTTATGATCAAGTCCAATTGCAAGAAGACCCAGCCCACTTGCAACGGTTTCAATCCGCGTTTCAATGCCGTAGAAGTCCTTCGCCTCAAGTTCTTGTTGCAACTCTCCAGCTCGCGCCAGCAATTCATCGTCCGCATTATTCGCGTAGTCCGCATAAATTTGGTTGATTTTTGCTTCTTTAGCGTACAAGTCCGCGAAAGCCGTCTTCAGAAAGTCACCAATCGTCTGGCCAGGCGTTAAGTTTGCATACTGATCCAAATAACCAATATGTAGGTGCTTCTGCCAAATAATAGTACCCGCATCCGCTTCGAGTTGCCCCGTCAGAATTTTAATTAATGTACTCTTACCCGCACCATTTTGCCCGATAATCCCCAGATGATCTTCTTTATTCACCTGAAAACTGGCATCTTGGTACAATTGCTTATCAATGAAACGTTGACTAAGCCCCGTCACCGTCAAAATACTCATATTTTTTCTCCTTAATTACGTGACCCGAACAAACGTCACCCCTGTCACGTTAGCACATGTGGTATGATTATCACAAATCTCACAAGGGGGTTCAGGCCGTTGCAGACAAAAAAGAACGGTTCCATTCGAACTATTTTGCAGTTCATTATTTTATTCGTCGTTGTACTCGGTGCAACCATGCTGCTCATGCGTTACGTCATCAGCAAGGATATCGTTCAGGGGCCTTCCATGGAGCCTGGCCTCGAGAGTGGCGATCGCCTCATTTCGCTTCGGCTGAAGAAAGTCAAACGAAACGATATCGTTGTCCTGTACGCACCTAAAGTCGACAACCCCACCAAGGGCGAACTTTACATTAAGCGCGTTATCGGGATGCCTGGTGATACCGTCGAGAGCAAGAACGACAAGCTTTACGTGAACGGAAAAGAAGTCAAACAAGACTATCTAAGCCAAAAGTTCATCAAGAAGGAACTCACGGAAAAAGCAGCTGAACTGGGTGTCGATTCAAGTGATTTAAAATTTACCTATGACTTTTCGCTATCAACACTTGCTTCTACCAAGCGCGCAACCGTTCCAGCCGGCGAATATTTCGTCATGGGAGACAACCGTTACGTATCACACGATGGTCGTAACTTCGGTTTCATCCCCAAGAGTGAGATTCAATCTGTTGTTGTATTACGGTATTGGCCCCTCTCCGAATTCAAGATTTACTAATTTACCATCTATGTGAGTGCGCCATAAGTCCGAAGCAAATGAACGTTACATCCAGTCTTCTGACGTAGCCTTGAAAAGAGCCTTAGCAGAAATTCCACGCGGAATTTCTGCTAAGGCTCTTCTTCTATCTTCAGTTAACTTAACTTGCTCAGTTTTTACAGCTGCAATTGGTGTGTGTCGATGAGGTGACGCAACGCATTTTGGATGAACAACAATGTGCCTCGCGCGTCACGTTCAAAATTCGCCACAAAAGTTTCATTTAATTGTGTTTGAACAGTTGCCACCTCAACCCCACTGATATCCGAGATGTGTAGCGTATTTGCTTCAATTTTTGCGGTGAAATAACTACCTTCCGCACCTTCATCAAGCAATTCTTGCGCCCAGTTCTGTAGTCCCGCTGTAATCACAGCCGTCGTATCACCGTACTGCCCCGACTTTACCAACGTACTCACTTCATCCATACTTTGCGGTACACCATGCATCATTTACAACCCCCAATCATCAACTTTTTACACCCTCATCTTACAATAAGTAAGCGTGCAAATCACGTTTTATTTGCGTTCACCCCCTTATGTGTGCAACTATACCTAAATAGATAATTTATTCACAAGGGAGACACAATTTTTTATGGTTGAATTATGGCTTACACGACACGGCGAGACCGAATACAACACCAAACGGATTGTTCAAGGTGTCGTCAACTCCAACCTCACCGAGCGCGGCGCAGCTGATGCCCAAGCGCTCGGACGCGGCTTCGCAAAGTTGGATGTTCACTTCGACGCCACTTTCGTAAGCGATTTGCAGCGCACAAGCGATACTGCACAACTCGCACTCACCGCCGCAAACATCAAGCTCCCCATCACGAAAGTTCCCGGACTGCGCGAATTAAACTTCGGTATGTTCGAAGGAAATCCTGAATCGCAACGGCAGGATGCACTTGCTGGTCTTCTCGAAAATGCGGGCGTTCAGAATGTGAACACCTTCAACATGAAGCAGATGGTTAACTTAGTCCGCGTCCTCGATGTCCATAACGGGAACAGCACCGCCGAGAATGGCACGATGAGCGTCAAGCGTTTCTCAAACGCCCTCATTAAAATCGCCCAAGACGCCGAGGCAGCCGGGCAGGAACGCATCTTCATCGTGGCTCACGGCGCCGTTATCTGGCTCCTTCTGAATACGCTTGGCATGCCTGAAAACTACCACTCAATCCGTAATGTCGCCGTCTCAAAGGTGATTTATGGCCAAGGTAAGCTAACCATGGCCAGCTACGACGACCGAAAATACGTTGAAGCAGGCGGCGGGCGCAAAATTTAACCGCGCCTCAACGAATATAATTAGCACCTTATAGATTACAAACCACAAAGAGGCTGCGCCAGAAGACGGTTTGGCCCCGGTATACAAGGCAGGCCCGGCGGAAATCCCGAACTTAGGATTTCTGTCGGGCCTGCCTTGTATTTGAGGGGACAGTCTTCTGGCGCGCGACGACCTACAGAGCGGCGCATTCCGGGAACTTTTGAGCATTAGCATGGAATTGACGGAGGTGGTTTACCACCGCAGTCGATTCTGGGCTAAGCGGAAAAAGTTGGGATGCAGAGCTCGACTTAGGATGTAACGTTCGTGTACTTTGGACTTATGGCGCATCCTCTTTGCATTAGGCGATTAACTTATGCTTCAAAGCGAGATTGACCATCCAGGTACGTTGCCGTCAGCGTCATGTCTGGCTGCAACACGATAAAGTCAGCGGCACGACCAGGCAGGATACTTCCACACTTGTCCTCAACCTTGCAAGACTTCGCTGGTACATAGCTCGCCATCATCACGGCCTCTTCTGGCGTGTTGCCATTCCATTCAACCACATTCTTGATGGCGTCATTCAGCTTCAGGATTGATCCCGCCAAACTGTGTGCGCCATCACGCAGCTTCACCATGCCATCCTTAACGACAACGGGAAATTCACCCAAAACGTAATCCCCGTCTGGCATCAGCCCTGCACGCATGCAATCCGTGATCAGCGCAACGTGTTCCGGCGTCTTTTCCCGAATCAGGGAAGCTGCCACCTCTGGACGCACATGGTGACCATCACAAATGAGTTCGTCATCCACAACCCGCGTGAACATCGCCGCACCAACCATTCCTGGTTCACGGTGGTTCAGGCCGCTCATCCCGTTGAATGTGTGCGTAAAGACGGATGCCCCAGCTTCAATGCAGGCTTTCGCTTCTTCAAACGTTGCACTAGAGTGACCCAACGAGATAACCTTGCCTGATTGTGTCACGTGCTTCGTAAACGCAACCGCCCCTTTACGTTCAGGCGCAATCGCAATCTTCTGTAGCAGCCCCTTCGCACTCGCCTGCCACTGGTCGAATTCGGCAATGGATGGGTCCTTAAAGTACTTCGGGTTCTGTGCCCCTTTGTGTTCCTCAGTGAAGTAAGGTCCTTCGAAGTAAATCCCTTGAATCTTCGCACCCGTTTCTTCGCCGGCATGATCACCAATCGTTTTGCAAACTGCATTCAGCTGTTCGAACGATCCCGTCAGCGTGGTTGGCAGCCAAGACGTTACCCCACAAGAAAGCAGTCCTTCACCCATTTCCTGAATGGTATCCCAGTCATTGTCCATGACGTCGTGGCCTAGCAGCCCGTGGATATGCGTATCAACCAGTCCCGGTGCCACCCACTGATTACCTAACTCCTTGATTTCACCCGTTGGCTTTTGACTTTCGGGATAGTAATCACCAAATTTGCCATCATCCGTAATCTCAAGATACCCACCGTTTTCCGTTACGTTCTTCAGGAAAAACTTCGCAGCGTGAATGTAATAACTCATGATTCAATCTCCAATCTTTTTGCAGTTCAACTCGTGCTTGTTGCGTTGCCACCATCATTCTAGCACGTCTTAATTCCACCTACAGTGACACTTCAATAACCACAACGGGGCCGGAACAGTTGTCCCAGCCCCGTTGCAAAATCACTCATTCTTGTCCCACTATTGTGCCAATAATGCCTACGCTTAGTTAATACCGGCGATTACATCATTCACGCGAACGATACCCGCTTTGCTTTCATCAATGATGTTTGGTTCAACGCCAAGCATACTACCGTTAATGTAGCTGATCAGCATTGGCAAGTTCATCCCCGCATAGAGGTCGAACTTCGCTGCGCCTTCCATCAGAATACGAGAAGCAACGTTGCATGGCGTGCCACCCATTAAGTCCGCAAATACAATGTAGTCAGAAAGTGCACCAGTTGTTGCTTCAAACTTCTTGCGAAAATCTTCTGGGCCTTCACTTGGCAACAATTCCACCGTGTGGATGTTATCCTGTGGTCCCATAATCATTTCAGCACTCTTCTTCAGTTCTGTACAAAACTGTCCGTGACTAATCAGTACCAATTCGCTCATATAATCGTCCTCTTTCTAAATCAAATCCTCACGATGTCCTAGACGATGTGCCGTCCAAGCTCGTGTTAGCCCTTTGTGATAACACCCAATGCAGCCAGTGCGATAGAAACAATCAGCACGATGAAGATTGCCTTCGTGGATGTCATGTGCTTCTTACCCAGCATCCAGTAGATTGCGCCAACAATAACAGCTGGCAGGAGCTTTGGCAGAATCATGTCCAGGTTGTTTTGCAGGTTCAGTGGAACAGAACCAATGCTTGGTGCCCAGGCAATTTTCACGTTGATCATGGTTGAAACGAGGGCCCCAACCATGAAGACACCCATCATCGTTGCTGCGTCAGTCAATGCTGACAGTTGGTGCTGCATGGTTGTAACCAGGGAAACCCCCTGCTTGTACGCAACCTTCAGCTGTGACCACCGGAAAATGTTAACGGCCAACTGTGCAAGCATCCAGATAAGTAGCCCAATTGGGTTACCTTGCGCAGCCATCGTGGCAGCAATTGCCCCGAAAATTGCGGGAATCAGCGAAGCGAAGATAGAGTCCCCGATTGCGGCGAAGGAGCCCATGAGCCCCGTCTTCATACCAGAAACAGTTTCAGCACCCTCAATTCCCTGTTCTTCTTCAACAGCCAGGTCAATCCCAGTGATAATCGTGTTGAAGAAGTTAGACGTGTTGAAGAATTGCGTGTGCATCTTCATCGCCTGCTTCAATTCAGGCGTGTCATCCCCATAAATCTTACGCAGCTGTGGCAGGATGTGGTACAGATAACCTGAACCCTGCATCCGTTCGTAGTTCCAACCCAGCTGGAATCCGAATAAGCTACGACGGTTAATCTGTTTGAAGTCTTTATCGGTCAGTTTGTAATTAGAGTTCGTCATCTTCGATTTCCCCCTCTTCTACAGAAGCCGAATCATTGTTTGTCGTTGCTGCAACAGCCTTAGGAGCGGAAATTGCCCGCTGATAGCTGATGGCTGCAAGCGCCAAACCAATGAGGGCAATAGCAAGCATTGGCAGCGTGTTGAAGCTCGTTGTGAATGCCTTGGAAGCAGCGGCGAGGCCAGTCCCAATTGTCTGAACGTCGGTGAACAGCGTTGTCATCAACATGGTGATGATGAAACCGAGAATCAGATATGGCCAGTGCTTCTTAACTGGCAGGTAACGGAGCAAGATAGCAAACCCAACGGCTGGCAATACAGCACCGGCAACGGTAAGCCCATCACCCAGCCACTTAGCAGGTCCGTCAAGCCACTTAACAACGCTCGCGATAAAGGTCCCGCCAAGCGTCAGACCCAACCCAACAGGAATCATACGGGAAAGTGCCCACGGAAGCGCACCAGCAACGAAGTAACGTTCAATCCCTTTGTAGTTCATCTTTTCAACTTCGGCATCAATCCGGTGCGCGAAGAAGGTGTTGGTGAAACGACCCAGGATATCCATGTAAATCATCAAGCTGGCAACTGGTACAGCCACGGCTGCAATTGCTGCCTGTGCGTCCATCCCAGCACCCACAGAGAAGGCAACCGCAATAACGGTCCCTGTGTTCGCATCAATACGGGATGCACCACCGAACGTCCCAACACCCAGGACGGTCATCTGCATACTACCACCGATGATCAGGCCGGCTTTCAAGTCACCCATGACCAAACCTGCAATCAAACCGGCAGCAACTGGTGAACTTAATGCGGAATAAATCTGCAGCTCATCGAGAATTTGGTAGCCGGCATAGAGCGTCAGTAGTAAAATCTGCCACCATACAATATGCATTGTTCTTCCTCCTATTCTAATCACGCGTGCGGCCTAAGCCACAACGTTTAGTCCCCTACTTCTTAAGCAATGGCATGAAATCAACCTGTGGATCTCCAGGTGCCATCTGGTTTACCAGGTGAACACCCAGCTTATCCAGCTCTTCGAAGTTCTTAACGTCTTCATCCACCACGTTGACGGAACGCGTAATGGAACGTGTTTCATCCGTTTGTGACATGTTACCGACGTTAATTTCCTTAATCGGAACGCCCAACTTCACCAGTTCAAGCAGTGGTGCTGGCGTCTTGGCCACAATGAAGACCTTCTGTGAGTCATACTTGTGTGCCAAGATGTGGTTTGCCGCCGTCTTAACGGGTAAGACAGACAGGCGGACGGTGGCTGGTGCTGCCATCCGCAACCCACTCTTTTCGATTGCACTTTCCGCAACCTTATCGTCAACAACCATGATACGGGTTGCTTGCAACTTGGTGGTCCAGAGGTTCGCTACTTGACCGTGAACCAGTCGGCCATCAATACGTGTCGCAATAATTGCCATGATCATTCCTCCTATACTTGAGCTTACGTCGTCAGTTCCACCGTAACGGTACTCGAGACGCCGCGTACTCTGTGCCTGAGAACCACCGTTTCAACGGCACTTCTCGGAATAATGAAATAATTGCCATAACGGCGTGGAACCCTTTGTTAGCGTCAGATACCTTCTGACGAAAGGTGGTCATTCAACCCATGACCGAATTGTCGGTTAACCCTTGTAGTCATGCAGGACGACACCCTTCACAACACGGTTAACCGTGCCACTTGGTGAAGGGGTATCAGGGGTGTTGCCTACCTTAATGGAACTAAGCAGTGCAAGCGTCTGTGCAAACATTACGTCAGGGAGTGCCTGGTAAGCTTCTGGTAATTTCGCATCGCCTGTTGCAAACGCGAAATTCTCACCGGAGAAGTTGTTGTCCTGGTTTGTGCCAACCGCAACAATACGCTTCGCAATCCCATCCCCATTGATTTCTTCCATCACGTCCACATCGTACTGACGTGTGTATGGCGTGTTGCTTAAGAAGTCAAAGACCAACGTGTGTTCATCCACAAAGGACTTAGGCCCGTGACGGAAACCCATTGAGGTATCGAAGATTGTTGCAAGCTTCCCTGCAGTCAATTCAAGCACCTTCAGCTGCGCTTCACGCGTCAGACCACCGAGACTTCCTGAACCGAGGTACGTGATTCGGTTGAAATCTTCATCAACGAAATCTTGAATTTCGGCTTCACGAGAAACCACTTCATGACCCATGTTGACGATGTTCGCCACGTAATCAGCCTTCGCCACATCGTCCGCCTGATCAAAAACAAGCAATGCTGTGAGTGCCATGCAGGAGAAGCTTCCCGTCATCGCAAATCCCTTGTCGTTAGATCCTGCTGGCTGAAGAAGAAGCAAGTTTTTACTTTCACCCGTTGCGTGCCGGGCAAGATTCCCATCCGGTGCACATGTAATCGTGACTTGGTGCAGGTTCTTGACCAACTGTTCTGCCAGATCTACCGTCTTCACAGATTCTGGCGAGTTCCCGCTACGTGCAAAGGAGACCAGAACGGTTGGCGTGTCAGGTTCAAGGAAATCATATGGTGCTGACACAATATCCGTTGTCGCAATGGATTCAAAACGGAAGTGTGCCCGGTCGCCATGCTGATTCAGGTATGGGGTGACCGTATCACCCGTGTAAGCACTTGTTCCTGCACCCGTGAAAATCACGCGCACGTCTTGACCATCCGCCTCAGCAACGACCTTTTGTAAGAAAGCCGTAATTGCGTCTTTCTGTGCCTTGTAGTTAGCAAATGCTTCTTCCCACAATTCTGGCTGCTGCTTAATTTCCTTGGTGGTAATCTGTGCGCCAAGCTTCGTTAGTTCTTCCGTTGATTTTGCAAACACAACTTTTCCTCCTCAAACCACAATGTTTTCACTGCCCAACGATTTCGGTTGGGCGACACCCCATGTCCCAACAACGTTTATGTTGTTGAGCCACCGCCAGCACCATGATGCTGAACACGATAGACAAACTGGTCGGCACGCGTCACGCTCAACGTGAACTCAACGATTTCGCCGTTCACGCCCGTACTGGTTCGCTGAACATTTAAACTCGGCGACCCCTGGGGAACATCCAGCAAATCCGCATCCTTATCGGGCATCAAGCTTGCAAAAAATGCTTCGCGTGCATCCAATATTGGCGAATCATACTTTCGCAACATGACCGCGTACAAGCCAAAACGTTCAACGTCTGTTGTTGTTAGTTTTGGAAAACGATCTGCTGGCAGAAAGGTGCGTTCAACCATGAGGGGAACGCCATCTGCACACCGCAATCGCTTCAACTTATACGTGGGTGTTCCTAACGGGATGTTGAGTTGTTCGGCGATGTACTTCGTTGCCGGAAAATGTTGCAGGTAAAGCACCCGCGAATATGGCCGGCGTCCTTGCTCCTCCATTTGCTCGGTGAAGCTATACGTATCAGCTAAATTCGTTGGCTCTACCAACGGATTCGCCACAAAGGTGCCTCGTCCCCGTTGACGATAAATCAACCCCATCATCTCAAGTTTTGCGAGTGCTGCGCGGACCGTATTGCGACTGACGTTATACTCAGTTGCCAACATCCGTTCTGCTGGGACCCGTTCATGGGGCGCCATTTGCGTTTTAATCCGATCCCGCAACTGATTAACCAGTTGCTCGTGTAGTGGCTGCTCTACCTGTTCCATTTGTCCTCGCCTCCCACCATTGGTACCAACCAAGGAGAAGTGTAAACGCATTCTTTGAAGTGGTCAACCTGACCAATTACGTTAAATCCCTTGTTTCTGAAAAACACGTTACGATTGGTACATCTATACCAATGTCGCCACAAAATCATAGCCAAGTTTGCCAGCGCCGATATATCGGGGCTTATTAGAATTCACCGTCATTGTATCGCACAGCCAAATTCGGCAAAAGCCATTTTGGTATATATGCTGACAAAAAAAGACCAAAATTTTTGAAAGCGTTGTAATTATCATTTGCCAATTACCGTCCAAAAAGCGATACCACCGTGGTTTTAACAATTGAAAATCCAAATGTTGTTTTCAAACAATCATTGGTCTATACGACTTAAACGTTGATTTATAGGCATTCTATCATGGTACCAATGTAATTAATCATGAGTAATCAACCTGAAAACGAGAAATTCGGTTTATACTTAGTACCAATATGGACGCCCCAGAAGAAAAATCGGCGTCACCAAGCGGGTTTCAGCGATTGGTATAGATTAATTTATCAAGGTACCAGTTTAACTTGGCAATTGCGCAAACGGTTTTATTTTCATATGTAAACGAGTATTATTCGATATCTTAGCATCTCAATTGAGTGGTTAATAACTATAATTATCATCCGTACAACTGTTCCGTTTGTTCACTTCAACAGAGTGGTTTGGCTAATTCTGTTTATTTGACCACGTTTCAAGATAGGTGTACGTCTATTTGCGCCACGTTGTTTTAACACAACGGATAAACTTTTGGCATCTACACAAAAAAGCGTCCGCATAAATCCTAAGTTCTGGATTTATACGGACGCTTCTTCATATGCGAGGCATCGTCGGCACACCCGCTAGACGATGTATTTCCTATTGTTTTATTTTGACACCTGGACAATCAAGTTCAACAGGCCCCCGCGATATGCATCAAACTAACTTGGTGGCAGCTTGACGGACGGCCTCGGCATCAGTCATCCATGGTGTGTTAATCCCACGAACCCGCTGATGGTCTTCAGCACCCTTTCCGGCAATCAACACGATATCTTCTGGGCGACTTGCCGCAATTGCTTCTGTAATTGCAGCTTCACGGTCGAGGATTTCATGCACCTTCACGCGTTCGACATCAATACCCTCTCTAATATCGCTCACGATTGATTCAGGGCTCTCAAAACCTGGATTGTCCGTTGTTAAGTACGCATCATCCGCATACTCATTTAGCGCACGCGCAAAGTCTGACCGCCTGGAGAAACCACGATCACCCGTTGACCCAAGAACCACAAGCAAACGTGGGTTATTAAACTCCGCATTGATGAAACTCAACACGGCCTTCATACTGGCGTAATTGTGCGCATAATCCACGTAGACATGCCCGTGACCTGGAATTGAGAATTCTTCCATTCGTCCCGGAATGGTGGTTCGGCTCAATCCCGCGGCAGCCGTTGTTGCATCAACACCCGCCAGTCCAGCCCCGATAATGGCAGCCGTTGCGTTACTCTCGTTGTAATCACCCGTCACCTGAATGCAGTAGTTCCCCCCAACATTCAGCATGACCGCCTTGTCCGTCACTGGAATCAGCGTGAATTCACTTCGCTGCGTGCCCGTCGTGTGGCTATCATAACGGAAATCAATCTGCACGTCCGGACGCTTCGGCTTATACGTTGCTGATGCATACAGGTAAACACTATCCGCACGGGTTGTTGCACGCGCGGCGCCGTAAATATCGTCGAAATGTTCCGTCTCCGCATTGATTACAACTTTGCGTGAATTAACAATCATCTGAATCTTGCTGTGTAGGTAATCCGTAAAGTCACGGTGCTCATCCGGACCGATGTGGTCAGGCGTGATGTTCAGAAAAACACCAACGTCATAAGTCAGGCCGAACACCCGATTACGCAGGTACGCTTGACTAGAGACTTCCATCACCAGATTCGTCATCCCATTATCAACAGCCGTTCGCATGTCGTGGAACAAATCCATACTCTCTGGCGTCGATAAATCGGAACGGAACTGCTCCCCTTCGCCAGAGCCAACAATTCGGTCAATGGATGAGAACAGGGCCACATGCTTCGGACGCGCCGCCTCAAGAATTCCCCGCGTGAAGTACGCAGCGGTCGTTTTCCCCTGCGTCCCCGTGTAAGCAACCACGTGCAGGTCATCTTGCGGAAAGTCATAGAATGCGGCACTCAAAATGGCCATCGCTTTTGTGATATTCACCACAATTAACGCGTTCAAACCATTTCCTTCAACGTATGGCTTTTCGGCCACGTACGTTGTTGCCCCATTTTCCTTGGCCATCAGTAAATAAGTCGGCCGGAACTTGGCACCCTTACAGAAGAATAAGGTGGGGCCATCGACTTTGCGTGAATCGTATGCAATCCCACTCATTTCAACAGCAGTGTCGTTCTGAACGGCACTACTCTTCAACAGGTGATGTTCTTTAAGTAATAGGATGCATGCTTGTAATGAAATTCCCATAATATTCCGTCCTTTACTAGCGTCCATTCGCAACTCGTTCTTCCTTGATTATACCATGTTTACTTTTGCGCAAGTGATGGGGAAAAGGGGGCGGTGAGTTGCGGGTGAAAGTTCGACTCCAGGCTGGATGTATCTCCAGTGGTGGGACACGGTTCCATAACTACCGCGTCAATTGAACATTCATCAACGTCACCTCATAGTCTCCAGCAGGGGCATGAACGACGCAAGTATCGCCCACCCTGTGACCTACCAGTGCCGCACCCAGTGGCGAAACCGACGTCAGGTTGTTGACCGCCATTTCTGCCTCAGCTGGCCCCACAAGTTGGTAGATTTCCTCATCATCTGGCGCAAATTGGATGGTCACGGTCTTCCCCAAATCTGCCACACCGTCATCCGTCACGGTTACCACTTCACCATACCGCATCTGTTTGTCCAAAAATCGCATTCGGCTTTCTAGGTGGCGCAATTCACGCTTAGATTCTGTATACTCCGCATTTTCCGAGCGGTCACCCAATGCCGCCGCGGCCGCAACACGTTTAATCAGCGCTGGCCGTTTTGCTTTGCACCGCTCGATTTCCTCTCCAAGCCACGTCATTCCCTGTGGCGTGATGGCAAAATAATCCATCGCAACTTCTCCTCCGCAATTCACTTTTATATCGCCCATTGTGCCTATTATTCGTCAATTTAGCAACCACACATTGACCCGCTACCCCACCAGTAAACGCAATTCAAAAAGATGTGTGCTTGGAGATTGCCCACGCAACAAAAAACAGCGCACACATAAATTCCAAACTGGATTTATGCGTGCGCTGCTTTTATATCGAGGCCAAACCAGCTTATGGCGCAACCTCAATCGTTTCTAATTAGAATAAGTTAGAGAAGAAGTTCCCAATGCCGCGGAAAAGGAGGCGGAAGAAGCCCGCCTTCTCGACAGTCTTCGTGGTCTTCACGCTAACGGCGGCCTGATCCGTTCCGTCAACGTAGCCCAAGGTATCACCCTTCACACTCACACTCACTTTGCCGACCGTTGTGCCCGACTTCAGCGGTGCCGTCACGGTCTTCTTGGTTGCCTTGTAGTTCAACGTAATATCTTTAGCGGTCGTTCCGGTTGGTACAGGGACCGTTACAGCTGCACTCGTCTTCACGGGTACCGTGGTTTCTTTCCCCTTATCAACCGTCAACGTCTTGTGCCCGGCAACGCTAGCGTTCTTCTTCACAACGGTTTTTTCAGTCCAATTACTGAAGGTCCACCGCATCAGCTTTGCAGTTTGTTCAAACCGCTTCGTCGTTCCCGTTCCGCCAGCATTGAGCACAACGGTAATAATCCGCATACCGTCCTTGGTCGCAGTCCCGGTAAAGCAGTCACCCGCTGTATCCGTCGTCCCCGTCTTCAGACCATCAACCGTCAAGTCCTTCTGCTCATAAACAAGTCCTGGCAACATCCAGTCCCAGTTATCCATCTTGGTGGCGTCGTCCGTCCCCGCGCGGAAAGTCTTGTGGGCAATGCTGGTGGTGTCCAATACTTCTGGGTACTTTGTGATGAGTTTCTGTGCAACCAGCGCCATGTCCTTGGCACTCATTGTGTTTTCGTCAGACTTGCTACTACCAGAGATGATGTAATCGCCCAAATCGGAGTTGTTCAAACCGTTCGCATTCACGATGTTCGCATCGTCAATCCCCCAGCTCTTCAGGGTGGCATTCATCTTTGCGACAAACTTGTCCTGCGTGCCGGAAACAATATCACCCAACATCATGGCAGCCGCGTTTGCGGAATAGATTAACGTTGCTTGGTAGAGTTCCTTAACGGTGTAGGAGCCATCCTGACGCAGTGGAACGTTCGAAAGGGAACGGTCCTGACTGATACTGTAGATTTCCTTGTCAGGTGTGACCTTATCCGTCCATTTCACCTTGCCGGAGTTGATAGCATCAAGTAGCAGGTACACCGTTATGAGCTTGGTCATAGATGCAATTGGGAGTGCCGTGTCCGCGTTCTTCGCGTACAGCACCTTCCCCGTCTTGGCCTCAATACTAATTGCCGCCTTCGCGTTCATATCCAGGCTACTCGTCACAGTGCTCGTTGCGGCATTTGCCGTGAACGCGGGCATTACGGTTGCCCCGATGGTAACGGTGGCAAGGAGCGCCACAATACTACGGAAGAACTTCTTCATCACTACTTATCCTCTCTCATTCGTCCGAAGTCTCCTTCAGGCGTTCTCATTCGGTTGGGTGACACGGTGTCACCCAACGATTAAGCGCTTTGACTCAATACATTAACCATTTTACACGGCTGGCCGTTCAGCACAAGTCTAGATTCCCGCACAAAAAAGTACACGTACGCTATGTACGCGTTCCTATTTACCACTAGGTTCTACGGTTTCAACGTTTCGCCCGTTTTCATCGGTAAATGCATCACAAATGTCGTTAATTCCGGATTGGAATCGGCAAAAATATACCCACCGTGCAACGTCACAATGCTCTGCGCAATCGCAAGGCCCAGTCCAGATCCACCCGTTTCCTGTGACCGACTCTCTTCAACGCGATAGAAGCGGTCAAACAACTGGTTCAACGAGGCGCTTGGAATCTGCTGCCCGTCATTCGCCACACGCACAACGACTTCTGACCCAATTTTTTCCGCACTCAAGAACACATGCTTCGCACCCTTACCGTACTTCAGCGCGTTGATGATTAAGTTATTGAAGACACGCCCCAATTTTTCGGAGTCTGCTTCCATCATGAGCGGTGCTGGGTCGCAGTGCACATCAAACGTGATGCCCTTCTTCTGGGCCTCAAGCTCAAAACTTGCGGCCAGTTGATCCAGCATCGCACCCATATCAAATTGCGCCAAAGTTAACTTGGTCGTCGTACTGCGCACCTTCGTATATTCGAAGAGGTCTTCAACCAGCACTTTCATCTGCTTCGACTTCAAATACGCCGTGTGGACGAACTTCTGCATTTCCGCTTCCGTTCGGTATTGTCGGTCTTCAATAAGGCCCAAATACCCAATAATCGAGGTCAAAGGCGTACGAATATCGTGCGAGACGTTGGTAATGAGTTCATCTTTACTGGCCTCAATCTTGCGTTCTTCTTCCATTGACTTAACGGCAGAATCCACGAGCGCATTAATACTCGCGACCACCTTCTCCATATCCGGTCCAACTTCCAACCGAATCCGGTGGTTCAGGTGCCCCTCCGCAATGTAGTGCAATTCACCAATGATGTGGCGCAACTGCATCTGGCGGTAGCGCCGAATGAGCCGCCAATAAACCACGATGATATCCGCAACGGCCATTACCAAGATGAATAAATTCTGCCAACTCCACAGGTGACTGCCACCAACCGTCACGGTCGTCTTGATGGTCCAGATGGTGTTCGCCCACTGCTGGTCGTTCACAATCATCTGGTTAATCATCACGATGATGGCGAAGTTCAGGAGCAGCAACAGAATAACGGTCACGAGTCCTTCAACCCAAAGCTCAGACTTCTCTTTGGTCGTTAGGTGAATCTTCTCACTGGCCATCCTTATGCCTCAACTTTGTACCCAACACCCCAGACGGTTTGGATTACCTTCTCGCCATCCGTTGCTTCTTCAATCTTGTCACGCAAATGCGACACGTGCACCATGACGGTCTTCGCCGAAACGATGGATTCCTGTTGCCAAACACGTTCGAAAATCTCGTCGGCAGAAAAGACGCGGTTGGGATGGCTCGCAAGGAGGTACAAAATCCCAAACTCGAGGGCAGTCAGCTGAATCTGCTTGCCAGCGATTGTCACCACTTCATGACTATCCTTGTTAATTTTGAGCGGGCCCACTTCGAGCACGTCAGGCGCCGTGTTCTTCACGTTATTCTGGCTTCGACGCAACAGACTCTTCACCCGCGCCATCACTTCAAGCGGGTTAAATGGCTTGGTGACGTAATCGTCCGCGCCCGTAATCAGTCCCTGAATCTTGTCCATGTCCCCCGTCTTCGCGGAAACAATAATGATTGGAATCTGGCTATCCTTACGTACTTCCTTCACGACTTCCATCCCAGACATGTTCGGCATCATAATGTCGAGAATCATGAGGGCAATATCTGAATTCGTCACAAGCTTCGTGATGGCTTCCTTCCCAGAATAAGCGGGAACGGGTTCGTAGCCTTCATTCGTGGCGTAAATACTGAGCAATTCAACGATTTCTTTGTCATCGTCTACAATTAATATTTTCATGGCTTAAACCTCTTCCAAGTTAGTGGTAGTGGTATTACTAACCTTAATTTTAGCAAAACAAGACGGTCCTGCGCTCATTATAATATGTTTTATGCAAAGATTAAGTTATATATGGCCGAATAAACGAAAAGCGTTAGTCAAAAAATCCAGTACGACGGATTTTTTGACTAACGCTTCTTCACGTTTATAAATGCGGCTGCACCAGCAGACTGGAAACAGCGCGACGAACCACAACGACAAATAGATTGATCTGCTTATTTTGACCCCAGCACAAAATGAATCTGTGCCTTCATCCCCAACAAAGCCGTTTCCTGCAGTTCACGGTGATCCTTAATCAGGAGTTCATCGTACAATTTGCTCTGAATAATGGACATGCAGACTTGCCCCCGCATGCGTGCGGACGTCTCGGTCCACCCCATTTCCTCAGCAATTGCGGCGAGTGCGTCGCAAATGTTGCCTTCCACCGCCGTGGTCACCGCACTCAGCCAGCCGGATTCATCATCCGACAAAAGCATCCGTTCCCGCACGGTAATCATGAAGGACTGGTAATTATCCTCACTCGCAAACAACTGCCAGATTTGGCGAATGATCGTGCCAAATCGAACTTCTAGCTGATCCGTCGTCGTGGCACCCGCAAAATCAACTTGCACTTCATTGATTCGCTGTTCAACGCCTTGTTGGACAATCGTATCCAGAATTTCTTGCTTCCCGTGTGGAAAATAGTAATAGAGTAGGCCGTCCGCAATTCCCAGCGCTTTATTTAACTCGCGCGTGGTGGTGCCTTCAAATCCCTTTTCAGCGAACAGGTCCCGGGCCACGTCTAATATCTTGGCACGTTGATCGTCACTTTTCGTCATTTATTATTTCTCTCCGAATCTATGTGTTGCAGGTGGGTGTCAGCAGATCGTTGCCTAATATACAAGGCAAGCCCCGCGGAAATCCACAGTTGGACTTCCGTACGACTTGCCTTGCCTATCGGGACAAACCCGTCTTTTGACGCAACCGCCTCAGCATTTGCTACGGCCAAATCACATGTTAAATTACAAAAGTCCAAGTGTTTGCAGAATCAAGTAAACATTCAGCAAAATCAAAACGATGGTGGCAACCCAGGCGCAAATTTTAATCCACGTCTTGTTGGCGAACTCGCCCATGAGCGTCTTGCTACTGGTGAAAATCACCAGTGGCACAACGGCAAACGGCAATGCGATACTCAGGAATACCTGCGAGAACGTCAGGAGGTTTTCAATCTTCGCTTCATTTCCGTGGTAGTAAATGGCAAATGCCAGCACGGGTGAAACGGAGAGCAACCGGGTAACCAGACGCTGAACCCACATTGGGGCCTTAATCCGGACGAACCCTTCCATCACAATCTGCCCAGCGAGCGTCCCGGTAATGGTGGAACTCTGTCCAGAAGACAGCAGGGCGACGGCGAACAGCATACTCAGCATTGGGCTGGCAATTGCCCCCACAATCGCAGGGTTGTTCAAGGAGTGGAACAATTCTGCAAACCGACCGAGTGAGCTATCCGTTCCGTAGAACAGGGCTGCCCCTAAAATGAGCAGCATGCTGTTCACGATGAACGCAAGGAACAACTGCATGTTGGAATCGATGGTCGCAAAGCGGACAGCCTGCGCTAATTCCTTCCGGTTCTTGCGGTTAACCTTACGTGTTTGTGAAATAGAAGAACCCAGATAAAGGTCATGTGGCATCACCGTTGCCCCCACAATCCCGAGGGTGAGGTACAGCATCCCGTGGTTCGTAATAATTTCAGAAGTTGGCATGTACCCGCCGATAATCCCGCCAATACTTGGTTGCGCAAGAAAGACTTCGTAACCAAAGACAATAACAATGACGGCAACCAACGTCGCAACGATGGCTTCAATCTTCCGGAACCCAAGCTTCATCAGTAGCAACAGCAGCAAAACGTCCGCCGCTGTGATGAGAATCCCGACGACGAGTGGAATACCGAAGAGCAATTGAATGGCAATCCCAGACCCAATAATTTCAGCAATATCCGTTGCCATGATGGCTAATTCAGCGATAATCCAGAGGGTGAAGCCACCCTTCTTCCCCGTGTGTTCACGGGTAAGCTGTGCTAAATCCTTTCCCGTCACGATTCCGAGCTTGGACGCCATGGCCTGGAGCATCATGGCAATTAAACTCGAGATGAGCACGACAGCCAGTAACTTGTACCGGTACTGCGCCCCACCCGCGATGGAGGTAATCCAGTTACCTGGATCCATATACCCAACAGCGATTAAAACACCAGGTCCCATGAACGCCTTAAGCGTCTTCCAGAAACCTGCCCCTTGTGGCACTTCAACGGAGCCGTTCACTTCGTCCAGGCTCTTTCCAACAACTTTATCTTGTACTTCATGTGCTTGCATGAGAATACCTCTTTCCTATTGGCTTAGAAATTCGGTGACCAAGAAGGCGATTATTCAAGTTAGAACCGTCGCGAGGCTGCAACAACTTGAACTCACTTCAACCACAAGGGCTTCCTAATTAATCAGCAAAATCATTTTTAGTTGAGCGCCCGCTCAACTTATCCCTCAAACTAATATACGCTCATTTTTCTGAAAATCAACCTTTTTTGAACGAACGCTCAAAAAAGGTTGATTGACGGTGATATGCTCAACCACAGACGCAGCAAATAACGCAACTGAGACAAATCAAAGGAGGCTGCGCCAGAAGACGAATCACAGAGCGCAGTGCCCCGGTCAGAAGTTGAGCATTAACGTAGAATTGATGGAGGTGGTGTACTTCCACCGCAATCAATTCTGGGTTAAGCGCAGACTTCTGGGGCACGTAGCTCGACTAGAAACAGAGCGGAGTGCCCTGGTCAGAAGCTGAGCATTAACATAGAAGCGATGGAGGTGGTGGGCTTCCACCGCAATCGATTCTGGGTTAAGCGCAGGCTTCTAGGGCACGCAGCTCGACTAGGATGTAACGTTCGTGTGCTTTGAACTTCTGGCGCACCCACGAAGCATTTCATTACCCCAACAAAGTAAAAAAGACCCCGAACAGACAATAAAGGCCCGGCAAAAATCCTAAATTCGGGATTTTTGCCGGGCCTGCACTGTATACCAGCGCCTAACCGTTTTTTGACACAGTCTTACTTATTCAACTGAGTAGTTAGGGGCTTCCTTTGTAATCTGAACATCATGTGGGTGACTTTCGCGCAAGCCCGCACCAGAAATCTGAATGAACTGGGCATCGTTTGCGAGTGTTGGCAAATCAGGCGCACCAACGTAACCCATTCCGGCACGCAGCCCCCCGACCATTTGGAAAATCACGTCGCCAGCTGCACCCTTGTACGCAACCCGACCTTCAATTCCTTCTGGGACGAGCTTGTTGGCTTCGTTCACACCTGACTGGAAGTACCGGTCAGAAGAACCATGTGCCTGTTCCATCGCACCCATGGAGCCCATTCCCCGGTACGTCTTGTAGCGACGGCCATGGAAAAGTTCCATTTGTCCAGGCGCTTCATCCGTTCCAGCAAGCATGGAGCCAAGCATGACGGCGTTCCCACCAGCTGCAAGGGCCTTCACGATATCGCCGGAGTACTTGATCCCCCCATCAGCAATAATCGTCTTACCGAGTTCACGTGCCACACTTGCGGCTTCGTAAACGGCGGTCAGCTGAGGCACCCCAACACCGGCAACGATACGGGTCGTGCAGATAGAACCAGGGCCAATCCCAACCTTCACGATATCAACGCCGGCTTCGTACAGTGCCCGTGCACCCTCTGCCGTTGCCACGTTCCCCGCAATCAGTGTTGCTTCAGGGAAGTGGGCGCGAATTTCAGAAATCTTGCGCAGAACACCCGCAGAATGACCATGTGCCGTATCGATGACAATCGCATCCGCACCAGCATCAAGCAAGCCCGCTGCCCGTTCGAAGGTATCACTCGTCACCCCAACAGCGGCGGCAACAAGCAAGCGACCCTTATCGTCCTTCGCGGAGTTCGGGTACTTCGTTAATTGTTCAAGGTCTTTGATCGTGATGAGACCTGCCAAACGTCCTTCATCGTCAACTAATGGGAGCTTTTCGATTTTGTGCGCCTGGAAAATTTTGCCGGCTTCTGCAATTGTGGTCCCAAGTGGGGCACTCACAACTTCATCCGTCATGGCACTTTCGATTGCGATGGACATGTCCCCAACGTAACGTAAATCCCGGTTGGTGATAATCCCAACGAGACGCTTGTCATCGTGATCAGCCACAATTGGGACACCCGAAATGTGTTCGGCATCCATCAAATCAGCCGCTTCCTTCACGCTACGTTCTGCGGTCAGGTAAACTGGATCGCCAATCACACCATTAACGGCGCGCTTGACCTTGGCGACTTCTTCCACCTGTGCAGCAATGGACATGTTCTTGTGGACAACCCCCATCCCACCTTGGCGGGCCATCGCAATTGCCATCTTGCTTTCCGTAACGGTGTCCATCCCGGCACTAATAATTGGGACATTCAGTTTAATATTTGGCGCAAGCTGGGTGGAAAGATCCACCTCATTCGGTAGCACATGACTCTCTGCTGGAACTAGCAAAACATCATCAAAAGTAAAACCGCGGCGTGCAAACTTGGTCTCCCAATTACTCACGATCAATCCTTCTTTCTTAATTTTTAACGCGCAATCTCGTCACTGACGGCTGCGCATTCTATTTGGTTGTTTGCAAGTCTAACACTCACGCGTAAGCGCGACAAGCATGCAAAACCGAACGTTCAAAAAAATAAGCAACTCACTTCATTTTCTAACGTAAACCGCACCCCTTTTGTTATTTTCCGTGCGTTAAATTTATTGACTGACCAGTCGTTGACTCGCCAGTCAAAGGCTGCTATTCTCATGGTGCAAATGAACGCAAAAAGGAGTCGTGCCATCATGACTGAAACGATTGTTAACATTCAAGGTTTGCGCAAACACTTCGGCAAGTTTGAAGCCCTCCAGGATATTTCCTTCACCGTCAACGCGGGGGAAGTTTTCGGATTCATCGGGCCAAACGGGGCGGGCAAATCAACCACCATTCGGACATTACTTGGAATTATTAAGGCATCTGGCGGTCACGCGACCATTTTTGGTCAGGATGTCTGGCACGATGCCGTCCAAATCCACCAGCGTCTCGCCTACGTTCCTGGCGACGTCTACTTGTGGCCTAACCTATCTGGTGGGGAAGCCATCGACCTCCTGCTTAAGTTGAGCGACCAGAAACACACGTCTAAAACGGACGCGCTCATCCGTGAGTTTGAACTTGACGTGACCAAAAAATGCCGCACCTATTCCAAGGGTAACCGGCAAAAGGTTGCGCTGATTGCCGCCTTCGCCACAGATGCTGACCTCTATATTTTTGACGAACCCACGAGTGGCCTCGACCCATTAATGGAAGAAGTCTTCCAGAAACGCGTCCTAGAACTGAAACAGGCGGGCAAGAGCGTTCTATTGTCGAGCCATATTCTCAGTGAAGTTGAACGTATGTGCGACCGAATCGGCATCATTCGCGCAGGGAAGATAATCGAAACCGGCACGCTGGATGAAATGCGGCAGCTGTCGCGCACCAACATGACGGTCACAACGACCCACCCACTAGACGGGCAGGCACTTCCTGACGTTCACGGATTCACCGCAGTTGCGGGTGCCACACGGAAATACACCTTCGCGGTCGATGCGAATGCAATTGGTGCCGTCATGACGGCGCTCGTTCCTTATGGCATCGTGGCGCTACAAAGCACCCCACCAACACTCGAAGACCTCTTCATGCGCTATTACAATCAGGACGGAGGCGACACCCTTGAACGCTAACTACAGTAAGAGCGGCTTCCTCACGCGCTTTTATCTTCGCCGCGACCGGTTGCGCATCTTGTGCTGGTTAATCGGTCTTGCGGGGCTAATGGCGGGTGCCGCCGCAAAGTTCGACACGTTATACGGAACTGACAAGGCCTTGGCAACCATCAGCGAAACCCTCAAAACGCCCGCCATGATTTCGCTGCTTGGTCCCTTTACCGCGCATCCCCCTTACTCACCCGCACTGATTTACGCGACGGAAATGATGGTCTTCATGGGGCTCTTCACCGCGATGATGAACATCTACTTTGCGGTTCGCAACACGCGAGCAGAAGAAGATACTGGCGTGACCGAACTGGTTCGGGCGCACGCGATTGGTCGTCAAAGTCAGTTACTTGCGGCCGGCCTTGAACTCATTTGCATCAACCTCCTTATCGGGGTAGTTGAAGCGCTAGGTCTGCAAGTAGCCGGCATGTCCGGTGCCAACACGGCTGGTAACTGGTTATTCGGAATTGGCCTCGCGTTTTTCGGGATAATGTTTGGCGCCTTCTCCCTCTTAGTGGCCCAACTCGTCTCGAGCAGCCGGAGCGCCACCATGGGAAGCTACCTCGTCCTAGGCGTTCTGTTCATCGCCCGCATGGCAACGGATGTTCAGAACCCAGATTCGACCTGGTTCACCGTTTTTGGTTGGATTGAAAAACTCGATATTTATCGTGCCAACAACTGGTGGCCCGTTGCGCTAATGGGCATCACCACGCTAATCACAGCGGGCATTGCCTTCCTCATCAACCGTCAACGAGACGTTGGTGCTGGCGTGCTGCCCCAACGTAACGGCCGCAAACATGCGAGCGTCTTTCTTGCGGGACCCTTCAGTCTGATTGCGCGACTTGAACGCACCAGCATCATCGTCTGGCTGATTAGCCTGCCGCTCTTGGGCGCAAGTTACGGATCCATCTTCGGCACGGCGGGAGACCTCATGAAGACAAACCCCGCGATGGCCCAACTCATTGGGTCTGACGCTGCGAACAAGGCCGGTCAAGCCATTGTGCTGTCATTCGCCGCCAAACTCAGCATTATTTTCGTGCTCGTCGCGACCGTTCCAGCACTCATCACGCTGCTCAAAATCAACACGGATGAAAAGAAGGGTTACTTGGAACAGCTTCACGCACGCGGTGTTTCCCGGCTACATCTCTTCTTTAGTTACACCATAACCGCCCTGCTAACGGCCACCATTGCTTTCTTTCTAGGCATTTACGGTATGGCGGCTGCGGGAAACCAAGCCATGAAGCAACCCATTCAGATGACTCGCTACCTCCGTGCGTTCATCGGTTACTGGCCCGCGTTGCTGGTTGTGATGGGTATTGCGCTCATCATCATCGCCTTCCTCCCCCGCCTGCAAAATATTGTCTGGATTCTGCCCATCTACGGCCTCTTTTCCCTTTACCTCGGTCCACTCGTTGACCTTCCTGACTGGGCCGCAAACTTCACGCCGTACGGTTGGATTAATAACGTTCCCGTTTCAACAATTGATTGGCAGACCGCACTCTGGATGACGGTTGCGGGTGGCATTCTCATCCTGATTGCTTACTTCGGGTATAAGCGCCGCGATTTAATCACCAATTAAAGGAATTTTGCGGTACGATTAATATATTGAATAAAAGCAGGTGTGTGCGCAAGAAGTCGTTGATTCATCGCACCCCCAAAGGAAAGGAACTACCTAGATGACCCACGCAACCGTCCCACGTGATGCAGATAAAGAAGCACGGATTTTCGCCAGTGCCACCCATATTTTCGCCGCTGTTGGCTACCAAAACGCGAAAACGGACGCAATTGCCACGCACGCCCAGGTGTCGAAGGGACTTCTCTTCCATTATTTCGGGAGCAAGGCGAATCTGTACCTCGAAACGGTGCGGCACACGTACGCAAAGTTAACCAGCACCGCTGACCGCTCCGTTTGGCAGAACGCCGACAATCTGACCGTCATGGTAACCCGGGCACTGCGCTACAAGATTCAGATGCAGCTCGACTACCCGGACGAATTCGCGCTCGCAATGTCCGCTTATGCGAATACCCAGACATTACCCGTTAAAATGCGGCAGGAACTCGCCGACATCTGGAATGATGAACTCGATGCCAACGTGCCGTCGCTCATTACCCCCGTCCTGGAACGAATGCAGCTACGTCCCGGCATCGAAATGACCCAAATTCAGAAAATGGTCACCGGGATTAGCATGCTCATCGGGGAAGAGGCAAAGGCCATGATTCAAAAGAACCCTCACATCACGATTGCGGAATTCGACCCCGTCGTGGATGAAGCCGTGCAGTACATGGATATTCTGCAACACGGCTTCTTGGCCAATTAAAAAGAAGCTATAGCCACACAAAATAAGCGTGTGGGTGCGCCAGAAGTTCAAAGCACACGAACGTTACATCCTAGTCGAGCTACGTGCCCCAGAAGTCTGCGCTTAACCCAGAATTGATTGCGGTGGAAG
>CAKRNG010000023.1 GCA_934370925.1 uncultured Lacticaseibacillus sp. | reverse complement strand
AAAATGACCTAAAGGGCATTTTGCATTGACCAATTTTTTATCGAGAGATGTTGTCTCAAATCTTGACCTAAATCCAGTTTTCATGATTTTCATCAGTATGTGTACGTCACTATCGAAACTCAAATTAATGGGCAATAACATATCATTATCTGCAATTACCACCAGATTCGGAATGCTCAACAGTTTAAGTTCGCTTCGCACGGATTCTACCGAATAATTATCAGTACCAATTAATTGTGGAGTAATCTTCCAACACTCAGGACTTATAACTATATTTCTAAAAACAATTCGCTTTCTATGAATCCCCTTGAACTTTTTAATCATATTAATGGTACTGAATACCGAAAAAGGTGTGGAAACAATCACCATAAAATGAACTATATCATCTTCTAAAGTGGTATTAGCTAGGCATTTTTGATCGACTATCAATTTATTTCCAAGAATATCGGTCAATGTAAACTCATCATTTAGATTAACAGTTACATAAACATCCTGTATTGATATATCATTTCCAGCGACACTTCCACTAACTCGTAACGATTGCTTACCAGTATTGTCATTAAAAATGTTTTTTAAATTTTTGTCTTTAGGAAAGTATTTTATCCCTACGATTGTGTTACCCTTCGTTGGCACTTCAGGGGTATTTAAAAACTCAAACCGTCCGTTAAATGAATATGGAGTTAGTGAACATGTAACATTGCCTAATACTAGATAATTTATTCCTTCTTTGGCAACGCTTCGGAAGTTCAAGTCGAATCCTCTAAAATCAGGTCCAAGATCGACGTCATGGTGAACTACACTAGACTTGTCTAGATGCCAACTATCAGAACAAATTGTGTCTTTTTCGTATGACTCCTTAAATGTAGAACGTTGTTTATTGATGGATGCGATTTGCCCAATCGTAAATTTACTATCGGCAAATGGTGAGCCTAATCCTCTTGATTCATCGAATAAATCGATAATTTTGATGGAGTTGTTATATCCGTATTTTTCAATGAACTTGTTTCTGAAGTTTACCATCTGAAGTTGTTCATAGTCATTGTCCTTACTAGTGGTTATAGAGATTAACCACTTTGCAAAATCACCTGCATCATTTTGTAATGTGGATAGCTGGGTAGAACGAATGCTTTCTTGACTTAGGCATGTTTCTTCATTAAGAACAAATGGATTGTCTAATCCGAAAGCATTTTTGACGATTGATTGTGCGTTAAAGTAATATTTAATATTTCCGCTAGATATAAAGGACGCAATATTATCTTTAATCGTTTTTAAGGACTCAGTTACCAAATCAACTGCGTTTGCAATTACTATCAAGTCGACTAATGACGTGCTTTGCGCATCACTAAAATTAGTTTCTCCATAAATTGATAACATAAGAAAGCGATCACTTAGTAACCCCTTTATTACATCTAAAACGGTAATTACTGATACATTGGTGCTTATTTTGATGATGTTTGATATTAATGTGACCAAATCCAGCCTACCATGCAATTTCATAAGGCTAACAATTGTATCCAACATGTTGTTGCGCTTATATTTGACAACGTCACCATCCGCATACTGATTGTTTTCACCAGTTACGTATAACGAATAAAACACCTGTTCAACACTAACACATTCGTTCAAACTGATTTCCACAGATTTAAAATTTTCTATGTGATTAACGGCGTAGTCATACAAATATATGAATAAATTTGCACTCAACTTAATATGTGGTTGGAGTTGAGTTCTTTTATTTCTAAAAAAGCTATCAATCTTATACAGATGACTGAAATTCATATTCGAACCATTTTTCAAACGTGGTGTGGTGTGAAGCAGAGTTGATTGTGTTTTTTCCTTTTTTTGCCCACTTACCAAAAAGCAGTTAATTTGATCATCATTGATATCTTTCGCTATGTTTATATGATACCAGTGACACGGTAAACGTTTACAGTCAAAGCCAATACGTTATTTTTATTTTTTTGGAAATGTGACTTTCAATTAAACATTCCCCTGCAAAAAAACATCCCCGTAACGATAAGGAAGGCCCCACCACAATCCCGCTTTTGGATTGTGGTGGGGCCTTCCTTATTTGTGTCGTCCTTCCCACTAACGACTATTCGAACATCTTCTTGGTTGCCCGCATCAAGGTTGGGATATCCTTGTCATAACGTGGCGTCTTGACGAGGTGGCTCATTGGGATTCCCGCGAAGTGGAATGCGGCGATTTCACCTGAGCGAACGGCAGATTGTTCTGTGAAAATCATCTGGTATGGCTGCTCAACGAATTCACCCGTGAAGGCGAGGTTCGTGGCGTTTGCCGGGATTACCTTTGGCCGGTCCGCCTTTGCCCGGTTGTTGAACAGTGCGGAGGCGTATGGCATGTAGACTGGGATACAATTGATGACCGAGTCCATGATGGCTTCTTCATGTTCCCGAATGTTGACGGGACCAGGATCCACCTTCGCCAGTTGACCGATGAGTTCCTGCAACATTTCCTTCCCCGTCATCTCAATGTATGGCTTCTGGACGAACTCGCCACGACGCCGTGGGTAGAGGAAGTAACCCCAAATGACCGTTTCATTTGGCTTTTGGTCCGTAAAGTGCGGCTGGTGGTGCACCACGATGGACATGTTGACGTCCACTTGGTTGAGTGGCGTGATGGGACTCGTGGATAAGAACGAATTCAGTGCGTTCCCTGGTTCTTGCGTGGTAATACGCGTGATTTCGTTGAGTAATACGTGGTCCTTGGTGGTTAAGGTGAAGCTTACCCATTCACTCGCGTCCCGATCCGCAAAGAACTTGTCGGGGTTCCCGAGGTTGTAAAAGCGTTCCGTTGCCTTTTTCCAAAGACCCGCCGCGGCACCATAGTCCATATTTTCACCAGCCGGCGTGTCCAAATCCCCTAATGTTGCGGAATCAGTGATGGACCCGTTCGTGAAGATGACCGCTGTGTCGTCATCGACATCGACGTGTTCCGTTTCGCCCGTCTCCGTGTTCGTCATGGTCAGACCCGTGACGGTAATTTCATCCTGCATCTTCGTGTCCTTGAAGTCCCAATCGGTTACCCGGCGATTCAGAATAATGTGACAACCGGCATCCTTTAGGTAGTTAATCAGGGGCAACATAATGCTTTCATACTGGTTATAGCGGGTGCGGTTGACACCAACCAGATGCTCAATCTGCGTGAATTCATAAATCATCTGGTGCATGTACCGCCGCAATTCCTGCGCCGAACTCTTCGTCCGAAAGGCAAAGGTCGTCTCCCACATATACCAGAAGTTCGTCTGAAACATGTGGGGATCATCCTTGAAGTACTCGGCGATGGACACATTATCGAGTTTCTCTTCTTCACGGTCTGGCATCATAATCAGTTTCGTTAAAAGAAGCCGGTCCTGATTATTCAACCCCATTTTACCGCCGTCGATAATGCCCTTCCCGCCTTGAAGCAGGCGTGCCTTGTCGTAAGTCCGGTGCTTGGCGTCAAAATCGCGGGTGTCTTCTGCGGCTGTCATTCCAGGTTCCGTCACGGACTGAACGCGTGAAAGTAAGTCCATCAAATCCACGTATGTCCGGTAGTTCAGCATCCGTCCACCGCGCGCCAGATAGCCCTTGGTGTTGCTCAGCGGATGATTCTTATTCCAGTACTCATCTGTCTGGTCCGTCGCGATGGACCCGTCATTTGATCCGTGATCATCAAGCGAGTAGAACGTGATGTTGTCGCCATCCCAATGTCCTTCCTGGATGAAATAGACGGCTGCCGCCATATTCGCAAGTCCTGCACCAATCATAATTGCTTTTGTTTTGACCATTTTGATTCCTCCCGTCAACGTCTCTCACGGTCGCTAATCGTTTAGCGTTCCTCAAATTCATCGTAATCGCGCGCATCATCGTGGAATAAATCCAGACGGTTCGCAATGATTGCAGCTCCCGTCAACGTGATACCAAGGACGATGCCGAAAAATACATGTTTATGACACATAATTGATGCCCCCTTCTAGATGACGTAGCCGTTATTAAAGCGGTTACTTTTGTTTACATCCTTAGTTTAGGGGGTTGTACACGTTAAAAAAATGGGCAATCTGGGCGGTTTGCCCAAAAATAGAGAACTTAATATAATCAAAAAATCCCCAGCACTTTGCTGAGGACCGATTTAGTTATTGTCACGATTGACCGCGTAATACCCGTACGCTGCACGCCCATTATGGATTGCATTCGCAATACCGCCACGCAGCATAATTTCTGCACGTCGAATGAGGGTATCTTTTGGTTCAACCATCCCCTCCAGCAACCACTTAATCACCTGCGCCACGATTGCGAGACCATAGAAGTCCGTGATATCCCGCGCAATTTGCTTGGGCACATCTGGATCCGCATCATGTACGACACGCATCACCATTTCTGCGGCGACTGCGTAAAGCAACTGTTCTAGCAAATCCCGCCCAACCGAGTGGAAAGACGCAATACAGAAATCTCGGTTATCCTCAATGTAGTCAAGCAACAATCGGTACGCCGTCTGCCATTCATCTAACTGCGCGTGGCGACGCAAATCTCCCACAACTTCCTGGTCATAAATCCACTTGAGGAGCGAATAAATGTCATCGAAATGGTAATAGAAGGTGTTACGCGTCACCCCCGCCTCATGAGTGAGTTCTTCAATCGTGATATGCGCGAGATCAGTCGTCTTCATCATATTTTTAAGCGTTGTTGCGAGCAACGTCTTGGTTGCACAGGTTCGCATCCCGTTCTCATCCCCTTGCTTAAAATTAAAAACTAGTCGTCGCGTCTAGCCCGCTTTTTATAAAAAATCACCGCACCAATCACGAATGCACCCGCCAGCACCACTAACGCGATGAGTGCGTACGAATCCACATAATGTGCCACTTGTGTCCAAGCATGGCCCGCCATTCGTCCCAGAAGCACCAATACAACATTCCAAATAGCGGTTCCCGCAGTGGTTAGCAGCAGAAAATGACCGAAGCGCATTTTGGTGGTGCCCGCTGGAATCGAAATCAGGCTGCGAATAATCGGAACGAACCGGCAAAAGAAAACCGCAACGCTCCCGTGCTTCACAAACCAGCCCTCTGCTTTACGGACGTCGCTGGGCTCAAAGCGCAACAGACGTCCAAGTCGCCCTGACACGAGGCGCTCCAACCGTTCCGTACTGAGCAATCGCCCCACCCAATACAGAATGGCCGCACCCAAAACGGACCCCACGGTGGCCGCGATAATGACGGGGACGGTCTCCAAACGACTGTGTTTCGTCATAAACCCCGCAAAGCTCAGGACCACTTCGGATGGAATCGGGGGAAAAACATTTTCAAGGGTAATGAGTAACATAATGCCAATATACCCAAAACGTTCAATGGCATCGATAATTAGTGTCTGCAAATCTGCACTCCTTTACGGTGTCGGTTGATGCGTTACAAATCAAAAACGGCGACCAAAACCACGGTCGCCGTTGTCCGGGCGAATCGCGTCGTCCCCAGGTGTCATCCCTGGTTATCTTTAAGCCTGTTCGATTACCTGACGTTCAATCAAGTTATCAAGTACATAGTGGTACTGTTCAACGTTACCCGCAGTCTTGTCCGTCTTAAAAATATCAACGGCGCGCAATCCGTTTGCGGTGGTGACGCTCATGGAGAACTTGTCGAGGTCCTTCGACACAATAATGCGCAGTTTGTTTGCGCTCGTGTATGGGCTGTTGGGGTCCAACGCGCGTTCAAGCTGGAAGCCACCGTTCTTCGTCTTCACGAAACCCGTGTCCATGAGGGTGTACCGCTTGATGTTCGGACTCAACTTGTAGGTTTGCGTATCGCCTGCTACTTTTACTGTTTCTGTCAGTGCCATTTTGTCCCACTCCATTCGTGAAATTTCATACATTGATTTTATCACGCCCACGAAAGCGCCGCCACCATGTTAGCGGATTTAGCAGCGGTTGTGGGAAAAAGTTCGAAGTTCGACGCTTGTCATTAGCGGCTTCGCGCTAATGACCGAACGTGACATCAGCCTCAGAACGGTTCTACACCAAGGTAACGTCATTATTCCTAATGCGTTTGCCTCATCGAACTGGCCTCATCCACAACCATCATTCTTTCAATCAATTTTCCATATCCGGTTTCGTCCACGTACTCCCCGTCTGTTTCTTGAAAGCCTAGATGATGATAAAACGCAATTGCCGGATCATTCGTTGCAAGAACCATTAAGAAGACCCGTGAATATGTGCCGTTTAATCGTGCCATCGCCGCTGCCATTAACTTTTTACCAATGCCCATCCCCTGATTCGATGGGTGTACATAAACAGAGTAAATTTCGCCGTTTTTTGAATAGCGCTCATTGCGACTTGGCCCAAAACTGCAAATGCCAACAACTTCATTTTCAGCATTCACAGCCAAAAGCGTGTTTTGCCACCGCCGTTCAGGATGCCACGTTTCCGGCGTTAAACTTGCCAAAAACGCATCGGGCACCTGTCCACGATAGGTCGCCTGCCATGTTTCGTAATAAAGTTGTTGCACCGCTACCTAATCTGAATCCTGAGTCGCAGCCATAATTGTGAATGTTTGTTTCATCACTTTCACCACCGCTCCCTTGACGTGCGACGCTTATCGCTAGCAGTTTCGCGCTAATGACCGAACGTGCTCAGTTCCCGGCACCTGCCCGTTCTTGGGGCAGGTGGTTGCGTCGTACTAAGCTTTTCCTAAACACGCCGCGCCGCCCGATCATGCAAGCGCTGGACGACCTTGATGAGTGCAGCTGCGAATGCTTCCACCTCTGCCATCGTTGTTGCCGCACCGTATGAGATGCGAATGGATTCGCTCAATCGTGGCGAATCCGCCCCGTACATCGCCGTCAACACGTGTGATGGCTCCAGGCTACCCGCAGTACATGCAGAACCACCCGACACCGCAAAGCCAGCGAGGTCGAGGTTCGTTTGCATCGCGTACGTGGACGCGCCTGGCAGCCACAAATTGAGAACGTGCTGGAGACGTGGTCGCGTTAAATCACCGTTGATGTGGTATTCAATTCCGGCATCACGCAATGCATCCGTGATTTTAGCGGAAAAGGCCGCAAATGCCCGCTGATGTGCATCTTTCGTTGCTTCATCAAGTAATGCTGTCGCCGTGCCGAAACCAACAATGCCCGGAAGATTTTCCGTTCCGGCACGGCGCTTGCTTTCCTGCTCCCCACCACGAAGAAACGGCTGAATATGCACGTTATCGCTCCGATACATAAGCCCCACACCCTTTGGCCCGTTCAGCTTGTGCGCCGAAGCAGACAACAAGTCAATGTTTAAGGCTTCAGGATTAATGTCAATCAAGCCAAACGCCTGCGTGGCATCAACGTGAAAAAGTGCCGGGTGATTCCGCAGTCGCTCACCAATTTCGGCAATTGGCATCTGACTGCCGACCTCATTGTTACCGTACATCACAGAAACCAAAATTGTTTCGTCGTCCAGTGCGGCATCAAAATCGGCAAGGTTAATCTCCCCTTGCGCGTTAACGGGAAGGTAAGTGACCTGAAATCCCTGCTTCGCCAATGCGCGCATGGGTTCAAGGACAGACAAGTGCTCCACTGCCGTCGTGATAATATGGGTGCCGTACGCGCGGTTTGCCGCAGCGACCTGCATAATGGCGGTGTTATTACTCTCCGTTGCCCCACCCGTAAACACAATGTGGTCCGCCTTCGTGTGGAGCGCATGTGCAATCTGCATCCGTGCCTTATCCAAGGCGGCATGTGCGGTGCGTCCGAAATAATGCGTCGAACTGGCATTCCCGAAATCATCCTGCATTTGTGCCATCATGGCAGCAATCACATCCGGATGCATCGGGGTGGTTGCCGCGTTATCTAAATAAATATGCGCCAAAATTACAAGCTTCCTTTCTTTTAAACACAAAAACCGTCCCCAAACGGCGGCGGTTTTGTTAGTCACTTATTAGAGGGCACGCAAGAACGCCATCAACATGGCAGCACTGCGCTTTCCTGCGTCCACGATGAATTCATCAAAGGAGACGCTCGCATTTTCATCCCCAACGTCACTCATCGCACGAATGACAACGAACGGAATCTTGAACTGGTTTGCAACCTGGCCAATTGCGCCGCCTTCCATCTCACTCGCGAGTGCGTTCGGGTAAATGCTTTTAATTTTTTCAATTGCGGGGGTACTGCTAATGAACTGGTCCCCGGTCACAATGAGGCCAACGTGTGTGGTGAGATCGGTTGCCGCCGCAGCAGCCTGAATCTTGTCCACGTAGGTTTTGTCGGCTTCGAAAATCTGGGGCTGGTCAGGAAGTTGGCCTGGTAGGTAGCCAAATGCGGTTGAGTTGACGTCATGGTATGCCACGCCAGAGCTGATAACCACATCTCCCACCTTGAGGCCTTCACCAATACCACCAGCACTCCCCGTGTTAATCACGACATCTGGTCGGTAACGTTCCAGAAGAATTGCGGTATTCATCCCCGCCTGGACTTTCCCAATGCCACACTGAACTAGCGCAACCTGTTGCCCCGCAATCTTACCGTGATAGTATGGTTGACCCGCAATGACATCCTCTTCACGTTCTTCGAGGACTTCAAGAAGTTCACGAATTTCTTCTTCCATTGCACAAACGACACCAATCATCATTTCGTTACACCCTTTCGTCTGTCGGCGAGCTTGGCCCACCGTTTTCTACATTTTATAGGAAAAACAGCACCAGCGCGACAATTATGAGTAAAACAACCTCAATCCCAATTGCCCAATTTAATTTTTGCTTCAGTCCGCTCACTTTCCGGTACTGAACCTCATCGAATCGCTGCGCCTTTTCGGGGTGCTTCGTCTGCTCACGCGCGTACTCGCGTTCAACCGCAACGCGTTTCTTATCCCTTTCGCCCGCTTCTTGTGCCGCACGTTCCTGCTGCTCCCGAACTTCTTTTCGCGTTGTCGGTTCTTTCAAGTCGTCACCCCGTTACTTTTTATCAGTTAATCTTTTATCAATAATACACGTTCGGTCCTTTTTTGCAAAAGTCACGCACACGAACATGGTGAAAAATCAATCTTTCCGCCCCAATCCCCAGCCCGATACGAAATTCAGACTAACGGCCGATATTCAACCCCGCCCTGTATGCTAAACTGATTACAGATATTAGGACATGTAAGTGCCCCTAGAGGAGTGACATATTATGAGTAAAAAAAATAAACGTAACCGTCCCCCAAAGCCCCGTTCCGTTCGGTGGGGACGCATCATCATGTGGGGGTTCTTGGGATTCATCTTCACTGTCGCCGGCACGGATGTCTTTATCCTCGGTGAACTGGTCGGGTTGCTATTTGCGCTCATCCGCTTTGTTGTCGATGTTAACCTGCTCAAGCAACCGCTCCCTGACAAGGACGAACGCATTCGGGAAAGTCATGTGGTCGGCATTAGTTTCGTTGGCTTTATCATCGGTGTTGCAACCCTCGAAAACATTGGTCACACATACTGGCCAGTTGGGTTGCTCGTCCCAGTAATTGCCGCCTTCGCAGGGTTACTTAATTATCTCTGGCAGGAACGTGAACTGAAGCGACCTAAGCCTGAGAACCCCATTGACCGGCCCATGAGTAAGTCGCTTGCTGAACACTACGAAGAAGCGGGGCTCAGTGAGAGCGAAGTCAACGTCTTCCGTGACACCATGGCCGCTGCCAGCAAGCACATCCACCAGCTTGAAACAACCGTCCGGGATACCGTTGAACTACAAGATATTCTGAACGAACACGACACGTTGAACGTCATTCACGCCTACTTCAAGGCCATTGTGAACGAACCTAAGCGCATGACTGAAGCGGCACCTTTCCTCTATGAGCAGCTTCCCAACCTGGCAGACCTCACCCACAAGTACACGATTATTACGCGGCACGAGGTGAAAACGGCAGATACTTACCTGGTCCTAAACCAGGCGAAGGATGCCTTAAGTAAGTTGTCCGCAACCATTCGTGATGAATACACCACCTTTGTCCGTGATGACATCGAGGACCTCGACACAGCCGTTACGTTGGCAAACAAACAGCTTGAACGCCAACACAACACGGGTTTCACGGCGGCTGATTACGCAGAAGAAAAGGAAGAAACGAAATGAGCAACGAAAACGAAACGCTAAAGGATGCACAGACAGACTTAACCGCTGATTTGCTTGGTGATCCATTTGGTTCCCTATCCGCCCCGACCGTTAAGGAGACACAACCAGCAGCAACGACTGCTGACGCGACCGCCAAGCTATCTGAGGCAGATCAACAAGCGGCAAAGGAACTCGCAAATAAGATTGACCCCACTGACCAAACGGCGGTCTTAAGTTATGGTGCCGGCGCCCAGCAAAAGCTCTCCGCCTTTTCCCAAAACATGCTGAACAAGGTGTCAAGTTCTGACACCGGGGCAATTGGGGATGCCCTCACCAGCCTCATGACCCGCCTGAACGAAACGGACCCGGATGAACTGCGACCCGAAAATGGCAACATCTTCAGCCGCGTCTTCGGCAAGGTCAAGCGTAGTATCTTCGAAATCACCGCCAAGTACCAGAAAATCGGCGCCCAGATTGATACGATTGCGGTCCACCTCGATAAGGAAAAGAACGGGTTGCTGACGGACAACAAGCTACTCGAGGAACTGTACGCCCAGAACAAATCCTACTTCGAGGCGCTCAACATCTACATTGCTGCCGCCAAGTTGAAACAGGATGAGTTGAACGGCACCACGATTCCAGAAGCGCAAGCGAAGGCTGAAGCTTCCGGTGACCAGATGGACGTACAGACGGTTAATGACTTGCAGCAGTTCGTCACCCGCCTTGAAAAGCGCACGTACGACCTCGAACTCGCCCGTCAGATTACCCTCCAGCAGGCGCCCCAGATTCGGCTGATTCAGAATACGAACCAGGCACTGGCCGAGAAGATTCAGGCAAGTATCAACACGGCCATTCCGCTCTGGAAGAACCAGGTCGCCATTGCCCTCACCCTTCTCCGCCAGAAAGAAGCGGTCACGGCACAGCGCGAAGTCTCCGAAACCACCAACGACTTGCTCAAGAAGAACAGTCAGATGCTGAAGATTTCCAGCATCGAAACCGCAAAGGAAAACGAACGGGGTGTGGTCGACATCGAAACCTTGACGCAAACGCAGAGTGACCTCATCGATACCCTGAAGGAAACCCTCCAGATTCAGCAAGACGGCCGAAGCAAGCGCCAGGCTGCCGAAAAGGAACTGGCCCACATGGAAGACGATTTGAAGAACCACTTGCTCGAATACACGTCCGGCAACATGGCCGAACGTCCCCGGAAGGAAACTTTCTAAGCTTTTTCAAAAAGACATCCTCAGACGACTGGGGATGCCTTTTTTTACGCGACTGATTCATGGGTGCGCCATAAATCCAGAGCACACGAACATTACATCCAGTCTTCTGGCGCAGCCTCTCACCAGCAAAAAAGGTTCCACCACTTCATCGTGGCGGAACCTTTTCTTTAAACTCATGATTACTTGTTCTTTACTTCGAAACCTTCCGTAACAGCTTCTGGGAAGTTTGCGCGCACGATTGCGGCACAACGACCACAAAGCGTTGCGAAAGCGTCGTCAGTGCCCACATCCGTCCGGGTCATCCGGCAACGGTCACAAACCTCGCCTTCCGCGTGCGCGATGACAATTGCGCCATCCGCAAACGTTACGGCATCTGCAGGTGCTGTCGTGCCAGCTGGCTGAACGTCCAAACCAGAAACGATGAGCAACTGCATGACGTTCGCATCCAGGCCATTCAGGAGGTCTGCCAGTTCAGCGGTTGGGTAAACTGTTACCGCTGCTTCAAGTGACTTCCCAATCACCTTGGCGTTACGTGCTTCTTCCAGGGCCTTCTGTACTTCACTCCGGAAACCGAGGAATGCGCTCCACTTAGCCAATAAGTCGTCAGCACCATCAAGGGTTTCTGCTTCAGGCATGTTGGACAAGTATGCGAATTCTTCTTCCTGGTGCAAGTATGGCCAGATTTCTTCCGCCGTGTGTGGCAGGATTGGAACGAGCAACTTGGTGAGCGCAACAAGTGCAGCGTACATCACCGTCTGCATCCGCCGACGCTTGATGTCATCCGCGCCTTCGATGTAAACAACATCCTTGGCAAAGTCCAGGTAGAATGCGGACAAATCGCTAACGAGGAAGGTCGTGATGGCCTTATCAACCGCAGCAAATTCGTATTCATCGTAAGCCTTCAGTGCACTCTTGATGACTTCATTCAGGCGAACAAGCAGGTACTTGTCCACGCTCCCGAGGCCTTCGTAAGCAACTGTATCCTTCTCGGGGTCAAAGTCGCTTGTGTTAGCCAGCATGAACCGCATCGTGTTCCGAATCTTCCGGTATGCTTCACTCGTCTGGGCGAAGTTATCCATGGAGACACGCACGTCGGAACTTGCATCAATCGTTGCAACCCAGAGACGGATGATTTCAGCACCAAACTGCTTTTCAACTGTTTCAGGAACAATGGTGTTCCCGAGAGATTTACTCATCTTCTGGCCCTTACCGTCGAGCGTGAAGCCCTGGGAAAGGATGCCCTTATATGGTGCCACACCGGTTGTTGCGACACTCGTGATGAGGGAGCTGTTGAACCAGCCACGGTACTGGTCAGAACCTTCAAGGTAAAGGTCTGCGGGGAAGGTCAATTCTGGACGCTGCGCCAGAACTGCCTGGTGGGATGAACCAGAGTCAAACCAAACGTCCATGATGTCCGTTTCCTTGGTGAATTCACCATTTGGACTGTGTTCGTTGGTATAACCTTCTGGAAGCAAGTCCTTAGCGTCCTTTTCGAACCAGTAACTGGAACCATACTTACCGAACAAATCAGCAACGTGGTCAATCGTTTCTTTTTCAAGAATTGGCGTGCCATCTTCCGCGTAGAAGATTGGCAATGGGACACCCCATGCACGCTGACGGGAAATGACCCAGTCACCACGATCACGGATCATGTTGTAAAGACGGGTCTTCCCCCAACCTGGCTTGAAGTTAACCTTTTCAATCTGATCCAGGATTTCTTGACGGAAGGAATCAACGGATGCAAACCACTGGGTCGTTGCCCGGAAAACAACGGGCTTCTTGGTCCGCCAGTCATGTGGGTAACTGTGGGTGAAGAAGTCGAGCTTGAGCAGCGCGTTCTTCTCGGTCAGTGCTTCCGTCACCATCTTGTTGGCCTTGTCGTAGAAGACACCTTCGAAACCAGGGGCTTCTTCGTTCATGATACCGCGTTCGTCCAGAACGGAAACGACTGGCAGGCCGTACTTCATGCCGGCCTTGTAGTCATCTTCACCATGACCAGGTGCCGTATGCACGAGACCAGTACCAGCATCCAGCGTCACGTGATCGGCGTTGATTACGAGGCTATCGCGGTCGTAAAGTGGGTGTTTAGCAACCATCCGGTCCATGTCGGTCCCCTTGAAGGTCTTTTCGACAACAGGGGCTTTCCAACCGAGGGCTTCCGCAACGGTGTTCAACATATCTTCCGCAACGACGAACTTTTCGCCATTCACAGCAACCTGAACATAGTTGAAACGGGGGTTAACCGCAATCCCCTGGTTAGCAGGAATCGTCCAAGGTGTGGTGGTCCAGATGATGAACCGTGCGTCTGCGTCCACAATCCCCTTACCGTCCTTCACGGGGAAGGCAACGTAAATGGAAGGTGACTTCACGTCCTTGTATTCGATTTCGGCTTCAGCCAGCGTGGATTCAGAAGACCATGACCAGTAAACTGGCTTCAAACCATGGTAGATGTAGCCCTTTTCAGCCATCTTCCCGAAGACACGAATTTCTTCCGCTTCGAATTCCTTCTGCAGGGTGATGTATGGATGGTCCCAGTCACCAGAAACCCCAAGACGCTTGAAGTCTGTCCGCTGCTTGTCGATTTCCTTCAGGGCGAAGTCGCGACAAAGGGCACGGTAATCAACCATGTCCATTTCCTTACGGTGAACACCCTTCTTGGCAAGTTGCTGTTCAATTGGCAGACCATGTGTATCCCAACCAGGAACATATGGGGAGTAGAAGCCAGCCATGGACTTGTAACGAACGATAATATCCTTCGTCACCTTGTTCAGGGCGTGACCCATGTGGATGTTCCCGTTCGCAAATGGAGGGCCATCGTGAAGAATGAAGCTTGGCTTACCTTCATTCAGCTGCTGGCGCTTTTCGTAGACCTTGTTTTCTTCCCAAGCCTTCTGCCAGACTGGTTCGCGTGTGGGGAGACCCGCACGCATTGGAAAGTCGGTCTTGGCGAGGTTCAATGTGTCTTTGACTTTCAATTGAAATCCTTCTTTCTTGATCTGTGAGGTTTCTGGTACGGAATGTTACGGTGTGAAGGGACGTGTTGGAAGAGCGGTTGGTGGGTGCGTGTTGCTTGGAGCCTTTAAGGTCAAGTGCCTTGCTCGCTTCGCATTGCTTAAACCACTTAAGGTCAAGTGCCTGCTCGCTTCGCATTGCTTAAGACCTTTTTTGGATTAAGCTTCTTTCTTTGAACCCTGATGCCATCTTTGCTTAGTGACCGAGGATGCGATAATGGAAATTTGCTCGCATTCGCTCGCGTCACTTGATTGAGGTTATTTTATTGGCCTTTTTTTGTTTGTGCCAACGTCTTACTCTTTTGTGATTGGTCAGGGTTCGGTAATGGAAGCTTCGCTCGTTCCTCGCTACGCATTAAGTGCCCGTATGCGGCAGAGCCGCTTACGGGCACTAAAAAATCCCGCCCTAGATTAGGACGAGATCATCGTGGTACCACCTAAATTCAGGAAACAAGTTCCCCTCATGTGGTCCTGTAACGGGCACCACCCGTCCGGCCCTATGTATCGAGCCGGTGCTCAGAACTGATATTAACACTGTCATCCTCCCGAACTTGCACCAGATTCCGGGTCGCTATAAAGATGATTAAGCATTAACGCGTGTTCCTCAATGGATTGTCATATTATTCCTTAACAATTGGGCCGTCCGGGAAAACAACTTCCGTGTAGCTGTCATCACCAGTCTTAGCGTCCGCCACATCCGTAGCATCCGTGCCTTCTGCCTCAGAGTTTACTGAATCTACAGCGTCCGTGTCAAGTGGTTTCGCTGCTTCTTCCGTATTTTCTGGTGCATCTGCCGCAATTTGGACCGGTTCGAATGGTTCGTGGTCAACCGCAGCGCTCCATTCAGCACCCTTAACGGTCTCGAGTTCTGCCTGAAGCAACAGGACGAGGTGGTCGCGGAACTGCTTGGCGTTCTGACGCAAATCTTCAGTCTGGAGTGCCAGACGACGGGATTGGTCATCCGCCTGCGTCAACACATCATCACTCTTGCTGTGCGCTTCGTTCAGCGTTGCCTCAGCGTCGTCCTGTGCCTTCTGCCGAACTTCTGCAGCCTCAGCCTCAGCAGCCGCCCGCACGCGGTCAGCAGCCTCCTGTGCCACGATAATGGACTGGTTCATTGCGTCCTTCATTCCTTCGTAGCGAGAGACAGCTTCCTTCACGGTCTTCAATTCAGCGGCAGTTTCTTCCTGCTGCTTCAAGACGACTTCATAATCCGCGATAATCTGGTCAAGGAAGTCATTTACCTGATCCTGATCATAACCGCGCATCTTCACGTTAAACGTTTTATCCCGAATATCCATTGGCGTCAACATTGCCATTCCTCCTCAATGTGTCAGGCACATCAACCGGTCCTGACCTTGTTTCATTACTTCACTAGCACCCGCAATGCAACGCGCCAGCGGTTCTTCTCTGTCATACCTAATACATCTTGTAACTGAACGCGCCCGTAGCAACGCACGGATACCATGTCTCCTGGTACGAGTTGGGCGTCTGCCCGCCCCTCTGCCAACCAGTTCACCTGAATGTGTCCGGAAGCAATTAGGTCCTTAACCTGCGTCCGTGACAGGTTAAACGCCCCCGCCACAATGGCATCAACACGCAAGGCACTCACAACCGTTGTGTGGTCGTGCCAAGGAACACTGATGCTCAGAACGTCTCGGCCGGTGACAGGATGCCATTGCACCTTCGTCTTTCCAATCTGGGTAACATTCCCCACCACGAATGGCACCATTGCGGTCGAAACCGCAATTTGCCATGCCGGGTCGCGCGTAATAATGTCACCAAACACGGAACGGTCAATCCCTTGATGAACCAACGTGCCCAAAATCGTACTGTGGTGCAGCCGCGTGAATTTCTCCGCGTAGTCGCATGCCAGGATGGTGATGTCAAAATCATCCGGTTCTGGCGTAAAGTACTCGGGGGCAAAGATTACCCGCTGCATTTCTGCTTGCGTAAAGCCACCCTGACCGAAAATTGCGACGCCCGCAGCTGTTGCTGCCACTTCCGCTAAAACACGTTGCCTGGGATTAAGAAAGGCTGTCAGCACGGGGCGATACTCGTTAGCCGCCTGTCCCGCCATTTCGCGAAACCGTGCTAACAACGATTGCTCAGCCGGCCGAATACCATGGTTCGCACCCGCAAGTTGCATTAGACGAGCCCCATAAAGATGTAGCCAACCGCCTTACCCACAAAACTGAGCAAGACGAGCGCCACAACCGGGCTAAAATCAAGTCCCGCAATCACTGGCAATACACGTCGAATCGGATCCACAAGTGGGGCCGTGATTCGGTCGGTAATGTCATAGAGCGGGCGCAAGGCGTCAACAGGAATCCAAGAAAGGACCGCGTTGACAAGAATAGCGAACTGCACAATATCAATCACAAGCATGATAATTCGGTACAAAATATACACCTGGCGCGTGCCTCCTTAAATTGTGTGCGAGATGTCGACCAACAACCTAATCCAGGTTATCGATGTTCAAGTCATCCTGCAACTTGCTGGCAAGTGTGCCACTAACCTCGAAGTTTGCGGGCGTCACAAGGAAAATGCGGTTACCCACACGCTTGATTTCGCCGTTAACCGCAAACACAACACCCGTCATGAAGTCAACAATTCGCTTGGCATCTTCGCCTTCGAGGTGCGTAAAGTTGACCAAGACAGCCGTATCCCCTAAGAGATTCCGCCCGATTTCCTTTGCGTCTGAATAAATCCGTGGTTCGTAAAGTTCAATCTTGGCCCCCTTGCTCGCTGGCTGGTTAATTGAAACCACGTTGCTTCGGTTTGGGGTTGGTGTGATACGGTCAGACTTTGCTGGCTGTGCTTGGGCCTGTGTCTTTGGTTCCGGCATAGCAGTTTCTTGAACGTCTTCTGGGAAGTCGTCCTCGGTGTCATTCATGTCGAAGAAGCGACCAAAAGCATTTCCAATTTTACTCATGATGCGTTACCTCCGTCTGATTACTGACGACGGCGCTTGAAGAATGGTGGCTGATCGTCATCGTTCTCACTAGCGGTCTTTGACTGGCTTTCAAAGACGTCGAATTCCGTCTTCTGCGTGTCATCGAACGTGTTGTTTTCTGCTGGACGTGTTGCTGCCTTATCAGGTTCCCGACGCATGTCCCAGTCAACGAATGGGTCACTTGCGGAAGAACGCTGCTGTGATTCCTGACGTTCAGCAGTCGCTGGACGTGTTGCCTGACGTGCTTCTGACTTGTTGGCAGGCGTAGCGTCCAAGCCGGTTGCAATCACGGTGACAATCACTTCATCGCCAAGGTCTTCGTTGATTGAAGTCCCGAAGATGATGTTGACGTCGTTGGTAGCAGCCTGTGTCACAATTTCTGAAGCATCCTGTGCTTCAAACAGAGACAGGTCTGGACCACCCGTGATGTTAAGCAGCACTTGCTTGGCGCCATCGATGGCAACTTCGAGCAGTGGTGAAGAAATCGCCTTCTTCGTTGCTTCAACGGTCCGGTTCTCACCAGTTGCGGAACCAATCCCCATGAGGGCGCTCCCCTGGTTTGCCATCACGGTCTTCACGTCAGCAAAGTCCAGGTTCACGTAACCAGGACTGGTAATCAGGTCGGAAATCCCCTGAACACCCTGACGCAACACGTTGTCGGCAGCCTTAAATGCCTCAAGCATTGGGGTCTTCTTGTCAACAATTTCAAGGAGACGGTTGTTCGCAATAATCACAAGCGTATCAACGTGTTCCTTGAGGGCAGCAATCCCATCCGTTGCGTTCTTGGCGCGCTTTGGCCCTTCGAACGTAAATGGCTTGGTCACAACCCCAACCGTCAATGCGCCCTGGTCCTTGGCAACCTTGGCAACAACAGGGGCTGCACCAGTACCGGTACCGCCACCCATTCCGCAAGTCACGAAGATCATGTCTGCACCCTTCAGTGCATCAGCAATGGCTTCTTCGCTTTCTTCAGCAGCCTTTTGACCAATTTCAGGTGTTGAGCCTGCCCCAAGTCCACGCGTCAGTTTAGGTCCAAGCTGAATTTTCGTTTCAGCCTGAGAGCTTGAAATTGCCTGCACGTCTGTGTTCGCAACGATAAATTCAACGCCCTTAACGTCATCAGAAATCATGCGGTTGACGGCGTTGCCACCAGCACCCCCAACACCAATAACCTTAATTACAGCGCCCGTGTCTTTTTGTTCATCAAGTGAGAATTCCATCTTTATTCCTCCTACTCGGGGATTTATTTAGTCAAAGAATGTGCCAAAAAACCGTTTGAAGAATGATTCCTTCTCTTCAGCTGGCTTGCTTGCCTTCGTCTCTGGTTCGTCTTGGGCAGGTGTTTCATTATCCTGCTTTGTTTCAGGTGCTGCCTGCTTCTGGGTTGTTACCTTAGCCGACGTCGATGCATCGAGTGCACTGGCCACGATTTGGCTAATATCACTCATATTCGCAGCGGTGTGCACTAATGCGAGTGCCTGTGTGAATGCTGGGTGCCGTAAGCCAACCTCGCTTGGCACGTACAGTTTCACCTGACGCCCGAAGAGATCGGTTGCCAATGCACTGATACCAGGTAACGCCGCGTTCCCACCCGTAATGACGATACCACCTGGCAAATCAAGTGCGTGCGCATTTGCCAACGCCTCATTCAAACGCGAAAGCACCTGCGTCAAGCGAGCTTCGATGATTTCAGCCAAGTACTTCTCAGAAATGGCAACGGGGGCAGACTTACCCACCACCGTTACGGGGAAGGTTTGCTCTTCACTAGCCGTCAACGTATCCGCTGAACCGAATTCGCGCTTCAACCGTTCTGCATCAGGGAAGCTTGTGTTCAACACTACGGAAATATCCTTGGAGACGTATTCGCCACCCTCAAGATCAGTCGTCGTGAACTTCAGCTTACCGTCGTGAATCACGGCAGCGGTACTCTGACCACCACCAAGATCAACAACAACCGTGCCAAAATCCTTCTCGCCCTCGGACAGAATGTATTCGCCGAGTGCAAGTGGTGCCGCGATGAAGGACGCAACATGCAGTCCTGCCTTCTCAACGGCGCGCCGCAAATTGTGTAGCACCGTCTTCGGTACCGTCAGCAACAAGCCGTGCATCTCGAGGCGAACCCCAATCATGCCGCGTGGATCCTTGATGCCATCGAACCCGTCAACGACAAACTCATCAGGCATTAACGCAAGCACTTCGCGTTCTGGTGGTAAGTTCCGTGTGAGCGCCGTTGTGGCAACCTTCTTCACGTCCTCGGCGGTGATTTCTTTGCTGGTATCACCAACCGCAATCATGCCGGCAACCTGCTCGATTTGAAGCATGCTTGCTGGAACCCCAACAACCACATCCTGAATGGTGAGACTTGCTTTGTCCGCAGCTTGTTGGGCTGCTGCGCGAATCGTTGCGGCGGCTTTGTCAATATCAACAATCACGCCGCGCGATAAACCATCCGCACGTTGGCTTCCGACACCGATAACACTTAGCTGGCCTGAAGTCATTTCGGCCGCAATCAGTTTGATTGAAGTGGTCCCGATATCAAGACCGACATAAATGTCTTGATTACCCATGAGTCTGGACCTCCCTATGTTTACGTTATTAACGTTTTTTATGTTCTTTATTATTGTTAGTACAGTTTTGAGTTTACCACATTAGAAAAAGAAAGCGTACGCTCTGAGGCTAGTTTTAACGCGGTTTTATGGTCATTTTTTATTTTTTGGTACAAAATAGGCACCAACCTCTAAATCGACCGTTCCCGTTCCCTTAACCTGCTTGACAATACTTGGATAATATTTAATCTTTTTCACAAGCGTTCGCGAATCTGCAACGATAGTATTGCCATCATTCATTGTGAGTGTCACTTGGTATGGATTCCCATTCCCCCGCGTCGCACTCACTTCCGAAATATCCTGACGAATTGCGCTTGGCACCTGCGCGATGACCTTTATCATTGCCCTCAAGCCGGTATCGAACCCTGTGAATAGTGGCAAGCCTTGTGCCGGTTGCCCACTCGTTTGGGCCATCACCGTACCGTTACTTAATAGTTCGTGGTTCGTGCCATTCTTGACCACGTAGCCGACTGTTCCGTACTCCTGCACGCGGATGGTCACATTACGCGTTCCCACCACCGTGATTTTGGCATCCTTCACAGCAGGCTGCTTCTTCTCGATTTGTTGTTCAATCTGCGTCTCGTTCAGCAGAATCCCGGGAATATAACTTGCCGTATTCAAACCACTCGCATCGATGACATCCTGGTTTGCCACCACGTTCGTACCCTTAACGGTGACGTTTTGTACTTTTGAAAGTGGTGAGGCCATGTAGCCCGCCCCCGCAGCAATCAATAGTAGTGGCGTCACAATTACGGCCAGATGTCGTAAATTTCGGTGGTGCCGAATGCGTTGCACATTTGGAAGTGGCTCAGGCAACGGTTCGCGCATGTACTGCGGGCGAATTCCCGGACGTTTGGTCTCTTTGAAATTCTGATCATCGTCTGACGATGCCATTGCCATCCCCCTTCCTCACGTTCAATTGACGTCTCATTTTACAAACTACTTTTGCGCCTGGGCATCCTTCAAAACTTGGACCAACCGATCCGTGGCGTCCGGCACCCCAATTTTGCGGGAGGCTTCTGCCATTTCGTTCAGTTTGCCTGCATCACGCATCAATTCATCAACCGTCGTCGTGAACTTCGCATCGAGTTCTGGCTCTTCAATCACGAACGCAGCACCAGCTTTTGCGAGACTTTCCGCGTTATGGAACTGGTGGTTATGCGTCACGTTTGGACTTGGCACGAGGACAGCAGGTAATCCGAGCGCCGTCATTTCGGCCAAAGTCGTTGCACCACTACGACTCACAAGCAGGTCGATATCGGGTAATACTTTCTCCATGTGGTCAATGTAAGGCATAATCGCGACATTAGCAGGCACTTTACCGACTTGTTCCAGAACTTGGTCGTAATGCGTCGTCCCCGTTACAAACAACACTTGATAGCCAGCCTGGGCAAACGTTGGCATTCCGGCGATTGCCGCGTCGTTCAGTCGTGGTGCGCCCCGTGAACCACCGAAAATCAGAACGGTGCGCTTCTTAGGGTCCAATTCAAACTCAGCGAGCTGTTCGTTCCGTTTGAGACCAGCAACTTGTTGTGCACGTGGATTACCGGTCAAAACCGTCTTGCTGGCAGGAAATGCCGAGGCGACATCTTCGAAGCTAATGGCAATCTTCGTCACGAATCGGGCAAGGAACTTGTTGGTCACACCCGCCACTGAGTTGGACTCATGAATCACCGTGGGAATGTGCATCCGGCTTGCTGCGTACAGCGTTGCCCCAGAAACGTAACCACCCGTTCCGACAACGACGTCTGGTTTGAATTCCGCCAGAATCTTCTTCGCCCGACTCACACTAGCCAAGAACAACCGGACTGTCTTCATGTTTGTTTTGATTCCAGCCACATTCATCTTGCGGCTAAAGCCTTGAATCTTGACGGTCGCAAAATCGACGCCATGCTTGGGAACGATGCGGGATTCAAGTCCCCGCTCCGTCCCAACATAAAGTGCGGCGTCTAATTCGCCACGTTCCTGCAATCGATCAAGCAGTGCCAGGGCGGGATAGATGTGACCACCCGTCCCCCCACCAGAAACTAGAATACGCATGATGGTTCCTCCTCCATGTTCTTTAGCCGAGCTTTTCAACATCCGCGATGAACAAGTCGCCGCGCTCCTCAAACGTGTTGAATTGATCCCAACTAGCTGCAGCGGGTGAAAGCAACACCACATCGCCGGCCTGACTTGCCTTATAGGCGGCAGGGACAGCCTCATCCAGCGTGGCAACGCGCTGAATATCAGCCACGCCCGCCTTCTCTGCAACTTCTGCCATCAATTCGGCGGTTTCACCATACGTCACCAACGCCTTAACGTGTTTCTGCATGAGTGGGATGAGGTCATCCATGGACAACCCGCGATCAAGTCCCCCCGCGATAAGTACTTCAGGTGCGTCAAAAGCGGTAATTGCCACACTTGCAGCTTCGACATTCGTGGCCTTGCTGTCATTGTAGAAACGGCGGTCGTTCACCGTTTTAACGTACTGAATTCGGTGTTTCACGCCCGTAAAGGTACTAAGCACTTGTTCAATCGCCGCATTTGCGACCCCGTGCAATTTTGCCACCGCGATGGCTGCCAGCGCGTTCTCAACGTTGTGCTGACCCGGAATCTTCAGTTCTGAAACGGGCATAATCGCCTCACCATCGAACATGAACTGCCCATTTTCAACCGTTGCGCGCGCACCCGCAACGCCCTCATGTGAGAATGGCACAATCTGCGCCTTGGACCGTTTTGCCAGTTCGTGCATTTCGGGTAAATCCCAGTTCATCACGAAGAAATCATCAGCGGTTTGGTTCATCGTAATGCGCATTTTCGCATCAATGTAGTTCTCACGACTGCCGTGATAATCAAGGTGCGCCTCATAAATGTTCGTTAAAACAGCTACGTGAGGGTGCAACGCTGTGATGCCCATCAGCTGGAAACTTGAGAGTTCTGCCACAATGGTCTCACCCGTTTTGGCGTCCTGAGCAACCTGACTGAGTGGAATCCCAATATTCCCCGCTGCGTGCGCCACTTGTCCGTCCGCATTGAGCATCAGGCCAATCAAGGTCGTGGTCGTGGTCTTCCCGTTCGTCCCGGTGACGGCAACCCAGTCTGTTTCTGAAACTTCGTAAGCCAATTCTGGTTCAGTGATAATCGGAATGTTTAGTTCGCGTGCACGAACCACCATGGGATTTGTGTATGGAATTCCTGGGTTCTTGACCATCAGTTCGAAACTTTCGTCAAGTAGTTCAACGGGGTGTCCCCCACTGATGACCCGAATGCCATCTTCAACGAGTGCCTGTGCATCTGGATTTTCGTGAAAATCCTTCGCATCGTTCACCGTCACGTAAGCGCCCAACCGGTTAAGTAAGCGTGCCGCGTTCAACCCGCTCTTCGCGAGCCCCAATACTAATACCTTTTTATTCTGATAATCACTAATTGCCTTCATGATTGAAACTTCTTTCTATTCACTGAACTTTTTGATTTTTAAACGGCCATTCTAAAATATCACTAGGTAAATCACGCTGGCAGCCAAACCGACCAGCCAGAACGTGATATCCACGCGCCATTCACTCCACCCCAGCATTTCGAAGTGGTGGTGAATTGGTGCCATTTTGAAAATTCGCTTGCCGGTCAGCTTGAAGGATGCCACTTGAAGCATCACGCTGGCGGTTTCACAAACGAAGACAATCCCAATCAGGAGTAAAGACCATTCCTGATGGAGCATCAGCGCAACGGCAGCCAACATGCCACCCAGTGCCAAACTCCCCGCATCCCCCATGAAGATTCGGGCGGGCTTGTGGTTGTACATCAGGAACCCGAGAAGTCCCCCGATGGCCGCCAAACAGATTAGTTCAACATCTGAACGTCCCATCCGGGCAGCGATAATGGCGTAGGTGCCAAACGCAATACTGGCTTGCCCCGCAACAAGGCCATCCAGACCGTCCGTCAGGTTAACCGCATTGCTAAAGCCGACGAGCCAAACCGCCGCAAAGAGTACGTAGAACCAGGCACTATTCACGGTACCAATGAATGGCACCGCAATTTCTGGTTTGAAGCCTTCATGGAAGAAAACGGCCAGGAAGATACCCGCACCGACTAACTGTCCAAGCAACTTCTGCCAAGCCCGCAACCCCAAGTTCCGTTTTAAGCTGACCTTCACAAAGTCATCACTAAAGCCAAGTGCCCCGTACAGAACGAAAATGAACAAGGCCATTAACGCGGAAGTTGTCAGACGATCCTGCCACTTACCAAACCAGAAGACCGTCACCACAATGGCAAGAATGAAGATGAGGCCCCCCATGGTGGGCGTGCCGCTCTTCTTCTCGTGCCACTTAGGTCCCTCTTCGCGAATCATCTGGCCTTCCTTCTTCAGACGCATGTAGTAAATGAAGAAAGGTAAAACTAAAACCGTAATGGCGAACGCCGACACGAACGGAATCAAAATCTGTGCTAATTGCATGAAACTAACCTCAATTTCTATCTGCTTATTACTTACTTGTAAAGGTGACGGTTCCGCCATCACCCGTTATCAACGAGCCTGCCTTCAGGGTCTGAGCACTTGCATACCCTTCCCCCTTCAGCGTAATTTTCACGCCGGTAATCTGCGCCAATTTTAACACATCCGATTTACCCCAACCACTCACGGACGGCATGGTCATCGCCCCGTTCGTCATCAGAATCACGCGGCTGCCCGCCATGGCCTTCTTGTTGGCAATTGGGAGCTGTTGGACCACCTTGTTCCCCGTACCAACAACCGCCACATCAAAGCCAGCTTTTTTCAACGCTGCCTTTGCCGTTGTCAGCGACTTACCATTATAATCAGCGACCTTCACCATATCCCCTGCAATGTCACTGTCGTCCCCACTATCAAGGGCTAATGCACGCTTGATGAGGGGCTTGAAAATGGTTGCCATGACTTCTGGCGCCGTCACGGACGAATCCGTGATGTTTGGCTGCTTCATGGTGATGTAAATGATGTACTTCGGGTTCTTACTTGGAATCATACCGCCGACACTGTAAATGTAATCGTGCGCACCAGTCAGGTAACCATTACTACTTGAAATCTGCGCCGTCCCGGTTTTTACCCCGACATCGACACCCTTCATGGCGTATGCGCCACCAGTCCCAATCTCATCGTTAACCACCTTGACCATGGCCGCCCGTACTTGCTTTGCAGCACTGGCGCTAACCACCTTCGCTAATTTCTTCTTTTGGTACTTCGTCACCGTTCCGTCACCCGCAACGGTTTTGGACACGATTCGTGGTTGAACCATTTGGCCGTTGCCCGCAACAGCTGACATAGCGCGAAGCATTTGGGCAACCGTCACGTTAATGGCTTGCCCGAACGCGGTACTAGCTTGTTCTGGCGTACTCCCATAAGAAATACCACCAGAACTTTCGCCACTAAACGGCATGTTGGTTTTAGACCCAAAGCCGAACTTGTGCAAGTAAGATAGCCACGTCTTCGCGCCCATCGCCTGTTCAAGCTTAACCATCCCGACATTACTACTACGCGTAAAGGCCTCGCTCAGCGGAATCATGCCCCACCCAGAGCGGTGCGAGTCATAGATATCGGTATCCGCCACGCGAATTTTACCGGTCTTATAGTACTGGTTCGGGTTGTAGTTGCCACTATCGATTGCCGACGCAAGCGTCATAATCTTCATAACGGATCCCGGTTCGTACTGCGTTTCAACCAGCATATTCTGCCAAGTATTATTCAGACCGCTACCCGTTGTTGGTTCATAAGTTGGACGCTGACTTGTTGCAAGTATCGCGCCTGTCTTCGCATTCATCAAGGTTGCCGTCATAGTCTTTGGCGAATATTTGTCTTGTACCTTCGTCATGAGGGTTTCCAGATAACTTTGCAGGTTGCTATTCAGTGTTGTGTAGACTGTTCCGCCGTTTTCTGCCTTTTTAATTTTTTGCTTCGTGCCCGAGATGGTATACCCAAAACTATCCTTCTGCACCTGTTCGCTACCGTGACGACCACTCAAAATCTTATTAAAGGACTTTTCGAGCCCCATAATGCCCTTAAGCTTCGTGACGCCGTCCTTTTCGACGGCTTGGGTACGGCCAATTTCGTGTGAAGCAAAAATACCATTCGGATACAAACGTGCCGCAGTTGTCTGAAAATGAATTCCCGGTAGCTTTTCTTTCTCGATTGCCTGCCTTGTCGCCAGACTGAGGCCCTTCCCAGAAGCCCCAAACTCAACCTGCGTTGTTTGTGACTTGCTTGGGTTTAGCCGTTTCAGAATGTCACTTTTCGACATATTCAGGTACTTCGCCAGCTTCTCGGCCGTTTTGTCTTTGTCCACAACCGTCTTGCTCTTGTCACCCTTATATTGAGGTTTGAGCACCGCGTAGATCGTGTATGTACTCCCCGTCGACGCAATGGCATTCCCATCACTATCCACAATGCTCCCACGCTTTGCCGCCACAATTTCCGTCTTTGTCAGCTGCGTCACCCGGCTCTTCGTCAAATTATGTGCATCAGTGTGACCGCCGATAATAACAGCATATTTCCATACACACGCAAACAACGCAAGAACCGTCAGTAGCATCAGGAAAAGCCCGAACCACTGGCGGTTTTTACGCAGATGATTAAACATCTGCTTTTCTGTTAAATAGCGACGCTTCCGCTTGCTCATTTGACCGCCCGCTTGATGCTGCCCTCAATTACGGTCAAGCCGTGTGCCTTGGCAAAGGCTGTCAATCGGGAAGAATCAGTTAGTTCACTAACGGACTGCTGGTATGTATCGATCTGTGTCGATGCCTGACTAATCTTCGTTTGCGTGTCTTGGAGTGTGCGTTGTGCCCCAGAGAGGCCAAACTGAGCGAAAAGACACAAAATTGCGAGTGCCGTGACCGCAAGTGCGATGGCCCCAATCAGAACCCGTTCGATTGGGGAGTATGCAACATGCTTGGTCTTCGGTGCCGACTGGATGCGTGGGCTAACCTGAGTTGTTGTTTGTGGGGTTTCTGGTTGAACTGGCTGTGGGTTAAGTACGCGTGCTGTATTGTCCACCATCATCATCACCTTCCTAAATCAATCGTTCAATGACCCGGAGCTTTGCGCTGTGGGCACGGTGGTTTTGTTCAATTTCTTCATCTGTCGGTAAAATCGGCTTACGTGAAACTAACTTAAAGGGTGCCTGCATTTGGTCGGGCATCACCGGTAAGCCACGTGGAATGTCCGGTGTTGAAGAAACTTCCCGGAACATTGTTTTCACAAGACGGTCTTCCAATGACTGGAACGTGATGACCGCAACACGGCCACCGACGTTCACCAGCTTCAGGGCAGCCGCAAGTGAATCTTCCAGTGCGCCCAGCTCATCGTTCACCGCAACGCGCAATGCCTGGAACGTCTTCTTTGCGGGGTGACCACCCGTCCGCCGTGCAGCGGCAGGAATCCCTGCCTTGATGAGTTCCACAAGTTCGAACGTGGTTTCAACGGGCTTTTCTTCCCGTGCCCGTTCAATTTGACGGGCAATTTGTTTTGCGAACTTCTCTTCCCCATATCGGGAGAAGATACGCACTAAATCACCAAACGCCCATTCATTCACAATCGTCCGGGCCGTTAATTCTTGGCTCTGATCCATGCGCATGTCGAGGGGGGCATCGAAACGATAAGAGAAGCCACGGCCTGAATCATCAAACTGGGGGCTTGAAACACCCAAGTCATACAGAATTCCGTCAACACCGTTAACGCCTTCATCTGCCAACGCCGATGTCAGGTTACGGAAGTTTGTGTGCAACAAGTGCAACTGCTCAGGAAATGGCACCAGGGCACGACGGACAGCCGCAATTGCATCTGCGTCTTGATCAAATGCGTACAATTGCCCCCCAGCCGTTAACTGACCGAGAATTTGCTGTGTGTGGCCCGCGCGTCCTAACGTTGCGTCAACGTAAATACCATCGGGTTTAATATTCAATTCATCTGCTGCGGTGTGTAAAAGTACCGTTTCGTGTGTGTATTCCATGTTTTTATAACCCAAAGTCCATTAGATTTTCGGAGATTTCATCGAAGTCTTCCGCCGCCGAATCGGCAAATGATTGCCAGCGTTCTGCGCTCCACACTTCAATGCGGTTCGCAACGCCGACCAGCACGCATTCTTTATCCAGTGCTGCGTGATCCATTAATGACTTCGGAACGTTAATTCGGCCCTGCTTATCGACTTCACATTCCGTTGCCGCTGAATATAAGAAACGCACGAAGGTTCGCGCATCCTTCTTGGTCAACGGTAACTGTGCAAGCTTGGCCTGCAGTGCCTGCCATTCAGAATCGGGGTAGCCAAACAAACAGCCGTCCATGCCACGGGTCAACACGAAGTTGGCCCCTAACTGTTCACGGAACTTTGCCGGAACAATCAGGCGGCCTTTTGCATCAAGGTTGTGATGATATTCACCCATGAACATGCGCCGGCACCCCTTCCATAATGCCAAGTCTACCACAATCCCCCACTTCGCTCCACAATTTACCCCAAAGAAACCTAATGTTACCAAAATGAAAAGATTAATAACGAAAAAGCGGACAAATGTTCGCAAAAAAAGGCCGAAGATAGGCTATCTTCGACCTTTTATATAATGTGGTGGGTAGGTGGGAGATTCGCCCACATGTAACCCATTCCAACTCATTTACGACGCAATTCCAACCAGCGCCCCCACCCACCAAACTGTGGTGAATATTCCCAATATAAAACTCATTTGCCGACCATAGCGGATAAATAACAAATCATCGTCGCGACTTACGGTGAATAAAGCCCATACAATTCCCCCTAATGCAGCCATACATAAACACATAAAGAAGTAATCTGGGCTGGCTCCCCCAACAAGAAACCAAATGGCCAACGCATTAACAACCGGCAGGAGAAAACCTGGGATTCGCCCCCACCTGAAACGCTGAACCAGAAAAAATCCGAGGACGCTCACGCACAACCACACAACGGGTAAAATCAAAGTGACAAACATCATTTTTAGACCTCATCAATTCGCTTATCTTACTTTCGACTAAGACCGAGGACGTGCCACTTAACGGCGACGTATTTCGGTAGCTTCACTCAAAGCGTACTATATATTACTTTCATGTTCAATTTTTCTTCAGTTCATTGCGGTTAGGTGCGAAAACAGGTAGACTAGAGCAAGAAATCGTACAGAAGGTTGTGAATTCAGTGAGCCAGAAGAAAAAGAAGAGTACTATCGCCAAAATCACACAGGTTGTTGTTTGGATGATGTTAATCGTCACCGTCCTGGGCGCCGTTATCGGTGCACTTAGCGGCTTCATGTAACATTTTTATACATAAGAGGCTGCGCCAAAAGATGGTTTGGCCCCGGTATACAAGGCAGGCCCGGTGGAAATCCCGAACTTAGGATTTCTACCGGGCCTGTCTTGTATGTTAGGGGGCAGTCTTTTGGCGCGCGACGAATCACAGAGCGCAGTGCCCCGGTCAGAAGTTGAGCATTAACGTAGAATTGATGGAGGTGGTGTACTTCCACCGCAATCAATTCTGGGTTAAGCGTAGACTTCTGGGGCACGTAACTCGACTAGGATGTAACCTTCGTGTGCTTTGGACTTATGGCGCACCCACTTTTTTAATATCCGCTATTAAGCTTGAACCCGAAACAATCTGGGTGCAGCGAGTTTAATGGCAACTAATACCAACGTTGCGACAATCGTTGAAACAATTGCGGATCCACCGTTGATGATCAACGAGTACAGCCAAGCAGACTGCCCTTTTGGTGCGTAACTTCCCCAATACACGATGCCCGCAATGAAGTGACACGCATACTTGGCGACTGTTCCCACAACGGTCCCGTACACAATCAACTTGGCACCACGGTTACTTGATGCTGACCGTAACCCTCGCGCTGCAATTCCCGCCAGGCCAACTAAGGCAAACGCGACGGGGAATTCTAGGAGTCCCTGCCAAACGTTCAGCACACTCCCACCGGAAAAGCCACGCAACAACATGTCCAGGATTCCCCAGACAAATCCGGCTAAAATCCCCGGTTGAACCCCACGGCGCAATGCGTACAAAACAACCGGAATCAGGCCAAACTGCACCTCAATTGCAGAAACCCCAACTGTATGCGGAATGTATTCGAGTGCTTCCGCAAAGGCCACCATGACGGCGCCTTCCACTAAGATCGACAACTTCTTCTGAGCCATATAGACCACCTCTATTTTGGATTTGAGGATGAGGCTAGACCAAACCATTTTGCCCAGCCTCACCCTCAGAGTCACCACATAGAGTCAAAAATGGGGGTCACACTTCAAGAAACGTCATCTACAAACACACCTTATTTCAGGCGCACCGGTTAATGTGCCATCAATTTAGGTATTTGCAGACCGCGCACTTGGTCGTGGCCCCCACTCTCATTTCCACAATTCCTACGCTCGTACTAACGAACAGGTTCGAAGGGTTTAGGATGTTCATCCAATCTCAGCGCACGGCTCCCCTTTGTGGTGGCTATCTTATATAAAAGAAGGGTAACGGTTTCACGTTGGCGTGTCAAGCTACTGCCCCTACGTGAAAAACAAAAAAAGCGAGGCTGCGCCAGAAGACGGTTTGGCCCCGGTATACAAAGCAGGCCTGGTGGAAATCCCGAACTTAGGATTTCTACCAGGCCTGCTTTGTATGTTAGGGGGCAGTCTTCTGGCGCGCGACGAATCACAGAGCGCAGTGCCCCGGTCAGAAGTTGAGCATTAACGTAGAATTGATGGAGGCGGTGCA
>CAKRNG010000022.1 GCA_934370925.1 uncultured Lacticaseibacillus sp. | reverse complement strand
GGTAGAAATCCTAAGTTCGGGATTTCCACCGGGCCTGCTTTGTATACCGGGGCCAAACCGTCTTCTGGCGCAGCCTCAAGTGTCGAACCTAAACGCAAGGTAGCCAATCGCGCAATCTAGGCGCCATGACGTGTGAGCCTGCGTTTGTGTAGTTGGCGTTTCTTCGCCGGCTGCCAGCTCATGGCGAAGACGGCGAGGAGCACAATCACGATGCCGGCGAACTGTAAGGGGTGGAAGTCGATGTTGAGGAATAAGACGGATAAAATCGTCGCGGTGAGGGGCTCAAAATTACCAATCATGCTGGTGACAGCTGGGGCGAGTGTTTTGAGACTTGAAACGTAGAGGATGTACGCCAGCAGTGTGGCGCCGAAAATGACGAACACCACAGCGAGCCAGGTGCTGGGGGTGAGGCCGTGTGGAATGCGCCAGAACGGGTGAATCAGATTTGCGACACCACCGCCAAGCGTTAATCCCCAACCAACGACAATGGTTGGCGCGTAGTTCGTGATTAAAGGCCGTGGGAGTAACGTGTACGCCACACCGGTTGCGGCACCCATGACACCCCAGAAAACCGCGAGTAGGGGAACGCCAAGTGCATGCACATTGCCGTTGGTGACGAGCAGGAAGACCCCAGTGAGGGCGGCAAAGATGGCCATTGAGTCAATTGGGCGTGGGAGTGCGCGCTGTTTGACGCTGACAATCACAGTAATCATGGCGGGAACGAGCGCCAGAAGGATGGTGGCGACGGTCGCGTTCCCGTAGTAAATTGCCAGAAGATAGGTGAGCTGTGCTGCGAGAACGCCCACGATGCCAAATGCGACTAAGCGGGTTGCGGCGCGGCGATTGCGCCAGATACCCCAGATATCTTGGTGCGTGGCTTTTGCGACGAGCAACATGCAAAGACCGCTCCAAAACATGCGCATGGCGACGAGCCATTGTGGCGTGGCGCTGGTCGTGTCGAAGATGAAATTACTGCAGATGCCACCAATGCCCCACATGGATGCGCCGATACTAGCCTGAATGATGGCGCGACGCGTTGATTGAATTGTCATGATGTTTTTCTCTGTTCTATATGTAATGTTTATCAGTATAGGCACGTCAACCGTTCGTCGCAAGGCGGTGTGGTGAAAATTTTACGGCTACATCATGAGTTCGGAGTACACGAACGGTACATCCAATTGCGCGTCAGAAGACGTTTTTTGTGACAGCTCATTGCGGGTTGCCCGCAATGAGCTGCGTGTCCACCGAGTCGTCAGGTACGTGGGGCAGGTCGGTGAGATGATCAGCGGGAATTACGTTGGGTCGATTCACCGAGACCAGTAAACCCGTGAATGCAGCGCCATGGATGTTGTGTGAAGGATAAATAAAACCGCTTTCCCCCAAGATGAGGGTGAGCTGTGGTAAAATGAAGCAATAGCGACGTTTTTTCACTGAGAGGAGCACGCGCGAATCATCATGCAAAAAATCAAAGGCAAACTAAAGCTTCCGGCCTTCATTGAAGATGTGCGATTGCGGTACGTTTCAATCGCAATGATGGCGCTCGCGGTGACAGGAATTGTGGTGGCGTTCTTCATTAAGCCATGGCTTGCGATTGGGATGACGGCTGTGCTGGCCGGTCTTCTGGTTGCGTCCTTCTACGCGCTGGAAACAATTACCCAGAATACGAATAAGTACATAAAAAACCTATCCTACCGTATTAAGCGCGGCGAACAAGAAGCGCTGGTGCGGATGCCGATGGGGATTTTGATGTACGATAAAAAGATGAACATCGAGTGGCTCAACCCCTTCCTCAGCAACTATTTCGGGGATGAACCTGCGCTTGGCCGGAACTTGGCCGATGTGGATGGTGAACTCGCCGCGATTATTGCGGGACATCAGGACAGCAAGGAACCCCGGTTGGTCCACTGGGGGGATAATCAGTTCGAAATCACGGTGCAGAGTAGCATCGGGGTTGTCTACATGATGGACGTCACGCGCTATGCCGTCATTGAGCAGCAGGCCGAGGATGAGAAGCTCGTTATTGGGCAAATTTTCCTCGATAACTACGATGAAGTCACACAGAGTCTGGATGACCAGCTGATATCAAATCTCAGTAATTACGTCACCACGGAGCTCACGACCTGGGCGACGAAGTTTGGGTTCTTCGTGAAGCGGGTGGATGACGACCATTTCCTCTTGATTGCTTACGCAAAGGCGCTGCGTGCGGTCATCAAGGACAAATTCAAAATTCTCGACACCATTCGTGAAGGAACGAGTAAGCAGAACGCGCCCCTCACCTTGTCGATTGGGATTGCGTACGGGGATACCGACCTCGGACAGCTTGCCCTGACCAGCCAGAGTAATCTGGACCTCGCGCTTGGCCGTGGGGGTGACCAGGTTGTTGTGAAGGCGCGCGCGGGTGAGGCGAAGTTCTACGGCGGGAAGACCAACCCGATGGAGAAACGGACGCGGGTGCGTGCCCGGATGATTAGTCAGGCGCTACAAGAACTGTTCAAGCAAACAGATAAGATTTACGTGGTCGGTCACGGCCGCCCAGATATGGATTCGATTGGCGCAGCGCTGGGGATTCGGCGGATTGCGCAGATGAACGGGAAAGACTGTTACGTGGTGCTGGATCCAAGCAACCTGCATTCGGACGTTGAACGGCTGATGGAGCGGGTTGCGGCTGATCCCGAGCTTGCCAACCAGATGATTACGCCGGAAGCCGCCGTTAGTGGTGCCACGGATAAAAGCATGCTCGTGATGGTTGACCACAGTAAGCCATCCATCACGACGGCGCCGGACCTGTACACGAAACTGCAGAATCGCGTGGTGATTTTGGACCACCACCGACGCGGCGAAGAATTCCCGGATAACCCAATGCTGGTGTACATCGAACCTTACGCGAGTTCCACCTGCGAATTGATTGCCGAAATGTTCGAGTACCAGCCACAGGGGAGTGCGCCCCTCAACAAGCTTGAGGCAACGGCGATGTTGGCCGGAATTACGGTCGACACGAAGAATTTCGCCTTGCGTACCGGGACGCGAACATTTGACGCGGCGTCTTACTTACGGTCAATGGGGGCGGATGCCAAACTTATTTCAACCATGCTGAAGGAGAATCTGGATAGTTATATTCAGAAGAACCACCTGATTGATGGCGTTGAAATGATTGGCGACAGCATGGCCATTGCGGCGGGGGAAGAAGTGAAGGCTTACGACCCCGTGATTGCAGCGCAGGCGGCGGATACGCTACTGTCGCTTTCAGGCATCGATGCCAGTTTTGTCATTACGAAACGGCGCGATGGCAAAGTGGGAATCTCTGCCCGTAGTCTGGGCGACGTGAACGTGCAACTCATCATGGAACGTTTAGGTGGCGGTGGTCACTTGAGTAACGCGGCCACCCAGATGACGGGTGTGACGGTTTCGGATGCACGTGGCGAACTGCTCAACGCCATCCATGACGTGATGGTGCAAGAGGGCGAAGCGGAATAGCGCCGTTTGGTTGAACATGACCGCAAAACGGGGTTCACTTTTGCCCAACTAACTGTAAAATAATAGGTAATACGGCGTAAGGCCAGAAACTTGGGGTGAATGACCGCCCCATAGGAATCGAGGTAGCGACATGAAGGTTATTTTTACCGAAGACGTACGGGGTAAGGGCAAGCGCGGGGAGCTCAAGGAGATTCCTGACGGTTACGCCAACTTCCTCATTAAGAACAAGAAGGCCAAGGCCGGCACGTCAGCTGCAATCAGCCAATTGAAGGGGCAAGAACGTGCTGAAGAGAAGAAGGCCGCAGAACTGAAGGCGCAGGCAATGGCGCTGAAGGCAAAGCTCGAAGCTGATGACACGGTGGTTGAAATCAAGTCTAAGGCTGGTTCAGATTCCCGCCTGTTCGGTTCCGTGCCAAGCAAGCAGATTGCGCAGGCCCTTGAAAAGCAGTTCGGCTACAAGGTCGACAAGCGCAAGATTGACCTGCCAGAACCAATTCGGGCACTGGGTTACCGCAACCTCACCGTCCAGTTGGCACCAGGTGTGGACGCCAAGATTCGCGTGCACGTGGTTGAACAGTAATTTGCAAAATAAAAAGCTGAGCAAAGTGCGCTCAGCTTTTTTGTTTTACGAGGAACCACATAGGCTTGGCATAATCAGTTGCCATGCGGGATAATGAAGTAAGACAAGAAGAGGGGGAACGGTGATGGCGACACTAGACGAGATTTTTAACGCGATTAAGGCGGACCCACAGAACGCTGACTATACGGCACAGGGAATTGATCCGCTTTACGCCGTGCATCCAGATGCGAAAATTGTGATTATTGGGCAGGCGCCAGGGCGCAAGGCACAGGATTCGAAGCTGTACTGGAATGATCCGAGTGGGGACCGGTTGCGTGATTGGTTGGGCATTGACCGAGCGACCTTCTATGACCCTACAAAAATCGCCATCGTCCCCCTCGACTTTTATTTCCCGGGAAAAGGGAAGAGCGGCGACTTGCCGCCACGTTCTGGATTCGCGGAGAAGTGGCATGAACCCCTGTTTGCGGCCATGCCGAATTTGCAGCTGAAAGTCTTGATTGGGATGTACGCACAGAAATATTACCTGGGAAATAAACGCAAGCGGACACTGACGGAAACCGTCCGGGCGTACCAGGAATATCTGCCGGAATATTTACCACTCGTACACCCATCGCCACGGAATCAGTTGTGGATGAGCCGTAATCCGTGGTTTAAGACGGATGTACTACCCGACCTGAAGCAACGGGTGCACCAAATATTGGCGACTGACTAAACCACGATAAAAAATGGAGACTGAAGCATGATTCCCTTTATGGACATTTTGACCGACCCCAACGGCTATGTGATTGATTATCACGATCAAGACCCTGAGCTGAAACCACGGGCACGCCAGTTATGTTGGCAATTAAACCAGACGGACCCGTTAGATGAGGACAAACGCCGCGAGTTGTTGACCGCGCTGTTTGGGACGTTTGCGCCCACCGCAAACGTGTACGGCGGGTTTCAGTGTGACTACGGGGTGAACATTCACGCCAATGCGGGGGTGTTTATCAATTACAACGTGACGATTTTGGATACATCGCCGATTCACTTGGGCGACGGCACCATGATTGGCCCAGGAAGCGTCTTGGCGTGTCCCGACCACGCCCTGGATGTGGCGCAGCGGCGACAAGGAATTTGCGCCTCCAAGCCCATTACGTTGGAGGATAACGTGTGGCTCGGTGCGAACGTAACGGTGTGTGGCGGTGTCACAATTGGTGCGGGGAGCGTCGTGGGCGCAGGCAGTGTCGTGACGCGTGACATTCCAGCGGGCGTCGTCGCGGTTGGCTCGCCCGCAAAGGTACGGCGGGCCATTACACCGGCGGATAAAATTTTGGATAGTGAGTTCACGGCAAGGTAAATTGTAAAAGGCTGTGCTAGAAGGTTACGTCCTAGTCGCGCGCCAGAAGACTACCTTGTATACCGGGGCCAACCCGTCTTCTGGTGCAGCCTCGTTTTTTAGCTCACAACCAAACTATGATACACTCTATTTAACTATGCCACACATGACGAAATGGAGGGAATGCGCGCATGGATGAACCAGCAAACAACCGGCAGTTGCCACATAATAATGAGGCGGAACAGGCCGTTTTAGGGGGCATTCTGCTCAAGCCCGAAACGGTCGCGGACGCACAAGAATACGTCAGTGCGGACGATTTCTACCGGCGCGCGCACCAGCTGATTTTCCAGGCGATGGAAGAAATTTCTGACCGGGACGACGCCATTGATGTCGTGACCGTGCAGGAACAGTTGGAGAAGAACGGTAGCCTAGAGGATGTGGGCGGAATTCCGTACCTCATGGACCTTACTGATGCCGTGGCGATGGCGACCAATGTGGGTTACTATGCCCGCATCGTGAAGCAAAAGGCGACCAGTCGCCGCCTGATTCAGACCGCAACGACCATTGCGACGCGGGGGTTCGACGATAACGATGACCCCGAAGTCCAGTTGGAAGAAGCCGAAGAGGCGATTTCCCGCATTGGTCAGGGGGGCGGTAATGACTTCCGCAAGATTCGTGACGTGCTCGGCGTGGCGATGAACAATATTGATGAACTCATTAACCAACACGAAGAAATCACCGGACTGGCCACCGGATTTGCGGACCTTGATCGCATGACAACGGGATTCCATGAGGACGAAATGATTGTTATTGCGGCTCGTCCCGGGATGGGGAAGACGGCGTTTGCCCTGAACATTGCCCAGAACGTGGGGACGAAGACGGACAAGGCCGTGGCGATTTTTAGCCTGGAAATGGGTGCGGAATCGTTGGTCAACCGAATGATTTGTAGCGAAGGGAACATCAACGCCAACCACTTACGGACGGGGCAACTCACGGACGAAGAGATGCAGAACCTGATTATCGCGATGGGGAGCTTGTCCAAGACGAGTATCTACTTCGACGATACGCCGGGGGTGCGTGTTGGGGAAATTCGGGCGAAGTGTCGGCGGTTGGCACGCCAACCAGACGTAGACCTCGGACTGATTATCATTGACTACCTGCAGCTGATTGAAGGCACTGGGCAGGAAAACCGGCAACAAGAAGTCTCGAACATTTCTCGTCAGCTCAAGAAACTGGCGAAGGAATTGCACGTGCCGGTCATCGCGATGTCCCAATTGTCTCGTGGCGTGGAACAGCGTCAGGACAAGCGGCCCGTGCTGTCAGATATTCGTGAATCCGGGGCGATTGAACAAGATGCCGATATCGTGGCATTCTTATACCGTGAAGATTATTACCGCGATGAAGAGGGCGGCGACGAGGATGACGGCCCACACGAAGACCCTGAAGATCAGGACGTTGGGGAAATGGAAATCATCCTGGAGAAGAACCGATCGGGTGCGCGAGGCACGGTGAAGCTGATGTTCGTGAAGTCGCTGAACAAGTTCTCGTCAATCGCGTACGCCGGCAGCGACCGCGGATAGGGGGCGTTATATGAACAATTTTGTGATGAGCTTAATGACCGCACGGACGCAACACCTCTTGATTAACGTCTATCAGCACGACCTGGAAGATTTCTACACGGGTTACGTGCAAGCCGTTGCGGCGGATGGCGTGGTGTTACGCACTTACAGTGATGCGGGACTTGCGGATGGGAACGCCTTTGTTGCCCTGCAAGCCATCGCGTCTATTGAAGTTTCCGGCGCGGACCTTGAGAATATGGCGTACCGAATTGCGACGGCGGACGAACTACACTTCCGCGCGGTTCCGGCACCATCACTTGCGATGCCGCTACAAAGCGAAACGCCATTGTTGTACCAGGTAGCTGAAAATATGCGCCGAACGGGCCAGGCAGTACTTTGCGTTTCGTCGGACAACGACAACTACCTAGAAGGCCAAGTTGTCGCAGTGCACGAAGACCGGTTGGAAATGTCTGTTTTCAACAAGTTTAACTATACGGACCGGCGTCGCATTCAGCTCGACTTTGCCAGTATTCAGGTGCTCGAATATGAAGGGTACGACCTGACGCTCGAGACGGCCTTACTGACACAAAAGGGGCTGTTGACGCACGTGCCGACGAAGCGTTACATGAACCAAAACCACACAGAGAAAATTTTGCAGGCGGCGAAAGAATCGGGGAGTCTCATCGCGGTGCTTACGCGGCAAAACTTCGAGAACTTTTACGTGGGTCGCGTCATTACGGTGAATTCGGAGTGGGTTGTGATGCGCCTGCTCGACATGGCGGGGCAGTTCGGCGGGTACACGTTACTGCGAGTGAGCGCGGTACACTCGATTATCATCGCGTCTGATTACTTGCAGACCGTTGACTTCTACGAACGCTGGGGCCAGTCGCACAGCTTCATTCAGGTGCCAATTCTGAATCAGGAACGTGAATTCGACCCCGATACGGATTTACTGGGTGATTTGCTCAGTGAAGGCGAAATTTTCGGGCGTGTTTACCGCGTTCGTGGCGTTCAGGATACGGGTGTTGACCCCATCATGGGGACCCCAAGTGGTGTGACGGGCGATAGCTTCACCATTATTCCAACGGGGGCTACGCCTGATGCGGGACAAACCTTCCGCAATGGCGAGGTGCTATCCATGAGTTTCGGGAATGTGTACACGTTCTTGCAGGAACGCTGGATAGAAGACCGGGAATAACCTTGTGCTGGTGGTGCCAATAGTGAGAGGCTGCGCCAGAAGACGGTTTGGCCCCGGTATACAAAGCAGGCCCGGTGGAAATCCCGAACTTAGGATTTCTACCGGGCCTGCTTTGTGTGTTAGGGGGGCAGTCTCCTGGCGCGCGACTGGATGTAATGTTCGTGTGCTTTGGACTTATGGCGCACCCACTTTCAGGAAGATTTACACAAATAATGTTCGTGTTTAACAAGCATATGGACCTATCGTCACCAAAAATATCCCCGTAAATTCCGAATAACTATTGCCGATTGTTCGGGTTATTGCTATTATTGTTAAGGTTTTTGACACGTCTATCTAGAAAGAGGTATTCATATGGGCACAGTAGTTATCGTTGGGACGCAGTGGGGCGACGAGGGTAAAGGCAAAATCGTCGACTTCATGAGCCAGGGCGCAAACGTGATTGCACGCTACCAGGGTGGCGACAATGCGGGGCACACGATTCACGCAAACGGTCAGGTGTACAAGTTGCGTCTGGTTCCGTCCGGTATTCTCTATCCACACCAGCTTTCCGTTATCGGGAACGGGGTTGTGGCGAACCCAAAGAGCTTGGTTGAAGAACTGGCTCACCTCAAGGAACAGGGCGTTGCCGGGGATAATCTGCGGATTAGCGACCGTGCGCACGTCATTTTGCCTTACCACATTGCGCTGGACAAGTTGCAGGAACAGGCAAAGGGTGACGGCAAGATTGGGACAACGGGTCGCGGTATCGGGCCTGCCTACATGGATCGTGCCGGTCGTAACGGGATTCGGTTTGCGGACCTGCTCGAAAAAGATACGTTTGAAGCTAAGTTGCGCGCTAACTTGGCCGAAAAGAACGCGCTTTTCACTAAGATTTATGGCGCAGAACCCCTTGAATTCGACGATATTTTTGAAGAATACTACAACTACGGGCAGCAGCTCGCCAAGTTCGTTTGTGACACGTCCGTGCTGCTGAACGAAACGGTGGATGAAGGCGGCAACGTGCTCTTTGAAGGCGCACAGGGCATCATGCTGGATATCGACCAGGGGACTTACCCATTCGTGACGTCTTCCAACCCAGCTGGTGGGGTTTCCACTGGTTCTGGGGTCGGTGCGTCCCGGATTGACCGTGTTGTTGGGGTAACGAAGGCGTACACTTCCCGTGTTGGGGATGGCCCATTCCCAACGCAGCTGGATAACGAAACGGGTGACTTCATCCGGAATGCCGGCCACGAGTTCGGAACGGTCACTGGCCGTCCTCGTCGTGTCGGCTGGCTAGACACCGTGGTCATTAACCACGCCAAGCGGGTTGCGGGCGTGACGGACATCTGCTTGAACTCCGTGGATGTGCTGACCGGACTCGACACCCTCAAGATTTGCACGGCTTACAAGAAGCCAAATGGGGACGTGATTACCCGCTTCCCAGCCTCCCTCAAGGAACTGGCGGAATGCGCACCCGTTTATGAAGAAATGCCAGGGTGGCAGGAAGACATTACGGGCGCCAAGACGTTGGCTGACCTGCCAGAAGCCGCACGTCACTACATCGAACGCATCACTGAATTGGTGGGCGCCGATCTTCTGACGTTCGGGGTGGGTCCTGACCGCGAACAGACGAACGTGCTTCAGGATATCTGGGGTAAGTAGTTCTCGTACGAACAGGAACAGCCAGGTATAAATTCCGTTAAGGATTTTATCCCTGGCTGTTTTTGTGTATTGGCATCAACCGAATCAGTCGGTGCCCGCTTTTTATGCTTTCACCCACTTACCCAACCATGTTTCAGTCGAGTAGTTGTACTGACGACGGTAGAGCACGCCATGCTTGGTCTTGTAGCGCCAGCGAATCCGGGCGCTCTTGTAACCAATCTCAACGGTTGTCGTTGTGGTGGCTGCGTTCACCAGCGATGCGGAATTCATGGCGAATGGGGCAACCAACGTCAAAACAAGAATTAGTTTGGTGATTATTTGGGACATTTTGGTCATCTTCTAACCTCCTTTCTGGTCAAAGCTTGGGGACAAGATTAGTGTAGTTTTAGTAAAAAAATATTTCAATAGCCTTTTTAAAAAGACGCATCGATGAAATGTTTAAAAATTTAAAAAACATGCTCGAAGTGTCATTTTAGATGAACGGCTAAACAAATAGAGGATGCGCCATAAGTCCAAAGTACACGAACGTTACATCCAGTCGCGCGCCAGAAGACTGTCCCCTCACATACAAGGCAGGCCCGACAGAAATCCTAAGTTCGGGATTTCCGCCGGGCCTGCCTTGTATACCAGGGCCAAACCGTCTTCTGGCGCAGCCTCTATTTGTTTGAATCTATCTCTTAATAATCGGAATGCCCTGAAAGGCTTTACTGTGGGGATGACTGATTTCCCCCACATCATGCCCTTCCATCCAGAGGTGATACTTGTGGTTGTGTTCGATAATTTTACTGCTTTTCGTATCAAGTTCGAAGGTTCCCTGCGCATCTTTTGGGTCAATCGAATCTGGTTCGAAAATAATGGAGGTTGCAAGAAGGGGAACAATCACGATCAGCCCCAGCAAAACGCGATTGGTACGTTTAACGGTGCGCCCCGTTAGTAAAAATTGGATGCGGTGGCGGAGCGTTGGCCGTTCGAACATCGTGAATTGTGGAAGTAACGCGGCCGATAATGCGGGGGTGACGGGGGTTGGCGTGGCGGTCTGAAGTGATTTTGCGACAGACACGAGGCTTTCCGTGTAACCGAAGTACTCGGATTTGCTAACGCCTCGAACAATCTGGTTATCAACACGCATTTCAATAATGATGTTCACTTGACGACGGAAAAGGTAAACCGGAATGAACCACCAATAGACACACACTAAGAGGCTCACGAGGTACTTGATAAGAACGTCATGGTTCCTGATGTGCTGCAATTCGTGGTGCATGACGTGCGTGAGGGGTGCGGGCGCCAAGTCGATGGCGGGCAAAATCAGCTTGGGGTGATGCAGACCGAACACAAAGGGGGATGCGACGCCCGCGAGTTGATAGACCGTGACGGCCGGTGGAATCGAGATGGGGTCACTCAAGAGGAGACTGTCCGTATCGACCCTGGGCAGATGCGATAAGGTGTGACTTAGCTGTAGCCCTTGCCAAAGAAGGCGCGTTAAGGACCACAGCGTGCCTGCTAGCCAGATAACGCCGACGAGGATGAAGAGGGTTACCTGACTGTGCCCAATGGTGAAGCGTGGCTGGGCGAGGAATTTGTAGATTGCGGGCAAGATGACGTGCGATGAGAACGTGTGGGTGTCGATGTATTCGCACGGGAAAAGAAGACGCACCAAAACAATCAACGCAAACGCCACGATGAAGTCAATACGAAAAACGCCGTACGCGCGATTGCGTGCGACGAGAATTTGGAGCAGTCCCACTAAGAGACTTGCCACGATGAGGGACACGAGAATTGAAGAGACAGATAGGTGCATGCTAAAACCTCGGGACAGTCTTTTGGGACGCGGTTACTGATGATGCACCCGGCTAGTCTTCGTCCTTCTTTGCGGCAATCAATTCGGACAGTTGATCCAAGTCAGACTTGTCGGCGTCATTGTTGATGAAGTTTGCAACCAAGTTCTTCATGGCGCTGTTTGAAATCAGGGTTGCGTAGTAGGTGTCTTCAGTAATGGTTGCCACGTATTCACGCGTCAAAACGGTGCCACTGTAGCCAATGCTTGCGGTTTCGATGTATTCGCCCTTCAATAGCTTGCGCAAAACAGCCTGGACGGTGTTCATGCTGATGTCAGTTTCGTCCGCGATGACGCGTGCAGACAGGGCCTTATCACTGCGCCATAAAACGTGCAGAATATCTTCTTCGCGACGGGTTAACTTGATTTTACGTTCCATTTCAAAAATCACTCCATTTATCTTTTTCTTCTATTATAAAACAAGAGGTAAGTAAATCAACAGAAAGCGACATCCAACATTTTGTATTTTAAAAAAATAATAATGCATTTTTTTGTTGAGCCCACTTGGAAAATGGCGTAAGCTGAGGAAGCGGATTCTTTTTTACGGAATGCGGAAAGGGTGAAACCATGCGGCGGGATGAGACAGTGAAGTTTGGGTTGAAGGTTGTGACACTACTGACCGGGTTGGTGGGTGTTGGCGCCTTTTTGTTGAACGGGTTCCTAGGCGACATCATGTTTTCTGCCGTCTTACCAACGATGGAACCCAGAAACATGTTAGCATTCATGATTCCTGGTTTTGTGGCGGCCATTTTATTATTGGTGCAGTGCGTCTTTCTTTTCACGCAACCACGCCGGCGAGTAGCACTCACGAACGCAACGTTACTAACGGTTAGCTGGTTCGTGTGCGTGACATTCAACCCGGTGATGTGGGCCTGTGCCATGTGGGCGGGCGGCAGCACACTGGGGTTCTTGGCGGGAATGGTTTTCACAGGGCGTAGCGGGACGTTCAGAAGCTGAGGATTAACGTATAATTGGTGGAGGTGGTGAACTGGCACCGCAACCAATTTTGGGTTAACCGGAAGCTTCTGTCCCGCGAAGCCCGACTAAAATACAGGGCGTAGCGGGACGTTCAGAAGCTGAGGATGTTACATCGATTACAGAAAAGAGGATAAAAAAGTGATGTTGTTCGTTTGGTTAATTGCGTTTCTAATTTTGGTTGTGAGTGTTTTCTTGGTGAGGTGGCTTTTTGCGAAGCAGGTTTGGGCGCAGGTGCTGCTGATTATTGTGGTTATTTTGATTCTCATTTTCCTTATTCCAATAATAGCAACAATGATGCAGGCTGGATAATGTAAGCGACGTCGCTTCACCAGCCGTACATCGTGGTGTTCGATGCTTTCGCGATTGTGACGATTTTCTGGCTAGGAAAAAAATTTGCGGCACGTCGCGAAGCCGGTCGCGTGCATCCGTGGCTGGAAAAATTGGTCAAGAACTGCGCCAAGGTTAGCTTCGGGATGTATCTTTGCCAAGAGTTCGGCCTACTTCTGGTGCGGGCATTCCTGAACAGCGCGCACTTCGCGGATACAACGCTCCTCATGCTCATTCCGTTGGGTGTGGTCTTCGTGATTGCAACGTCCTTTGAGGTGGCGTGGTTTTTCTATAGGGTGCCGCCGTTTGGTCTCCTCATTGGGCGCCCAAATGCACACGTGCGCCGTGCGCAAACTGTGGTTCAGGCACGGAATTAGGGTTGTTATTTACGAGGCTGCGGCAGAAGACGGTTTGGCCCCGGTATACAAGGTAGGCCCGGTGGAAATCCCGAACTTAGGATTTCTGCCGGGCCTGCCTTGTATGTTAGGGGGCAGTCTTCTGGCGCGCGACTGGATGTAATGTTCGTGTGCCTTGGACTTATGGCGCACCCACGCTTTTTTGATGCGCTTGGTTCGGTGCTGCCTGTCTGCTGTGGCAATTTCGACTGGGGACGTTGACCGTTAAGTGAATGTGTTGAACGATGCATAAAATTCGGTATGTAATGTATTTAAACGTGGTATGATAATGCCAATTTAATGTAAATGGGGGATGGGCGATGTTCTTAACGGATTTTGATGCAACGCGGGATGCAATTATTAATCCCTACCACAAGCACCTGACAATTTCAGATGATGCCGTACCTGATACAGCGATTTGTGTTTACGATGGCCAAATCATTGCGCAACTTTTAGCCCAAGATTTACTGACATATATTGGCTATCAGAAATCAATCAATCGTAAGGAATCACTATACGTATACACTTTGCCGAACAAAAAGCAGGTACTCGTGATGCTGATATTGATGGGTGCACCTGCCAGTGTCGGCGTTCTCGAAGAAATCAGCAGCATGGGTGTTCAGCATTACATTGTGCTGGGGACTTGTGGGGTGCTGACGGCGCGCCATGACGCGGATCACGTGATTTTACCTGCGCGCGCGTTGCGTGATGAAGGCACCAGTTTTCACTATGCAACTGCGGGTGATTTTATCGACGCACAGTCTAGCAGCCTGGCGCTCATGGCGTGCGTGTTGGACGAAGCGCAGGTGGGATTCAGTGTGGCGACGACTTGGAGCACAGATGCTTTCTACCGAGAAACGCGGGCAAAGATGGCGCGGTGCCTCGAGCTGGGTGTTGAGGTCGTCGACATGGAAGCAGCCGCACTGATGGCTTGGAGTCAGTGGCGACACGTCAACTTGTACCAGTTCTTCTACACCGCCGATCAACTAACAACGGCTGGCTGGAATCAACGCAAAGAAACCCGTCTGCGAAACGTGAACGAGTTCTTCCAGTTGGCTGAGATGATGGCGGTGCGAATTACGGGGGATTAAAGTTCGCATATAGATGCAGAAAGGCGCATCACCATGACGTGCAAAATCATTTTAATTCGGGGAAACTCGGGAAGTGGTAAAACCACCGTTGCCCAGCAGATAGCGGCAAAATTACCCGATAGTATGTTAATTAGTCAGGACGTTTTTCGGCGCGAAATTCTGCGTGAACCCGACCATATGGGCAACAAAAGCATCACGTTGATGCAGGCAAATATTGCGTGGGCACGGACAAATGTTCACTATTTGGTGATTGAAGGTATCTTGAAGCGACAAGTGTACGGCGAAATGTTGACGTCGTTGCACGAATCAGCTGGCGCGCAAATGCACACGTATTACTTTGATTTGCCCTTTGAGGTGGCATTCGCCCGTAATCAGTCCCGTGCAGTGTCATTTCCAGAAGAAACGCTTCGGCAGTGGTGGCAACAGGACGACGAACTAGGATTTGAAGACGGCTTGTTGACGGCAGACATGGCGTTACCGGAACAGGTGGCGCGGATATTGGGGGATTTGGCATCGCCCCAAACGGTGTTGTAACGTCGCAAAATGACAGTAGCTGTGTCTTAGAAACACAGAAAAAGCGGGTGGAAAAATGAAAGCGATGATGAAAGAGGAGTTTTTATCAACAGTTAAAAGCACCAGAACCATAATAATAATTTCCATTTTTGTTCTGTTTAGTTACAGCATGTCGAAATATATTATTGGTGTGAGTGCGTCAGTCACTAGCGGAATGTCTGCCGCATATTCCAGTATTCGATTGTTGGTTTTCTTAATGGGGTATTTGTTTGTCTCAATACTGTCGCATAGTACTTTAAATAAAGAAATTGAAACGGGATCTATTAAGTTTGTTGCCAGTAAAATAAGTCGAAATCAAATAATTTTGGGAAAACTTGCGGGCATTTTTCTCTTTTGGTTAATATGTTTGACCTCTAGCTTTGTGGTTATTTCGCTAATGACAAGACAGTTGGATATCAGTGCGCTAATTGTTCTACTGATTACAATTTTTTACTATATTTCGGTGTGTGTGTGTGTTTCTCAGTTGTAATTACGAAAAGCTCGATTTCAAATTTTTTTGGATTGGTTTTGGGGATATTGTTTCCTTTCGTGGGGCTTTGGGTAACCTTGACGGCTAAGTGGTATCAAATTTTTAAGTATTTATTTCCGTTTGAATACATCCTTAAAGGGGGATTTTTCTTACTAGTGCCGTTAGTGATAGCGTCAGTGTTTATCTTGTTAGCCTTGATTTTATTTGAGCGGAAGGAGGTTTAAAGTCATGATTTTAAAAACAGTTAACCTCAGAAAAATGTTTGGTAGTCATCAGGTGCTTAAGGGCATTGATTTGGAAATTGAGACCGGCGACTTTTATGGGTTAGTTGGTAGAAATGGTGCCGGAAAGACAACCTTAATTAACGCGCTCGCCGGAATCAATCGACCAACGAGTGGAGAAATCATTATATCTGATGATTTTTCAAAACGATTTTGGCAACGAAAAATTGGCGTTATGTCAGATACTGAGGGTCTTTATAAGGACAAGAATGCGTATGGATTTTTGAAATTCATGGCATCCTTGAAGGAAGTTAAACTAAGCCGAGCGGATATCGATAATTTGTTGGATAGTGTTTCGTTAGATGTACCAAAAACATTAGCTATTAAAAATTATTCGTTTGGCATGAAGAAAAAATTGGGATTGGCTCAGGCGCTTATTGGTGATCCTGAATTCATTATTCTTGATGAGCCGACATCGGGTGTTGATCCAGAGTCTGTTATTCGAATACATCATCTACTAGCATGTTTAAATAAAAAGGGTAAAACCATCCTTATTGCGTCACACAGTCTGGATGAAATTGAAAAGCTATGTAATAAGGTTTCGATTTTAAAGGACGGTATTTTTTCACTAACAGGAGACACTGAAATCATTTTGCGTGATTCTGCTGAAACTCAAAAGATGACGGTTTGCTTTGGTGGCGTTAGTCAAACCGTGTTAGCAAATGCGTTCTCAAACACCCAAAATGATGTCACATTTTTGAAGACGGGTGTCGTCGCAATTTCATATAAGCGAGATTTAACAAACTGTCTCAAGATATTATCCAGTATTGAAAATATAAACATTTATGAATTAGGCGTTGAGAAGAAGAGTTTAGAACAAGTCTTTATGGAATAGAAAATTTGTTAATGAATGGACCGAGGTACAGTGTGATGAAATTCATTCTGACGTTCATTGTTCTGGTAATCGTTGGCCAGATAATTGAACAAATAAAGAAATGGTATCGGAAATAGGAATTTATGGTGAACACAAAAACAGGGACCGCGCTTGGCGCGGTCCCTGTTCGTCAGTCTTTTAAACTACGCACCCGTACAAAACTGTCGGGTAGTTGTGGTTTTGAGAAGTAGTAGCCCTGTCCGCGGGAGATGCCAAAACGTTTTGCTAACGCCAGATCCTCCTCATTTTCAATCCCTTCGAAGGTGAAGAGCATTTGGTGGGCCTCGGCGCGGTTGAACCAGAACTGGAGGGCTTTGACGGCAGATTCTGGCGTGGGTTCACCGAATTTGCGCATGTTTTGGAGCGCAAACTTGACGGTGTTCACGTAAGGTAGCATGTCTTTGATTTCTCCATAGAGATTGTCGGAGCCAACGTCATCAAAGGCAAGCAGAATTCCAGCGGCGCGGTAGTGAACGCTCATTTGCTTTAGCATTTCAAATGAAGGTTTTTCGACTAGCTCAATGGTGAGCTGCCGAGGGACCATGTTTTCATCGACGAATTTTGTGATGGCAGTCATCACTTCGGGGTCTTCGAATTGCTTATTAGTGAGGTTAATACTGACACGCGGGAAATGAAGTTCGTGGAGTGCGACCCGCAGTATTTCAATGAGGGTTTCTGTGGGTAAGTTGAAATCATCAGGTCGAAGCCACAGCTGCTTGTCGTCAAACCACTGACGGAGCAACAGTTCGTATACAATGACGCGCTTTGTTTTGATGTTCTCAATTGGTTGTGCAAAAAAGCAATATTTTGGCATAGCGCATTCCGTCCTAAACGTTTGTTACCGTCAGTGTACATATTGACGGTGTTTGGGGTCAACATCAAACGTTATATTTAGCCAAAAAAAATCTAATGGTTGGCACAATCGGGCCTGCTTTGCATGTTAGGGGGCAGTCTTCTGGGGCACGTAGCTCGACTAGGATGTAATGTTTGTGTGCCTTGGAATTGTGGCGGACCCACGGTGACAGTGGGGTGAGTGGTATACTTGAATGAATAACAAGCCATCGCGATTTTTGAGGAGGAATGGGCACGTGTATACATTTGCACCGATTAACGATGCCGAGACGGGGGCAGCTGCACTCGCCATCTATGAACAGAACGCAGCGTATTACCAGGTGATTGGGGAGCCGAAGCCAACTGCGAAAACGGTTTTGGATGACGCCACCGCCTTACCACCAGGCATGCCGGCCACCGCAAAACATTTCTGGTTGGTGAAGCAAGCGGGACAACCCGTTGCGGTTCTTGATTTAGTCGAAGGGTATCCTGAACAAACAACCCTGTATGTTGGGCTGCTTTTGGTTGCGCAACATCGGCAGGGGCACGGTCAGGCAATCATTGCGCAGCTCAGCGATGCACTCGGCACGCACGGGTACAAGCGGATGGAGCTGGCTGGCGTTCACGCGAATGACGCGGCAGATAAGTTCTGGACGGCGATTGGGTTTACGCGCCTGCGTCAGGTGGAAAGCGAACTGTCGGCGGGAAACACGCAGCTACTGGACGTCTACACAAAGGTAATCTAAACGAATAAAGTAGGGTTAATTTGATTTTTGGCAAAAAGGTGGGTGCGCCATAAGTTCAAAGCGCATGAACGTTACATCCAGTTGCGCGCCAAAAAAGAAGCCGACGCAATTATGCGTCGGCTTCTTTCATATGTAGTGGTAAAGCTTAAGACCTTCTGAACGCTTGCGCGCCGATCCGCTACTCTACCGATATGGTTTGGCACCATGCGCCTAGAATAGCATGTGTGAGGGGCTGAACGCAACCTTCATCACTGAATTCAGGTGCTTTTTGAGGGATAATGCGTCATTTCGATGATGTAAAACACGTTTATTAAATGGCTGATAAGTTTTTCTCGTTCGGATTTGACAAAAAAGCGGGAGACACGTATAGTATCCTCTTGGTGTGAATGATTAAACGTGATTGTTCGCCAATGTTCGTGTTTTGATAGTGGAGGAACCCTTATGCAGATTTTTGATTACGAAGACATCCAGCTGATTCCGAATAAGTGTATTGTTCGTAGCCGTCGTGAAGTGGATACGAGTGTCCAGTTTGGACCACGTAAGTTCCGAATTCCAGTCGTGCCTGCGAATATGCAAACAATTATTGATGAAAACCTCGCAATTTGGCTTGCTGAGAATGATTACTTCTACGTCATGCACCGGTTTACGCCCGAAACACGTGCAGCGTTTATTGAAGAGATGCACGCCCGTGACCTGTTTGCCTCTATCTCTGTCGGCGTGAAGCCCAGCGAATTCGGCTTCATTCAGGATCTGGCCGATCAGAAGCTTGTGCCAGAATACATCACCATCGATATCGCACATGGGCACTCACAGGTTGTGATTGATATGATTCACCACATCAAGCTCCACCTGCCAGATACGTTCGTGATTGCGGGGAATGTGGGCACACCAGAGGGCGTCCGGGAACTGGAAAACGCCGGCGCGGACGCAACGAAGGTCGGCATTGGTCCCGGTAAGGTTTGCATCACGAAGCTCAAGACCGGATTTGGGACCGGGGGCTGGCAACTCGCAGCGCTGCGCTGGTGTGCAAAAGCTGCCAGCAAGCCAATCATCGCGGACGGTGGTATTCGCAATAACGGGGATATCGCGAAGTCCGTGCGCTTCGGTGCCAGCATGTGCATGATTGGGTCACTTTTTGCGGGGCATGAAGAAACGCCCGGTAAGAAGGTTGAAGTCGACGGCGAATTGTTCCAGGAATACTATGGTTCAGCGTCGCAGTACCAGAAGAACACGCACCATAACGTTGAGGGGAAGAAAATTCTTTTACCAATTAAGGGGAAGATTGCGGACACGTTGACGGAAATGGAAGAGGACTTGCAGAGTTCCGTTTCGTACGCAGGCGGCCGCGACCTCGACGCCTTGCATAAGGTTGATTACGTGATTGTGAAGAATTCAATCTTTAACGGGGATCAGTACTAAAAGCATAGACATAAACAAACGTCCGCATTCGTGGGCGTTTGTTTGTAGACCCGACTTTGGACGGATGTTGTAACGATTATCTTCCAGTAAACTGAAGCTATTCATGACTGTTGGAGGGTAATTTCAATGCGTAAGTGGGGTTGGGTTGGCGCACTGATATTGTGGCTTGCGCCGTTAGCTTTGGCGGCGCTGGGTGTACTTGATTTACGGATTGCGAATTTAATCGGGCTACCTGGGTTAATCTATCTGGCAATTCGGGGCGCGAACGCTTATTGCAAGGCAAGCCATGTGCGGGATCGCCAGGAAAAGTGACTTGTGAATTTCACCAGAAGATGGTTTGATCCTTGTATACAAATAAATGCACGCATAAATCCTAAGTTCAGGATTTATGCGTGCATTTTTATGTTGCATTTCTACCGACTATTTTGCACGAAAAGACCGTGAGACCGTTTCGTTGTGGCTTCGTACAGCATGTAAAGGCAGAGGCCAATGCAGCCGAAAAGAACGGGGCCGATGATTTCCAGAATCAATCACTGTAGGCGTGGTCATTTAGGCTGGCAACGCACGAGCAGGAAGGAGCCGATGCTGAGAATCCCAGAAGAGGGGATGAAGAAGAGCAGGGCGGCGAGCACGTACCAGATGATGCCGGAGTACCCCATCGTGTAATAGGCGATGGAGGTGTTGTCAAACGCAAATGCGGACGTGAAAATCATCAACATGACGGCCAGAAGCGTCACTTGTTTCGTATTTTTAGGCATGGCGATCTCCTTCAAAAAATGGTGTAACTACTTCATCCGCACATCCACGGCGCGGGCGTGGGCTTCCAGGCCTTCCGCACGGGCGAGCGTGGTGATGGCGTCCGCTTCGTTGCGCAGCGCGTCCATCGTGTAGCTGACGAACTGGGTCCGCTTTAGGAAATCGTCGACACCAAGCGCAGAGAAGAAGCGGCTGGTGCCACCGGTTGGCAGGATGTGGTTGGGACCAGCAATGTAGTCGCCCAGGGGTTCGCTGGCCGCAAAACCGAGGAAGACGGAGCCGGCATTTTGAATCTGATTCAGGTACTGACCCGCCTCGGGAAGTTGTACTTCGAGGTGTTCGGGTGCGATGGCGTTCATGACCGTGAAGCAAGCAGGGATGTCGGCCATAACGGCGATGAAGCCTTGTTCTTCAACAGATGCACGGGCGATTTCTTCTCGGGGGAGTGTTTGAAGCTGGGCCTCAATCGCTTCTTGGACGGCCTGCGCGAATTCGAGGTCCGGGGTGACGAGCATCGGGCGGGAGCGCTTGTCGTGTTCGGCTTGGGAAAGCAAATCGGCGGCCACGTACTCGGGATTGGCGGCATTATTTGCAATCACCCCAATTTCGGAAGGCCCGGCAATCATATCGATGCTGACTTGGCCGAAAACCTGCTTCTTGGCGGTGGCCACAAAGATGTTTCCGGGACCGGTAATTTTATCAACGCGCGGGATGGTTTCAGTTCCGTAAGCCAGGGCAGCAATGGCTTGGGCACCGCCAATTTGGTAGACTTCATCGACGCCCGCAATTTTTGCTGCGGCGAGGACAACCTGGCTGAGCCCATCCTTTTGGGGTGGTGTTACCAGAACAATACGTTGCACACCGGCAATTTTGGCGGGGATGACGTTCATCAAGATGGAAGATGGGTAAGCGGCGGTTCCACCTGGCACGTAGACCCCTGCAGCAGCCAGCGCGGTCACCCGTTCACCACGGAAAACGCCGGGTTGTTCAGCATCCACAAAGCCGTAACGCATTTCTTTCTTGTGGTAGCTTTCAATGTTGGCCTTGGCGCGTTCAAGTGCGGCAATTAAATCTTTATTGGCAGTTGCGTAGGCTTCGTCGATGGCGGTTTGCGGCACACGGAGATTAGTGAGCGTCACGCCATCAAACTTGGCGGCGTAATCGATGAGTGCGGCGTTGCCACGTTGACGAACGTCTGTGATGATGGCGGTGACGGCAGCCTCGATTTCAGGATCGTTCGCGGCCGTGTCCGTCCGGCGCGCAACGAACTGAAGGGTTTCGGCGAGTGATTTTTGAATGATTTGCATAGTGTGACTTCCTTTTCTGCACGTGGATAGCTAAACAGAGAGACGCAAGGTGGGAGAAGGTGAGGATTAACGTGAAAGCGGCAGAGGGGGCGAATTTCCCCCGGCGCCAGTTTCGGGTTAACCGGAAGCTTCTGCATTGCGGAACTCGACTAAAACAGAGAGACGCGAGGTGGGAGAAGCTAAAAAAACAAAAAAGTCCCCGAACATCACAATTATTGTGACGTTCGGGGACGATTGGTTTCGCGGTTCCACCTCGATTTGCCGGTACCTTGCAGCACTGACCTTACGTTGCAGGCGGCTAGTCGTCGAAATAAGCGAGAACAGCCGGATGCAACCGTGGTAACGCAACGAATGCGGGTCTAACTTACTCCGTTCAGCTAGCCAGTTAATTCCTGGATGTGATTTCTTCAGGTGCGTTACCCCCTTCACACCACCGGGGGCTCTCTGTGAACGTGTACCTGAATACTGGTTCCAGTCAAAACTTTTAACGTGCTTTTAATTTAAGGCCATCTTACTCATTGAAAAACCATCTGTCAAGCCATAAATTCATTTAACGAGTTGATGACGATGGCTAAAGGATGATTTCCCGGGAAATACTTTTCGCTGAGATTGTTATTTTTCTGAACTTAACTTCGAGTACACGGCGCAATCATGGAATTGGCCGTGAAGCTGAATTTCGTCGCGGAGATAACCATCGAAATGGTAACCCGCGCGCTCTGCAACCAATCGGCTGGGCGTATTGGCACTTGCTGCCATGATGGTGATTTTGTTGAGGTTTAAGTCATCGAAGCCAAATCGTTCAATTTGGGCCACCGCACTGTGCATGATGCCTTGGCCGGTCGCATTTTGGTCGAGGAAGTAGCCGATTTCTGCGTGGCGGTCGGTGTGATTAACGTTGTGCAAGTCAATACTGCCCACCACCTGATTATCTGCGCGAAGGATGAACATGAAGGCCTTACGCGCGACTGCCTGATCAGCCATGTGGTTTAGGAAGTTTTCTTCATCCGCAACGGTTCGGGTGGTTTCAGCCCAAGGGAGCCACGCGTTAATAAAGTCACGACTGTTGTTCACAATTTGGAAGAGGTCGGGGGCTAACTCGGGGCGAGCGGGCAATAATTCAAGTTGCATCGTACATAATCTGCTATATAGAATGTGGAAGAATGTCTTTTCGACACCAACAAAAGTTTATATATTTCCTTTCTTGATTTACATTCTGCATTTTGTTTAGTCCCATCATCATCAGTATTCCCACGTAGATAAATATCTTTGCGACATTGACTGACTCTTGAACTTTAAGGTATTAGCCATACCCTGAATGATTAATTTACTTCTGCGTATTGAATTAAGTTCTCAACCGCATTTTGGTCGCGGCGCATCACTGCCCCACATTCATAACACACATAGTCATCATGTCCTGTACGATGAATCTGATTGCCCGCTAAGCCAACTTTATCGGCGCCGGTTTTAATAAACCCACATTTAGAACACCGTTGCGTACTTGGATAGAAGCGGTCAGCCATAATCAGCTTAACGCCATGCCACGCGCGCTTATACTGCATGAGCACTTTGAACTTACCAAACAGCGAACGGTGAAGATTTTTCGCTAGGTGCTTGTTCATGCGCATGTGCAGGTTGTCCAAATCCTCAATAACGACGACATCATTGGCATCGATCAACTTGGTGGTAAACTTGTGCAACAAATCTTCCTGAATTCGGGTCACTTGCTGGTAAGCCCGCTGCAACTTGGTTCTCGTTACAACATAATTATGTGACCGAAAGTTAGTTGGATTTGCCATCCGTTTACGTGCCAATAAGCGCTGATATTGCGTAATCCGTTGGTACAAATTAAGCAGTCGTGGTGTCATTGTCTTCACTGATTGATAACTACCAGCGGCTTTGTAATCGAAGCGTGCGACATTCGCATCAACAGCCGTAACAGTCGTACCATTTTTCAGGTTAACGGTCTCGTTGACGTCAATCGATAAACTGACGTAATAGCCATCAGCTTCTTCTACGACAGTCGCTAGTTTAATTGTGCCACGCCACCGTGGACGTTCGGCAAGCCGAATGTCATACCAATCTTTTGTGCCGCGGGGTTTGTCCAAGCGCAATTTATTATCAATCACCTTGGCACGATCCGTCTTGAAACTGTTTTTTGACCGTTTCTTTGATTTGAACCGTGGTTGCGCATGATTCGGCATTTTGGGGTCGAAATAGTTCTGCCAAGCTTTTGCTAAATCATTAACCGCCAATTGTAAGACTCTGGCTGATTGTTCATATTGCCAATCTTGCTTGTCGTTTACCAGTTCATTACGCACCTTGCGCTCATTTGGTCGTAATGTTTTGTCTGCCATCACAACGGACGCGTCATACATCTCGTTCCAAATTTCAAGGGCTTGGTTATAACAATACCGGCGATAAGCGAATAGCCGCGTGAGCACCAGACGCATTGTCGCGTTGGGGTACATTTTGATTTTGTGTGTTTTAATCATTTGGGTTCACCTCCTCTCCTTAAGCCAATTATACAGCCTAACCTGGTTTTGGCTAGCGCTTTCAATCGACTCGACTAGAGGTGAACTGGTTAAAATGAGCCTACTTCCACTCAATTGTTTAGACTCAGAATACCCGTTGTTACGTACTATTCCATATTTTCGATTACAGTTTTAGACCTCCTTAAGGGTAACGAATGCCTATATTGTACAACTTTTTGGGGGATGCGGCGGTTGCGGGGAAAATTCAACACCGAATGTCGCGTCTCGCCAATAGTGGGAGTCGGCGCTATAATTTAACCAACGAAACGGAGGGCAAGCCCATGAAGATTTATACGAAGGTTGGCGATCACGGCCAAACGAAGCAGGTGACGGGGCACATGGTCGCGAAGACGGATCCGCAGATTGAAGCACTCGGCGCTATTGATGAGTTCCAATCCTATCTCGGGGTTGCAGTCGCGGCATTGACGCCGGAAACCCGTACGATGGTGGCGAGCCTGCAGACGGTGCAAAAGAAGTTGTACGTGCTACAAGCCGACATCGCGGTGCCACGTAGTAACCAGATGGCGATTGCCGATACGTTGTGGCTTGAAGTGCAAATTGATGCGTACTGGGCAGAAATGCCACATTTGAATGCGTTCATCATCCCCGGTGGCCTAACAGGTGGCGCCGGCGCTCACTTGCAGTTCGCGCGGACGCTGGCTCGACGTGCGGAACGGGCAGTGGTGGCGCTTAGTGTGCAACAAGACGTTAGCGAGGCGTGCATGACGTACCTGAACCGGGTATCAGACTTTTTGTACGCGGCTGCACTGTACGTGAACTGGTTGGATGGGTACGCGGAGATTCCGAGCAAGTAATTAAGCGGATTTTTGCTGTGCTATACTGATGATAATATATGTGTCCGTAAACGGCACGGATGCGCGGAATTGCGTGTGTCAGGAAGGATGTGTGGAATAATGACGAAGAAGAGCATTGTAATTGGCGTTGTCATGACGGCGGAGGGGAACCTAACGCAGTAGTGCGATTTTCGCCTCCATGGATTAGGTGGAGGATACCAAAGAATTGAATCAAAATAAGTTAATGCAGTACGGATGGACGGCGGACCAGCGCACAGACCTGAATGATGCGCTCACACTGGGGCGAGTTATCGCGCAAAGTCGAAACTTGTATACGGTGCAGACCGCAGAAACGCAGGTACAGGCGCAAGTGACGGGACGCTTCATGAATCGTGCGGTGGTGCCGACAGATTATCCGGCCGTGGGGGATTGGGTGCAATTGCAGTTGCGTGACCCCGCCGCAACGAGTGGAATGATTGAGGTGCTGCTGCCGCGGACGAGTGTGTTCACCCGCAAAGCCGCGGGGACGAGTAGTTTGCGGCAAGTTGTGGCAGCAAATGTGGACACAGTTTGCATTTGCATGGCACTGGATGGCAACTTCAATGTTCGGCGCCTGGAACGTTACATGGCTGTGGCCCGAGATAGCAGTGCACAGCCATGCGTTGTGCTCACGAAGGCGGATCTTGCGCAGAACTTGGCCCAACAACTGACCGACGTGGCGTTGGTTGCTGGGGATGCGCAGGTTCTGGTCTGTGATGCCACACGCGCAGACGGCTGGCAGGAATTAACGGCAATATTGCAGCCACAGTGAACGTATGCTTTCCTGGGGTCATCAGGGGTGGGTAAAACCACGTTGATTAACCGTTTATTGGGCGCAGAATTACTCACAACGGGTGGTATTCGGGAACAGGACGCGCACGGACGGCACACGACCACGAGTCGCCAACTAATGGTGGTCCCGGGTGGAAGTATCGTGCTCGATACACCAGGTATGCGTGAATTGGCCCTCGTTGACGCGGATTTGGACCAAACATTCACGGACATCACCGAATTAGCGCAAGCGTGCAAGTTCAACGACTGCACGCACACGCATGAGCCGGGCTGTGCGGTGCAGGCGGCGGTCGCGGACGGGCGTTTGGCTAAGGCTAGGTTAACTAGTTACCAGCAGCTTCAAAGTGAGCAGACCGACAATCAGTTGCGCGGCAAGGCTCGAGAATACGCGAAGATTGAAAAAATGTTCGGCTCGAAGAAGAGCATGGCCGCCGTGATGCGTTCAGCGAAGAAACGACGGAAGTAAGCGACAGAAATAAGCGACAGAAATAAGCGACAGAAATAGAAAAACGAACGCCCCCAATCCTGAATCTGGATTGGGGGCGTTCGCCGTGTGTCATGTATTTAGTTGTTCAGACCTTGGTCGTAAAGGGCCATCTTCCCCTTAACAATGCTGTCAACCAATTCTTCGTACGTCATGCCGTCAGCTTCTGCTTCTTGGGGCAGGAGGGACAGGGGCGTCATGCCGGGGAGGTTGTTGGCCTCAATGACGTAGATGTGGTTATCCTTGTCGAGCAGGAAGTCAACGCGGGCATAGTTTTGAAGCTCGAGGACTTCAAGTGTCCGCACGGCGGTTTCCTGCATGTGCGTGTGGATGGCGTCATCCAGTTCGGGTGGCGTCACGAAATCTGTGTGCCCTGGCTGGAACTTGTGCTCGAAGTCATACCACCCGTCGCGCACCTTGATCTCGATGGCGGGGAGGGCGTGACCGTTTACAACGCCGAGGGAGAATTCGCGGCCCGTGATGAATTCTTCGACGATGGCGGATGGGTCGAACCGGAATGCTTCGGCCAGACCGGCTTCAAGTTCAGCCTGATTGTGGGCAATCGTCATGCCGACAGAAGAGCCACCGCTTGTTGGCTTCACAATCATTGGAAAACCAAATGGCATCTGCTGCTGGGCGCCATCAACGCGCAAGGCTTCCTTGAACGCGGCCGTTGGAATGCCGCTTTGAAGCATAATCTTCTTGCTGATGACCTTGTTCATCGTCAAACCGGAAGCAAGTGAGCCACTACCCGTGTAACGAATATTGTTGAGGTCCAGATAGGCCTGCACCTTACCGTTTTCACCGTCCCCACCGTGGAGGGCAAGGTAAACGATGTCGGCAGCCTTGGCGATTTCAAGTGCGCCAGGGCCAAAGAGCTGCGTGGAACCATCTGTGCGCAATGCGTTGATGTCGTCGTCCGTCAAAACGGCGTCACTGATGGCCATGGAATCGGGGATGTTCGCATCGTTAAAGACGTCGTTCACGTCCGTCACGGTGCTGAGGTCGTAGCCGAGAAACAGGTCGACCAGCGTTGCATCGTGTCCCGCTGCACGTAATGCTGTGGTGATGCGAGTGCCGCTGGAAAGGGAAACGTTACGTTCTGTACTGCGACCGCCTGCAAAAACACAAATCTTCATGGATATAAACCTCCGTGATTTATCCGTACTTAATATTGAATCTTAAGCTTACCACAATTCCTTATGGTTCGCTGATTTTCATTGATTCTTAGTTAAAATGCAAGTTTGCATATTTAGGGTGAAGTCAGTCGCAATTATGGGGACGTGAAGGTGCAATAAATGGTGCTGGGAAAATTATTTCGCAGGAAAAATGCCGAAAACCGTACGTACGTTCGTAAAATCGGGTATAATTTACGCAAAAGAAACGGTGGGGTGAACGATGACAAATTACGTGTACGGGTGGTTAAACCAAAACGAGCAACGCTTTCTACTGGTGACAGCGGCGAACAAGCTGGTTTTCGTGGGTGGCCCTGAAGACGGACTTGAGGTGGCGTGCCGGTTGCTACGGGTAACGAAGGCGGACAAAATGGTCGCGGGGGCCGTTGAGCATGCAATCGCGGCAGGTGTGGCGGCACTTCTCGACGGGACGCAGCGACAACTCGCGCCGGCATATTATCAGGTCACAGGAACCGTATTCGAGCAACGTGTTTACGCAGCGTTGCGTGCAATTCCGTTCGGGCAGACAGTGACGTATAGCGACTTAGCGGTGCGAGTTGGGCAGCCCAGTGCAGTGCGTGCCGTTGCCCATGCGGTGGCGTGTAATCCACTTTTGGTGGTGCAACCGTGTCATCGCGTGGTTCCCAAGAACGGTGGCGTCGGGCAATATCGTGGCGGCGTGAAAATGAAAAAAAGTTTAATCGGACTCGAATCGCGTTTGGGGCAGGTAAACGTGTACAATTAAATTAGCGAGAGGCTTAAACCGTCTTTTGGCGCAGCCTCGCGTGTGCGTTGGAAAGTTGGCGCATGGTTAGCTGCCGTTAATCCGCAGTGGTTAATCACTGACTTTTCGACAGGTTGTGGTTGGATTGGCCAATCATAACCAGAATGAAGGTAGGACCAAAGAGAACAGGAGGATTTTTGATGAAACTAGCATCTTTTGGGACACGTGTGGACGAGAAGCCATTTTTGGAAGCCTGGGCAGAACGAACGGGCAATGAAATGCAGATTTTCACGGAAACACTGAACGAAGATACATTGCGCATGGTGGCGGACGGGACGCAGGGCATTACGTGCTTGCAGACGGTACCTTATTCCGCCGACCTATTCCAGTTGATGGCGGATCGCGGGATTAACTTCTTGTCTATCCGTAACGTCGGCCTCGATAACATCGATTTGGCGGGGGCAAAAGCGGCGGGCGTCCGCGTCAGCAACGTGCCCGCTTATTCACCAAGCGCCATTGCTGAATTTGCGGTGACGATGGTGATGCACCTGGCCCGGAATCTCGGTCAGGTTGAACAGCACCTACGCGATGATGACTATAACGGTGCGATGCACTACATGGGACGTGAAATCGGTCAGTCAACAGTTGGGGTGATTGGAACCGGTCGGATTGGCCGCGAAGCCATTCGTATCTTCAAGGGCTTTGGGGCCGAGGTGATTGCCTACGATCCATACCCAGCGAAGGGGTTCGATATCGATTACGTTAGCCTGGACGAGTTGTTTGCCCAAGCTGACATTATTGACCTGCACGTACCAGGCTTGCCGCAGAACACGCACATGATTGATGCGGACGCGTTTGGCAAGATGAAGCAGGGTGCCATTATTGTGAATACAGCGCGCGGTAATCTGATTGATACCAAGGCGTTACTCAATGCACTGCGCTCCGGGAAGGTTGCCGGCGCTGGGATTGATACCTTCGAGTACGAGGAACAAGACCTCTTGAACCTTGAAAAGCACGGTAGTTTCAACGACCCCATTTGGGATGAAATGTTGAAGATGCCAAACGTGGTTCTTAGTCCCCACATTGCCTACTTTACGGCAACTGCAGTGCGGAACATGTGCGAATTTTCACTGGCAAACCTGACCAGCTTCATCACGGACGGCACGGCAGAAAATGAAGTGAATTACGATTAAGACAAATTGATACAAACAGTTGGTTAATTTTGGCAACATACGTCAAAGCTGACGGCAAGCCAGACAGAAATCCTGAATGAGGCGGATTTCTGTCTGGCTTTTCGTATGTAAAAAGAGATGCGTCGAAAAGGCGAGCAATCGTACACACGGAAGAGCTAATGTTCGTACTATTCCGAATAAAAGCGAATTTATCCTTGCAAATCATATGGATTGTTTGTAGAATAAGCTCATCAAACGAAATAGGAGCGCATCATGGACAACTTTTTTAAGCTAAAGACGAACAATACAACTTTCAGCCGTGAAATCATGGCTGGCTTTACCACATTTTTTGCAATGTCATATATTCTGTTCGTGAACCCGCAGATTCTGTCACTTGCGGGGATGCCTTCACAGGCCGTGTTCCTCGCCACCATCGTTGCGAGTGCGATTGGGACGTTAGTGATGGGGCTATTCGCGAATGTGCCTTACGCTCTCGCGCCCGGCATGGGGCTGAACGCGTTCTTCACTTACACGGTGGTGTTCGCGCTTGGCTACACGTGGCAACAGGCGCTGGCCCTGGTCTTCATTTGTGGCCTGTTCAACATCTTCATTACCATTACGAAGATTCGTAAATTGATTATTGTGGCAATTCCAGAGGCCCTGCAGCACGCAATTGGGGGCGGGATTGGGGTCTTCGTCGGGTACATCGGGCTCAAGAATGCTGGTTTCTTGCAGTTCACGTCCGATTCTTCCGACATCATGAGCATTAACAACGTGGCGTACAATGCCGCAACCACGCACTTCAAGGGTGGCGTCTCTTCCGTTGTGACGGGCGGTGGGATTGTCCCCGCACTGACGAATTTCGCCAACTCTGGTGCGCTACTTGCCCTGATTGGGGTGTTCATTATGGTCATTCTCCTCGTGAAGAAGGTTCCCGGTGCGGTGATTATCGGGATTATCCTGACCACGATTATTGGGATTCCAATGGGTGTGACTGACTTGAGTTACTCGGCGTCTAACTCACTGGGGAACTCGATTTCACAGCTTGGCACCACGTTTGGCGCTGCGTTCGGCTCGAAGGGGATGGCAACGCTGTTCACGGGCGGTCACAACATCATCCTGTCCTTGATGACCATTTTTGCTTTCTGTTTCTCCGACACGTTCGATACGCTGGGAACCTTCATCGGAACAGGTCGCCGGACGGGAATTTTCTCCGATAGTGATATGAAGCAGCTTGAAAAGAGTAACGGATTCTCCACGCGTTTGGACAAGGCGCTGTTTGCCGATTCCATCGCGACATCGATTGGGGCAATTTTCGGGACGTCTAACACCACCACGTACGTTGAAAGTGCGGCTGGGATTGGTGCGGGTGGCCGGACAGGGCTAACCGCCGTGACGGTCTCCGTTCTCTTCCTAATTTCTAGTATTTTCGCACCAATCATCAGCGTTGTGCCAACACAGGCGACGGCGCCCGCACTACTGATGGTTGGGGTCATGATGGCGAGCTCGCTGAAGGAAATCGACTGGGCGGACCTGACCGAAGCAATTCCCGCATTCATGGCGTCAATTGTCATGGGGTTGATTTACAATATTTCTTACGGGATTGCGGCTGGGTTCATTTTCTACTGCCTGATTAAGTTGGTGCAGGGGAAGGCGAAGGAAATTCACCCGGTACTGGCAATCGCAACGGTCGGCTTCATCCTCAACTTCGTCATCCTAGCAATCCTGTAGTAGGCTGGCCGGAACGTTGCGTGAATAAGGGCGACGAAAAAGCCTTCCCCAAAAACGGGAAGGCTTGGGGTATCCTGAGTGCCACGTAATTTTTGGTAAGCGTGAACGACATATTTGCTTTTAGATGATTATTTAAAGTCAGCCCCCTTACCGACGTGGAAATACGTCGGCAAGGGGGCTGTTTTTGCCTACAGTTACCCGCATCCGGTCATTAGCGCGCAGCCGCTAATGACAAGCGTCGTATTTACTGGCCTGTGTTAAACTAGTGGTAGAAAGTAAGTAAATAAGGAGGCGGCGAGATGGCGATTTTTGAGAAATATCATCCGATTATGTCAGCGCACTACACGATGGATTGGTTGACCACGTTTAAAGCCAAGGACGTGCTCGTAATGAGACAAAATGTTGAAATTGCGCTGGCACAGGGACGACCCGTGGATACAGGAATTGCGGATACTGCGCACTTTATTAACCGGGCAATGGCGCTTGTAATGGGTAACAAGGCGCTCCTCTATGGGATTCGTGACCGGAAAACGGATGAATTGGTGGGGACGTTCGGGATTTATGGCTTCAGTACAGACGGTCGTTGTGCAACGGTGCGGCTGGCAACACTGCCTGAAACGCCCAATGAGGTGATGGCGGAAGTCCTGCCCCGCATGCTCGGATTTGCGGTGCACGAACTGAAATTGACGCACCTGGTTGCGGGCCAAATTGTGCGGGATGCTGATCGCGTGCTTTACCAGGAGCACCATTTTGAAGCGCGTCAGGATGGTCGGTTGGTTTTGCGCGCGGCAGATATTGCAACGCTGGCTGATTACCAATTTTAATGAACGCGAAGTCTACAGAAAGGGGTGTGCGTGGTGGAACAAGGGTCTTTATTTGATGAAGAGGCGCCAAAGGGTGAAACGAGTGGGTACCAGCCACTCGCGGCGCGGATGCGGCCCCAGACGCTGGCGGATTTCGCGGGACAGCAGAATCTCATTGCGCCGGGGCAGGTGCTCTACAACTTGATTGAACGCGACCAAATTACCTCCATGATTTTTTGGGGACCACCAGGCGTTGGGAAAACGACGTTGGCGCAGCTGATTGCGTTGAAAACCCAGGCGCAGTTTGTGACCTTTTCCGCCGTCACGAGTGGCATTAAGGAAATTCGGCAAGTGATGCAGGAGGCGGAAGCGAATCAGGCGGGCGGGCACAAGACGATTGTGTTCGTTGATGAAATTCACCGGTTCAACAAAGCGCAACAGGATGCCTTTTTACCGTACGTTGAGCGCGGGAGCATCATTTTGATTGGGGCAACGACGGAGAATCCAAGTTTTGAGATTAACTCGGCGTTGCTGTCCCGTCTGCGTGTTTTCGTGCTGCACGCGCTGAATGCCGATGAGTTGGTCTGGCTTCAACGTCGTGCAATTACGGATCCACGTGGGTTCGGTGACTTTCAGGTAGACGTTACCGATGAATTATTGGATAAAATTGCGGTGTATGCGAATGGTGATGCACGCACCGCACTGAATACCCTGGAGATGGCCGTGACGAACGGCCGGGTTGAAGACGGCGTGACGAAGGTGACGGCGGATGATCTGAAGCAAATTATGGGGAAGAAGGCCCTCCTTTACGATAAGCACGGGGAGGAACACTACAACCTGATTTCGGCGCTTCATAAATCGATGCGGAACTCGGATGTGGACGCGGCGCTTTACTGGCTGAGCCGGATGCTGGAAGCGGGCGAGGATCCGTTGTACGTGGCACGGCGACTTGTGCAGTTTGCCAGCGAAGATGTGGGCCTCGCAGATTCACGTGCGCTTGAGATTGCGGTGGCAGCCTTTCAAGCCAGTCAGTTTCTGGGGATGCCGGAATGTTCTGTGAATTTGGCCCACGCCACGGCTTATCTGGCTTTGGCGCCTAAGAGCTCGGCTGTTTATGACGCCTACAATGCGGCCAAGGCGGATGCGGTGCACATGTTATCGGAACCCGTGCCCCTGCAAATTCGGAATGGTGTCACCAAGCTGATGCAGGACGAAGGTTACGGAAAAGATTACCAGTATGCCCAAACAGCACCGGATAAGTTAACCACAATGCAGACGATGCCAGATAATTTGGTTGGTAAGCAGTATTACCACCCCTCCAATCAGGGGAGTGAGGTGCGCTGGGCACAACGGTTGGCGCAGATTCAAGCGTGGCATTGGGAACATGATTCGAAATGAGGCTGCGACAAATCACAGAGCGCAGGCTTCTGGGACATGTAGCTCGACTAAAAACAGAGTGGAGTGTCCCGGTTAGAAGCTGAGCATTAACATAGACCTGGTGGAGGTGGCGGGTTTACCACCGCAACCGGGTCTGGGTTAAGCGCAGGCTTCTGGGGCACGTAGCTCG
>CAKRNG010000021.1 GCA_934370925.1 uncultured Lacticaseibacillus sp. | reverse complement strand
CGCAAATGTTTTAATTCCTTCAGCACTTGGCTGAAGAACCTACATTTATACGAAACTTTGTTCAGTTTTCAAGGAACTATCTTGCGAAACAACGTTTATTATCATATCAACTAACGAACACGTTGTCAACATGTTTTTTTCATTGTTTATCATCAGGAAGCATTGCTCCTTGACGACTTCACTATATTATCAGGATTGGTCCCCATCGTCAAGGATTATTCTTTTTCGCCAATTACCGAACCACAGACGTTCATAATTCCATATTTGTTCGCCAAGTGCGAATGATTCGCCCGTCCAAGTACCCACGTCCGCCTAAAAACCGCACAAAAAAAGGACAATGTTGATTTTACCAAATCAAACATTGCCCAAATTTTTTAAAATTTATGGTCGTAAAGTTGGGAAAAGAAGGACATCACGGATAGATGCCGCATCTGTCAACAGCATGACAAGCCGATCAATCCCAATTCCGAGCCCCCCCGTTGGTGGCATTCCGTACTCAAGCGATTCAACAAAGTCCTCATCAATTCCCTGAGCTTCATCATTTCCGGCCGTTTTCTCAGCAGCCTGTGCTTCGAAACGTTCCCGCTGATCAATTGGGTCATTCAATTCCGTAAAGGCATTCGCGTATTCGTTCCCGCCAATAAAGAGTTCAAACCGCTGGGTAAAGCGCGCATCCTTTTCGTCCTTCTTCGCAAGCGGCGAGATTTCGAGTGGGTGCCCGTAGATAAACGTTGGCTGGGTAAGCGTGTCTTCAACAAATTCTTCAAAGAATGCATTGATGATGTGCCCCGTCTTCCAGTAAGGCTCGTAATGAACATGGTGTTCGTCTGCCAACTGACGCGCAGCTTCGTCTGTCATTGGCTGCCAGAAATCAACCCCCGTGAGTCGCTTGATTGCATCTACCATGTGTTCACGCGTAAACTGAGATTCCAAGTCAATGTCTTCACCCTGGTACGTAATCTTACCAGTTCCCAGTACCTTCGTTGCCGCATAGCGGAAGATACCTTCCGTTTCATCCATGACATCGCCAAGATCCCAGTAAGCCGCGTAAGTTTCAAGCTCCGTGAATTCAGGGTTGTGCTTCGTATCCACCCCTTCGTTCCGGAAGACGCGTCCAATTTCATAAACGCGTTCCATACCACCAACAATCAGGCGCTTAAGGTGCAATTCAAGCGCAATTCGCATGTACAGGTCAATATCGAGTGCATTGTGGTGAGTCGTAAATGGCCGCGCACTTGCCCCACCAGCTTGATTATGAAGAACTGGGGTTTCAACTTCCAAAAAGCCATTGCCGTCCAAGAATTCACGAACTGCACTAATAATCTTCGTCCGCTTTACGAAACGGTCGAAGCTTTCCTTGTTAGTCATTAAGTCAAGGTACCGCTGACGGTAGATTTGTTCAATATTCGTCAGCCCATGGTACTTGTCTGGAAGTGGCCGCAATGCCTTAGAGAGGAATGTCAGCTTACTTGCACGAACCGTCAGTTCACCCATGTCGGTTTTGATGACATCGCCTGCAACCCCCAAGATATCGCCAAGATCGGCCTTCTTGAAAATCTGGTAGTTCTCTTCACCCACAACATCTTTGCGGACATAAATCTGAATACGACCCTCGCGATCCTGGATGTCGGCAAAACCAACCTTCCCCTTACCGCGCTTCGTCATCATCCGACCCGCAATTACAACGTTAACCGCTGCTTCTTCAAGCGCCTCTTTGGTCTGTTCGCCATATGCACGCCGAATTTCCTCAGTATTGTGCGTCCGGTCAAACCGGTGCCCAAAAGGATCAATACCAGCTTCGCGTAATGCATCCATCTTCTCACGACGGGCACGCATCTGGTCGTTCATTTGTGCTTCTTCTGCTGTTCTCTTTGCCACACGTATTCCTCCGTTCTTTTCCTTCGTAATCTTGCCAATTATCCCGTCAAAAAGCAAGCACCGGTTCTTACCAATTCTCCTTTTCAGCGGCTATAACTTAGCGTAAAACTGGTTTGGTCTCTAGCTTATCAACAAAGTTATCAAAAATTGCGCAAACTTCTTCCTCTGTGTCAACGGAGTTAACTGCCGCCTTCGTTTTTGCCGAACGTGGGATGCCCTTCAAGTAATATGCAGCCTGGGAGCGGAATTCACGTACCGCCAAATTCTCGCCCTTCAATTCAACAAGCCGGTGCAGCTGAAGTTTTGCCGTTGCAATTTTTTCACGCGGCGTTGGTTCTTCTTCCAGCACACCCGTCTCAAGATAATTAACGACTTGTTTCAGAATCCACGGGTTCCCGAGGGCTGCACGACCAATCATCACCGCATCTGCGCCGATTTCATCAATCATTTGCTTCGCATCTTGTGGCGTACGGATATCACCGTTTCCCATAAATGGAATACTCAGCTTGCTCTTAACCTTTGCCAGAATATCCCAATCGGCGTGGCCCGAGTACAACTGTTTCCGTGTCCGCCCGTGCATCGCCAGTGCCTGTGCGCCACCTGCCTGTGCTGCCAAGGCATTCTCGACCGCATAAATGTGGTCTTCATCCCAACCCGTACGCATCTTCACCGTTACGGGCTTATCAACCGCATGGGTCACCGCGTCAACCATTTCGTATATCTTGTCTGGGTCAAGTAACCAGTGAGCGCCTGAATCCGTCTTCGTCACCTTGGGCACTGGGCACCCCATGTTGATGTCGATAATATCAGCAGGTGTGTTCTCAGCAATGTATTTCGCTGCGTTCACCAAGGTTTCTTTCGACCCACCAAACACCTGGATTGAGATTGGGTGTTCTCGCGGATCCACGAAGAGCATTTCCTTTGTCTTCTTATTGTTGTACATAATGCCGCGATCACTAATCATTTCGCAGACAACCAGTCCCGCGCCAAACTCCTTCGCGGTTACACGAAAGGCTGCATTCGTGATACCAGCCATGGGCGCCACAACAACCTGATTTGGAATCGTGATGTCGCCAATTTTCCATTCTGCCATTTCTTCACCTCATTAAATTGAATCAATTCATTCGCTATTTGTTCTGTTTATCGAGCATTCGTTGTAACTCTGCGCCACTGAATTCATACTTCTTGCCGCAGAACCTGCAAACTGCTTCCGCGCCACCGTCTTCTTCAATCATCGTTTTTAGATCGGCACGTTTAAGCGTTGCAATCGCATTGTGGAATTTCGCCTTATTGCAGGGACACTTGTATGCAAAATCTATTTGATCAAGAATCATCAGCTTGTCGCCATCAACGACCCGATCTAAAATTTCCTCTGGCGTTAATCCCGAACGGAGCATATTCGACACAAGCGGTAACGTTTTGATGTTTGCTTCTAGCTTTGCGAGTGCTGCATCCGTCGCACCAGGCAACGCTTCAACCAGAAAACCGCCCGCAACCCCAATCGTATTGTCGGCATTCACAAAAACAGACACGCCCATTGAAGCAGGAATCTGTTCTGATTTCGCCAAGTAGTACGTGAAGTCTGCACCCAGCTCACCTGAGATAAGTGGTACCTGCCCCGTAAATGGTGCTTCACCATCCGTATACTTGGTGACCGACAGCAACCCGTTCTTACCCACAGTTGCTGCGACATCAATCTTGCCGACCATGTTCAACGGTAGGTGAACGTGGGGATTTGCCATGTATCCCCGAACAGTTCCGTCTGCAGCGCCATCCGCAATAATCATGCCAGCAGGACCATCGCCCTGCACACGAACGGTTATCATGTCACGCGGATTCTTCAACCGTGACGCTGACAGTAGCCCCGTTGCAATTAAGGTTCGTCCAAGCGCCGCGGATGAAGCAGACCATGTATCGTGCCGCTTCTGTGCTTCCGCAATTGTCTGTGTTGCATCAACCGCAAACAAACGAAACATGCCGTCTGCTGTCAATGCCTTTACCATATAATCAGTCATGTCATTTCTCCCTTAACGCGTAAACCACGTACTTCGTGTTTACTGAAAAGCATATTGAGTATAGCGTAACACAGAAATAAAGACAAAGAGGAGAAAGGCGTCAATTGACAATCCTTTCTCCCCTTCGTCTTTTATTCAGCAAACAAGTTGTTCGTTAACCTTGCTCGTCATCATGTGACTGATCATTCTCTGGCGTCGCCTCTGATTCTTGGCTAGCGGGTTGATCAGTTGCTTCTTCTGGGGCTGCAGGCGCATCATCGCCGTGCTTTTCAGCTTCCTTTTGCTCGAGGGCAGCCTTTGATTCTTCAAAGGTCGCAGCCTTTTCGCTTGGGAATTCATTCCCCTTCTTTTCAGGCATCTTCCCATCATTGAACAGACTGAGAATCTGTTCTTCGTTCAACGTCTCATACTTCAGCAGTGCTTCCGCAATCAGCTTGTGCTGGTCACGGTGTGCTTCGATGATTTCGTGAGCACGACGGTGGGCTTCGTCAATGATGTCACGAACCTCTGCATCAATAGAAGCAGAAGTTGCTTCAGAGTATGCAGAGCCCTGTCCGTACTGAGCGCCTAAGAATGGTTGACCGCCTTCACGTTCAAGCGTCACCGTCCCAAGCTTCTTGCTCATCCCGTACGTCGTCACCATGCCACGCGCAATTTGAGTTGCCTGCTCGAAGTCGTTGGAGGCCCCGGTGCTTTCTTGGTCGAAGATAATTTCTTCAGCCGTCCGGCCACCCAGCAAGCCAACAATCTGTTCGTTCAGTTCCTTCTTGCTCATCAGGAATTGATCATTCTTAGGTAGCATGATGGCATAACCGCCAGCACGCCCACGTGGGATAATCGTTACCTTTCGAACAACACGTGAATCGGAGAGAACCAAGCCGATGATTGCGTGACCCGCTTCGTGGAACGCCACGGTGCGACGTTCCTTCTCCGTGATAACACGATCCTTCTTGGCGGGCCCAGCGATGACACGGTCTTCCGCTTCATCCAGGTCGCTCGCGTCGATGACCTTCTTGTTCCGTCGTGCAGCAACCAATGCGGCTTCGTTCAGCAGGTTTTCAAGATCAGCACCCACAAAGCCAGGCGTCTGCTTCGCAATAACCTTCAAGTCGACATCATCGGCCAGTGGCTTGTTCTTGGCGTGAACCTTCAAGATGGCTTCACGACCCTTAACGTCTGGCTGACCCACGAGAATCTTCCGGTCAAAACGACCTGGACGGAGGAGGGCTGGATCAAGGACATCTGAACGGTTCGTTGCGGCCATCACAATGACGCCTTCGCTACCCGTAAATCCATCCATTTCAACCAGCAACTGGTTCAGGGTTTGCTCACGTTCATCGTGACCCCCACCCATGCCGGCGCCACGTTGACGACCAACCGCATCGATTTCATCAATGAAGATAATCGCTGGCGCCTTCTTCTTCGCTTCTTCAAACAAGTCACGAACACGAGAAGCACCAACCCCGACGAACATCTCGACGAAATCAGAACCAGAAATGGAGAAGAAAGGAACGCCTGCTTCACCGGCAACAGCCTTTGCAAGCAGCGTCTTACCAGTCCCAGGAGGCCCCTCAAGGAGAACACCTGACGGAATCCGTGCACCCAAGCTAGCGAACTTCCGGGGATCCTTCAAGAACTCAACCACTTCAACGAGTTCTTGTTTCTCTTCTTCAGCCCCCGCAACATCGGCAAAACGAACCTTGTTCTGGCCCTTTTCTGCCTGCTTTGCACGTGACTTACCGAAGCTCATCATCCGGTTGCCACCGCCGCCTTGACCACTCTGGTTCATCATCATGTAGAAGAAGACCAGAATCAAGAGCATTGGCACAACCGTAATGAGGATGCTAACCCAAACGCTGGATTGCGATTCCGCATTCGTCGTGTTCTTTACGTCATTCTTTGCAGCAAGGTCCTGAATCTTAGCAATTGAGCTATCCGTGCCCGGCACAATTGTGGTGAATTCCTTAACCTTTGAACTGCTCTTACTCCCGAACAAGCTGATACTACTTGTCTGCTTGCTCTTTTGCGCCTTTCGGTACGTCCCACTTACTTTGTAGATACTGCCGTCCGGCTGGATGGAAAATTCTTTAACGTCGTTTTGCTTTAAATCAGCAATGAACTCACTTGACTTAATCTCTTCCGATACGCTGCCAGAGTCGCCGCGCATGAAATATCCAAATCCTGCAACCAGCAGGATAAAGATGACTAAGTAGGTGAGGGTACTGCTGAACAAGCTCGATTTGTTGTTCTTCATGCATAACCTCCAGCACTCAGCAATTATTAATAGTTACTCCCCGAGGATACCACAACGAGGATGTTTTTTGGGCATTACTTCGTATATACTTCGGGTTTTAGCACCCCAACGTACGGTAAGTTCCGGTACCGACCCGCATAATCCAATCCGTAACCCACAACAAACTCGTCTGGAACCGTTGCACCCACATAGTCTGCATGTACAACTTCTTGGCGACCACTTGGTTTATCGAACAGCGCACAGACCTTCACCGAGTTCGCACCGCGGTGTTCAAACATCTCCATCAGTGACTTGAGCGTTGCGCCCGTATCGATGATGTCTTCCACAATCACAACGTCACGGTTGCGAACGCTCGTGTCCACATCCTTGATGATACGTACTTCACCCGTTGACTTTGTGCCGCCGTAATAGCTCGACACATCCATGAAGTCCATCTCCACGTAGTCATCAATTGCACGAACGAAATCCGTCATGAACACGACCGCCCCTTTGAGGATACAAATAACTAGCGGGTTCTTCCCCCGATAGTCTTCCTCAACGTTTTTGGCGAGCTTCTTCACAAGTTGCTTAATCTCATCTTCTGAATACAAAACTCGTAAAATGTCTTCCTGCATGGTTACGCTCCTTTTGCGCTTAACGGCGAACTAATAATGCTTTAATTTTATCAGTTTGCGGAGCCTGCCACAATTGATTCCCACGGTTTGTTCCAATCCATAGAATTTCGTGTGCTTGCGCCGCCACAATCAATTGCTGGCGGTCACCTTGCGGAATTTGTGCGTTGATTAACCAGCGGCGCAACTTCTGATGGTGTCCGTTTGCAAGACGCAGTTCATCCCCCGGTGCGCGACCACGAAGCGTGACGGGGAATTGCGTGACACCCGTCAATACCTTATCCGTCGCTGCGGGGGTTTCCACGAGCGCAAAAGTCACGACTCCATAAGAAACCGTATCCGTCACTTTCGCCAATATCGCTGACTTTGCAACCTGAACCGCTTGAACGTCCCTTGATTCGACACGCACGCGTTGTCCCGTCACAACAATTTGTTGCTCATTACCGACCATCACCATCCGCGTTTGCCCATCATTTAGAAGTAATGCCCGCAAAACCGTCTGAACTTGCTTATCCGTCACCGTTAACTCACGGTTTAACGCGGCTGATAACACTAGTTTTTGAACGGCACGAGATTCAGTATGCACGGCCGTCCAGTCAAACTCATCCGACTTTGGTCCTAGACGTGCAACAAACTGATCACGTGTCATCTTCGCTAATTCAACCATTCCGGCCTGATCCGTTGCAAAACGTGCGACGTGTGCCCCCACCTGCGCATCCTGGTGCCGCATAACCGGCAATACTTCATGCCGAATATAGTTGCGACTGTACGTCGTATCTTCATTGCTAACGTCATCGCTAAATGGTAAATGCCTTGTTTCTGCGTAGGCACGCAACGTTGCTTTTGTCACCGGCAATAACGGCCGAATGAGGCGATACCCCGCTAAGTCACGTTCCGGTAAAATGCCAGCTGCACTAAACGGGTCACCTGAACGCATCAGGCGAAAAAGAACCGTTTCAACCTGATCATCTTGGTGGTGCGCGGTCATCACAACATCACACTGCATCGTCCTTGCAACTGACGTAAACGTCGCGTACCGAAACACGCGTGCGGCCGCTTCAATTCCGGTTTGCGGATGCGCCACTTGTGGCCAAGTACGAATCGTGAGGGGGATTCGCTTGTCCGCACAAAATTGCCGAACGCGCGCCGCTTCGGTGACTGATTCCGGCCGCAGCTGATGATTCACATGAATTGCGCAAACCGCAATCTTTTCGGTTTGACGTACACGCGCCAATAAATCAAGTAGCGCCAATGAATCTGCCCCGCCTGATACTGCTACCAAAATCTTCGTTCCCGCAGCCAGATGAAACGGCTGAAGTAACTCATGCATTTTTTTCGGACTCAGCATGCTTATCCCCCTAACAAAAGAGGCACCGACAGCCAACACGTTCACTAACCTGACTGCGGCACCTCTATTTAATTTCGCTTAGTTTCGGCGACCGCCACGACCGCCACGTTTGCCCTCAGTATTATGACGCAACGTTGACAGGCGCTGTTCGCTATCCTTCAAGAACCCTGACAGTAGGGAGTCAAAATCATCCCCCTTTGGTTCAGACTTGTTCCCAAAGTCGCGCTTTCCTTGTGGACGTCCACCTTGTGCAGGTCGACCTTCACGCCCTGAATTGTATGGTGGCCGGCTGCCTCCCTGGTGAGGACGCGGACCGTTTCCCTGCGTTCGATCTCCTGAGCGGGGACCTTGGTGTGGCCGACTCGAATGCGTACTTTGCGCACCGTCATCGTTTGCCTTGCGAATTGACAAGCCAATCTTGCCGTCCTTTTCACTCATCACCTTAACGGTCACTTCATCGCCAACGGTCAAGACGTCATGAATATCCTTGACATACTCGTTTGATACTTCTGAAATGTGCACCAAACCGGTTTGGCCGGCACCTAAATCAACAAACGCGCCGAAATTGGTAATTCCTGTCACCTTACCGGTCACCTTTGCCCCAACTGCTACTGACATAAACGAACAAGTCCTCCTTGATGATGGTAGGGGCCCCGCCATGTGGGAAACCCCTCATTACTTGGTTGTTATTCCTTTGATACGATTCACATCTGCGGGGAGGTTGAAGATGACCTCTCCTGATTTAGACACATAGTACTTTGAACGGACTAGTTTCTCTAGGTAAGCCTCATTGTTCAACTGGTCTACCTGAACCTTCAAAGCCTTTTTACGCTTCTCCGCCTTGCTCAAACGCTTATTTGCAGATTGAACATCCGCATTCACCGCCGTCTGATTCGCTTTTAACGTATGCAAGCGAACCATTCCGACCGCGAAAACAATTACAAGAAGGACGCCCAGAGTCATCAGACGTCGCCGGTGCACACGCTTGCGTCGTGTTGTCGCGGCGTTCTGTGCGTCTTCTTGCGTCTTCGCACGCGTGTACGAATTATCAATCTGGCTGATGGGCGCCTTACTCATCTGAATCGTCCCCTTCGCTTTGAATTAATTCACGTAATCATTGCCGTTCGCTGCACACCTAAATCAGCGTGCACCGTTCAAGAAACCAACCTTGTCTCCATATTTAATGCTAGTTCTAGTCCAAAGTATACCAAACAACGCGGGGCTAGGCATAGCTCATTCAGCGGATTTGTTGTCCTGACTTAAAATCGTGTACATAGATTCTGCCGCGTCTTTTTTGGTCGTTTCAACAAGTTCATCCACGCGCACCACAAGCGTCCGGTTCCCGAAGCCAATGGTTAACACATCCCCAACCGTCAAGTCCGTACTTGACTTTGCAACACGATCATTTACCTGAATACGTCCCTTATCCGCAATTTCCTTTGCGACTGTCCGCCGCTTAATGATGCGAGAAACCTTCAAAAATTTGTCCAAACGCATTTAAATTACCTCTTTCTTCATTCAATCCATTATTTTGTTTGATGCTTGCCAAACCACCGTAGCACTTTACTGCCGCCCGGTAGCACTAAAATCTCACGTACTGTCAGCAACCGCATCCGGTAGCTCACCCAAAATGCGACCAATAAACAAATACAACCGACCATCGCACACGCCACCAATGCGCCGAAACGTGTGGTGGAACCAATCAATCCCGTCGCAATCCAGCCTGTGACTAACACGCTCAATGCCAGACACATTAAGCGACGGCGAAACCCATTCTGCCACATGGAAAAGCGGATGATGGGTGAGAGTGACCGGTAAACGAGTGCCAGTGTCATCCCCAAGCCCAAGCAAGTCGCTAGTGCAGCACCCGCCGTGCCGAATAAACGGGTGAGTATCGTGGTTAACGCAATTTTAACGGCAACACCCGCAATCATGGCAACCGTTGTCGTTCGGAACTGATCTTGACTCTGGAGCAAGCTGGCCACCGCGTTAATTGCCGCAACTAGCGCCACGCTCACCACATAGATAATCAGGCTGGTGGTGCCACCACGATTGCCAAACAAGAGTTGATTTGCAAACGGCATGAGCGCCATCAAGCCCGTTGTTGCAAGCGTTGCACTCACGACCGCTAAGTGAAGCATCATCACCGCGGTTCGATTATAGAAATTATGCGCGTGTTTTTTCTGCGCAATCGTCAGTGCGGGGAGCAATCCCTGCGCTAACGCCGTCGCAACCACTAAACCTAACTGGACAAACGGTTGTCCGCGATCATAAATCCCCTTCAATTCGCGGGCGGTCGCGGCCGTTAATCCTGATTGCTGGAGTCCCTTCGTAATCGTGAAACTATCCACTAATTGGAACAAAATCATGAGGGCGGAAAATAAAACGAGTGCCCCGCCCTCACTAAAGAACGTCTTAGTGTACGTACCCCACCCCTCTGCAGGCGCCGTGCGCGGGAACAATTCACCGTCTAATTCCCGTGACATTCGCGGCAACAGCATGCGCGTGACGACCAAGCCACCTGCGAGCGCGCCGCCCATCGCAATTGTGCCAATCAAATAGATGGACCAGTGCCACATGTGACCGACCACCGCGGCGAGAATGATAATGGCAACACGAACAATCTGTTCAACCACCTGGCTTGACGCGGTAGCCACCATGTCATTGTGTCCTTGAAAGTAGCCACGTGTGACCGCCATGAATGGCACTAGCAGGTACAGCCATGCAACCGTGCGAATCAGAGGGGCAAGTCGCACATCCGCCATTGCACCCGCAATTTGGGGAGCAAACAGCAATAAACTAACGAAGATGACGCCACAGAAGACGAGCAGTAACGCCAGTGCGCGTTGTGCCGCCGCCTTTTTTTCCCGACCAACCGCAGCCGCCACACGTTTTGAAATATAAACAGGACCGCCAGAAAGCGCCAAGACCACCGCCAGCGCATATAGGGGGTAAACTTGCTGGTAAACGTAGAACCCCGTATCGCCCACGATATTCTGGAAGGGGACACGATAAACCGCGCTTAATATCTTGGTGATCAAGGCACCCAGACTTAAAATCCAGGCGCCCCGCATCAACCCACGTAAATGATTTTGGCGCATGCCACCCCTCCACTCTCACACCGAAAAATTCGTTACCTTGAGTCTATCCTAAACACGCCACGTAAATCATTAGCTTTCATTTAAAAAGCATGCGTTACTTTTCGTTTGGCGTTTGTAATTCAGCAAGCGCCGCCACGAATTTCGCCAACTGTTCCAGCCAGAGATATTCGGCCGTCCCCTTCTCAATCATGAGCGAAATAACTAGGTGTCCTTCATTCGTCGTTACGGTTGCCCGTAGCGTGGTCTTACTGAGGGCTTCAAAGATGGGCTCGCCCGATGCAGTCTCGGTTGCCCGCTTGCTCAAACGCACGACTAACTTGCGGTCATTTTTACGAATCTGATCCACTAACGCAACGTCCGCCAACCGTTTAATCCGTGCAACTGTCAACAATGTCGCAACCGTTTCTGGATAGTCACCAAACCGATCAATTAAATCATCCTGAAGTTCGCGTTCTTGTTCGTCATTCTCAATCTGCCGCACACGCTTATAAATCTCGACCTTTTGTCTAGGATCCGAGATGTAGTCAGATGGCAAGTAGGCCTCGGCACCCAAAATGACTTCCGCATCCGTCTTGACGTGTGTCTTCTTCCCTTGACGCTTCGCAACGGCTTCTTGAAGCATTTGGGTATACAAATCATACCCAACTGAATCAATAAATCCATGTTGTTGCGATCCCAGTAGGTTTCCTGCGCCCCGGATAGACAAGTCGCGCATTGCAATTTTGAAGCCACTTCCCAGTTCCGTGAAATCGCGAATCGCCGCCAATCGCTTTTCCGCCACCTCCGTGAGCACCTTGCCAGGTCGGTACATAAAGTAAGCATACGCTAAACGGCTGGACCGCCCTACACGTCCTCGCAGCTGATACAGTTGTGACAACCCATAACGATCCGCATCTTCAATAATTAAGGTGTTCACGTTCGGCATATCCACACCCGTTTCGATAATCGTCGTCGTCACGAGGACATCAGCGTCTCCGTGCAAGAAGTCATTGATGACCGCCTCCAGTTGGACTTCGCTCATCTGCCCGTGTGCATACACCACCCTGGCTTCTGGCACGAGCTGCTCGAGGTTCGCAACGGTGCGTTCAATGTCTTCCACGCGATTGTGGAGGTAGAAGACTTGCCCACCACGATCAAGTTCCCGCTGAATCGCACTCCGCGTTGCAAGCGCATTTTGTTCCATCACAAATGTCTGGATGGGGTACCGGTTCGTTGGTGGTGTTTCAATCACGGACAAATCACGCACGCCAAGCATCGACATGTTCAGTGTCCGCGGAATCGGAGTCGCCGTCAGCGTCAACACATCCACAGTCGAACGCAATTGCTTAATTCGTTCCTTATGCTTCACACCGAATCGCTGTTCTTCATCAATAATCAGTAACCCTAAATCTTGATAAGCAACGTCCTTACTGAGCAGACGGTGCGTTCCCACCACGATGTCCACCTGTCCATGCTTCAACTCATCAATTGTTTTCTTGTTTTGCGCATTTGTCTGGAAGCGGGATAGAACGCCCACCGTCACGGGAAAGTCGGCAAATCGATTCCGCATGGTTTCATAATGCTGCTGCGCCAAAATTGTCGTTGGCACAAGGAATGCGACCTGTTTACCCGCATCGATGGCCTTGAAAGCAGCCCGCAAAGCCACCTCCGTTTTCCCAAATCCGACATCCCCAACTAACAAGCGATCCATGGGCCGATTACGTTCCATGTCCCGCTTAATTTCCTTCACGCTTCGCACTTGGTCAGGCGTTTCAGGATAGGGAAACTCCGCTTCGAAATCATGTTGCAGGTTGTCATCTGGCGGAAAGGCAAATCCCGTTTCAGCCTCACGTGCGGCGTACAACGCAATCAAATCATCCGCGATATCTTCAATCTTGGCAGCAACCTTGCGCTTCGTCTTCTGCCACTCGCTCCCCCCCAACTTGTTGATGGTTGGGCGTTTGCCTTCTGATGCCACGTATTTTTGCACCAGATTCAGTTGCGTGACGGGGATGAATAACTGACCGTTGTCCTTATATTCAATCGTAATGTAGTCTTGGTGAACACCATCGACTTCAAGGGTTTGGAGTCCCTTGTACACCCCAATCCCGTGGTTCACATGCACCACGTAATCCCCAACGTGCAGTTCGTTATAGCTCTTTAGTCGTTCCGCATTTGCGAGCGTCTGGTGCCGTACTTTTCGAGCAGGACGTGCGTTGAATAAATCATGCTCCGTGAGCACGACCAAATGTTGTTCCGGCAACTCAAAGCCGGCCGCCAAATTACCGTGCACAATCTGAAACTGTCCCGGAACCAATTCGCCATTCGCGCTGAGATGCGCATTGATTTCAAAATCCCGAAACGTCCCCAGTACACGTGACTCTCGTGCAGGCTCTTGGATGAGAACCGCCACGGTCTCCTTTTGCTTCGCCCAACGATCCGCTTCGGCTTTGAGCATCGGCATCTGACTGAAGAACTGCTGTACCGCACGTGTTTGCACATTCGTCAGGCTCGTTAAGCGGAGATTCCCCATCCCCTTCTGGAACATTGCGAGAAAAATGTGTGCATGTTTATCTTGACGTTCCAATTCCTGAATGGGCCGCACTTCTGGTTGAACTTGCGCCTTGGGGGTTACAGCCGTACTGGCAAATTCCTGTAACACCCCCGCATCTGCATCCAAAATTCGGGTGTAATCATCGAACAAAACAACTGCCTTGGCGGGTAAGTACGTGAGCAACGTATCCTTGTCGGGATATAACGCCCCCGTCCAGGCCGCTATATCGGTTGGCATGATGCCCTCATCCAGATTTTCCGCAACACGATCCGCCGCTTGCGCAAATGCCTGCGCGACTTCAACTTGATCATCATCTGCGAACGCGACCGTTTTCTTTTTTGCCGCCCGAACGCGTACTGCCGCATCCTTCATCGCTGACAAATCTGCAATCAGGTCATTTGCAGGCGTCACCGTCACCTGTTCGATGACTTCTTGGCTTCGTTGATTATCCGCATCAAAGTGGCGAATCGAGTCCACTTCCGTATCAAACAATTCAATTCGCACTGGTTGGTCAGCATCTAGGGGATAAATATCAATAATTCCCCCACGAATTGCAAACATTCCGGGTGCATTCACCAAATTATCCCGTCGATACCCCATGGACACGAGCTTCTGGGCAACGACTTCTGGCACCAATTCCGTCGTCGCATCAATGTGCATTTGTGCCTGTTCCCATTGTGAAACGGGCGGTAAGAGACGTCTCAATCCCGCCGTACTGGTGACAACAACACCCGCTTCATCACGACGCAAAAAATTCAACGCGTTAATTCGATCATTCCGTGCATCCAGCGACGTAACTGCCGCCTCAATACTCAAAACGTCCTCAACCGCATATGCATACACAGACGAAATAGGCAGTAGATTTGCCAAATCTGCCACCAATTCGTCTGCATGATTACGGTCGTTTTCAACCACCACAAGTGGATGTGCCACCCGCGAAGCCGTTGCCGCAATCATCGTCGTTTTAGCCGAACCCGTTAATCCGGTCACTAAATGTCGCCCAGCGCCAAGGTTCGCCCATAATTCTTGAAGCGCAGGTATCTTTGCAAATGTCGCTACTAAATCCATGATGACCGCTCCATTTTCACGTTAATCTTCATTTTTCACCGGTTTGCGCTGCTCTGTTTCCTTAGTCGAGCGCCACATCCCAGCTTTTTCCGCTTAGCCCAGAATCGATTGCGGTGGAAACCCACCACCTCCATCAATTCTATGCTAATGCTCAAAAGCTCCCGGGATGTTCTGCTCTGTTTCCTTAGTCGAGCGCCACATCCCAGCTTTTTCCGCTTAGCCCAGAATTGATTGCGGTGGAAACCCACCACCTCCATCAATTCTATGCTAATGCTCAAAAGCTCCCGGGATGTTCTGCTCTGTTTCCTTAATTATATTTATTCATCAACTTGCTAATGTCGGTGCCGGCAATTCGGTCTTTAACCAGCGCAACGGCCTGGTCGACCGCTGCATCTATTAGTGGGCGATCATCCTTGCTGAACGGCGTCAGTACCCAGTCCACCACCGTTTGTTTTGCTGGGTGGTCCGTGCCAATCTTCACACGTGCAAAATCGGTGCTCCCCGTTGCAGCAATAATATCTTTGATACCATTGTGACCACCCGCAGAGCCCTTTTTGCGGAGCCGTAACTTCCCCATCGGCATATCAAGATCATCTTGAATCACAATCAGTTCATCTTCTTTAATTTGGTAAAAAGACATGAGCTGACGAACTGCTTTTCCAGATGCATTCATGAAGGTTTGCGGTTCAACAAGCAACACCCGTTCACCATCAACACGAACTGTTGCGGTTGCAGCATCAAATTCGAGCTTATCAACTTGAACGCCAAAATCCTTCGCCAACTGATCAATCACCATAAAGCCAATATTGTGCTTCGTTTCTGCATATTTCTTTCCCGGATTTCCCAGGCCCACGACCATCAACATATTTTCCACCTCATATTTGCTTTCAGTATACCTTCATATAACGCAAAAATGCCGGGAACGATGGTACCGCCACTCCCCAGCTAGTTATATTCACTCCCCAGAGTATAACATGACTGACATTCCTACCCGCCTAATAAGATGAACAATTATGGCGAAATGTCCGCAGTTAAAACACAAGTCGTCATCGCTGTCGTAAATCCCCTTCTAAGTTAAAAGGCACGCGCGCGTCATATCACAGTCAAGTTACTTGTGCCTGAAAGTCTGCCCCTCCTTTTCTAACGTAGCCTCACATTCAGGTTTAACCAAAATGAAAACCATCGCCCCAAAAAGCACTGCATCTAGTCCCCTTTTGACGTGCATTTAAGCAGTTTGTCACAATTTTTAGGGTTTATTTAACCACAAAATATGCGCAAACATCTGTTTTCAGAATTGAATATGTTATAATGTGTGCTGTATTGCAAAGGTATATTCAGAAAGGATGATAACACCGTGGCAGAAGCTATTAAGCACCAGAAGGTAATTCTGGTCGGAGACGGGGCCGTTGGCTCTAGTTACGCATTCGCAATGGTCCAGCAGGGCATTGCACAGGAAATTGGGATTGTTGATATTGTGAAGGACAAGACGAAGGGTGACGCAATTGACCTTTCCGACGCGCTTCCATTCACTTCTAACAAGAAGATCTACTCCGCTGACTACAGCGACTGCAAAGATGCAGACCTCGTTGTAATCACATCCGGTGCACCTCAGAAGCCAGGCGAAACTCGTCTTGACCTCGTTAACAAGAACCTTGGTATCATCAACGCCGTTGTCAACCCAATCGTTGAATCCGGTTTTGACGGTATCTTCTTGGTTGCTGCTAACCCAGTTGACATCTTGACCTACGCTACCTGGAAGATTTCCGGGTTCCCTAAGGAAAAGGTTATCGGTTCCGGTACTTCCCTGGACACCGCTCGTTACCGTCAGGCCCTCGCAGACCTTGCCGGTGTCGATGCACACTCCGTTCACGGTTACATTCTTGGTGAACACGGTGACACCGAATTCGCTGCATGGAGCCACACCACTATTGGTGGTTTGACCATCGCCGAATACCAGAAGGCTCACCCAGAAATCACCAACGAACAGCTCCAGAAGCTGTACGAAGGCGTTCGTGACGCAGCTTACACCATCATTAACTTGAAGGGTGCTACGTTCTACGGGGTTGGTACTGCTTTGGCACGTATCTCCAAGGCTATCTTCAACGACGAAAACGCCGTTCTCCCACTTTCCGTCTACATGGATGGTCAGTACGGAATCAACGATGTTTACATCGGTACCCCAGCCGTTATCAACCGTAACGGTATCAAGGAAATCCTCGAATTGCCTCTTTCCGAAGACGAAAAAGCAAGCATGAAGGCTTCCGCAGACCAGCTGAAGAAGATCATCGATGGCGCATTCTCCGCAAGCGACATCAAGTTCCGTCAGTAATATCTGCTTAAAAAGGTTCCGGGAATTTTCCCGGAACCTTTTTTTATTGCGACATTCCAAAGAATCCCTGAACAAAGTCAGCTTGATTATCTCGTTGGTATTGTTCAGGGATTTTTTAAGAAACATCAAGGTGAACAAGACGCCCATTGCATAATCTTAATAGACAAAATATAATAGAGTTACAAGCTTACTTTTTGTAAGTCGGTGCTTTGATTTTTCAAATTTGCTAAATTTTTGACATATCTTAGGGATTTGTTTTTACACCCAATAAGCGGTATGCTAGTGATGAAATTTTTTTGTAACAATTCAACTTTATACCCACGAAAGGAGTGGACAAAGTGCAAAAAAAGCACTGGTTAACCATCGCCGCAGCTGCCGCGATTATTATTGTTGGTGGATACGTTTTTGGTGGTATCCACTACCAGGGACGCTTTCTTCCTAACACGTCGGTTCTCGGCGTTAACGTTAGCGGCCAGACAACGGCCAAGGCGGTAAGCACTCTGAAAACCAACTACAAGCAACAGGAATACAAATTAACGGACGGTAAAAAGACCGTTGCAACGGCAACAAGTTCAGAACTTGGCATTAGCAACGACTTCTCTAAAACCGTTAAGGATGTCCAAGCAACACAAAATGCTTGGTCTTGGCCACTACGCCTTTTTGGGAGTGAAAAGACTGCTAAAGCGGACTCGAACCTTGCCGTTAACGAATCAACTTTAACAGCTTACGCAGCACAAACCACGACAACTTTAAATAAGAATCGTCAGGCACCCATTAATGCGTCGATGACGTTCACGAATGGGAAAGTAACCGTTAAGGCATCCTCTGATGGCAATCAGATCAACAAGGCTAAGCTCGTTACACAGCTTAAAAGTATGATTAATCACAATCAGCACACCGTTGATTTGGCTAAAACCTACAATAAGGCAACCATCACCACCACTTCCAAGACCTTCAAGGAGAAGCGCCAAGTACTTGAACAATACAGCAACATTACCGGTAAGTTAACGGTCGCTAACCACAGTGAAACGATTAGCAAAAAAGATTTAAACAGCTGGATTGGTTACAGCAATGGTAAAATCACCGTGAATGAAAGTGATGTGCGTGCCTTTGTCAGCAGCTTCGACAATAAGTACGCAACTTATGGTAAGACACGCTCATTTAAATCAACTAAACGTGGCACCGTCTCTGTCGTTGCTGGTAATTACGGTTGGGTCATCACGACAAGCACCACGACCAAGAACTTGATTGCCGCAATTAAGAAGGGGAAAGACTTCACGGTTGCCGCAACGGTAAACGGCTCAGGTTACCATGCAGACGGTAGCGATATCGGCAACACTTACGTCGAAATCGATAAGGAAAACCAGCACGAGTACTTCTACAAAGATGGCAAGCTCGTACTTGATTCTGATGTGGTCACGGGGAAGCCAGACGGGCACACAACGCCAACTGGTGTCTTATTCGTTTGGAAGAAGGAACAGAATGCAACACTGCGCGGCACGAACAGTAATGGCTCTAGTTATGCTTCAAACGTTAAATACTGGATGCCAATTGACTACACCGGTGTTGGCTTGCATGATGCTTCCTGGCAGCCGACATTCGGTGGTGATTGGTACAAGCAGCACGGTAGCCACGGATGTGTTAATAATCCACCATCCTTCATGGCAAAACTTTACGCAGCTGTTCCGGTTGGGACACCCGTGATTGTCTTCTAAGTTTTAAGTTTAAAAAAAGCGCCCCGGCGCTTTTTTTATGCCTGAATTCGACTCCCCCCAATTTTTTCACGTTTGTTTTATTGGAAGGCACCCACACATGAAAACGTATGGTATGATTAAGCCATTAGAAAATTCCTCATTTTTCGAATCAACTACTAATTACTTTGGAGGTCCCCACATGCTCATTAAGTCCTTGGTCACAAAGAAAGAGTTTTTGACGACCGTTAAGGAGACCATTACGCTCGACGAGGCACTTAGTGTGCTTGAAGCGTCTGGCTTCCGCTGTGTCCCAATTCTCGATGAAACTGGCAAAATTTTCCGCGGTAACATCTATAAAATGCATATTTACCGCCACAAGAGTCAGGGGGGGGACATGTCGCTTCCTGTCACCTACTTGCTGAAAAACGCCACAAAGACAATTCCCGTTAATGCGCCTTTCTTCAAGGTATTCTTCAACATTAAGGATTTACCTTACATTGCTGTCCTGGATGAATCCGCCAATTTTTACGGCATTTTAACCCACTCCAAACTCCTGACGATGCTCTCTGACGCGTGGAACATCAACGTTGGTTCTTATGTTCTGACGGTAATGAGTACGGGAGAACAAGGTGATTTGGCCGCCATGAGCAAGATTCTCGCCAAGTACGTTTCCATCTCTGGGTGCGTCACACTGGATGCCGGCAAGGATGAATATGTGCGTCGAACGCTGTTCACCCTCCCCGCTGGAACGGATGAAAGTACGTTGAACCTTTGCGTAACTAAGTTGGAAAAGAAGCACTTCCGCGTCGTCGAAATTGACGACCTGCAATCTGGTCAGCCTGTTCGGGCAGACGAAGAATAACTAGGTCAAAAGTCAAAAGTGCACGAATGCGACATCCAGTTCGCACATCAAAAGACTGCCCCCTAATAACATACAAAGCACGGTCCGTAGAAATCCTAAATTCGGGATTTTCACGGACCGTGCTTTGTATATCGGGGCCAAAACGCATTTTGACGCAGCCTCTTATTTCATTCGCTGTTCGAACTTCAAAACCCGATCGAGTGCCACCATGATTGGCGCTGTAACGGCCATAATGAAGAGTTCTGAAAGCGCCGTTGAGCCATACGTTGCCCAAAACGGCAATTTAAGTGCGATGTGCAACTCAATGGCAATCAAAAACATACTGAACGTCATTAAAAGGGTGTTCAATACCATTTTCTGCCACAATTGCGGTAACTTTGGTGCCAACCAGCTCACAATCAGCAGGGTCACCAAACTTTGACCCGTCCCGAAAATCATGTCGAGCCACCCAATACTGCTAAAAAGCATATTGAAAATGAAAACACCCGTCACAATCCCATAAATGTATTTCCGGTTAAAAACCACCAAGTGATTGAGTCCTTCAGAGATACGACACTGAATGGCCCCACTCGCTAAATTCAACGTTGCCGGTCCAAGTGATAACGCGATATAGAGCGCGGCAACGAGTGCGTTAATGGTCAAATGCCGCACAGTTAAACGCTGATGCATGTTGTTTCCTCCTAGTTTTGATAACGTGGGATGGTTACGAACCACGGAAGCTGCGCCATAAGACTGTCCCCGCACATACAGGGCAGTCCCGACATAAATCCTAAGTTCGGGATTTCTGCTGGAACTGCCTTGTATGCCGGGGCCAAACCGTCTTTTGACGCACCTCTAGTCACAACTCTATCAAAACTGCGGGGCAAAGAAAAGAGGTGCGGCTGAGGAGCGTCATAATCCATAAAATGAGCGTCAGCAACACGCCAATTAAGGCTGTTTGCTGACGCTCGTTTCTGCGTTGGGGTTTCTTGTCTGCCAAGGCCCTCTTCCCGCGGTTCTTTATGTATATTATCGCTTGTTTCCTTTTTGGTTCGGCAACGGCTTTAGGGCAAGGGAGATACTCAACGCGTTGTCCACCTCGCGCATTTTATTTGCAGGTAGCGTTGAAATTCGATCACGTAAGCGTTGTTTATCAATCGTTCGGACTTGTTCAAGCAGAATAACGGAATCGCGCTCCAACCCATCGCGTCCCCCAACCATCCCCACGTGCGTCGGCATCTTTGGTTTCGTGATGCGGCTCGTAATCGCCGCCACAATCACGGTAGGACTATAATGATTCCCAACATTATTCTGAATAATTAGAACCGGACGCATGCCGCCCTGCTCTGATCCAATGACGGGCGACAAATCCGCAAAGAAAATGTCCCCCCGTTTAATATTCGTATCCATTCAATCACCACCGGTCTTAGCAAATGCTACGGTAGGCCTCCGATTCACACGCGGTAAACTCCGCGCAGATTTCTGCGTTCAACGCCGCCATTGCCCGGTACCCGTCTACCAACCCATCAAAATCATGCGCGTGGCAACGAACATACGAGCTCACAACGCCACTACGCACTGCCTCTTCGTCAACATCATAATATTCACAAAAGGTTGCAACACATTCTTGCCCAGCAGGCATCACATGCATCATCGGCTGCCACACACTTGCCATAACCTTTCTCCTCCAATATAACACGACCCAAATCAGCAAAAAGTAACGACTTATTACTGATATCAAAAATAGCACAACGCCACCGAAAATCAAGTCAAAGAGGCGCGAATGGCAAAAGTGTCGTCAACTTTCTGACACTTCACCATACGCGCCTCTTTTAAATCCTAATCAACGTACTCGCGCGGAACGCGGTCACTTAACCCACAAACAATCTCGTAGTGAATGGTTTCCGCATAATCCGCAACGTCCTGCGCCGTCACGACGGCATCACCATCGCGCCCAATCAACGTCACCCGCGTTCCAGGCGCATACGCATGGGGCAAGCGAATCATGAACTGATCCATACAAACGCGCCCCACAATTTCACACGCATGGCCGTCTACCAGTACCTTGAACCCTTGCATTCGGCGTGGCCAACCATCTGCATATCCCATCGGAACGGTACCGATAAACTCGCACTGCTGACTGGTGTAGGTTGCCCCATACGAAATCGTTGTTCCGGCGGGGACTTCTTTGCACAGGACAAGCGCCGATTCCAAACGCAATGCAGGTTCTAACGAATACGGCAACGTGGTAACGGCACGACCTGACGGATTCAGCCCGTATATCCCCACCCCAAAGCGAACAAGGTTTCCGTGACACGCCTTGTGCCACAGACTGGTAGCTGTATTTGCCACATGTACATATCGGGGACGTTCAGGGAGACACGCGACAAATTCGTTAAAGCGCCGACTTTGTTTTTCGAACTGGGTAGTATCAACTTCATCTGCCGTCGCAAAATGCGTGAAGATTCCTTCTAGCTTCATCATCTCCGCGTGCGCTTGTACCCAACGTGCAGCAGCTTGTAAGTCCTGACGGTGTGTAAACCCAATTCGGCCCATCCCCGTATCCGTTGCAAAGTGAACTTGCAGGTGGGCATCCGCTGGCAACGTCAGGCTTGCCTGTTCCAGCCACTGTTCTTCCGCAACTGGCACCGCAATCTGATGAGCAGCCGCAATTGCAGCATCTTCAGGTGCGATAAGTCCCAAAACTAAAATCGGTGCCGTCATCCCCGCTTCACGCAACGCTAAAGCTTCATCGAGAACCGCCACACAAAAACCCGTTGCGCCTGCCGCCAACGCGAATTGCGCCACCTGAATCAAGCCATGTCCATATGCGTTCGCCTTCACAACCGCGAATAACTGGCTATCGCTATCTAACTGCGCCACAGCCTCGCTAACATTATGCTTAATGGCACGCTCACTAATCATGATTCGCGTTGGGCGGTGTCTTGCAACAACCATCAATCCATACTTCCTTCCAAAATCACTTCGGTAAACACAAGCACATCCGTGTGGCTAATTGAAACGTGCGCCCGTCCTTGAAACGGTCCCGACACAACTGGACGCCCAGTTGTCGCGTCCGTTAAAGTCTCAACGTCATGAAGTGCCACTTGACCCAGTCCCGTCCCGTACGCCTTTGCATAGGCCTCTTTGACGGAAAAACGACCAGCCAAGTACTCAAGGGCCCTTTTCGGTGCGAGCTGTTGCCACTGAGTGAACTCAGCAGGCGTCAACACCTTCTGCGCAAAGTGCGGATTGCGCGCCTGTGCCTGCGCAATGCGCCTCAGTTCCGTCACATCAATCCCCAGTCCTTGAATCATGTCGCTTACCTCCCCACCGAGTGCCGTTTATTTCCTGTATTAGATGATACCAGTTTTACGGATTCACCGAACTCGGTTTACCGTGAAATCTATTCACGCTAGCGCACATTTCATTTACGCCACAAGGAATTCGCCATGATTAAAGGTAATCATTCTTGTGTAAAACGTACGCACACGCGCCACAAATCACGGTCGTTACCGCTAGAATTCCCCAGAAGGCCCAATATTTCCCGGCGAACGGCACGGGAACGTTCATTCCCCACAAACCGCCCACAACGGTTGGAATGGTCAAAATAATGGTAATACTCGTCAGCACCTTCATGATGATATTCAAGTTATTGGAAACAATCGAACTCACCGTCGTGTTGTATTGCTCCAGGATTCGTTCCGTCATGTTTGCCATCGTCTGGGCCTGATGCCCTTCAATCATCGCGGATTGTAGCCACTCATCGTAGCTCGCCTTGTTGAAATACCGTTCATTCTGCCGGAGTTTTTTCAGCACTGGCATCGTGTTGTCGAGCACGGTGCCAAAGTAGATGAGGGACTTCTGGAATGCCATAATTTCGTATAATTGCTTATTCGTGACTGCCCGCCCGAGTCCGAGTTGCATTTCATCGACTTCTTGATTCACGTGCACCATGGCCGTGACGAAACTGTGCAGGACACACCAAATGATGTGTAGCGCAAACTCCTCGGGCATTGCACTGAGCGGTCGCCCGCCGTCAATGCTTGAATGAATCGTTTGCGGAATCGGCATCTGGCTGACCGTAATCACTTTGTCCGCCAGCAAAATCATTGCGAGGGGAGCTGTCTGGTAACCACGATACCCCATCGGTCCCACATCATGCACGGGGTAGCGCACCACAATAATTCCCGGCTTATCATCATTCGGATTCAACCACGACCCGCGCGGATTCTCATAAGTATCCGTCATGGCGCGTAACTCGCGCATCTCGATACCATACGCTGTGCCCACCTGGGTTAGCTCAGCTGCGGATGGCTGTTCTAGATGAACCCACGAAGCATTGGCCGCTGTGGTTTCTTTTGCCTCATCAGGATTAATTGCGTAATAAGTAATCATGCGACGTCTCCCCTTCCAACTTTAATTATACCTTACCGAGCATGGTGACAGTTGCTTCCCAATTCGTGCGAAATGCAAAACGTTGTGATTACTTTCCCACAGATAACGCAACGTAGCGAGGCCAATGCAAAAGTTTACCCAGAGATACGGGCGCACCAAATTTTTTTCACGCCCCCTTAAGCACTACGGTCAAAGAGTGCTATATTAATTACAATTACTTTCGATGCCGTTTCATTCAGTTTTCATTACAACGAATTCCAGGAGGTATCCTTCAATCGATAAAAAAGAAGCCAGATTTAAGCAAATAACCGCCTTAAAAAATTATCCAGCCGAGCAGCGCCAGACAGAAACCGCTCAAATCGTTCAACAGCTCCAAGCACTTCCCGAATGGCAAGCTGCAACCACGATTGCCACAACGATTAGTGGTCCGTTCGAAGTCGACACCACGGCCGTTATTCAGGCAGCGCAAGCGGCAGGCAAAACAATCTACCTCCCCAAAGTCATGCCAAAGCGGCAGATGGCGTTCATGCCGCATCCCGGTGATGATCAACTCGTTCGCAGTCATTTTGGCCTATTAGAACCCGAATATGATGTCGCCTTAATGAACAATGCACCTGACCTGGTCGTTGTTCCTGGACTCGCTTATGCCCAAGATAGCCATAAACGCCTTGGCTTCGGGGGTGGCTACTATGACCGTTTTCTCGCCAATTATGCGGGAACAACCGTTACGTTAGCACTGCCCATTCAATATGTCTCCACTGCATTTTGGCCAGAAGATACATTCGATATTCCGCTCCAACATATTTTAACGACACACAACTAATTCACGGCCGAGGTTGCGCCATAAGTCCAAAGCACAGCCTCACCTTACATAAAAGAGGGATTTAATTTGACAGCTTTCACATCCAGTGTTTTGGGCGTCACCGAGATTCTCATTCTCATCGCCCTAGGTTACTTTCTTGCGGCTAGAAATTGGCTTAGCAAGGATAGTGGCAAGATTATCGCAAAAATTGTGACCCAGGTGGCCCTGCCTGCCTACATGGTGGTCACCGTCAGTTCCAAGTTCACCGCAAAGGAACTTCTGAGTTTGTTGCCACAACTCCGCTACCCGCTCATCTCAATGGCCATCCTCGGCGTCTTATCCGTTGTGGTGATGAAACTTTTGCGCGTTGAAAAAATGCACGAGGGCTTGTTCTGTTCGATGTTCCTCAACTCCAACACGGTATTCATCGGCCTACCCGTTAACCTCGCGCTGTTCGGCTCCAAGAGTCTACCGTACGTTCTGGTCTACTACATGGCGAATACGACCATCTTCTGGACGGTCGGTGTCTACCTGATTCAGCATGATGGCCCCACGCAAGCACAGTTCGACTTCAAAAAGACGCTGGGGAAAATTTTCTCGCCACCGCTACTAGGGTTCATTGTTGGGATTATCATCGTCCTCTGTCACGTTCAGTTGCCTGATTTCGTGATGGCCGACCTGAATTACGTTGGTAACTTAACCATCCCAGGGTCCATGTTCTTCATCGGGATTACGATTTATCAAGCGGGTATTCGCAAGGCGTTCACCTTCAACAAAGACCTGCTGGGTGTTCTCTTCGGCCGATTCATCGCCGCCCCAATCGTCATGACGATTCTCTTATCATTCGCCAACATGTCGCCATTGATGCGCGCCATCTTCATCATTCAGTCCTGCATGCCGGTCATGACCAACGCGCCTGTTGTCGCACGCTTATACGAAGCCGACACAGAATTCGCCGCTATCGGGGTCGCCAGCTCCACCGTCCTCGCAATGGTCGTGATTCCGCTGGTAATGACGTTCTTGGCATAATAAACACGAGAGCGCAGTGCCCCGGGATCTTTTAAAAATCATGAATGAATACAAAAAAACCGGGGAACCATCCCCGGTTTTTTTAGTTCAATTCATCTCGATAAAGTCCGACAACCAGTCCCAAGATGGCCACATCGTCAAAATACATGTCGTCCATCTCGTCGTTTTCTGGGTGCAAGCGGATGCGGCCGTCTTCCCGATAGAAGCGCTTGACGGTTGCTTCGCTATCCTCGGTCATGGCAACCACAATTTGCCCGTTTTCAGCATTGGCCTGCTTCTTGATGATCAGTTTATCGCCCGTCAGGATTCCAATCTTAATCATGGAGCTCCCTTGAACCGTCAACATGAAGAGTTCATCCTGATCATAATTCAGGCCCGTTGGAACGGGAAAATATTCTTCAATGTTCTGTTCGGCCGTGATGGGCACGCCCGCCGCAACGGTACCGACGACCGGAATTCCAAGTTCTTCTCGAACCCCAATGTAGTCCAAACCCGCTGACGTTACCTCCAGCGTGCGTGGTTTTGCAGGATCTTTCACAATCAACCCAGCCGTTTGCATTTTTTCAAGGTAAACGGCCACCGTTGAAGAAGAGCTTAAACCAACAGCCGCACCAATCTCACGAACGGTTGGTGGAAAACCACGGTCGTTAATTGCGTCGTGAATCGTGGTAATTATTTGGACCCAACGTTCCTTTGTCTTCTGATTTGGCATACTGCTTGCCTGCCTTCCGTTTCTTTGATTACAGAATACCAATCCGAACGCGTGTTTGCAAGGAATCCACGCAATAAACATCTATTTATTGCGGTTTTTAAACGAGGCTGCGCCAGAAGACGAATAACAGAGCGCAGTGCCCCGGTCAGAAATTGAGCATTAACGTAGAATTGATGGAGGCGGTGATTTTCCGCTGCAATCAACTCTGGGTTAAGCGCAGACTTCTGGGGCACGTAGCTCGACTGGATGTAACGTTCGTGTGCCTTGAATTTATGGCGCACTCCTTAATTCATCGACACGTCTTCTTTCACCGTATTTTGCTCTCAGTGATCAACTTGTTCCTTTGTTTTCGCTTAACCTCCCCTAGTGTTCATCGCTTTTGCCTGTCAGTCTGGTATGATAATGATACGGGTGTTTCGTTATACATAATTTAGTGGTCATGCGTTAACCCACCACTCGCAGCATTCAGACAACAGATAAGGAAGGCCCATTATGTTTGATATATTTCTCATCATCCTCAACCTCGCGCTCGCCGGTCTAGCCGGATACAATGTTTTCTGGCAATCTCAAATTCAATTGCGTGCGAGTTACAGTTACGGCCAAGTTCTGATTGGTGTCGGACTCGCCGTTTGGATTACCACTGCGGGCCTCACAAGCTGGATGTACGTCATCTTCGTTGCCCTCTTCGTTCTCCTGTACATCATGTCTGGTGTGACTGGTCTTGGTTCTAAACGCCTGGTGAGCCAGGGCTGGTTCTCCCGTGCACTCAAATATACGAACGTCGCTGAAGTTGCACTGACCCCCATCAACGCACCCGGTGGTAAAAACATCGTGGTTGCCGTCTTCACGTTCAAACCTCGGCGGCGGGTACAGCTCATGTTCCGGCAGCCGCTTGAAGTTGTGCTCGGTGCATTGAAGCGCGTCGTCCCTGACAACACCCCCCTTACCATTCAAAAAATTAATTAAGGCGAATTAACATGGAGGCTGCGCCAGAAGACGGTTTGGCCCCGGTATACAAGGCAGGCCCGACAGAAATCCCGCACTTAGGATTTCTGTCGGGCCTGCCTTGTATGTGAGGGGACAGTCTTCTGGCGCGCGACTAAAAACAGAGCGACGCATCCCGGGAACTTTTGAGCATTAGCATAGAATCGACTTAGGATGTAACATTCGTGTACCTTGGACTTATGGCGCACCCACCCTGTGCTGTCTATGAGGCTAACTTGTTCATTTTTCTCATCAAAGCTCATTTAACACAATTTAATAACGCCATCAATTTCGATTTTTTTAATATTACGTATTGACAGGTTCCACTAACTTCGGTATTCTCATTCTCGTAAACAAATTATCGCTATCAAAGTAAGGAGTGCTCCTGATGAGTAAAATCAACCAGACACAACTGAATAACGCGTTTTTCTTCGGCTTTTTCGGGTAGCGGTTTGCATCGTGGATGCAAGCCGCGTCGCTTGCATCCATGAGGCCGAAGCAATTTAACTTGCCATTCACCCGCCACATGGATTGAACACCAAATCCATTGTGGCGGTTTTTATTTTCCGGGAAACGACCGGCCACGTGGATTGTGGCCGGTCGTTTTTTAATTATCAGGATGCGCAGCCTGAGCGTTAAACGGCAAGCTTGTTGAGAAAGAAAACAGATAGAACATTCTTGGAGGAATTATCATGAAGATTAAGAAAATTATGCTCACCGCAATGACCGTCGCTAGTGTCGCCCTGCTTGCCGCTTGTGGCAGCAAGAGTAGCGCAAAGGACAGCAGCACCAAGACTGTTAAGATTGGGATTCTGCAGTTGATTAACCAGAGCGCCCTCGATGATGCACGTAAAGGCTTCACCCAGGAACTCGCACGTGAAGGCTACAAGAAAGGCAAGAACCTGAAGATTGATTATGTTAACGCGCAGGGCGACCAAGCCAACCTAACCACCATGAGCCAGCGTTTGAAGCGCGATAAGAACGACCTGAACTTGGCCATCGCAACGGCAGCTGCTCAGGCCTTGCAGAAGGTGGACGCAAAGACGCCAATGGTCTTCACCGCCATCACAGATCCTAAGAGTGCCGGTTTGGTTACGAACACCAAGGCACCCGACAAGAATGCCACTGGGGTTACCGACATGGTGAACGTGGCAGGTCAGGTCAAGCTTCTTCACCGAATTGCACCAAAGGCAAAGACAATCGGCCTGATTTACAACGCCGCTGAAGCGAACTCTGTTGTTCAGATTAAGATGGCGAAGGCTGCCATCAAGAACCTCGGCTTGAAGGTCGTTGAAAAGACGGTTGCTTCAACGAATGACGTTTCTCAGGCCACCACTTCCCTTGCTAGTCAGGCTGACGCCATCTACATTCCTACCGACAACACGATGGCTGCAGCCATGGCAACGGTTGGTAAGATTACGACGAAGACCCAAACGCCGGTTGTTGCCGCTGCAAGTACCATGGTTGAAGATGGCGGTCTCGCAACCAACGGGATTGACTACAAGGATCTCGGGGTTCAGACCGCGAAGATGGCCGTTAAGATTCTGAAGGGCAAGGACGTGAAGGACCTCGCCGTTGAATCTCCCGCAAAGGTTTCTGTCATTGTGAACAAGAAGACTGCTAAGGCACTGAACATCGACCCAAGTAGCATCAAATAATTATTTTCGCCAAATTTATATAAAGATTCTTCTTGACTTTAAAAAACCATGAGTATAACATTACAGCCATACGATACCGCTATTACTTTAAAGGAGTGCTAGACATGACCAACATCATTTGCACAAACTTGAATAACGCTTATTACTACGGCTATTACGGATAGCGGTTTGCATCACGGATGCAAGCCGACTCAAGGTTTGTATCCATGATGGTCGTAACACTTAACGTGTACTTGGACGCCACATGGATGAATAATATCCATGTGGCTTTTAATTTTTCCGGAAAAATTTTGGCCGGCCACGTGGATACTGCTCCACTGGTCGGCCTTTGTTGTTTATCAGACAAGCGTAACGGATTTCACGTTCGTTACCTAACAATTTGGAGGAAGAATGATTATGAAGTTGAAGAAGATGATGGTTGCCGCCACGATGGTCGCAACAGTTGCATTGCTTGCTGCTTGCGGAAGTAAGGGATCCGCTAAAGAATCCAAGACCGTTAAGATTGGGATTCTACAGTTAATCAACCAGAGTGCACTTGATGACGCACGCAAGGGATTCGAACAGGAACTTGCCGCTCACGGCTACAAGGATGGCAAGAACATTAAGATTGATTACGTCAACGCGCAGGGCGACCAGAGTAACCTGACCACGATGAGTCAGCGGCTCAAACGCGACAAAAACGACCTGAACTTGGCAATCGCCACCCCTGCTGCACAAGCATTGCAAAAGGCTGACCCCGACACGCCAATGCTGTTCACGGCCATTACCGACCCAAAGAGTTCTGGTCTGGTTTCAAACCTCACCAATCCCGATAAGAATGCCACTGGGGTCACGGATGCGGTTGATATTGACGGTCAGATTGCCCTGCTGCACAAGATGTTCCCTAAGGCTAAGACGGTCGGCCTTCTGTACAACGCAGCTGAACCGAACTCCGTCATCCAAATCAAGCAGGCACGTAAAGCCATCAAGAAGCTTGGGTTGAAGTCCGTTGAAAAGACCATCGCCTCAACCAACGATGCTGAACAGACGGCAACCGCACTGGCTGGCCAGTGTGACGCCATCTACATTCCTACCGATAACACGGCTGCAGCCGCAATGTCCACCATCGGCAAGGTTTCCGAAAAGGCAAAAGTTCCAGTTGTGAATGCGGACGCCACCATGATTAAGCAGGCTGGGGTCGCAACACGTGGGATTAGCTACAAGGAACTTGGGAAGCAAACCGCTGACATGGCCATCAAGATTCTGAAGGGCAAGAAGGTTAAGCAGCTCGCGGTTGAAAGTCCAAAGAAGACATCGATTGTTAAGAACGAAAAACGCATGAAACTCTTCAACGTTGACGCTAGTGTTTTAAAGTAAACTTTTTTTCTATTATCTTTTGGAGGTAATCATGGATATCCTGACATCAAGTATCGCTCAAGGCATCCTGTGGTCCATTATGGCCATTGGGGTGTACCTCACCTTCCGTATTCTCGACATCGCCGACATGACAGCCGAGGGTAGTTTTCCTCTCGGCGCAGCAATCACCGCCCACGCCCTGGTTCAGGGAATGGGACCCATTACTGCAACGCTCATGGGAACAGCAGGTGGGGCACTCGCCGGACTTGTGTCTGGTTTCCTGACAACCAAGCTGCACATTCCTGATCTTCTCACCGGGATTCTGACCATGACCGGTCTCTACTCCGTCAACCTGTTCATCATGGGCCAGGCAAACGTGCCCCTCACCATGACGAACGCGGGTAAAGCCGTTAAGAACATCTTCACCAGTATCGAGGTGGGCGATTCAACCATGACAACCATTGTGGTCGGCGCCATCTTCCTGATTGTCGTCATTGCGGCCCTCGTTTTCTTCTTCAACACCGAAATGGGCTTGGCAGCACGCGCTGTCGGGAACAACGAAGACATGTCCGCTGCTAACGGGATTCACGCAGATAACATGAAGATTGTTGTCTACATGATTAGTAACGGTCTCATCGCACTCTCTGGGGCCCTCATGGCGCAGACAAACGGATACGCCGATATTTCCATGGGGATTGGGACCATCGTGATTGCCCTCGCCGCGATCATTATCGCCGAGATTCTGCTGCGGCACCTGAGCTTTGCTTGGCGCCTCATCACAATCATCCTTGGCGCAATCATCTACCGGTTGATTATCGCCCTCGTTCTCGAATGGGGGGTTGATCCAAACGCACTGCGTCTCTTCTACGCCGTAATGCTAACGGTCTTCCTGGCACTGCCACTGGTTCAAAAGAACCTCAAACGCATCCAGCAACGGCGGCAGAACGTTAAGGCAATGCAGAAGGAGGTTCACTAATGTCGACACCCGTACTTGAAATTAAAGGCCTGCACCAATACTTCGAAAAGGGCACTCCTAATGAGAACCACGCACTCAAGGGAATTGACCTCACACTTGAACCCGGTGAATTCGTCGGGATTATTGGTGGGAACGGGGCCGGTAAGTCCACGCTTCTCAACAGTGTTGCCGGCTCCCTGCCCGTTACTTACGGTCAGGTGAAAATTGGTGGCAAAGACGTCACGTACCAAAGCGTTGAAAAGCGCGCCCGCATGATTAGTCGTGTGTTCCAGGATCCGCGTCAGGGTTCTGCCCCCCTACTAACCGTTGAAGAAAACCTCTCTCTGGCCCTTAAACGTGGATCATGGCGGAACTTCTGGGCACACGGGGTGAAACGCAACGAACGTGGTTTGTTCCGCGAACGGCTTGCGAGTCTTGGTCTAGGCCTCGAAGACCGTCTGGGTGCTGAAATTGGACTTCTGTCTGGGGGTCAGCGCCAAGCCATCACCTTGCTCATGGCGACCCTCCATGAACCCGAGTTGCTATTACTGGATGAACATACCGCTGCGCTCGACCCACAGACGAGCGCAACCGTGATGTCACTCACGGCGCAGATTGTGGCCGAACAAAACCTCACTGCCCTCATGATTACCCACAACATGGCCGACGCCCTGAAGTACGGCAACCGCCTGCTTATGCTCGACCACGGGCAGATTGTGGTCGATGTACGTGGTGAAGAGAAACAGCACCTCACCGTTCCTGACTTGCTCAACCTGTTTAAGGAACGTAGCGGGAACGCAATGACCGACGACGCGGTGTTGCTTAGCTAACCTAAAAAAACAAAGAGGCTGCGCCAAAAGACGGTTTGGCCCCGGTATACAAGGCAGGCCCGGTGGAAATCCCGAACTTAGGATTTCTACCGGGCCTGCCTTGTATGTTAGGGGGCAGTCTTTTGGCGCGCGACTGGATGTAACGTTCGTGTGCTTTGGACTTATGGCGCACCCAATTTTTGCTTTTACATAATAGAAGATCCTGACTTATCAGCTCTGCTTTAAAACAATCTTCCCCTGCACGTGTCCTGATTCTACTTCTTTTGTGACCCGGCGCAACGTTTCAACCGTCAGTGCGGGTAACACCTTCGTCACGCTACTCTGCAACGTTCCATCCGCATACAACGCAACGAGACGGGTGAGAATCGCACCTTGTGAAGCGAGTGCGTGGTGGTTGTCTGTTTTTGCAAACATGTATTCAAAGTCCAGACTTGCCGCCTTATTCTTCAGCGCCCCCACATCAAGGGGTTGTGTGGGTTGCACAATACTCCCAATGTGACCAAATGGCGCAATCAGCTGACCTGCGAGTGCAAGGTAGGGTTCTGGGGCGTACAAAATCGCAATGCCCTCAACGCTCTCATACCCTTGCTCGTGTATTTCCTGGGCAATATCGTCATGATAATCAATGCGACAATCAACCCCACGCGCCCGCAACCAGGGGAAATTCTTGGGGCTGGCTGTAGCTAAGACCGTCAAACCGCTCCATTTTGCCAGTTGCGTCATCACGGACCCCACGCCACCAGCGCCATTAATCACGAGCAACGTCTTCCCTGCATTCGCCCCTTGTTCCGGAATGAAAGCCATCTTCTCAAACAGTAATTCCCACGCCGTTAAGCCGACAAGCGGAATCGCCGCTAAATCGACATCACTCATTGCTTGGGGCGCACGGGCAACAATCCGGTAATCAACCGCCTGGAAGCGTTGATTACTGCCACGGCGACGACTGGTACCAGCATACAAAACGCGGTCGCCTATGTGGAACCCCCGTACGCCATCCCCCATTGCGGTCACCGTTCCAACGGCATCAAATCCCAGAATTCGGGGTGAAGAAGATGCCTTTGCAGTTTGGCGCATTTTGGCATCAACCGGATTGACCGACACTGCTGAAACCTTGACCACTAAATCATGTGTACGGGGTTCTGGCATCGGTAAGTCAATCCGAACAAGTGCATCCGGGTCATCGATTGGGTGTCCTGCATAAAAGCCAATTCCATTGTTTTCGAGCATACCGATTCCTCTTATCATTTGTATTTGGTGCGGGTATCCTTTATTTTAGCACCGTCAATCGTGGGACGAAATGCGTTACGGAATCTTTTCAAAGGTTAATTTATCATGACCATCCGGGGTCAAACATGGCAAGCACCCCCAATGTTTGATACACTTATTGAAAATACAGTAGTTGATTCGTGTAACCAACTCATTTCGGAGGTGGCAGGATGCACCGTGCGCCTGCAAAGCATACAAGCAAAGGTATTATTATCGCAGCCGTTATTATGGCAATCATTTTCATCGGGCTCGGCTTCTATCTAACCAAGCCGTCCACCCTTGTTGATCAGCTTAGCACCATTAGTTTTGGTATTATCCTGACGCTCGGTCTCCTAGTCCTGACCGTTTTGGATGGCCGAGCACGTAGCAAGTTCGTTCGTTTCCTCGGCGACTGGCTGACAGGAACGGTCCTCCTTGCCTTCGTTCACCTATACATGATTGGGCTTGACCCGCAATGGCTGTTCCTACTGTGTGGATCTGGCGTGATTGCCTTCTTCGCACTCATCGCCGCCCTACGCACCAAGTTTGTTGAGGATGGCAGTCGCCGGGAAGCCTAAACACAGCCTACTTAATCCTAATTACCGATAGACAACAAATACCCCCACATCAATTTCAAACTGTTTGATTTGGATTCTTGCTAATCTTCTTACTCGTTCTAACCGTCATGAACATCCGCGGCTTGAGGTGATACCGTAAAGTCTGATGAACTTCACCAGAAAACATTTTTTTGCCAGATAAAAAGGGCTCTGTGTCAATCGGTGTTGAAGAATAAATTTATTTTTGTAGAAGATCTCCTGTTTAGGGGGTCTTTTTTGTTATTTATGCTCCTCTTGGGGTTACGGGAGGTCTTCAAAGGGGTGTGGGGGCCGCGCCCCCACGGGTCTTGGCCTTTGTCAAGGGCGGTTTTGAAATGCAGGTTTATGGCGGTTTAAAAATGTAGGTTTTAGGCGGTCAACCAACACCTTTC
>CAKRNG010000020.1 GCA_934370925.1 uncultured Lacticaseibacillus sp. | reverse complement strand
ACGTATCGCCACACGTTACGAGAAGACAGCCAAAATTTTCCAAACATTTTTGTACGTCGCATCAATATTCTTAATGTCTAAGTAGTTTGAAGACGCACCCTAACTAACATTAACAAGTGCAGGCTTTCCTCCTCTGACTAAAATCAGAGGTTTCCCGCCTAAAAAATTTATGAAATACCCTCACAACGTCCAAACATCAAGGCGACACAACCGTTGCTCTGGTATTCAACTTTATTCCCAATAGTTAATGTCCACTCAAACAAAAATCCCCCGAGACTCGGCGTACGCCGAGTCTCTTTCATCGGGTTTAAACATCCGACTATCCCTTATTTGCAATATCGGCAACCAATCAAACAATTAATGTCAGCTCAAACGGAAATCCCCGAGACGAGGCGCACGCCGAGTCTCTTTCGTCAGGTTTAGACAACCAACTTTCCCATATATGCAAGTATCCACTCCACGACTACGCAGTTGAATGCAGACGGAAAACAAAAAAATAACCATCACAGAATCGTGAGGGTTACTTTGTTTGTTCGTCGTGGGCTAGGAACTCTTCGACCCAGCCGGACAGGCGCTCCGCAATGGGGGTGAACCCATTGTGAATTCTTCGGTTTGTCCAGTAATGTTTGCGGCGCATGTGTGGCGACATTGGTGGCGCCGGCTGCAATGCACGCGTGGACAAGCTGATTTTGTGCGTATATTCATCGATATCCAGGATAATCACCTGAACCGTCTGCCCAACTTGGAAGACATCCCCGAGCGATCGCACAAATCCGTGCTGACACTCTGAAATGTGAATTAACCCCTGCTCCGTCTCGTCCAGTGCAACAAACGCACCATACGGCTGAATTCCGGTTACCTTGCCAGTCACGATATCCCCTATTCGGTAGTCCATCCTGACACTTCATTCCATTAGTAGACTTCTTTTTCAGTATAACAGGAAATCCATTCTGCGCAAGATTTCCAGCCGTCACTTTTAGTCCCTCGCTGTCGCTTCGGGGGCGCTGCGTCCGTTAGCTTGATGGCGACGATGGATCGACACTTTGCAGTGATTGTGGATGGCGTTACCAAGTTCTTCTCACCTGCATTTCACCCCCTTGGACACGGGACTCATTGCGGTGGCCCGCAATGAGCGAAGGCGCCAACCGTTCCCACCATTCGCCACGTATCACCCTGAAGCGTTCAACATCAACCTGACACATACGGACAATCATTCAAAAACGAGGGGAGCCGGCGCATTTTGCCGACTCCCCTGCGTTTCTTTTCAGTTCACTGGTACCTAGTCCACAACCGTCGTGGATTCAATAATCACGTCGTCTGCTGGGCGGTCGCCTGGCAACAACTTGAGTGCGGCGATGGCGTCAACCACGTCCATCCCTGACATCACCTGACCGAAGACCGTGTGGCGGTGATCAAGCCATGGCGTGCCCCCGTTCTTGTACGCATCAATAATGTCATCTGGGTAACCAGCTGCCTTCATCTGGTCCAAGAAGCCATTGTTGATGTTCTGGTTCTGCACGATGAAGAACTGGCTGCCGTTCGTGTTTGGACCCGCATTTGCCATGGACAATGCACCGCGGATGTTGAAGACACGGTTGCTGAATTCATCTTCGAAGCTGTCGCCGTAGATGCTTTCGCCGCCCATCCCCGTACCGGTTGGGTCGCCACCCTGAATCATGAAATCAGGAATGACCCGGTGGAAAATCACGCCGTCGTAGTAGCCCCTCTTTGCCAGACCGACAAAGTTCGCAACCGTCTTGGGTGCTTCTTCTGGGAACAGTGCGAGCTTGATGGCACCGTGGTTCGTGTTCAGGGTAACAGTTGGCCCCTGGTGGTTTTCGAGATCAGTTTGTGGATAACTCAATGATTTGCCTCCTAAAATGTGTGGTACTTTCAGTCTATTCTCTATGATAAACAAATTTGCGCGGTAACGCACCCGTCGTTTTCCATATCTCACCGTTCATTAACAATCGAATTTCGTGTACACTTAAATAGAATGAAAGGATGTGTTTCACGATGCACATTTACGATATTGCGGTCATCGGGGCCGGACCAGTCGGCATGTTCGCCACGTTCTATGCTGGTTTACGGTCAGCCGACGTGGTGTTGGTCGAAGGAACTGCGCAACTCGGAGGTCAACCCGCCGCACTTTATCCTCAAAAACAAATTTATGATATTGCCGGAATGCCCGCCATCTCGGGGCAAGGACTCGCCGAAGCCCTCGCCAACCAGTTGACGCGCTTTTCGCCCGACATTCGGTTGAACACCAAGGTCCTTGATTTGATTGACCACGATGGCTACGTGGAACTGGCGACCCCCAATGACGCCATTTTTGCCAAGCGCATCGTCCTCGCGACCGGTGCGGGTGCCTTTGCCCCTCGCCCCCTCGCCGTGCCGTACGATCACGCACTGGACGGGTCGCGCGTGCTGTACACGATTCAGGACTTGCAGCAGCTTGCTGGGGCGAACGTTGCTATTGCGGGGGGCGGCGACTCGGCGATTGACTGGGCGCTCGCACTGGAACCCGTGGCAGCGCACGTGGACCTCATTCACCGGCGTAACCAGTTTCGGGGATTAGAAAGCAGTGTTGATCAGCTCATCCACAGTCGCGTTGCCCTGCACACGCCGCAACTAATCGCCGGCATCACGGCTGACGCAACGGCACTTGATTTGGATTTACGTCCCGTTCGTGGTGACTTACACGAACGTCTGCACAGCGATTACCTGCTTGTCAGTTACGGCTTTGCCAGTGACAATAAGCAACTCCGCGCATGGCAACTCGCGCTCGAACATAATCAGGTCAGCGTTGACCGCACCATGGCGACTTCACGTCTCGGTGTCTTCGCAATCGGGGACGCGGTCACCTATCCGGGGAAGCTTAAGCTCATCGCGAGTGGATTCGGGGAAGCACCAACCGCCATCGATCAAATTATGCAGGAACTCTACCCTGATCGCCGCGCGCCCCTCCACTCGAGTAGCCTGATTCACTAACCTTAATCTTTTTTTGAGGTCTAATCACACCCATTTTGTTCGCAAGTTGGGTATACTTAGCTTCGTATAACACCTTTGGAGGAACAAAATGTCCACATTAATCGATTTCGTTCTACATATTGACGAACACCTTGTCAATATCGTACAAACATTTGGCGGCTGGTCGTATGTCATCCTGTTCGCCATTATCTTCGTTGAAACAGGCGCGGTTATCCTGCCGTTCCTGCCCGGAGACTCCCTGTTGTTTGCCGCAAGCGCGCTGGCAGCAAATGAAGTCTACCACCTCAACATCTGGTTATTTGCCGCTTTATTCCTCATCGCGTGCATCGCAGGGGATTCACTCAACTTCTACATTGCGAAGAAGCTTGGGAAGGCGGCCACAAAGAACGCCTTCTTCGGGAAGTACATCAATGAACAGAAACTACACGAAGCAGAAGGCCTCTTCGACCGAATGGGGGATATCGTGATTACTCTCGCCCGATTCATGCCCATCATTCGAACATTCATCCCCTTCGTTGCGGGCAGTTCGACGATGACCTACAAGCGCTTCTTGCCGTACAACCTGCTCGGCGCCGTTTCTTGGGTCATCCTGTGCTGTGCGGCTGGTTACTGGTTCGGCAACTACCCATTCGTTAAGGCACACTTCTCAGCCATCGTTCTGGGCATCATCCTCGTCTCCCTCATTCCAATCCTAGTCACCGCCATCAAGAGCGCCGGCAAGGGTAAGAAGAAGGCCGCCTAGTTCTTGGGAAGGCAACGTCGCTGTCGCTCCTCGCGTTTCAGACGTTGGTAATCGGTGACAAATTGGAACTCGGAATCACAGTAACCACATGCACCCTGGTGGCGGTTATGCTGGCACAAGGACAAAACAAGCCATCAAATCAACAGGACAAAAACCAACGGGGTGTGCCATAAGTCCAAAGCACACGAACGTTACATCCAGTCGCGCGCCAGAAGACTGCCCCCTAACATACAAAGCAGGCCTGGTAGAAATCCTAAGTTCGGGATTTCCACCAGGCCTGCTTTGTATACCGGGGCCAAACCGTCTTCTGTCGCAGCCTCCTTTCGTGTCATTTCTAATAATAATCACGTCAAAAAAGAAGCCCCGGAAAAAGTATAAACATGCTATACTGTGGACAATTAAAATCGTTGCCACCATTCACCTTTTTCGGGGGTTCACATGCGTAAACTCGGTCGCTGGTTCATTCCTTTTCTTGTCCTTATTATCCTAATCTTACCTTCCTCAATTGTCTTTGCCCGCGCTGGTGGTTTTCACGGTGGCTTCGGGGGTGGTCATTATTTTGGTGGACACACAAGCTTTCGGTCTTCCCCCGACGTTTTTCATGGTCGCTGGTTCCTCTTCTGGGGGCCACGCTTCGCCATTAGGGACAATGGTCTCCTCAGTTTTCTGGCTGTCCTCATTGTCCTCCTCCCTGCTGCCTATATTTTTCTACGCAGCGAACGGCAAAAACGGTTAGCCGAATCCGAAACCAATACACTCAGCGACGAATTACAACGAGAATTCTCCACCCTTTTTTTCCAAGTCGAACATGCTTGGTCCGAAAACGATCAACAGTTCCTTCAACGTGTCTTTGGTTCGGTCTTCTATCAACAACAGAAAGGCATCCTAGACAACTACACGTCCAAGAATCTCGTCAATCGCCTCGACAACATCTCGATTATCTCACTGAGAAAAGTAAATACGCCCTATGAAAATCAACTAAAGATTAGCGTCACGGGCCAGATGCGGGATTACTTCGAACATACCGACCGTGACGCTAAGACGAACGCCAAAATACGTGAATCAGCCACAATCAACCGCTTCACGGAGGTATGGGAAATGCACCGCGAACTAAACGGTCATCTCCGCGTCGACACCATCCGCCAAAAGTAACGGTCAGAGAAACGCAACGTCGCTGTCGCTCCTTGCGTTTTAGACGTTGGCAGTGATTCTGATGTTCGTGCTCGGTGTTAACAACCTTCCTGATTGTCCAACAACAACGCGATGTGGAACTAAGGGACCAGTGCGAATAACGCCAGTCCCTTAGTCTTATTATCCTGATTAGACTTTTAGAACATCCACTTTTACCAAGAAAATGTTCGTGGAATTATACTTAATGCATTTTTTTGGCATAAGTGATTGTTGGGTGAAATTTGATTGTTTCCAACCCTCTAGTTTTGAAGTGATACGTTTGGTTAGCCTTCAATGATTCATGCAATTTCTTAACGCTCATCTTCTTGACCAAAAATAAATCGCGATTAACTAACTTCACCGTGCGCCTGCCACGCTTAACGTAGACAATCCAATAATCGTCACTGCGCGATGAAGCCGCGTCTATTTCGGTCACCGTCCCCACAAAATCATTTGTTCCCACGAAACGTCCAATCAGCAAAAAGGCAATCAGACCAAACACCACCATGACCGTCAATAACGGATGTCGCTGAAATATATTTTTAGAATCCTTCATGCCCTCACCCATTCCATCATTTTACCCAAAAATAAAATTGATTCCGCCAACATGTGCTATGCTTTATTTACTTCCATAAAGGTACCACAGACAAGGAGTTGCGATGAGCATTATTTTCCAATTAAGGGTCTTACTATTCTATATTTCTTTAGTGATTTTGGGCATCACATTCGTTATCGGGTTAGTCCCTATGTTCTATTGTAAACTGAATCATCTATCGTTTAACACGTATCTAAAAAACCGGCAATTGGCGACCCTGCAAATGCGCAACAAGTTTCCTGGCATCACAAGACTCGGACGAGTTTGCAATCGCGCTTTTTTCTTTCATCTTCTGGCAATTGTACTCCTATCCGAAATTTCTTCATTTGGAATTGCCGCTTGGTTTTGTATCGCCATACTTTCCTTGCTGCTGAGCGCTTGCCAACTAACAATGCTATTGGTGGTTAGTCGATTGCCCAAAGTTAAGGTATCTGGCACACAGCCCACTTACGTAAAAATCACGCGTATTTCTAGCGCCCTATTTTGCACTGTTTTTGTAGTTTATCCGCTAATAATCGGCATCATCATACTTTGGATGCTGTTTTACTGAGACCCCTTAAAATCACAACAAAGGGACCGGCGCGCATTACGCCGGTCCCTTTTGTGTCATTGAAGAAGCCACAAATCCACCGAAAACAAAAAAGGTCGGCAACAAGGCGGCCGACCTTTGATATAAAAATTATAATCGAAATTCAAACTGTTCGCCGTGCATCTCGGGTGCCGGTGATAACGAGCCAGATTAGAACACCCAGAAACAGTGCAAAGCCCAGTCCAAAGCATATTGCGAAGAAATCTTCTGGCAGGACATTGATAATGGGGTCCGTCGCCGGATCAAACAACCAGTCATTGTTGCGGAACATCACCTTGTGGAAGGCGATGAAAAAGGCATCGAAGTTCAACGCCATCGCCACAATTAGGCAAATGGACACCAGTATTCCCCCACGTGCTTGCCCAACCAACTCGTACCGCTGTTTCTGCCGGGTCAGCTGCGTCAAGTAGCGTAGCGCTGGCCATGCCGTCACTAACATTACCACGATGTCGAACACAAAGAGGTTGCGCACATCTGCAAAATGCCGCGCACCAGATGCACTAACGGGAAAATCAGCAAGGTGCACCACGTTCCCAGAAAACGGATTGTAGAGGTACACCATTAACTGAACGTAATTATGGTACAACTTTGCCGCACTCATTCCCGCCACACGCGCCAAATTCTCAACCTGCGCCGCAATCGGAAAGAAGATGAGCGAAAGCAGCGTTACTAAAAAGATGCTGGCACTAATGAGAAAGAGCCAAAAAGCCAGCACATGGCCGGCCCGTTTCATCATACTTCCCATTCAGCCAGGCTGTTGACCACGTGCGTTGGCTGGATATCCTGACTGGCAACTTGTTCAGGCGTTGAAATCCCCGTGTAAACGAGCAACTGGTCAATTCCTGAGTTAATCCCCGCCTTGATGTCCGTGTTGTAGTTGTCCCCAACCATCACCACATCCTTGGCGTCCAATCCCATCACGTCGAGGGCCGCGTCCATAATTGGGCGACGTGGCTTCCCGATGTAGAAGGCCTGCATTTGGGTAGACCGTTCAACAAGCGCAATCACGGAACCCGCACCAGGCACCTGACCACGTTCGTTTGGCAAATTTGTGTCTTCATTCGTCCCAATGAACATGGCCCCGCGCTTAATGGCAAGGGTCGCCAGTTCGAACTTGTGGTACGTTACATCATAATCAAGTCCCACCACCACGTAATCCGGGTCATATTCGTTCAACTTAATGCCAGTGCTCAAAATTGCTTTCTTTAGCCCCAGTTCACCAATAATGTACACGGACTTATCGCTGAGATCACCGTTATTCGTGCGTTCAAGATAGTTCGCAGTCGCCATGGATGGCGTGTAAACTTCGGCAGTCGTCACGTGAATATCGTGCTTTTCAGCCAAAAAATCGACAACCATCTGTGGCGTGCGTGTGGTGTTGTTGGTCAAAAACAGGAACGGAATGTTTGCCTGCTGCAGGCGTTCAACGAAATCCTTTGCTTCAGGAATCCGTTCGCTGCCGCGGTAAATCGTGCCGTCCAAATCAATCATGTAGCCTTTGTATGTCGTCAAAATAAATTCCTATCCTTTAATCAGTTTTACGTACCGTGAAGTGCCGTCCGTGGCCATTCCCCGTTGTGGTCGCCTGTTCACTACGCCCACGTTCTGGCCGTCTTGCTCCCGTGCGTTTTTCCGCATACGGGGCATTTCCGTCCCGGCTACGACTATTTCGGTGTGGCCGGTGTGACTTACGCGCCGTGTCGGATTCCTTCGTACCATACTCATTATAGTCGCGACTGGTACGACTATCCGTATCGGTCGGATGTCCAGAACGGGTTCGCGGACGCCGTGGCTTACGGGCAGCCGTCACTTTCTCGGGCGCGTCAATGCGCTCGATGATGAAATACGCACAGCCAAAGTTACAGAACTCAAGTAAATAATCCTGTACGTGCCCAATGCGCTGGTCGGGATCAGACTGCGTATTCCTGTCACTGTAAAATCCCTTGAGGCGCAACTGCTCAAAGCCCCAATCCCCCACAATGTAGTCATACTTGTTCAAAATCTCATCGTACCGTTCCGCCAAGCGCACAACGTTCATCGCGTCTTTGTGGTTGGTGACCAATTGATAACGACGACTATTAATCGTGATGAGGGCCGGTGTGAGCTGCGCAACGTGTGCGCGAGGCTCGGGGACGAGCTTCTCGTCGGTGTCTGCGGGTTGTTTACGAATCGTTCGCATTTTTTCGCCTCCTTGGTGATACATGCTCTTCCGTCCAGTTTAAACCACAACCCCACTTTACGCACCTTTTGTTTTCGTGTGGGTTAGGCCGGTGTGTACTGGTGGCCTCCGCTACGGGCTTAGGGGGCCGGAACGTGGTGTGGCCGGTTCCAGCCGCTGACGCGTCTTCCACCTGAAAAGGAAGCCTTGGCTCGCTCCGCTCCCGCAAGTCTTCCTTTTCGCCAGTCTGACCAAAAACCGGTCAGACTTCCACCACTTGGCCCTCAACGCCCACTGCGATGTCCATCGTTCTAGGCAATAAATTGCTAAGAACGATTGGCTCCACTCCGACCACCAGTAAGCACCTACATAGATTAGTGGGAGAAATATCCCCCTCTTTTTTTGATGAAAAACCTTTTTAGGCAGGACATTCGCGGCTGCGCGCGAATGTCTTATCGAGGTCATGTTTGCTCACTAAAGTTTGATTTACTAACACTGCACATCCGAGTCTCAACGTAACCAACCAACAAACGGATGCAACGCGAGGAACGACAGCGACGTTACGTCAACATCTTTTCATTCAAACCAAAAGATGATTAGCGGAAAATGTAGGCAGTTGCGGGGGCAAGTTTGGCGGAGGTTTTGGGGTGCGGAAGTGGTGAAGGTATCTTGGCGGTTTACCGCCTAGATACGGGACGACTTTGAGACTGACAGGCGGGCTTCCTGGCAGGCTCAAAGCGAGGTGGAATAACTTCGGCCCGGGCTTGGCTGAAGTTATGGAGCCGTGCCCCACCACTGGAGACGCCACAAAACCGGAGCTGAACTTGCCCCGGCAACCGCCGACACACTACCACTACCGCCCAGCCAAGGTGCGTTTGCGTACGACCCAGGTGGTGACGGGGACGGTTAGGATGACTGCTAGTACCGAAAATAGCACATCCAGCAACTCGCCCACGAAGATTTTGTTGTTCACCACTTCCCACACCGGATACTTCAATTGTGCAAACCAGATAAACAACCCGCAAAATCCGCCGAAGAAGCCAAAGAATAGTGTGTTAATCGCCGTACCGATAATTTCGCGTCCCATTTGGATAATTCCTAGCCAATCCTGCTCGACATCGAGTTCATTGATCCCCGCCGACACCGCAATCGCTGCTTCCGCCACGGCACCCAACGTGCTCACCAGCCCCGCCGCAATCGCAATTTGCGGGAAGGAAACACCAAGCGCGGTGCTCATCCCCTCCAAATCTTCGCCGTCTTCCGTTCCAAAGCCCGCTGTGTGGCTGAAGTGAATAACAAGAATCACGACCACAACAAGACCTAAAATAACCAGCATGGACGCCACAAACGCTGGCCCCGAAACTTTTGGATTCGCCGAACTCAAGAAAATTGTGGCAGCTAGGATGATGAGTGCCGCAATGACTCCCACGATGACGGAATTAAACCCGCCGGCCATGAGAATTACGCTAATCATCAAGACGAATGCGTTCAGGAATAACGCCAAAAAGCTGCGCAACCCCTGCTTGCCACCAACGAAGCCCATCAAGATAACGAGTGCCAAAATGAGTGCAACCATCGAATTCATGCGTGCTGCCTCCTTCCTGACAGAACCGCCGCCAACCCACTCGTGATTGGCACGGCAAGCACAATCCCGAATGCGGAAATCAGCGACTGCGTGAAGCCAAGCCCCATGACCCACGAAACGGTATACGCAATGGCATTCCCGTTGCGTAACCACAAAATCATTTCCGTAAAGGTGTCCGCCATGAAAATCATGAACAGGACTGCGATTAACGGCCCCATAACGGCGCGTCCAATCGCCATCCCCGCCTTAAACCGATCGATGGCACGTGCGGGTAATTGGAAAATTGCCACAGAAATATCACTCGTTTCATCCAGCACAGCACCCAGCGATCCAATGACAATCTGCGCGAAGAAAATCAAACGCGGATTCTGCGTGACGTACTTCACCGTTTCGAGATGAATGCCCGAGTAATTCGTCGTGGTCATGATGCCGTATCCGAGCGCCACGGCGAGACCCGTCGAGAGAAGCGTCGCAAGCATGATGCAGATGGCGACACGCCGCACCCCAATGATGAAGAGCACCGTCAAAATCGTGAACGCAACTGCCAAGCCACCCACCAGTAACCACGGGCCGTTCCCGTGCATCGTGAGTTCGTGATTCACACCCCAGAAGAAAACGACGGTGTTGAGCGCGATTGAAATTAACGTGACCCATGCGTGCCGGCCCGCAAACGCGAACAACAACAGGACTGTCGCCACAAGTAAGGCACCAAGTAACGCATCCCGCTTGGTGTCGTTCAACTGGTAGTCTCCCTGGTTCTTGGTGAGAAAAATCTGCTGACCCGTGCGGAGCGGAAAACCAATGGCCTGCGACTGGACGTAATCATTCTGAACAGTCACGACCTGATGCCGACGCGCCGTGTTAAGCAAACGTACCCGCGCCACTTGGTGAATCCGCACGTCCTTGTTGTTCATCGAATCCACTTCAGTACTGCGCGTTGTTTTCGTAATCGCAACGACTTGGCCCACGGGTTTGCTGTAAAGACCAGCATCCTGACGTAGCCCGAAGAAGACTGCCGCAACCAGTGCCAGACCCGCGATTAACCAAATGAGCGTTTTTCTTTTGTAATGATTCAACGCGACGCCTCCGCATTCTTTTTCTACATCAATTCTTTAAGGATACCCTTATTGTGTATGAAACGCACAATAGGGCCAGATCAGCGAAGACCCAGCCCTATCAGACAGCACAACACCGTCATTTTCCAATCGTTACCCCACGTGGTTCGCTTGCAAAATCTGCTGGTAGGCGTCTTGCACCTTACCAGCGGGTTTCGCCCATTCCTCCCAGTGATCTGGGTGCAAGTCAGGGAACGTGTATGTTTCGTTCACGTATGCTTCATACTCACGCACCGCGGTCCCGTGCGGAATGTTCAGCTGCACAATGCGCACACTCTTAATGTACCCATCCAGTGCACACCGTTCCGCAATTCCGTTCATGTAGATGTTGCCGAGTTCAAAATAGCGAGTGTCATCGTTCCGTGTGATCTCTTGAATCAAGTCAAACGTTTGATAGCCGGCCAATTAAAGGACCTCCTTCAAGAAGTCAGCCACTTCACCCGCCGTTGGGATGGATGGCTGTCCCCCCTGGCGTGAAACCGCCAAACCAGAAGCAGCGGTTGCGTAAACAATCGCATCCTCAACGGATTCCCCCGCTGCCATTTTGGTCAAAAATCCCCCAATAAAGGTATCGCCCGCACCAGTTGTGTCAACGGCCTTGACGTTAAACGCGGGAATCGCGAATTCATCCCCCTCGCTATTGGCGTAGTAACTCCCGTTTTCCGCAAGCGTAATGATAACTTGGTTGATACCACGCCGACAAAGCGCCATGGCACTCTCCGCAGTTGAGGCAGCATCCACCGTATCGATGCCAGTCAGCGCCGTTGCTTCGCCCTCATTCGGAATGATAATATCAGTTGCTTCGAGTAGGGCATCGGGTACGCTACTGCGGGCAGGTGCTGGATTCAGAACGGTCGTCACACCACGCTTCTTTGCCGCCACAAATGCTTGCGTGACAGTATCGAGTGGTGATTCAAATGTTGCCAGCAAGATATCTTCAGACGTCATCTTACTCAAAAGTGGTTCAACGTCGGCTAACCCAACCTTGGCGTTCGCCCCGCTAGCAACCACAATCCGGTTCTGGCCAGAGGGTTCCACGAAGATAACGGCACGGCCCGTTGCGGCTTCCGCGTCCGTCAGCAGATATTCCGTGTTCACACCGGCGTCCACAAGCCCTTGTCGCAAACTCATGCCGGCCCCATCATCCCCAACACGGCCAACAAACCGAACGTCAAGCCCATTGCGTGCGGCAGCAACAGCTTGGTTGGCGCCCTTGCCCCCGTTTGCTTCAATCAAGTCATCCGCAATTAGCGTTTCGCCAGGCTTCGGCGCGTGGTTCACGCTGAAGAGCTGATCAAGATTAATACTGCCGATTACAACAAGTGTCATAACGCATCCTCCATATCGATTCTACGCGGCAACCTACCATTGCGCGCCCACTGATGTTCATGTTCCTATCATAACAGAAAAACGCTGCTGGTGGGATAGCTGGGGTGGACTTCTGGAGCATGGTGTGGGGTATGCCGGTGCGTACTGGCGGTCTCCGTTACGGTCTTATGAGGGCCGGAACGTGGTGTGGCCGCCTCCAGCCGCTATCGCGTCTTCCGGCTAGATTTGAAGCCTCGGCTCGCTCCGCTCCCGCGAGTCTCCAAATCTGCCAGTCTGACCAAAACCCGGTCAGACTTCCACCACTTGGCCCCCAACGCCCTTCACTCCGACCACCAGTAAGCACCTACATAAACTTGTTGAATAAATCTCCCCCTCTTTTTTAAGAAAAAACCTTTTCAGACAGGACATTTGCGGCTGCGCGCAAATGTCTTATCGAGGTTAGTTTTGCTCACTTTAGGCGGATTAACCTCCGAGTTCAAACGTAACCAACCAACGGAAGGATGCAACGCGAGGAGCGTCAGCGACGTTGCCTCAGCGAATGCGCCCTTTGCATTCGCTAACTGTGCCACCCTAAAACAAATGATGGGACAAGATGGATGAAGGCCGTTACGGGGAAAAGTTCGGCGGAGGTTTTGGGGTGCGGAAGTGGCGAAGGTATCTAGGCGGTTTACCGCCTAGATACGGGCCGGCTTTGAGACTGGCTGACGGTTTTTGTCAGACAGGCTCAAAGCGAGGTGGAATACGAGTGACCTGCACTTGGTCACCCGTATGGAACCGTGCCCCACCACTGGAGACACGCCAAAACCGGAGCCGAGCTTTTCCCCGCAACGCTCGGCCACATCTTCTCCAACACAACCGCCAATATGGTATCCTATTATTATGAATGAACTACCAAACCAAGAAAAGAGGGACAAACATGGATTACGATTTCAAAACAGCAGCCGCCAACTACGAAGACGAAATGGTTGCCGACCTGAAGACACTGGTTTCAATTGACTCCGAACGCGACACCGACAAGGCAACGGACGATGCCCCACTCGGCCCCGGCCCAGCAGCCGCAATCAAGCAGGCGCTGAGCATGGCTGAACGTGACGGTTTTACCACGAAGAACGTGGAAAACGTTGCTGGCCGGATTGAACTTGGCCAAGGTGAGGACATCCTCGGCGTGCTCGGTCACGTTGACGTTGTGCCCGCTGGTGAAGGTTGGACGACCGATCCTTTCACACCAGAAGTGAAGGACGGTAAAGTCTACGGTCGTGGAACCGCCGACGATAAGGGGCCTGTGATTGCCGCCTACTACGCCATGAAGATTCTGCGCGACCTGAACGTGCCATTGAACAAGCGCGTGCACATGATTTTGGGTTCCGATGAAGAATCCGAATGGTACGGCATGGACCGCTACCTTGCAACGGAAGAAAACCCAACGTTTGGTTTCTCCCCCGATGCCGAATTTCCTATTATTAATGGGGAAAAAGGGATTGCAAGTTTCCTCGTAAGTCAGAAGCGCGTATCGCCAAAGCAAGCTGACGTCACCATGACGCGCTTCACTGCCGGTATTCGGCCCAACATGGTGCCCGTAACCGCAACGGTGACCCTCACAGGGAAGCTTCCTGAAGATTTGAACGATCAGCTGCAGACGTTTGCCATGACCAATGACGTCACGGCAGAACTGACTGCCACCGATACCGGCGTCAGCATCACCCTCGTTGGTCAGGGTGCCCACGCTTCCACGCCTGCAATTGGGACAAACGCAGGGACTTACCTCGCTGCTTTCCTCGATAACAGTACCCTCGCACTCGACCCAGCTGCCCGCCAATACGTCGCAACCATTGCCAGTTTGATGCACCGCGATACAGCTGGCGTTAAGCTCGGCATCAACTACGCCGACCGCAAGATGGGCGAATTAACCGCCAGCCCTGACATTTTCGACTTCAGTCAGGACGGCAAGCAGACTGTGCTGATTAACATCCGTTACCCACAAGGCACCACGGCAGAACAGATTCGCGACCAGATTGAAGCCGCAATCGGTGAAGATCTCGTGGATGTCACCATCGACGGCCACGCCCAGGAACCACACTATGTACCAGAAAGCGACCCACTCGTTCAGACGTTGCTCAGTGTTTACACCGAACACACAGGTCTGGAAGGTCACGAAATGATTATCGGTGGCGGTACGTACGGTCGGATTCTCGACCGCGGTGTTGCATTCGGTGCCCAGATGCCTGGTGCACCTGACATCATGCACATGCCAAACGAATACATCAAGATTGAAGACATCGTGCGCGCCGCAGCCATCTACGCGGACGCCATCTACCGCCTCGCCAACTAACCTGGCGCGACAAACCAAAACCGCCCCACCCAGCAACCTAAGTTCAATTTGCTGGGTGGGGCGGTTTTGTGTACCTATGTTGTCACGTTTCGTTTTACCTTCTGTTATTCGATTACATCTATCTAGTTAGCCATTGATTATCAGCGGTGATTCAAAACATTCCATCCTAGCCCCATCTTCCATGATGCAAATCAATCAACAAAACATATGCATAAGCACAACGAACGTGGCAGGCCGTTGCGCGAAAAAGTTTGGCGGAGGTTTGTTTGTGCAGAAGTGGTGAAAGTTTCTTGGCGATTTATCGCCTAGAAACGGGCCGGCTTTGAGACTGGCTGACCGGTTTTGTCAGGCAGGCTCAAAGCGAGGTGGAATCTTTTTGACCCGCACTTGGTCAAAAAGATGGAACCGTGCCCCACCACTGGCGTCACAAACAAACCGGAGCCAAACTTTTTCCCTCAACCGCCCCCTTTTCCCATTCTGCACATCTGGTATAATGAAGCTCAAAGGTGGCACGAAAAACTGTGAATAATTTATGGCAGCGACTTCGCCAAGCGTTTGCACGCAACGGCGCGAACAATCAGCACCAATCAACCGCAAAAGAAACCGCGCGTTCCTCTAAGCGCCCTAAACTTCCTCCCCTCACCAAAGACAATTGGTGGCTCTACGTCGACACGGGTATCCAAGTCGTTCGGAGCCTATTTGTCGCACTCATCTGCGGCCTTGTCTTGGCGGGGTGTTTAGCTTTCGGGGGCATTTTGGGCTATTTTGCGTCCATCGTGGATGACACGCCGATTCCAACGAAGACCGCGTTAAAAACATCTATTTTGAATGCAGATACGTCCGCGACACTCTATTACGCGAACAACAAGAAACTCGGCAACGTGAAGAGCGACCTCGTCCGCACGAACGTCAATCTGAACGAGGTTTCCCCTTGGTTGCAAAAAGCCGTCGTGGCAACGGAAGATGAAGACTTCTTCACGCATGACGGGGTAATGCCAAAATCCCTGATTCGCGCAGTCATCTCAAGCGTGACGGGACTGGGTGGCGAAACGGGGGGCTCAACCCTCACCCAGCAACTGGTGAAACTCCAATTACTGTCCAGCGAAACCACGTATAAACGTAAGGCCAAAGAAATTGTGCTCGCCATGCGTGTGGATAAGTACATGAGCAAGAGCCAAATTCTGAACGCCTACCTCAACGTGGCCACATTCGGACGCAACAACAAGGGTGAAAACATCGCGGGGGTTGAAGCAGCTGCTGAAGGCCTCTTCGGAGTGAGTGCCGCCAAGCTGAACATTGCGCAGTCCGCCTTCATTGCGGGACTGCCACAAAGTCCGTTCGGCTACACGCCATACACGCAGACAGGTGCCTTTGCCAAGTCCCTGAATTCCGGCCTGATTCGGCAAAAGACCGTTCTGTTCCGGATGTATCGTGCTGGCTACCTGACAAATAAACAATATAAAGATGCGCTCGCCTTCGATCTTAAGGGTTCCTTCCTGAAGCAAGCCTCCAGTACGAACGAAGAAGACACTTCAACGGACTACGCCTACAACGCGGTTTACGGCCAGGCGGAAACACTTCTGGCTAAGCAACTCGCCAAGGAAGACGGCATTAGTTCTTCAAGCCTCACCAGCAAGGAACTTGCCAACTACAAGACCACGGCGGAAACGTTGCTGAAGACGAAGGGGTACCAGATTCACAGCACACTCATCAAGTCCGTTTATGACAAGATGCAAGAAGTTATGAACCTCTATAAATCTAGCTTCGGTGTTGACCATACGTACACCTATACGGATTCAACGACGGGTGAAACGAAGACCGTGACGGAATCACCACAAAACGGGATGGTGCTGCTCGATAATGACACTGGCGCAATCCTCAGCTTCATTGGGGGCACGACGTCTGGGGTCAACCATATCAACACCACCCGTGCACCAGGGTCCACCATTAAGCCAATTCTGGTTTACGGTCCCGCCATCGAGAACAAGATTATTGGATCGAACACCGCCCTGGCCGATTTCCCCACGAACTTCGGAAGCTACAAGCCAACTGACTTCGGAAATACGATCCAAAACCGGTTCATTCCGGCCACGTACGCCCTTTCCCACTCCCACAACATCCCCGCGCTGAACCTCTACAACGTGGTGCGTAAGCAAACCAACGTGAAGAATTATATGAAGAAGATTGGGATTACGACGCTGACCGACAATGACTACTCACAACTCGGTTTAGGGGTTGGGGGGACTGATTACGGGCTCACCGTCACCCAGCAAACCAGTGCGTACGCAACTTACGCGAACGGTGGGGTGCACGCCAACACCTACATGATTGATTCCATCACGGATCCATCCGGGAAGGTCATCTATAAGCACAAGGTCAAGCGTACCCGCGTTGTTTCCAAAGCGACTGCCTACATCATGAAGCAAATGATGCACACCATCGTCGATTCTGGGACGGCCTCATCGCTGAATAGCTACCTGAGCTTCAGCACAGCCAACGTTACTGGTAAGACTGGTGAAAGTAACGACAACCGTGATATTTGGTTCGTCGGGAGCACACCAGGTGTCAGCCTTGGTCTGTGGATGGGTTACGACAACAACTATGGGCACACCTACAACATGTCCACATCTGCCAATAACTCGAAGCTGAACTACTGGTCTCAGCAAATGAACCAGATTTACAAGCTGATTCCAAAGAAGCTGAAGATTCACAAGAAAATGGCTAAGCCGTCTACCGTGAAGAGTGTGACCGTCAACAGTCAGACGGGGATGCCAAACGGAACGGTGACGTACAACGGCAACAAAATTACCACCTCTGGCAACACCGTCACGAGTCTGTACAATGACTGGACGCCAGGAAAACCGACCACCCAGTTCGGGATTGGTGGTACCAGCGACAACTTCAAGCTTTTCTGGGAGTACCTGCAGGGCAAGCGCAACGGTTACGGCACGCAGACAAGTGGTGATGAAACCCTCTCTGACGTTCTCAGCACCGAAGATGACAGTACGGATGACACGACGGACAGTACCACCAAGTCCTCGTCGTCAAGTTCCTCATCCAGCAAGTCGTCCAGCAGCTCCTCAACGAACTGGTCGTCCGTCTTCTCCACATCGACCAGCAGCGTCTCTAGCTCCAGCACAGCAGCCACCACGTCGACATCCTCAGCAACATCGAGCACCTCGTCGTCAACAGCGGCACAGTAATCGCGTTTCAAATTTAAAGGAACCCACTTCAGGAATCATCCGTCATGTGGGTTCCTTTTTTTACACAAAAAGGAAGGAGCGATTATCCAAAGTACGGATAATCGCCCCTTCCCTTTAACTTTCTTCAAAACCTACTAAAATTCCACCACCCACGAGGCTGCGCCAGAAGACTGGATGTAATGACTTATGGCGCATCCACTATCTACGTGACAATTACTCAATATAATTACCTCAAAAATAAAAAAGTGGACATCTGTCATATCACCCCTCCCTCGCATTTTTATGCTACACTGTCCTTATAAAAAGTACGCAGATATTTCTCTGCAGGGGGGTTGGTTCTATGCCAAAAGAAAAAAAGCAACATCGCATTCGACGCTGGTTATTCCGGCTTCTGATGGTTCTCGTCCTGATTGTGAGTTTGCTCCTGATTTTCAACGAGCAAGTGAAACTGTTCATGGTGAACCACATGCAACAAAGTGGCGTGCAGCAGGCGCAACAGCTCGACGCCGATGAACTTGCGAAGAACAAGAAGCGCAAGACCAACTGGGACTTCAGCAAGGTCGAATCCTTGAACCTGAGCACGGTGTCTAAAGCGGCGTTGGCACGGAACTTGCACCCCATTGGCCTGGTTTCCGTTCCTAGCGTGAACATTCACCTCCCCATTCTGAATGGTGTCACGAGTTCCAACCTCGCAGTCGGTGCGGGGACGATGAAGGAGAACCAAGAAATGGGGAAGAACAATTACGCGCTTGCGGGGCACCACATCCACAAGCGAACCACCCTCTTCTCCCCACTTGAGAACGTGAAGAAGGGCGCACAAATCTACATCACCGATAAGAAGACAGTCTACGTCTACAAGATTAACTTCATCAAGGTGGTCGATAAGCATCAGGTGCAATACATTGACGACGTACCGAACAAGAAGATGATTACCCTCGTTACCTGTGCCTCCGACCTCATCAACCAGCCTGAACGTCAGATCGTGCAGGGCGAACTCGTGAAGACGGAAAAGGCCACGGACAAGAATCTTCAGGTATTCGCGAACTAGATGCCAATTTCCGCAAATAAATAAGAAATGCCCCGGGGGTGCGCCATACGTCCAAAGCACACGAACGTTACATCCAGTCGCGCGCCAGAAGACTGCCCCCTAACATACAAAGCAGGCCTGGTAGAAATCCTAAGTTCGGGATTTCCACCAGGCCTGCTTTGTATACCGGGGCCAAACCGTCTTCTGGCGCAGCCTCGGGGTCTTTCTTTATGTCCGTTGCATAATCAATGACCGCAACAGTCTCTATTCCTTTAAATCAGTCGGCTTCCCCAAATAGTACCCCTGCAAAACGTCACAGGGAAAGTGCTCCTTAAGGTACGCCAAGTCTTCATCAGTCTCAATGCCCTCGATAGCCATCATCTTGCGGTGTTTCTGCGTGTACGTGTACCAAGGTGCCAACACCCCAACGATGTCCGTGACGTGTTTAAATGGGCGCAAGTTCTGCATGGCGAACTTATACTCGTCCACGTAGCCCTCAAGCTCCTCAACGAACGCCTGATCATTCCCTTCCGTCCCCACATCATCGATACAAACGCGTAAGCCATCGTCATGAAATGCTTTTGCGGCTGCGAGCAACGCGTCTTGTGTCACATCCGGATTCACACGTTCTGTTAATTCGGTGAAAATAACGATTGGCGTCGCATCCTGAATCCGTCGAACCATTTGCCGGTACGCTGGATCAACAAATTGGTGTTGCTCCAGGTTAAACGACAGGATGCTCACTTCATCCGGCAGCCGGTGAATGGCATCCAGTAGTAAGTGTTCCAATTCATCGGCCGTTATCGAATTAAAGTCATCCGGTAACACCCAACGCCCATCATTGAACTCCCGAACGAACAACTCATAGCCAACCGGAGCTGTCACCCCTTCACCCGAAAACTTTGGTTGTCCGAAGAATTTACGTTCAACTGTCATTCTACCCGCCCCCTATAACCATCAACAGGCGCCAGTTTGGGCACCGTCTCACGTTATTATATATAATTAAATCGATTAGATACTTGTTTAAATCTCAACGCTTACCAATTATAAGGTCATTTATCCTTTCAAGCAATAGCAACATCCCCTTTTATCATGATTTGTCCACACAAATAATTAAAAAACCAAAAAGGGTTAAAAAGGTGTGACAAATAGTTATCTAGACTATAAAGACACAAATTGAAATTGTTTACATTACAAGACGAATGCATGGCGAAAAACGGTTTCCTTGCAAACAAAAAATGCCCGCATCAATCCAAATTCAGGATTGATACGGGCATTTATTTGTAAACCGAGGTCAATCCATCTTCTGGCACAACCTCATTTTTTGCTTAGCTGTTTATTTCGTGGAGTCGCGTTCGGTCAGGTCGAACCCAAGCCGAATCGTCTTCTCGTCGATGTCTTCCTTGTTCATCATCTTGGTGAGCAAGCGCATGGCAACCGCACCAATATCGTACAGTGGCTGGTCGATGGACGTCATGCGGGGACGGCTCATCTCAGTTAGCTTGGTGTTGTTACTTGCGATGACTTCGAAATCGGTAGGAACCGTCAAGCCGGCATCCTGGGCTGCATTGAGCACGCCAATTGCGACCTCATCGTCCGCCACGATGGCTGCCGTGGCCTTAACCTTCTGCAATTCGCCGAAGATTGCCAGGCCAGCCTGGTAGCTGTATTCCGTTTCGAAGACGAGACTTTCGTCGTACGCAATCCCTGCGTCATCGAGGGCAGCCTTGTACCCCTTCAAGCGGTACTGTGCGTTGATGGCATCGGTCAGAGAACCCGTCACGAGGGCAATCCGTTCGTTGCCACTCTCGATGAGTTGCTTGGTTGCACCCTGAACAGCAGCCACATAGTCAATGTTGACGCTACCCAGCTGACCTTCAGGATCAACGGAGCCAGCCAGCACGATTGGAGTCTTGCTACGGGCGAATTCAGAACGGATGGTGTCACCGATGTTGTGGCCCATGTAGATAAGCCCATCAACTTGCTTGGCGAGCAGGTTGTTCACCACCTGCACTTCCTTCTTGTTGTTCTCATCGGAGTTGGCGAGGATAATGTTGTACTTGTACATCGTCGCAACATCATCAATCCCCCGCGCAAGACTGGAGAAGAACATGTTCGTCACGTCCGGAATGATAACCCCAACTGTGGTCGTCTTCTTGGAGGCGAGACCACGCGCGACCGCATTTGGCCGGTAATCGAGACGGTCGATAACCTCCAGTACCTTTTTGCGAGTGGCTGGTTTCACGTTCGGGTTGCCGTTGACAACACGAGAAACCGTAGCCATCGACACGTTTGCTTCACGCGCAACGTCGTAAATGGTGATTGTTTGCTTTTCCATAATGCACAAAAAATCCTTTCAAAATAAACTTATTTTCACTTGAGTTCGTCTAGTGTTCTTTTCAAAGATAGCAGAAGATTATCACAAATGCAAGCGTTTTACTGATAATGGTATCATTTTTTGGAGGCCTCTTTCAGAAACTCACGCTTGTGTAATCGTGCTATACTTAGCGTAACTTGAACCGCGTTGTCGTCAGCGCGAAGGAGGAAAAACTTTGAATCAGCATTTACAAGATTTGATTAAGTGGGTTCAGGATGAAAACCTGGACATTGCTTACATCAGCAACCCAACCAACATCAGTTACTTCTCCGGCTTCTTCCAGGATCCCGAAGAACGTGTGACCGGTTTGTTCGTTTTCCCAAACACGGACCCCTTCTTGTTCACGCCCGCCCTCTCCATTGAGGAAGTGAAGCGCTCTGGCTGGCCATACGATGTTTATGGCTACCTGGACCACGAAGATCCATTCGCACTCATTGCTTCTTGCATCAAGGAACGCAATGCGAACCCGCTTCGTTGGGGCATCGAAAAGGACGACTTGCCCGTATACCGTTTCGAAGCTGTGATGCGCTTGTTCCCGAACGCCACCTTCCCTGCCGACGCATCCCGTTTCATCGAGATGAAGAAGCTCATCAAGACGCCTGACGAAATTGCCCTGCTTGAACAGGCCGGTCGTGATGCAGACCGTGCCTTCGCTGCTGGGTTCGCCGCACTGCACACTGGTGTCACCGAACAGGCTGTTGTGGCTGAAATCGAATATGCCATGATGAAGTCTGGCGTCATGGAAATGAGCTTCGACACCATCGTTCAGGCGGGCGCTAACGCTGCTAACCCACACGGTGGTCCAGAACTGAACAAGGTTGCACCCGGCCAGATGGTGCTCTTTGACCTCGGAACCGTCAACAAGGGCTACATCAGTGACTCAACACGTACGGTGGCCTTTGGAGAAGTCGGTGACAAGCAGAAGGAAATCCACAAGGTCTGTTTGGAAGCTAACCTCCGCGCCATGGACGCTGCGCGCCCTGGTGTGACGGCTGCCGAACTGGACAAGATTGCCCGCGACATCATCACAAAGGCCGGCTATGGTGAATACTTCAACCACCGTCTCGGTCACGGGATTGGGACCAGCACGCACGAATTCCCATCCATCATGGAAGGCAACGACCTCGTGCTCCAGCCTGGTATGTGCTTCTCCGTTGAACCTGGTATCTACATTCCTGGTTTCGCCGGTGTTCGCATTGAGGACTGCATCCACATCACGGAAAACGGCAACGAACCATTTACCCACACGTCCAAGGAACTGCTTCAGTTCGGAGACTAAGCTAAGATTCGTTCGTCATCTACTTTGAGGCTGCGTCAGAAGACGGTTTGGCCCCGGTATACAAGGCAGGCCCGGTGGAAATCCCGAACTTAGGATTTCTACCGGGCCTGCCTTGTATGTTAGGGGGTAGTCTTCTGGGGCACGTAGCTCGACTAGGATGTAATGTTCGTGTGCCTTGGACTTATGGCGCCACCCACTTTTTTATGCGACAGACTATCGAAAAAGCCACGCTGTAATCGCTTGCATTTTTTTGATTTAGTGCGCCAATAATGTTGTTATCATGTATTTTTGGAGGGATAATCATGATTAAACATGTTAAGCGCGACACCATCACCTGGTCACTTTTTGCGATCGTCATGTTCCTCATGGCAAACGCTGATGCGAGTGGTTCCTTTTTCCAATTCACAGCCATCAGTATCGGTAAGGCCCTGCTGTCCGTCCTGTCGCTCTTCTTTGCGATTTTCGTTGTTGGCGCCATCTTCTGGCAACTCTTAGGACCCACCATTAAGAAAATGATGCGCCAGAAGTAGCGTGATTACGACACAATAGCGACCACATCTGACACTGATGTACAGAACAGTCCCAGTAGAAGACCCACTTAGGGTTTCTACTGGGACTGTTTTTGATATCTCTAATCCACGTTAGGACCAGTAAAACACGATGATAAAGGCAACGATGCTAGTGAGTATGACCGGTATTTCTAGTACACGTTGCGACAGCATGTATTCATCAATCAAGGCTTTATCCTCCAAGTAAAATTTCAGGGGGTTATCCGGATTATCGACGAGATATTTTATTTTGAACTCATAATTGCTTTACGTGATCCGTTGACCAAGTACATTGAGCACAAAAATCAGCAAAAACATGACACCCAAAAGGAAAAAAAGTGTACTGAAACCTAAATCGGCACTACTACCAATCAAGAGACCCGTCCCGAAAAACGAGAGCATCAGCACCACTAGGATTGTCGTTGCAGAGATAATTGTTGTCCGTCCGGTGTATTCCTTCATGTACTCACGCTGCTTTTTAGTTTCTCCCAGCGTTAAATCCATCGTACCAGCGTCGCGTTCGTTCTTTAATTTTGCTTTAGCACGCAGACTTGTTTTCGATTTTTGTAAGAGGAAAAGTAGCATCACAAACATAAATATCACAAGTACACATTTTAGTAATAGATTTATTATTAAGCTCCTTAAAACACTTCCATATCGATTTCAAAACAAAAAGAACTGGGCATCGCCAGTTCTTTTTAATTAGCACTATTATACGACTTTTATACGACTTTCCATTTTTTTATTTTTGTAAATTCCAGAAAAGAAAGACAGCGGGCACTTTTCAACCAAATTAGTGAGTGCCTCCCACAGCTATCACGAATTTTGCTTAAGCAATTTAGGCAACACCACGATGCCGAACGAAACAACCGCGGCTACCCCAAACCATAAACGAGCTCAGTCCCCCGCGCCCCAATCACGAATAGCAGGCCAAAAGTCAAAATAACGGCGATGCCAAAACGAATCAACGTCACTTGCTTATTACGCATTCAAAACCCCCCTTGGATTTAAAAATTGCTAACTCCATCTGTCTTAACAATAGCCGATTCGTGGCCATTCGTCGAATTTTTTCAAAAAGTCGTTGCGGTGGTGAGGCAACACCGAACCACAAAACAAAAAAAGCGCACAACCTGAAAATCAGATTGCACGCAAAGCGACAAACACCGCCACGTATCAATTTGTCCGTGTTAAGCGAGAAGGAGGGAAGCCGCACCCGAAACTTCACCCGGCATTGCGATGATGCGAGACGCGCCAGCTTCCGTCAGTTCGGCCATATCACCGAAGCCATACGTTACACCCAGCGTCTGGACGTGATTCTGCCGACCACCCTGAATATCCGTGAAACGGTCCCCAATCATCAGGCTGTGTGGCTTATCCGCGCCCGTCTGCTCAATGGCGTACGCCAGCACATCCGCCTTCGTCACGCGCGTGGTTTCATCCATGGAAGCCCCATACAAGCCAGTGAACAGTTCACGCATCTCGAAGTGGTCAATAATCCGTTCAATCATAAGCTCTGGCTTGGACGAGGCAACCGCAAGCTGGTAGCCATTATCCTGTAGCTGTGCCAAAACTTCAGGCATATCCTTGTAAAGTTGCAGTTCAAAAATTCCCTGTGCCTCATAGTATTCCTGATACGTCTTGATGGCGTGCTGGACGCCCGTTCCCGTCACTTCAGGGAAATACTTGTTGATGCTGTAACCCAGGCTAGGGCCAATCCAGTCGCGGTATTCGTTAGGTGCCAATTCATTCAACCCCAACCGGTCAATCATGTACTTAATACCGTTCACGATACCTTGCTCTGAATCCGCAATGGTCCCGTCAAAATCAAAAAATAGTGTTTTACTCATCGTTCGTTCCGCACGCTTCCCTTTATTTTTTATCAAAAAAAGTGGACCGACTGAATCGACCCACTTCTTAATGGCAAATGACCGGCACTTAGGCGTCCGTGTCCTCTGTCTTTGGTGCTTCTGTTGCGGCCTCTTCAGCAGCTTCGTTAGCTTCTTCAATTGTGTCTGCCACGGTATCAGCAGCTTCTTCAGCAGCCTCCGTTGCCGTTTCGGTTGCGTCTTCTGCTTCGGCTTCAGCGGCTGCCTTTGCCTGGGCGAAGGCACTCTTGCCGTCAACCACGATATCGTCGAAGTTGTCGTCGGCTTCGTCATCCGCTTCCGTCACTGCGGCACGAACTTCAGCCGTTGCAGCATCGTAATCGTCAAGGTCAAGTGGTTCGGTCTTATCAATCTTGGTCTTCAGGCCGGTCACGAATTCCTCGGCACTGCTACGAAGGTCTGCGGTTGCATCCTTTGCGTAGTCGAAGTAGTCTGCGGCGCGATCAGTAATCTGGTCCTTGCCGTCACGCAACTTGCGCTTCAATTCACCCGTCGTCTGTGGCGTGAGCAGGTAAGTGGTGGCAATTGCTGCGGCACTCCCCAATACGAATCCAAGGACAAAATGTTTACTCTTTGACATCCTAATTCCTCCAATCAATTATTAAACGAATCGTTTTAATCTTTCTTTTTCTTATCCATCTGTGACCGCAGCAAGGAAAATGCCGTTTTACCGGCTTTAACTGCCATTGAGGTCTTGGCGCTGCCCGCCGTTTCATTCAGGCGTTCAGTCAGGTTCCGTGCAGCACCATTCAGGTCACTCACACTCTCACCAAGATCCCCCATTGCCGTAAAGACAGGGTCAATCGCGGCAACTTTGCCATTAACGTCTTCGAGGAGGTCGTTGGTCTTCACCATCAAATCCTCTACTTCGTGCGTCAACGTCCCAAGTTCACCGTTCACAACGTTCAAGGTCTGACGAACCTCACCAATCGTTGGCTTCACTTCCTTAATCGCCCGGCTAATCTGCCAGCCGACGACCAAAATCGCGAGCGCAATAATTAAGAATGCAATCGCCGCAATCAATCCTGCGACTTGTCCCAATGTCATGCCACACCATCCTTTCCCAAATGCTTTTATGTACTTTCAGAATAACATCTCTGATACTTGCATTCAATTTTATCCCGAAAATGCGCATCATTAATTGACAGTTTACGCGGTTTATTGCCAAATGTCACCTGCAATTTGCATACGCTTTCTCATTTTTTGTTGTGTGAGTGGGCCGGTGCTTACTGCTGGCCTCCATTGCGGGCTTTTGAGGGCCGGAACGTGGTGTGGGCAAGGCCGGTGTGTACTGGCGGTCTCCGTTACGGGCTTAGGGGAGCCGGAACGTTGCGTGGCCGGCACTGGCGATGTCCAGAGCTCTAAGCGGTAAACCGCCAAGAGCTTCTGGCTCCAGCCGCTGACGCGTCTTCCACCTGAAAAATAGGCCTTGGCTCGCTCCGCTCCCGCAAGTCCTATTTTTCGCCAGTCTGACCAAAACCCGGTCAGACTTCCACCACTTGGCCCCCACGCCCACTGCGATGTCCATCGTTCTAGGCAATAAATTGCTAAGAACGATTGGCTCCACTCCGACCACCAGTACACACCTACATAGATTAGTGGGAGAAATATCCCCCTCTTTTTTTGATGAAAAACCTTTTCAGACAGGCTCAAAGCGAGGTGGAATAATCTAGTCCTGGGCTTGGACTAGATTATGGAACCGTGCCCCACCACTGGAGACACCGCAAAACCGGAGCTGAACTTTTCCCCGCAATCGCCGCAACCTTTTCTTTCTCCTCCTGTCTGGTAAACTAAAAGGAAGAAATACACAGAAGGGACGTTTTTCCTTGAACTTTTTAACCACCACCGACATCGCCACCAAGCGTGCGAATGCCTTCGTCCGTTACTTCGAACAAATTAACTGGGAGAAGATGAGTGACGTTGTAATTGATCGCGTCATTCAGGTCGTTGCCATCACCGTTTTCTTCCTCCTCATCCAGCGTCTCGGCAAATACCTCATTCGCCGTGGTTTCGCGCACTACCGCCAGCGCATCGATGGGCATGCGCGCGTGGACACGATGGGGGCGCTCACGCAAAACGCCTTTAGTTACGTGATGGTTTTCTTCTACGCGTACAGCTTCTTAACAATCATCGGCATCCCCGTTGGTACCCTACTCGCTGGGGCCGGGATTGTTGGGTTGGCCGTTGGGTTTGGGGCGCAAGGGTTCGTCAGCGACCTCGTCAATGGTTTCTTCATCATTCTGGAGGGACAAATTGACGTTGGCGATTCCGTCCAAATCGGGGACATTACGGGAACCGTCAAGGCAGTCGGGTTGCGCACCACGCAAATTACGAGCACGGATGGTACGCTCAATTTCATCCCGAACCGTAGCATCCTCATCGTACGGAACCTGTCCCGAAACGCCATGACAACCCTCGTAAACATCCCCCTCGCTTCCGGTGGCGAGATTCCTGAAGTGGAAACAATTATCACAAACGTCAACAAGCAACTCGTGCCTGAATCTACTGAACTCACCGCGGAACCCGTTCTGCTCGGCTTGAATCAGAGTGATTGGGGTGGCTTCATTTACCAGGTACAGCTCACAACCACACCCGGCAACCAGCTGGCAGCACAGCGTCAGTTCTTAACGGCATACGTCGACGCGCTGACTTCTGCAGGCATCCCCCTCCGCACCACCAACATGATGCCCCGGTAAAAATTTCGTCATTACTAGGTCAATATCTATTTCACGTCCAGCCTCCTCTTGTGGCTGGACGTTTTTATTTGCGCCGTTTTACAACTCACTTTGAAGACGGGCCACGTTTCTTGACGCGGGTGATTCGGCGTTGCCTCATCACTGTGGTTTTTGGGCAATATGCTGACGTCTTTCAACTATCCGTTGTGCATAATAGCGGAAACAGCTGGCATATCGTCCTTCACCATAATCAAAAGGCATTGTCCAACGATTAACAAAACAACTTGGTGTCCAGTAAGAAAACAACGGTGGTGAGGCAACGCCGAACCACAAGCGTCAAGAAACATGGCCCGCCTGCAAAGTAATCCCTCTCACCAAAACAAATAAAAATAGCGTCCAACCACAAGCAAGCGGTTGGACGCAATATCAGATAAACCAACGTAAGAAAGCAGGCACGCTCCCTAACGCTTGGTGACGTTGAATTGTTTGGTCAGGTTGTGCGTCAAGAAGTTGAAGCTCTTCATCCACTCTCTGCGTGTCACGATGCCGGTGAATTCGCCCGTGCTGGCCACAACGGGGATGAAGGGGTTGTCGACGAGTAAATGGAGCACCTCTTCTGCATCATATGGGTTTTCAACCGTTGCGACTTCTGTTTGCATCACATCACGAACGCAGAGTTCATCAAGTTTGTCGAAGCTGAGGTGCTCAAGGCCCAACATGGTTTCTGTAATCATTGGCATCGAGAGCAGACCCGCAAACTGGTCATCTGCACCCAACACGGGAATCTTGGAGTAGCGAACCTTGGTTAATACGAGGAAGGCATGCGTCAGTGTGTTATCAACCTGAACCGTGGCCACCCGGGAAGCCGGAATGACAAAGTGCTCTTTGTTCGCCATCAACATGTCGTTTACTATGGGGTCGATCAATTGACATTGTCCCTTCTGTGCCGGACATTTATCCGGATATTTATGTCCTATTGTACGCGATTTTGCCCCAAATTTCAGTAGGTAGCGCTAACATTCGGATAAACTTCAAAACTTGAATGACAGACCCCGCAGAATCTGATAAAATCTGTCTGTTTGGTTATTTTTACACATGGTTACATAAAATTATTCTTGAATTTGCAGTAATTGTGAAGATACCACGGGGAAAAATCTCCGCGCGATTAACGAAGGAGGATACATCGTGACTTATGATTTAGGAGTTCGGCTCATGGCTGAATTCATCGGTACCGCCATTATGATTGTTCTGGGGAATGGTGCCGTTGCGAACGTTGACCTTAAGGGGACTAAGGGGAACGGTTCTGATTGGATGCTCATCGCTGTTGGGTATGGGTGTGGGGTGCTGATTCCTGCCCTGATGTTCGGTTCCATTTCTGGTAACCACATCAACCCTGCCTTCACCATTGGATTGGCTGTTTCTGGCCTCTTCCCATGGAGTGAAGTGCTACCTTACATCTTGGCCCAGTTCGCTGGTGCTATGGTGGGCCAACTGCTGGTTGTTGCTGCGTACAAACCTCACTACGACATGACGACGCAGACACAGCACATTCTTGGTACTTTTGCCACCATCAACGCCACAAAGAGCAAGCTGAACGGGTTCGTGAACGAATTCATCGGTTCTTACATCCTCTTCATCGGTGCGCTTGGGATTACAAAGGCCCCATTCTTTGCACACAACGTCGGGGTCGCCCACTTCGGTCTTGGCTTCCTCGTCGCAACCCTTGTCGCAAGTCTCGGTGGACCAACCGGACCTGGTTTGAACCCAGCCCGTGACCTCGGTCCTCGTATCATTCACGCCATCTTGCCACTGCACAATAAGGGGAACTCCGACTGGGGCTACTCCTGGGTTCCAGTGCTGGCGCCTATCTTAGCAGGTATCGCCGGTGTCGCCACCTACAAGTTTATCTTCATGTAGACTTTTTACATTCGCCTTCCTGGGTTTTCCTGGGGGGCGTTTTTATTTTGGCTTCCCGCTTGCACTTGCTTGGCTACGGAAATTCGGGGGCGCCTGCTTCACACTCGGATGGTCTTTCTTCTCTGTCGTTCATCCTCCCCTGTTGGTGAACACTGCGCTTTCTTGCTTCCCCCTATGCCCAATTTCACTTTGCAGGCGGGCCACTTCTCCTGACGCTTGTGGTTCGGCTTTGCCTCACCACCGTTGTTTTTACCCAGCCACGTCATTTTATCGTTAGTTGTTGAACAATTCTTTTTGATTCAGATGAATGAACATAAGCCAGTCGTTTTTGACATTGTGTGCAACGAAAATAGAGATACGTTGGCCCGTCCGCTACAAACCCTGGTGATGAGGCAACGCCGAATCACAAGCGTCAAGAAAGGTAGCCCGCCAGCACCGTAATATTGATCACGCTATTTTTGATTTCGCCGCACCCAGGCCAGTGCGCGCCAACATCCAGCGATAATGAACAGGAGCCACATCCATGGTGTTGCCGCAAGCAGGAACTTGGTTTGGTTTGCCGGCATGTACCGCAATACCAGCCTATTCTTCCCCTTCTTTTGGTGCACGATGAGGGCGCCGATGTCCGTTTGCTGGTAGTCATTCTTGCCTAGTTGTTGCCCGTTCAACGTCAGCCGCGTGTGGGCGTAACTCACAGCTGGCACCTGGATGACGCCGCGCTTCTTGGCGGTCCACTGCACCACCAACGTTCCGTTTTTACGCGCATGTTTCTGGAAGTCTGCCGTTTTGCTCGTGATTTGATCATAATAAATCACGTACGGGCTGGCTTCATTAATGGTCTGCGTGGTTTCCTTGTACGCCTTCGCGTCAATCTTGTTGCCGATTTGACCGACTGGTGCCGTATCGGCCGTGGTAATTAAGACGGTTTGATTGTGATACAAAGCATACTGACTGTTATTTTTCAGCCAATCCACGGATTCTTTGGGAACGGGTAAGTAATCCGGCGTCCCCTTCGCCACCATCGTGAGTGGTAGCCCCAGATTCTTCCCTTCGAATGCCTCACGTATTGTCGTCATGTCCGTTGCCGACAGCGTCACACTTGAAGTCGACTGCAACAACTTCGGCTTGTTCCACTCGTCCGCCACGCGCCCCACGTCCGACAACGTCTGGTACCCCGCCAGAATCACGCCGAATGCGAGACCACCAAGCAATATCTGGCGACCATTATGGGATAACTCTGGTTCAACCTGACTGAGCGTCCGCGCCAGCCCCGTCAGCAGGAGCAACGTCGCCACGGGGGCAAAGCGTGATGGAAACTGGAGGTAGCTTCCTAGGATGTTGTGGGCGGCCACAATGGTATTCCACGGCACAAGGGGAGATGCCGCCACGAGAAAAATAGCACCCGTTCCCGTGATCAGCAGGTCAACAACGTGTTTCTGCCGTCTGAAAATGAGCGCCAAAATTTGCGCGATAAACGCAACCGTGCAGACAATCCCGAGACTGCCGCCGAGCGTCCCCCGTCCGTAATTACCAAGGGACAGTTTACTCGTGTAGGTTCCCGAGTTGAGGGGCATGTACGGCGCCATCACGTGATTCGTGCCGAACACTTCAAGCATTGCCCCCCAAACGTTCGCCGTCAGCACAAGAACCAGCAATGCACTCACCAGAACCCCCGCTAGCACCTTCCCTTTCCGGTGACTTCGAATGAAGGCCCCCACCACGAATGGCACCATGGCAACCGCCACAATCACGGAACTCAGCGCGTGGGTCTGCACCAATACAGCTGCACTCCCCGCCAACGCGAACACGGGCACTTTGCGGTCTGGATGGCGAAGCATGAACACCCCGCACGCAAGGACGTACGGCATGAGTGCTGCTCCCCAACCCATGAATTCTTGCGTTGTCAGCCACGCGGGGACCCACCCCGTCAACATGAACACCAGCGCCGCCACCACGGCAAACCGTTGCCGACTCCCCGCAGTGCAGGCAAGAATGTAGACACCAATCCCGGCAATAGCTTCGATGAGGAAGCCAGCAAGCAATTCAAACTGAATCCACGACGCAGCGTGCAGGAGGAGCCACCCCAGCCCATACGCAAGGTACGGGCCATAGAGTGCGTTCACAATCCGCCCCGTTTGTTGGAAGCCGTAATTACTCTGGAAATAACTATAGTTGTGGTTCGCAATCTGTTGCGCCACATCGTAGAACCGGTTGAAATGAAAAATAGCGTCAACGCCCACGATCAAACTGTGATTGGCGTACTGCGGGAGAACGGTCATTACCGCGACGGCAAGAATAATGCCAATCGCGACCCAATGACGCCGGAATCCACGCGAAAGTTTCTTCTGCATACTGCCCTACCTTTTCCTAAAGTATCCACGTGCTTACCTCATATCTATTTTCTACTGTACGAAAAAAAGTCGCCGTAAGCCATTGATTCCCATAATTCGTTCTTTTTCTTAAAAACAAACAGCCAAACGACTTCATCCTGATTTAATCTAGTGTTAATATTAATCAAACAACAGGGATATGGGGTTCTACATATGAAGCATATAAAGGGTTTATCATTACTGCTCGTGACGTTACTGCTCGTTCTCGGCGGGTGCAAATCCAATACCGACAACAGCAGCAAGGCCAGTAGCGCATCACTCACTGCGGCCGCTAAACTGTCCTTCAGCACGGCCGATTTCGACCAGATTTCGCTCGTCTTCCTGAGCCATGCGGAGAACAAAGATAACGCCGGATGGACGAAGGCGCAGGCAACCGCCACGTTCGGCTCACCCACGTCGACATCCAGCAGCACCATCGCTACCCACAAAGTAACCACGCTTAGCTGGACGCGTGGCACCAGTCGCCTCGCCATTACCTTTGCGGGCAAAAACGGAACGGGCGGTGCCTTCATCAAGAGTATCGCAAACATGGACCGCAAAAACGCCAAAACCGTTACGGCGGACATGGTGAACAAAATTACGCGGGACACAACGCGCAGTGCCGTGAAGAAGGTGCTTGGCGTTGCGGCCACGCAGACGAAGAACCAAACGAGTGACAACCACGTCCTCGACACCTGGGTCTACACGTTGAACGACGGAAGTCAGACAACCGTCAAGATGACGCAGGGACGCGTCACGGACGTGAATACGGTGGAAAAATAACATCAAAAGGGAGGGGCAACTGGAATTCCGCACTTGGATTCCGGTTGCCCCTCCTTTTTATTTCTCGCCTTATGTCCTCAGCTGAACACCTGCGTCAATTCGGGCACGATACCGCGACGTGAGGCAAACTGAACGGTGACCTTGTTGCCGTCCACGTCGATTAGCGCGTACGTACCTCCCAAGTCGCGCAGTGCGCCCCGCGGTTGACTGATGCTGCCGGGATTGATGCACACGACGCCCTGATGCTGTTCGGCCGCCGCCACGTGGGTGTGGCCATAGATGGCGATGCGCGCACCAACTTCTCGCGCCGCATCTGCCAAACGGGAACGGTCGAAGCCCACACCATACAGATGACCGTGCGTCATGAAGATGGTCGTGCCCGCAATCGTTCGCGTCACCGTTTTAGGAAAATTGGCGTCATAATCCATGTTGCCCAACACGGCTGCGTACGTCTGGAACAGCGGGTTCGTGTAGGCGAGTTCTGAGTCACCCGCATAGAAATAGCCGTCCAAATCAGGATACTGCACTAATAATTCCTGCAAAATGAGATCATTTCCGTGTGTATCACTCACTGCTAGTAGCCGCATCGCCCTATTCCCCCGTTTTTGCATCCAACTTATCTCCGAGTGCCCGCAATGCGTTCCCCCGGTGACTAATCGTGTTCTTTTCCGTCTGCGTCAATTCACCCATTGTCTTCCCCAGTTCAGGCAGAAAGAAGAACGGATCGTAGCCGAAGCCATTCTCGCCTTCAGGAATTGTCGCAATCCGTCCGTCAACGCTCCCCGTCGCCACCAGATCATCATCGGGACGGTCGGGATGAGCCAATACGAGCACTGTCCGGAAGTGCGCCGTCCGCTTCTCAGCCGGGACGCCACCAAGCTCTGCTAACAGTTTTGCGTTATTCGCCGCATCATTATGCCCGTTGCCCGCATAACGTGCAGAGAAAACACCAGGTGCGCCGTCGAGATAGTCCACCATGAGGCCCGAATCATCAGCAAGTACGGGCAGGCCGAGTTGCTGACTATACCCGTGTGCCTTTAGTCGTGCATTTTCCTCGAAGGTTGTGCCCGTTTCGTCCACCGCCGTCACACCCGGAAATTCATCTAGGCCACGGACAGTCACGCCGCGATTGGCAAAGAATTCACGAATCTCCCGAATTTTGCCTTGGTTCGTGGACGCAACCACCACCGTCTGGCCTGCCTGCGCGAAGTCTTCCACGTAATGGTCAGGCTCGTCATCAATGGCGACGTGCTGCGCCTGCATCTCGTCCAGCTGCAGCCAGTCCTTCGCAATTTCCTTGAACATCCGCGGATTTCCAGTCGTATAAAATTCACGGGTGCCGGTCTGTGTCTGTGGATTTGCGAGGTCGAAATAGTCGAGGAGGACGGACACTTCACTAACTGTCTCCGCGCCAGAGTCAATTAACTTGACGTTTTCGCCCATCACGTCCTGGATGAATGGCCGCAACAAGGGGTAATGCGTGCACCCCATCACGAGCGTGTCCACGTTCGCCTGACGCATCGGCTTCAGCGTCTCCGTGACCACACGCGCCGCAATTGGATCTGCGTATTCGTTGCTTTCCACCACGGGCACAAATTTCGGTGCGGCCAAACTGGTCACATCAAGATTCTCGTTACGCCGGTGCAGCGCCTTCGCGTAGGCCCCGCTCCGCACGGTGCCTTCCGTCGCAATCACGCCAATCCGGCCAGTACGCGTCGCTTTCACTGCCGCGCGCGACCCAGGCACAATGACCCCCACCACGGGAATGTCGAGGTGCGCCCGCAGCGTCTCTAATGCCGCCGCCGTAGCTGTGTTGCACGCAATCACCAGCATCTTGATTCCCTTACGCCGCATAAGGTTAGTCATTTGCCACGTAAATTGAACCACTTGCGCAGCCGGCCGTGGTCCATACGGCAGACGCGCCTGGTCACCAAGAAAAATGATATCTTCGTGGGGCAACTGCCGCAACGCTTCCTTCACAACGGTCAGCCCGCCAACACCAGAATCAATAAAGCCAATGGGTGCATTCTTCATCGCTATGCCTCTTTCACTAATTAATCTAAATGGTTTTTACCATCTTGTTCATGTGTTTATGCCAAAAGGTGCCCCTATCCATCAAGCAATTCCACCTTCTGACAAAGCGTTGCCGTTAAAACCCTGAACCTTAATTGTTATACGCTTCCAGCCAAAATTCAAGTGTTTTGCGCGTATGTTAACGTAATCCACAGGAAACAGGGCGTAGTGACCCGGGAGAAGATGAGGATTAACGTGAAAATGGTAGAGGGGGTGTACTTCCCCCGGCGCCATTTTCGGGTTAACCGGAATCTTCTGGGTCACGTAGCCCGACTATGAACAGGGCGTAGTGACC
>CAKRNG010000019.1 GCA_934370925.1 uncultured Lacticaseibacillus sp. | reverse complement strand
TAGAATTGACGGAGGTGGTTCACCACCGCAGTCGATTCTGGGCTAAGCGGAAAAAGCTGGGATGCAGAGCTCGACTAAAAACAGAGCGGCGCAAAACGGGTGGAACCGTGTACCCTTGATATATGGCACATCCCCTCAGTTTAAAGGCTTTTGGCATAAATTACAAAAGGTAAGTGACGATTTGTCATCCAATAATTCAAGAAATCGCTTTCGCTCGACTGGGGCAACTTGTTAGAATGGAAATAGAGAGGAAGGAGGGATTGCGATGACGAAACGTGGGCACGCGCGCAATGGTATCAGTGGGTTGCAGCGCCAATTGAAAATAATCGATGAACAACCGCAACCACTGGAAGAAGTTGAAGCACCTGGTCATTTGAAGCTTCTGGTCGTGATTCAGCGTGCGTTGAAACGGTATGGACAGGCGAATGTGTCGAGTCGTGCGGCATCGTTGACCTACTACACGGTGCTCAGTCTGTTTCCCATCCTGATTACGGCGGGGAATCTCTTGCCGGTGTTCGGGTTGCGGTACGAATCGATTGCGGGATACCTGAACCAACTCATTCCCGCAAGCATTCTTAAGTGGCTGGATCCCATCATTCAGAATCTGCTGACGTCAACGAGCGGTGGTGTGCTGTCAATTGGGGCGGTGGCCACGCTTTGGGCCGCGACAATCGGAATTAGTGAACTGAAAACGTCTTATAACGATATCTATAATGTGGCGCGCAAACGTAATTTCTTGGTCAGCCGTATTTTGGGCATGGTTGTCATCCTGGTTGTGGTGGCGGCGCTGGCATTGGTGATGATTGCCTTTACGTTCGGGACGCAATTTCTGGAATGGCTGGTACCACTTCTGGGATTGGACACGGGGTGGATTGGCACGTTTAATGCGTTAAGGTGGCCAGTCGCACTGGTCGCATTAATCGTCGCGGTGCTGGTTATCAACGCCTTTATGCCCGATGTGAAGTTACAGTTCCGAACGGTGATTCCGGGGAGCTTGTTCACCGTGATTACATGGATGGCGTTGGCGCAACTGTTCTCCCTTTATATGACCTATTTCGGTACAAAGTATAATTCATACGGCACGATTGGGTCGTTCATGGTGCTACTCCTGTGGCTGAACTTCTCAGCGATGCTCCTGTTGCTCGGCGCGGTGATTAATGCTGAATGTGGTGCGTACGAATCGGGTCAGGCCAAGGTGCGACGCGGATTCTTTAAAAAATGGTTCGGCCGATTGTTCAAAAAGTGAAATTGGTCTACTATCTTTACAATTGTAACGAATGGAATCATAACTTCGTGTTATAAGCGATGTGTGATTCATTTTTATTTCTTTAAAAAAAGGGCCAAAATAACTTTTTTGATCAAGATGTTTGACAAAGTGGGATTCAAGCGGGTATCATTTTAACTAACTAAAAGTAGGAGGTCAGAATATAGACGAACGGCAATTAAAAGAACAGTGCTTACGTTTGGCTTTTTAATTGATGTGACGAATGAAAATAATATTTTTGGCACATTGGTATATGAGTCAACGTGAGCCTAAACCAGAGAGGATGATTCGATGCGTATCATGATTGGCTTAGAGAATGTGAAGATGGATGGCGTGAAGCGGGCGTCGACGGTGCTGGGGAACTCACTTGCGGCAACGAATGACGTTTGGTACTACTCGCTTGCGGATGCACCGGCGTACTTCGACTTGGGCGCACCGTTGCTAGTTGCCCAGCCGCCCACCTCCCCGACGTTAGCGAACTTTTTCGGGACGCACCCGTATGAGTTGTATCGCGATCAGATTGGCGATATGATTCGCAACATTCGCGCGCTTGCGGTGGAGACGGTGATTCTACCGGCAGGGCTGCTTACTAGTTTCGCGCCCATTCTCAAACGTGCCCTGCCCGACGTCACTTTGGTCGGATGGATGCACAACAATTTCCAGACGTATATGAATGATTATTACGCCCACATGCAAGATGAATTTGTCGCAGGGTTGCGGGCAGTTGACCGGCTCGTGGTACTGACGGATGCTGATTTACGTGACTACGAGCGCTTCAATCCGCAAACCACGAAGATTTATAACCCAATGACACTCACGCCGAGTGGACGGGCAGATTTAGACAGCCGAATTATCGCGTTCACCGCGCGAATTGATATTAACCATAAAGGGATTGATTTGTTGCTTCAAGCCGCACATTATCTGCAGCCGGGATGGCAGATTGCCATTGCGGGTTCAGGAACACCAGAAGCCATGGCTGACTTCTGGGCGATGCAGGTGGCGTATGGCGTGCAGGACCGCATCATTTACCGCGGTGCCCTGAAGGATGATGAGCTTCGACAGCACTATGCTGGGGCATCCATCTTCGTTTCAACCTCGCGCTGGGAGGGGATGCCGCTGGTCATTGGTGAAGCGATGGCGGCCGGGCTCCCCGTCGTCGCCATGGCGAACACCGGTAGCGCAGAATTCCTGGGGGTAAGCGAGTACGGCATCTTAACGCAACCGCAGAACGTGCCCGACTTCATTACCCGCCTGAACGCGTTAGCCACCAACAAAATCGCCCGTGAATACTACGCAGACCAGTCCCTGGCACGGGCGCAGGACTTCAAAATCGACCACATCACCGCACAGTGGCAACAACTCCTCGGCAACGCAGATGCAGAAATGATCCAAACCGCATAACGAAAGTAGATATAAACTGATGAAAATACCAATCTAACCCCATCCTGCACATAGCGGATGGGATTTTTTATTGCTGGCGCTTTCAGTAGGCCACGGTGGTCCCTCGCTATCGCTTCGGGGGCGCTGCGGATGTTGGTGTAGTGGTCACGGTTGATCGGCCCACCTCGATTTCGGTTGATCATCTCACCGATATTTGGCCACCTGTATTTCGACTCGGTGGACACGGAACTCATGACGGGTGTCCCGTCATGAGCAAGGGGGTCACCCGATTGCTTCGTTAGATTTAACATGGATGTAATCGTGCTCGGCTAATCGTATCGTTGTGACGGTTATTGATAGACGATTGGTAGTGGAGTTGACTTGCATTTAGGCCTCGTTAATCTAGCGGAAGTAGTTGGCGAAATCAGGCAGAGCGAGTGGCCGACTAGCCCCTTAGCTCAATGCGGGGCCCCGCATTGAGTCGCGTGTCCACCGAGTCGGAATACGGGTGGGGGCGTGTCGGTGAGATGATTGTTCGTAAGCGAGGTGGGCCGATCGACCGTAGCCACTACACCCACGTATGCAGCGCCCCCCGATGCGAAGCGAGGGAACACCGTACCTTCCCGAAAGCGCCAGCAAGGTTATAGATAAATAGCGCTTCCACAAACAACGTGGTAACATAGAGCTATTGAGTAGGGGGTAGAAGATGACAGTCATTGCAGTTTCGGATATTCATGGGAGCATGACCGTTCTCGGGCACTTGCGACGGATGCAGGCGAAGTATCCGGATGCAGTGACCGTTTTTTGCGGTGACTACATTGATGGTCACCCACATGCGGCAGAGGTGTTGCGGACGATTATGCGGCAGGTTGCGGATGGGCGCGCCTATGCAATATTAGGCAATCATGATCAGATGTTGCTCGACTACCTGCAGGATGAATCGAATCAGGACGCTTGGTTTATGAATGGCGGGGATGAGACCACGATGGCGATGGTTACGGCTGCGACGGGGGAAAAGTTGCCACCAGAGAGTGATGAAAGTCGGCACATTATGATTGATCGTTATCAGGATGTGGCAACATTCATCGCGGGTCTATCCACGATTTGTGTGTACGGTAAATTGTTTTTCATTCACGCAGGCCTCGACCTCAGCAAAGCCGACCCTCTGCGTGACACGAGTGCGATGGACCGGATTTGGATTCGGGAGGATTACATTTACCGTAGTGATCGTTCGGAGCCTATTTTTGCCCACAACCCATTCGATTACACGCTGGTGACGGGGCATACACCGACCGGGCTCATCAAAGGACGCTATGATGGCGATGAGACCTATATCGAGTCGAAGTTCCCGCACTGTCCCATCCTTGCCGTTCACTACGACGACGAAATGCCCCGTTACTTCATTGATGGCGGCGTTCATTCCGGTTTGGCAGAGAATCAGGGGAACATTGCTGTCTTTGATGAGGAAACCGGCCGCATGATCGACCGTTTGCAGACGCGTGCCTAGGCTGGGGAGTTCCCTCGCTATCGCATCGGGGGCGCTGCGGACGTTTGCTTAGTGGCTACGGTTGATCGGCCCACTTCGATTTCGGCTGATCATCTCACCGACACTTGCCCACCTGTATTTCGACTCGGTGGACACGCTGCTCATTGCGGGTGCCCCGCAATGAGTTAAGGGGCTAGTCGATTGCTTACTTTGCCTGTATTCGCGATTTGGCAACGTTAGCTAACGCGGCCAGCATCGTACATCTCACTGAACGTAAAAAACCGCCAGCTATTTTTCAGCTGGCGGTTTTATGTTGCCGCAATCTTAGTTGTTAAGAGACAACCGGATGAACCAGACACTCATGACGGGGCACCGTCATGAGCAGCGTGTCCACCGAGTCGAAAATGGCGTGGGGCAACCTCGGTAACAACAGCAAACATTAATGCGGTGGGTCGGTCAACCGTGACCACGTAACGAATAGTCGCATGAGTCACCAACTAGTAGGTCGTAATCTTCCCAAGCGGCCAGTAGCGGAGGATGACAACGGACTGGATGTTTGCGGCGGGAAGGAACCCGAATGAACGGCTGTCGTGTGATACGACCCGGTTGTCACCCAGGACGAAGTAAGTGTTTGCCGGCACGCGGACGCTGCGGGTAGCGGCGAGTGTTTTGAGTGAAAAGTCCTTTGTGAAATATTTTTCGTTTTCGTCGTATTTTTTATTGTGTTCACGCAAGGCGGTTTTGCTGAAGCTGGCCGTCAAGTACGACTGCGGCACACGCTTGCCGTTCACGTACAGCTTATCGTGATAGCTACGGATGGTATCGCCGGGGAGCCCAATCACGCGCTTGATGTACAATTCGCGGTCGGTCAGTGGGACGAGCGAGCTACCGTTGTAAAGTTTGCCATTACCAACGTAGCTCAAATTTTCTGCCTTCACGTGATGACTTGAGACGTATTCGGAAGAGGCTTCGTCGGGTGCGTAGAGAACCACGATATCATTCCGCTTAACCTTCTTGTGTCGCAACGCCAGCATGTGGTCCCCCGTGTGCAGTCCGGGTTCCATGGAAGGACCCGTCACGTAATTTTTGCTGACGACGAAATTCATGATGAACAGTGTCGCTAGGAAAACAACAACGGCGAAAATAACGAGCTGCCACCAACTAAGTGTTTTCTTCTTTGGCTTTCTCGGCCGCTTCATCGATTCTTCCATAAATTCCAGTCGCCCCCAGCGTTCTCACATGTTAGTCTCAATTTAGCACAACCGTTCTTTATTTTAAATAGCGGAGGCGGGGTGGGGCGCTGCGAATGTTTGTTTAATGGCTGCGGTAGATTGGCCCGCCTCGTTGACGGTGGATCATCCCACCGATATTAGCCCACCTGTATTTCAACTCGGTGGACACGCTGGAGGCTGCGCCAGAAGACGGTTTGGCCCCGGTATACAAAGCAGGCCTGGTGGAAATCCCGAACTTAGGATTTTTACCAGGCCTGTTTTGTATGTTAGGGGGCAGTCTTCTGGCGCGCGACTGGATGTGACGTTCGTGTGCTTTGGACTTATGGCGCACCCCCTACATATGCGCCTTATCTATTTCGTAATTAAAACACCACATTCTTCTCGCGACATCATCACAAATTCGTCACACCTCGACTGTATTGTATTAGACATAGAGATGAGCCACCCAGAACTCATCCTCAAACTTCTTCTTCATAATTACTCCTCCAATATAATCGCGTTTCAGCCCCCAACTGAAACGCCCCCTATTAAAGAAGCCAACATCGCCCAGGATGTTGGCTTCTTTGTTTTATGTATTTCGCACTGACCGCATTTTGTTTGTCCAGTAATCAATGACCATGAATTTACGGGTGGGCTTCGTTGGCGAGCGGTAGTACTTAGTAAAATCAGGTAAAGTGTGTAGCCGACTAGCCCCTTAACTCATTGCGGGGCACCCGCAATGAGCAGCGTGTCCACCGAATCGTTATACGAGTGGGGAAATGTCGGTGAGATGATCCACCGAAATCGAGCCGAGCCGATCAACCGTCGCCATTAAGCTAGCGGATGCAGCGCCCCCCGAAGCGACAGCGAGGGAACAACGAACCCAGTTGGAAGAAAAGCTGGCAAAAGGGATAGGGTCGCCGCAAACAAGGTGGTAGAATAAATTCTGGATTTTTAGAGGGGGGAATGAGCACCATAACGAATGAAGAAGTAACGTTTCGGCTTGCAGAACATGAAGATTTGCCGCGCATTGTGGCAATTTATAATCAGAATATTGCGAGCCATACAGTGACGGCGGATACAGCGCCCGTGACGGTGGCGGCGCGTGAGGATTGGTTCTGGGCGCACACCCCGAAAAAATGGCCAATGTGGGTGGCTGAATTGAACGGTGAAGTTGTGGGTTGGGTTTCCTTGTCCCAGTTCAAGGGGCGTGCGGCATACGATCGCACCGCCGAAATCAGTATCTACATCGACCACGGAGCGCAGGGTCATCATGTTGGCACAGCGGCAGTTCGGTGGGCGGAAAAAGAGGCACCCAAGGCAGACATCGCCGTCATCACGTCCCTCATCATCGGCGCCAACGCGGTCAGTCTTGCACTTTTTGCCCACCTCGGTTATGAACAGTGGGGAAAACTACCAGCCGTCATGTCCTTCTCCGGCACCCTTCAAGATTTAGTTATTCTTGGGAAAGTGCTTTAGGTAGGGAGTTTCCTTGCTTCGCATCGGGGGCGCTGCATACATTGGTGGCGTGGTTATGGTTGATCGACCCACCTCAGTGACGGTTGATCATTTCACCAACCTTTGCCACCTGACTGACGACTCGGTGGACACGCGACTCATGACGGGTGCCCCGTCATGAGTAGTTTCAGGTTCATCCGTTCGTACTTTATGGTGACAATTACGACAATATAAAACCGTCAGCTGACATATAGCTGGCGGTTTTTAGGTTCAATAAGCTGTAACGGTGATGGCCTCGTTAGCTAGCGTTGCCAAATCGTGAATACAGGCAAAGTAAGCAATCGACTAGCCCCTTAGCTCATTGCGGGGCACCCGCAATGAGTCGCGTGTCCACCGAGTCGGAATACAGGTAGGTGGGTAAGTAGCGGTGAGATGATCGACCAAAATCGAGGCGGGCCGATCAACCGTTACCACTAAGCTAGCGGACGCAGCGCCCCCGATGCGAAGCGAGGGACTTCCGTTAAATAGCGCCAGCCCGAAGCAGGTCGTGGACGCGGAGGACCATGTCGATATTTTGTTCGAAAATGATGGGTGGCAGCTGGTCAATTGGGAAGTACTTCAGTTGCTTGGTTTCCCAGGCGGCAGCATCGGCGAAGGAGCCGCCGACTGGTCGTACGAGGAAGCCTTCCGCGATGTTCATGACGACATCGCCGTTTGGATAGTGCATGTAGTAGTGGTCGTCAAAGAGGCCGATGCTGCGTTCAATCACCACGTCGAGGCCCGCATCTTCCTTCATTTCACGGACGACGGCTTCGCGGAAGTTTTCCCCGAATTCGAGGTAGCCCCCAGGAACGCACCAACCACCATCTGCGCGTTCTTGCAACAGGACTTCACGGCGGTCATTCAAAACAACCCCGCCCGCAGCGTTCAGGATAAGTGGAATGTGTCCCGTCAGTTTCCGCACCGTGTGAATATAATCTGGCATTTTTCGTACCCTCCTGAAAATAGTTACATTCAGCGTACCCCAAAACAGTTGCGGATGGAAGCCTTTACGGGGATGCCTCGCTAACGCATCGGCGGCGCTGCATTCGTTTGTTTAGTGGCAACAGTGGATCGGCCCACCTCGAATTCAGCTGATCATCTCACCGCTACTTACCCACCTGTATTCCGACTCGGTGGACACGCTGCTCATGAAGGGTGCCCCGTCATGAGTTTCGGGTTCTCGGTGGTTAACATGGAGGAATATAAAAACCGTCAGCCATAAATAGCTGACGGTTTTTACGTTCGTTGCGTTGTACTGGTCCCAGCCTCGTCAGCCAGCGTTCATCAATCCTGAACGAGGGCAGGCTGAGCGACCGACTAGTTCCTTAACTCATTGCGGGGCATCCGCAATGAGCAACGTGTCCAAGGGGGTGAAATGCCAGTGGGAAATACGCGATAACACCATCCACAATTAATGCGATGGGCCGATCAACCGCTGCCACTAAACTAACGGACGCAGCGCCCCCGATGCAAAGCGAGGGAACCAACTACTTCTTCCCGCCAACCTGATTCATGACGGCGGCTGCTGCGGGGAGTTGGCCGAGAGAATCAACGGCGGTGCTTGGCATAACGATGGTGTTGGAATCGCCCTTTGCCAAGGCTTCGAGTGCCTGGACGTTCTTGTATTGCAGGTAGAGGTCGCCGTTGTTGACGAGACCGGCGTTGATGCTGTCGATTTGGTCCTTAACGGATTCGGCGACGAGACGCTGACTTTCCGCACGTCCTTGTGCTTCCAGAATCTGGGTCTGCTTGTTGGCTTCGGCTTCCAGAATTGCGGCTTGCTTTTCACCTTCAGCCTTCGCAATTGCGGCCTGCTTGTGCCCTTCAGCTTCCATAATGTTGGCTTCACGTTCACGGGAAGCACGGAGCAGCTTGTTCATGGATTCCTGGATGGTTTCATCGACCTGAATGGAGTCGATGTTGACCCGGTCGACGTTCAACCCGTAACCAGCAGTCGTGCTTGAAATCTGAGTGAAAAGGGTCGTGTTGATGGATTCGGTTCCGTTCAGTACATCGTTCAGTTCCATGTTCCCGATAATCCCACGCAGGTTGGCACGGGTGTCTTGAATCATGGAAAGCACGGAATCCTTGTTCTCGTACACGTAGGCGTGGACGTCCGTGATGTGGTACTTGATGGTTTCGGAAATCCGTACCACAACGTTATCCTTGGTGATGACTTCCTGTTCTTCAACCTTCAGCGGAATCTGCTTCATGTTGACGATTTCGGTGATGCGGTAGATGAATGGGGGAACGACATGCAACCCAGGTTCAAGCGTCTGGGTGTATTTCCCAAGACGTTCCACGATGCCGACCTCCCCAGTGTGAATAATAGCGAGGCAGCGGGTCAGGAAAATCAGAACGAGTAGAATGACAACGAAAACAATGGCAATGGTGCTTAGCGTGGAAACAATTGATGCAGCGAACATAATGAATTCCTCCTTCAAAGGAAACTATTTTCGCGGATGTGGCGCACCCACGAATAACCCAAACTCCAAAGTTAAAACAAAAGCTGATCCGTTGCGCGGCGGACGAGCAGTTCGAGTGGCGTCACTTGCTCAACGACCACCAAGTCGCCCGTCATGGCAGCCCCAACGACACGGTAATGATAATGAATTCCATATAGCGTCACGTACCCCGTCAATTCAGATGATTGTAGGGTAAATGTTGCCCCAATGAGGCGTTCATCAAGCATGTCAACCACTCTCCTTGCGAGAATTATTACCCCGTTTTTATTGTATGGCAAGACGTAAAATTAAAATCAGTCTAAAGTCGTACCGGCGCGTAAAAAGTGGCGGGAGTGAACCAGCGTGATTCCGCATCATCCCCCTTGTTGCGAATGGGGCGCATGTGTAAGATTAAAGAAAAGAAAACAGACGGAAGGGGGATGACCACATGCGGCGACGCGTTCGACCCATTTATCAGGATACGTTTGTGCGGCGGCGTCGATGGCTGATTGCCGGCGTGGTTATTTGCGTGCTTGCGGTCATCATTGCGCTGATTGCGTGGTGGCAGTTGCGGAATCCGCGGCCGAACACGAAGACGTACCCCGTCCTTGGTGTGCGCATCAGCCAGACGGACGGCACGCAAGATTACACCAAGCTCCAGAAGGTCGGCGTGCAGTTCGTTTACCTCAAAGCGACAGAGGGGGCGAGCTACTTCGACGATAACTTCGCCACCAACTACAGCCAGGCGCAGGGGAGCGACATGCGCGTGGGCGTCTACCACTACTTCAGCTTCACCAGTACGCCCACCAGACAAGCGGCGGCGTTCTTTAAAAACGTGGGAAACGATATTGGCGACTTGCCAATCGGTGTCGAGGTCTCTGCCTATACAACCGTCCCTAGCACCGCAAAGCTCACCAAGAAACTGACTGCCTTTGTTAGCGCACTTCGCATTCACTATGACGCAAAGGTGATGCTTATCGGCACGCAAGAAATGTTGGCGAAGGTCAAAACGGTTAGTCCCGACGCCCCCCGCATGGTCATCAGTTCCAGCACGCGTGCGGGTAAAAAAGGGACGTTCTGGCAGTACGCAACCGCCGCGAAGATTCCAGGCGGTGACGGAAGCACATACCGCACCGTCGTCTTCACCAACACCCAAAGTAGTTTTGACGGGATGTGATAGTTACTGGGTTCCCTCGCTATCGCATCGGGGGCGCTGCTTCCGTTAGTTTAGTGGCAGCGGTTGATCGGCCCATCGTATTGATTGTGGATGGCGTTACCGAGTCCTTCCCACTGGCATTTCGCCCCCTTGGACACGCTACTCATGACGGGTACCCCGTCATGAGTTAAGGGGCTAGTCGGTTGCTCGCTCTCTCCGTCTTTGCTTTGTGTCAACGTTCGCTACCGTTGCCTGCTATTTGGCCTCGGTGATTCCTCGCTAACGCATCGGGGGCGCTAACCTCTCTTGTTTGGTGGTCACGGTTGATCGGCCGCCTCGGTTTCGGTTGATCATCTCACCGACACTTACCCACCTGTATTTCGGCTCGGTGGACACGCTGCTCATTGCGGGGCACCCGCAATGAGTTTCTAAAGCTGTTTTGGAAAATTATGTGCCATCTTCCTTTCTAGACACATTTTGGCTTGTTTCGTGCTTGAGAAGGAAGGGCGCGGGACCCTCACTAACGCATCGGGGCGTTGCTGCCACTAGTTTAATGGTGGTAATTTTGAATAGCTGACACGTGAACCCATCATTGGTTTTTGATGATGGGTTTTTGCGTAGGTAAACTGCCATGCGTTGCCTGCATGGATTTGTGAATTTTTTTCATTCAAAAAAATTGCTGACATTTTTATTTTGTTTGGGAGCTATTCTACCCGATAAAATGAGGAATAATTGGCTTGTGTCTGCTTAATTTGAACATCTGTTTATGAGATTAAGCGGAATTTGGCGGATAATGTGGGGTTAGCTTCCCTGAAATCGTTCAATTTGTGACGTTAGCTAACATAAATGCTCTGGAAATGTAAAATTCACAAGCTTTTTCGTGACTTGTCAGGATTAGATGCGCGGGATTAATATCTAATTAGAGGGTTTTTAGAACGAAACGAGATTACCATTTGTTTTGATTAACCCGTGCTCGTTGCGGCTCATGGGTCAAGGTTTGGGTTAGTCGTCTTGGCGTGTGAGTGGATGGATCAGGGAGGGATTGCCTATGAAGAAGGGCGCACTTGTATTAGGAATCGCATCACTACTCGTTTTGGGGGCGTGTGGGAACAAGGCCAGCGCGAAGAAAACGCAGAGCATCAAGATGATGGCGTCGGATGTCATTGCCAGCATGGATTCGGCGCAGGCCACTGACTTTGTTTCGCTGCAGATCCAAACCGATACGTTCGCCGGCTTGTTCCGCTACGACGGGAGTAAACTCAAGCCCGATATGGCGACAGCGAAGGCCACCGTTTCGAAAGATCAGAAAACCTACACGTTTCACCTTCGCCACGGCGCGAAATGGACGGACGGTAAAGAAGTCACCGCGTCCGACTTCGAATACGCCTGGAAGCGGGTCGTGAAGCCGTCCACTAAATCCGCCTACGCCTACATTTTCAGCGGGATTGAGAACGCGGATGACATCATCGCTGGCAAGAAGGACGCCAGCACGCTGGGCATCACCGCGAAGGGCAAGTACACGCTGGTCGTGAAGCTGGACCGCGTGATGCCGTACTTCGAGAGCATGCTGACGTTGCCAGTCTTTAACCCGGTTGAAAAGTCTTACGTGGAGAAGGTCGGCAAAAAGTACGCCACGTCCTCCAAGTACCTGCACTCGAACGGCCCATACACGTTGAAGAACTGGTCGAGTTCGAACAACGCGTGGACGGAGACGAAGAATGCGACGTACTGGAACGCGAAGCACCAGAACCTCACGAGTATTAAGTATCAGGTCGTGAAGGACAGTTCAACCGCCATGAACCTGTACAATTCGGGCAAGCTGGACGATGTTTCGCTGACCGGAACTTACGCCCAGCAGTCGAAGGGGAATAAGGATTACAACATCGTCAAGCAGCCAACTGTCAGCTACCTGAAGTTCAACACGAAGGCGGTTCCTGTCTTCAAGAACGCGAAGATTCGCCAGGCAATTTCGCTGTGCCTCAACCGCAAGTCGTTCATCAACAACGTGCTCGGGGATGGGTCCACGGTGGCCAAGACGATGGTACCAACGGGGATGTTCTACAACGAGAAGACGGGCAAAGACTTCGGCACCGAGTCTGCGAAGGGCGTCGAATCATACACGAGCTATGATTTGGCGAAGGCCAAGAAGCTGTTCAAGGAGGGGATGGCAGAAGCAGGCGTCACCACGCTGGACTTCACGCTCCTCTCGAATGACCAGGATTCGACCAAGAGCCTGGTGGAATACCTGCAGAATTCGATTGAAAAGTTGGCAACGGGCAATCTGAAGGTCAAAATTACGAACAAGGCCGTCCCAACCGCAACGTGGCTGTCACTGGGCAGTTCGTTCGATTACGGCATGATGCTGCGGAACTGGGTCGCCGACTTCCCAGACGCAATCAACTTCCTGAGCCTCTTCGAAAGCAAAACGGAAAACTTCTCGGGTAACTGGAATTCGGCAACGTATGACAAACTCATCAACGCGTCCGACACCACGGATTCCGCAGATGTGTCAAAACGTTGGTCCGACCTTCTTGAAGCCAACCAGACCTTAACGAAGGACATGGGCGTCGTTCCTCTTTACCAATGGGGCACCGCGCACCTCACGAACACCAGCGTCAAGGGACTCAAATACGGCCCCAACAGCATCCGCAATTACTCGCATGTTGTCGTTAAGTAGGGTTATGGTGTTCCCTCGCTAACGTATCGGGGGCGCTGCGGCCGTTAGTTTAGTGGCAACGGTTGATCGGCCCGCCTCGGTGATGCGCGATCATTTCACCGACATGAGCCCACCTGAGTAACGACTCGGTGGACACGCAGCTCATTGCGGGTGCCCCGCAATGAGTTAAGGGGCTAGTCATCCGCAATCTCCGCCTGTATTCGCGATGTGGCAACGCTTGCTAACTTGGGCCTCGCGCTTACTAAAAATGTCATCCTGAAATATGGATGACGTTTTTTTATTGGCCGCGTTGTCCACTCGCTTCACATTGGACACGCTGCTCAGGACGGGTGCCCCGTCCTGAGTTTGAGGTAATACATTTTCCACTGTTTATAGATTGAAGCAACATAAAACCGTCACTCAAAAATGAGTGGCGGTTTTATGCTGCGCTAAGAATGTTTGGTGCAGGCTGCGTGATCAAGCGTTGATACTTGGTAAATGCAGGCAGAGAACGCGGACGACTAGCCCTTTAGCTCATTGCGGGACCCCGCAATGAGTTCCGTGTCCAAGGGGGCGAATTGCCAGTGGGAAAGGCTTGGTAACACCATCCACAGTCAGGTCAAAGGGCCGATCGACCGCTGCCACAAAACTAACGGCCGCAGCGCCCCCGAAGCGTTAGCGAGGGAACCTCATCACTTCCCGAGAGCGCCAGCGAGGGAACAACATTACTCGTCATCCTCTTCTAACTCAGGGTAGAGGATGGGGTAGGTTTCGTTTTCGGCTTCATCATAGACGGTGGTCGGGAGGCCGTCCATGCAGGTGATGATGAGTTCGTAGCCGAAGTGGTCAAGAAATGTCAGCGCGTCGGTGGTGATGCCGACAATTTTGCCGGGCAATCGCTTGCCGTCGATGGAGATGTCAAGCTTGGCGGAGACGCGGAGACTGTGACGGCGGTTGGTCGTCTTGTCCATAAACGCGAAATCACCGCGGTAGAGGTCGGCAAGCGCCAGCGCTGGATTGGGCTGTGGTTCATGTTTGTGTCCAAAATTCTTGGAAAATACATTCAACGCTGCAGAAAGTTTGCTTGCCATGCTGGACCCCCTTAAATTAACAGAGCGGCGCAAAACGGGTAGAAGGTGAGGATTAACGTGAAACAAGCGGTGGGGTGTACTTCCCCAGCGATTGTTTCGGGTTAACCGGAAGCTTCTGTTTTGCAAAGCTCGACTACGAACAGAGCGGCGCAAAACGGGTAGAAGGTGAGGATTAACGTGAAACAAGCGGTGGGGTGCACTTCCCCAGCGATTGTTTCGGGTTAACCGGAAGCTTCTGTTTTGCAAAGCTCGACTACGAATCATGCAACGTCGCAATCACGACACCACACATTCACTAAAAAAACGCTCATTAATTAATAGTTTCATCATAGCACTTGTAACGAAAATGCTGGTGACTTTTTTATAAGAAACGTGTTACGAAAACATCTCTGAAAGCATAAGAATTTTTAAATGAAATAATGCGAATAATTTTGGGTCAGGCAGTGCCAATATCGCTTGCGGCACCTGTGAATGGCGGATTGGCGGTTAGTCGCAACGGAATCTAACGTGAAGCAAGCCGAGCAACGGTGCGAAAAAAGGGACATCTGTTTCCTTTTGCCCACCACGAAACTGGCAGGAAAGGTGGTAAGTCTGTTATGAAAGCTGTTACAATTAATAAGGACACCGGCGACATGGACGCTTATTGAAACGAATTATGGAGGAATATAAAATGTTACGTTTAGCGATTATTGGGACGAACTGGATTACCGCACAATTTGTGGCGGCGGCGCGGGAAACTGGTGAATACGAGTTGACGGCGATTTATTCCCGTCGCGAGGAAACCGCGCAGAAGTTTGCGGACGAGACGCGCAGTGACGCGCAACTGTTCACTGACCTGGACACCTTTTTCCAATCACCTGCCTTCGATGTGGTGTACATTGCCAGCCCAAACAGCCTGCACGCTGAACAAGCTGCCGCCGCATTGCGCGCCGGGAAGCACGTCATCGTGGAGAAGCCAATGGTGACCAACATCAACCAGATGGCGGCGATTAAAGCGGCGTTGAAGGACCGCCCAGACCTATTCATCTTCGAGGCGGCGCGGCACCTGTACGAGCCGAACTTCCAGAAAGTCAGCGAGTTCACCCACACGCACCCAATCAGCGGCGCAACGCTCACTTATATGAAGTATTCGTCCAAGTACGATGCGTTCTTGGCGGGGAAGGACCCGAACGTGTTCACCACCAAGTTTGCGGGCGGCGCGCTGGAAGACCTCGGCGTTTACCTCGTGTACGCGGCCATCAGCTGGTTCGGGGTGCCGGAAAAGGCCAACTACAGCCCACAGATTCTGCGCACGGGCATCGATGGTTCGGGCGTGCTGCACCTGGACTATCCAGACTACGCGGTCAACCTGATTACGGGTAAAACAACGCAGAGTTACCTCCCATCCGAAATCTACACGGGCCGCGACACGCTCACGATTGACGCACCGGAAAGCATCCAGCGCATCGACTACACGACAGCGGAGAGCACCGTCGACCTCGCCGGCGAACAAGACGCGAACCCAATGATCCGCGAAGCCGCGTACTTTGCGAACGCCATCAACACGGACGACACAGCAGCCCGAGACGAAAAGCTACTACTAGCGACCCAAGTCCACACCCTCATGACCCAAGTCCGCACCGCATCCGGCATCCGTTTTGCGGCGGACTAAGGTTGAGTTAGGGGGTTCCCTCGCTGGCGCTTTCGGGAAGTGACGGGGTTCCCTCGCTTCGCATCGGGGGCGCTGCAGCCGTTAGCTTAGTGGCAGCGGCAGATCGGCCCTTTGCCCTGACTGTGGATGGCGTTACCAAGTCTTTCCACTGGCAATTCGCCCCCTTGGACACGGGACTCATTGCGGGGACCCGCAATGAGCTAAAGGGCTAGTCGTCCGCGTTCTCTGCCTGTATTTGCGATGTGGCAACGTTTGATTACGTGGCCTACTGTTTTGGCTACGTTGTTCCCTCGCTTCGCATCGGGGGCGCTGCGTCCGTTAGCTTAGTGGCAGCGGCAGATCGGCCCTTTGCCCTGACTGTGCATGGCGTTACCAAGTCTTCCCGCTGGCAATTCGCCCCCTTGGACACGGGACTCATTGCGGGGACCCGCAATGAGCTAAAGGGCTAGTCGTCCGCGTTTTTTACCAGTATTTGCGATGTGGCAACGTTTGATCACGTGGCCGATACCAAACATTTTTAGCGTAACGTAAAAATCGTCACTCAATTTTTGAGTGGCGATTTTACGTTGCTTCAACCTATAAACAGTGGAAAATGTATTGCCCCAAACTCATGACGGGGCACCCGTCATGAGCAGCGTGTCCACCGAGTCGGAGTACAGGTGGGCAAGCATCGGTGAGATAATCAACCGAAATCGAGGCGGGCCGATCAACCGCTGCCACTAAATTAGCGGACGCAGCGCCCCCGAAGCGATAGCGAGGGAATAACGTCACTTCCCGAAAGCGCCAGCGAGGGAACAACGAGGCCGTACTTGACCGCCCGCACACAAAACAGGGATAATGGCGGGTAGATAGATGTTACGAAAATGGAGGAAATGCTGTGATTGCAGATAAGTTCGCTGAGGTCTGGGAACGGGCGGGGTTCACTGAAGAAACGCCGATTCAGACGGCGGTTGCGGAACCACTGGCACGGGATGAAAATATTATTGGGTTGGCGCCGACAGGATCAGGGAAGACCCTTGCGTTTGGGTTGCCACTCTTGACCAAGATTGTGCCGGATGACGGGCTGCAGCTGCTGATTCTGGCACCCGCGCAGGAACTAGCCATCCAGACACGCGACGTGTTGATCCCCTACGCACAGGCGATTGGCGTGCGCATTATGGCGGTGACCGGGAATGCGAACGTGGCACGGCAGAAGGAACAACTGAAGAAGCACCCCGAAGTCATCGTGGCAACAGCGGGTCGTTTGCTGGAATTGATTTCGGATGGCAAAGTCCGTTTGGGCCGCCTCCAGACCATTGTGGTGGATGAAGCGGACGAATTGCTCCGGCAGCCAGGGCTTGACCAGGTGCGCGAGATTGTGCAAGATGCCCCCGCAGACGTGCAGATGACCTATTTCTCCGCAACGAGTAGCCCAATTTTGCGTGAATTGTCCAAGTGGTTCGGCAGCGATGCCCGCGTGATTGACGTGCGGCCAATCGACAAGACGCAGGGACCCGTTGAGCATTACTTCTTGCAGGGTGGACGCGAGCACCAGGTGGAATGGCTGGGACGGTTGGCGCGACAGCCGAAGTTCTCGGCGCTCGTGTTCTTCAATAAGAATACAAGTTTGACCCGCGTTGCTGGGATTCTCCGGCATCAAAAAGTGAGCTTCGCCGTCCTCGACCGGAACGACCGGTCCATGGCGCGGAAACAGGCACTCGCATTGTTCCGGAAGGGTAAAATCACATTACTACTGGTGACCGATTTGGCCGGACGTGGGCTGGATATTCCTAAGCTGCCCGCGGTGATTAACTTTGAAGTGCCACGGAACGCCACCACGTACATTCACCGTGCGGGGCGGACGGGCCGAATGGGGAATCCGGGATTGGTCATCACGATGGGGGATGACCACGATTTGCGGAACCTGCGCCACCTGGCAAGTGACTATGACATCAAGCGGGCCTACGTGGTCAGCGATGGCTTGAGCACGGAAAAGCCCGTTATCGACCCCGAGAAGCTAGCTGAGAATGCGCCGCGAACCAAGCGTGACGCAGGGGGACAAAAGGCATCCCGTTTTTCCAAGAATGGCCCACGTCCTGGTGCCGACCCTAAGCGTGACGACAAGGCGCGCGGTGGGCAATCCCGCTTTGGTGGAAAGCCTGCCGATGATGAATCCGCGCGCAAGCCACACAAGAAGAACCGGGCGCGCAACCAGAAGAGCAAGGGCAAGCCAAAGAACAAAAAGCGCGTTGATTAGACGCGAAAAGTGAGGTTTAACATGAACATTCCAGAAGATAATCCAAGTAGCGTCATGGACATCATTAGCGCAACATCCACGGCCCGGGAAGCCGCATTGGCCGCCATCGAAGCCGCCAAGGAACAGGATTTCGAGCAGGCATCCAAGTGGCTTGACCGCGCGCAAAACGCCATCAAGGGTGGCCAACTCGCGCACAACCACCTCCTAAGCCTCGAAGCACGCGGCGAGGGTCCAGAATTCTCCCTCCTCCTTGTCCACGCCGAAACCCACCTCACCGACGCCAACGCCATCCTAGACACATCGCGCGAATTCGTCTCACTCTACAACCTCATCTACAGTCGGTTGTAGACTTGGGCCTTGTTGTTCCCTCGCTATCACTTCGGGGGCGCTGCGTCCGCTAGTTTAGTGGCAGCGGTAGATCGGCCCGCCTCGATTTCGGGTGATCATCTCACCGACTCTTACCCACATGTATATCGACTCGGTGGACACGCTACTCATGACGGGTGCCCCGTCATGAGTTTGAGGCAATACATTTTCCACTGTTTATAGATTGAAGCAATATAAAACCGTCACTCAAAAATTGGGTGGCGGTTTTTACGTTGCGCTAAGAGTGTTTGGTGCAGGCCACGTGATCAAGCGTTGACACATCGCAAATACAGGCAGAGAACGCGGACGGCTAGCCCTTTAGCTCATTGCGGGACCCCGCAATGAGTGCCGTGTCCAAGGGGGCGAAATGCCAGTGGGAGAGACTTGGTAACGCCATCCGCAGTCGGGACAATGGGCCGATCAACCGCTGCCATTAAACCAGTGGACGCAGCGCCCCCGATGCGAAGCGAGGGAACACCGCAACCACCCGAAGCGCCAGCGGGGGAACACCGTTAAAGCGCGAGCTCGAAGATGGGCCAGGTGGTGTCCATGTTGGGGGCGCGGTAGATGTTGAGGAGGCCGCGGCTTTCGAACCCTAGCGCGAGGGCCAAGTGTTGCATGGCGCCGTTGTGGACGCTGGTGTCGATGCGGAAGTGGTGCACGCCCGTTGCCAGCGCGTCGCTGATGAGGGTGTCGAAGAAGAGGCGGCCGAGATGGCTTTCGGCATATGCGCGGGCGATAGCGACACGGTGGATGGCGGCGTAAGGGGACACGTCGTCGCGCCAATCGCCCCCCGCGTAATCGGCGTCGATGCCCACGATGACGCTAGCGGTGCCGGCAACTTGTCCGTGGACGAGCAGAACTTTGGCGGCGCCGCGTGCAATGTCGTCGTTGAGGACGGCAGCGTTCGGATAATCGCCGAGCCATTGGTTGTTGCCGCCCGCAAGCATTTGCGCTTTTGCCTCGTTGAGGATGGCGAGCATTTGGGGTAAATCAGCCTCGGTGGCGGTTCGAACCAAGGTGCCGTTGTCCCCGAGGTTCACCTCGTAAGCCAGTCGGTCGCGGTCTTCGCCATGGTCAATGCGGATGGTGCCGCGGTGGCTGAAGCCAAACGTGGTGGCCAGATGTTGCATGGCGCGGTTTTGGCGGTGCGTATCCAGCCGCACCCAACGAAGTCCTTGTGCGTAGAGGTGTGTCAGGATGGTGGCGAAGAAAATCCGACCAAGGTGTGCACCTGCGAAGTCGCGGCTAATGGCGATACGGTGAATCGTGGCGTAGGCGGCAGTGGGTGCTGCCCACTCGCCGTCATAAACCGTTGCGTAAGTCGGTTCCACGCCGACAATAAGGCTTGCGGTGCCCGCAATTCGGCCGTTGCTCATGAGGACAACAACGGCTTCTGCTTCGAGGTCACGCGTCAACGTGTCACGATTCGGGTAGCCATCCTGCCACTGCGGACTCCCGGCAGCGGCCAGTTGTGCCTTCGCACCATCGATAATCGTCATAATTTCATCCAAGTCCGCCATCGTTGCTTGGCGCATGTAAGTTGGTTCCATATTCTTCGCCCCGTTTACAGAAAAGTTACGCCTATTGTACCGCATTTTTTGTGGTTACGGTGTTCCCTCGCTGCCGCTTTCGGATAGTGACGGGGGTCCCTCGCTATCGCTTCGGGGGCGCTGCCTCCACTAGCTTAGTGGCAGCGGTTGATCGGCCCTTTGCGTTAACCGCGGATGGCGTTACCAAGTCCTTCCCACTGGCATTTCGCCCCCTTGGACACGCAACTCATGACGGGTGCCCCGTCATGAGCATCAGGTTCACCCGATTGCGCAGTTAGTTTTGACATGGATTTAACCGTGCTCATCTATCTCAACGCTGTTACTTAGCGCACGAACAATTTGTCAGTGGTGTCTTTTCGATTTGGGCCACGTCAGCCAGCGACGAGACGTGGCGAAAACAGGCAAAGCGGGCAGACGACTAGCCCCTTAACTCATTGCGGGCACCGCAATGAGCAGCGTGTCCACCGAGTCGGAATACAGGTGGGCGCGTATCGGTGAGATGATCTCGAATAACCGAGGCGGGCCGATCAACCGTTGCCACTAAAACAGCGGACGCAGCGGCCCCGATGCGAAGCGAGGGAACAAAGCAGCCAAACCTACCGCCCCCGCCGAGGCTAGTGTAGAATGGAGAAAAAAGTAACCGGGGAGTCAAAAATGTTCGAAAAGCTAAGAAAGTCAAAACTGATGTTCTGGTCGGTGGAGGTGCTGGTGATTGTCTTAATCATTATGGGCCTCAGCGAGATTTCGTTCATCTTTGAGCCGGTCGTGGCGTTTTTCTCGACATGGCTGATTCCACTTGTCGCCGCGCTGTTCCTTTACTATATGTTCAACCCGTTCATTAAAATGCTGAACACGCGCCTGCACATTAAGCGGCAGATTAGCGTGCCGATTCTGATGGTGGTACTGCTGGGGCTGATTGCGCTTGGACTGGTGACGCTGGTGCCGAAAGTGGTGCACCAGGTGACGCAGATGGTCAATGCGCTTCCGCAGCTGGTGACGGATATTCAGGTGTCCGCGGCAAAAGCCAGCCATTACGCGTGGTATCAAGAGTTGAATATCGGCAAATATGTCAATAAGTTGAGTGCGGCGAAGATGGCAACGAGTATCTTCAAGTCGTTTGCGGACGGCATTCCGAACTTAGTGGGGTCTGTGGCGGGGCTGTTCTTCTCCCTCATCACGATTCCGATGGTGTTCTTCTTCATGTTGAAGGACGGGAAGAAGTTCGTGCCGTCGATTCAGCGACTGTTCCCGGAACGGTATCGCGAAGAAGTCGGCGTGGCGTTCGCGCGCATGGACGACACGTTGTCCCATTACATCAGCGGACAGGCGCTGGAATGCCTATTCGTCGGCGTTTTTATGGGCACAGGTTACACCATCATCGGGCAGCCGAACGCGTTATTGCTGGCGCTGATTGCGATGGTGACGCAGCTGATTCCGTACCTGGGGCCGTACATCGGCGCAGTGCCGTCAGTGTTGCTCGCCAGCACGATTAGCTGGAAGCAGGTGGCGTTTGTGCTGGCAATCACGGTGGTGGTGCACCTGATTGACGGGAACTTCATCTACCCGAACGTTATTGGCCGCTCGCTGGACGTGCACCCGCTGACGATTGTGATTATCCTGCTGGTGGTCAGCCACCTGTACGGGGTGATCGGCACGGTGCTGGCGATTCCGGTGTACGCGGTGCTCAAAACCATCTTCATTTACTTCTGGCAGCTATTTTTGATTCGGCGCAGGAAGGACGCGGGGAAAGTAGCTGCGGACGATGAGGCGTCTTAGGGGAAAGTAAGCAGATCGACCGTGCCCCGTCGTTTGGTGCATGCACGTCACACTTGAGGCATTTTGATGTTTAGGTGGTTACGGACACATCCTTTGCGTTTTTCCACTGGGCAAAACCGGATACGCGGCGGGTGTGGCGTCACGGGGGATTGCGGCGAATAGGAGGTCAGCAATGATGCAAATTGAAGAATTGCCCGCTGACCTGCATGCCGAGATTGCGCGGGGTCACGAAACGAACCGTGTGGAGTTCAAGGCAGCGCTGGGGCGTGACGGACGCGGGCAGGTGCCAGAGAGTGTGTATGAAACCGTCAGTGCCTTCGCAAATCGACTTGGCGGGAACATCTACTTCGGTGTGGACGACGCTGGCCGGGTGCTGGGCATCAACGCTGCGCATGTCGCGCGGATGCGTGCGGCGTTCACCGCGGTTGTGACGTCGGCGAAGTTCCAGCCGGGGATGTCGCTGTCCGTGAATGCGTACCAGCTGGACAACCGGATTGTCTTACAAGTACACGTCCCGCAAAGCAAGCAGATTGTGCGGTACAACAACCAAAAGTATGTACGCCGAGACGATGCGGATATTGTGGTGAAATAACTGGTAGACGAAACGAACTAGATGCAAAAGGGCCTCATTCCGGGTTGGAATGAGGCCCTTTTAACCCCCCACACGCCCTGGGAGACGGTGGGGTGGGTGTGTTGCTGAAGAGTGCAACAAGCGAGAAGAAGCTATCGCGAATCGCTATCTATCTCAAGGATTATCATTACAATTTTAGGCGAGAAACCTCTGACTTTAGCCAGCGGAGGAAAGTCCGCATTTGCTAATACTAGTTAGCGTTTTTGCTTGGACGTCCCGCCTTTCCCCTTTCTGTTCGCTGATTTTGAATATAGTTAGCGATGGTCTCTTTTGACATATCGCCTAACGTTCCCATGTAATAGCTGGGGGCCCATAGATGCCCGCCCCAGAGTGATTTTTTGGTTTCAGGATGAGCAACAAACCACGTCCGTGCTGATGCGCCTTTCAAAATCTTGACAACGGTAGCTGGCGCGTATTTTGGTTTAAAACTCAAAAGCATGTGGACGTGATCGGGCATAACTTCTGCTTGTTCCACAGTAATATCGTTGTCGTTTGCCGTTGTCTGCAGAATCTTAAGCATATCTGAGACCAGCTCCGGCGTAACAAATATCTCACGTCGATATTTAGTCACCCAAACCAGATGGTAGTGAAAGTTATAGACATAACCACGTTCATAAATTTCATTATTTTCCACCATAAGTATTAGCCTCCACACTGTATTTACTATACATACCGTTGCTCAAAGTATACCATGCGCTGTATAATCAGGATGAAAGGAGGTGTCACGACATGGCTAAGGAAATGACCAATTTGAACTACCACTATGGGTTGAAAATGCGTATCTTCCCATCCGCTGAACAAAAGCGCGCGATTGACAATAATATCAACGCCAGCCGGTTTGCTTACAACGAAATGGTAGCGATTGACAAGGAGTTGTATTCCCTCCAGAAAGTGCAAACACCTATCACCATTGTGCAAGACCGCATTGCTTATTTGAAACGGCGGAAAAACAACACGCAAATGTTGTTTGCAATCCATCCTTGGCTTGCCGGAACCGGTGTTGGTACTGATGTGATTGACCAAGCCCGGCGAGCTTATCAGAGTGCTTGGCGACTGTTCCGGCAAGTGCATCGCGCCGGTGTACCCGTGTTCCACTGCAAACACGATGACGGTAGCTATCAGTTGCCGACCCGTTACACCAAGTCCGCAGCTGGAATAATGAGCGGTTCTAACCGATTTATCGATACCAAGCACGTTACAATCAGCGGACTGGGAAAACTTCGGGTTTCGGGTTCGCAAAAGCGATTATTTAGTCATGCCGATGACATTCGTGTCGGTACAATCACCGTGCGCCGTGACGCGACTGGTCGTTACTACCTGTCAATGCAGTTAGGTTCTGATACACCATTTGTTGAAACGAGCCAAAATAACCATCCAGCAGTCGGTATTGACCTCAATACCGACAACTTTTTGACGGATTCTGACGGTAATGTTATCGCCAATCCGCGTTACTATCGAGCTGTCAAAGGAAAGTTAGCCAAGCAACAGCGCAAGTTAGCTCGCCGTGCGCTGCGAGCAAAAAAGGAGCGCCGTCTGCTTCGTGATGCCAAAAATTATCAGAAGCAACGGGTGCTTGTGGCCAACATACAACGTGATGTCGCTAACCGACGTCGCGCTTTTCTCCACATTGTGTCCACTACACTTATCAAGAACCACGATTTGGTAGTAGCAGAAGAGTTGAGAAGCAAGAATATGTTGCGTAATCACGCGCTCGCGATGAGTATTGCCGATGTTGGCTGGCGGATATTCCTAGGAATGCTCGCGTATAAAGCTGATCTGTACGCGCACAAGTTTGTGGTCGTCAATCCGCGTAACACAACCCAGACATGTAGCGAGTGCGGCTTTGTAATGAGTGGCGCCCAAAAACTTACACTGGGTGACCGTCAGTGGACGTGTCCAAAATGTGGCGCGTATCACGTTCGCGACCATAATGCTGCAAAAAATATTTTGGCGAAGGGATTAGCCACTAACTGAAAAATTACAGTCCGTCTGGCAACCTGCGGACTATAAAGGCTTTGGTAATTAGCACGTAAGACCCGCTTGCAGGCGATCGCTGTATCTAAGCAAATTGTAGTCGTGCCACTACGAGGTGGCGCTCTTACAAGCATCTGACTTCAGTCGGGTGTGGTTGACACGGACTAATTGTGAACGATTTGTGATGGTGATTTGGTGTTAATGTGGCCTTGCACGAGGCTGTGCTTAATTAGACGGTGACCTAAATGTTAGAAATATAAGGCACTGTCTTGATGTGTGCATTATATTCCTAACACGAAGCAAACATAAAGCCAACGTCCTGGGCGACGTTGGCTTCTGTAAGGGGTGCGCATCAGTTGGGGGCTGGTGCGCTATTTTATTGGAGGAGAAATTATGAAGAAGAAGTTGGAAGATGAGTTCTGGGTGGCTCATCTCTATGTCTAATACAGTACAGGGCAGTTGTGACGGGATTGTGAAGGCTTGGGGATGAGTGTGTGGCGATTTGGGGACGGAAATGCGGGTACGGGAGCCTAACCGCAATTGGTCACACCGAAAAACAACCAACCGAAACGCAAAAATCCAGTAAAAGTTCGGCAGCGCCGGACTTTTTTGTGTACACTGGAATATGGATTCTTTATATCGATTCGATCATAAGTTAAGGGACAATCAACCAATGTAAAATACAATCAACATGAACCGCACTGTATTACCGTTATCAACGCGTAGGCCCGACCGTCCGCGGCCCGGGTCTGCCTGAAAGGAACCTAAAAACATGGATAAGAAAGAACTACAGGCTGAAGTTGCCAAGCGGCGCACCTTCGCCATCATCTCTCACCCCGATGCCGGGAAGACGACCATCACCGAACAGCTCCTCTTGTTCGGGGGGGTGATTCGTGAAGCCGGGACCGTTAAGGGGAAGAAGTCCGGTCACTTCGCCAAGTCTGACTGGATGGAAATCGAAAAGCAGCGTGGAATCTCCGTCACGAGTTCCGTGCTCCAGTTCGATTACCACGGCAAGCGCATCAACATCCTCGACACCCCCGGGCACGAAGACTTCTCTGAAGACACGTACCGGACACTGATGGCCGTTGACGCCGCCGTCATGGTGATCGACTCCGCCAAGGGGATTGAAGCGCAGACCAAGAAGCTGTTCAAAGTCGTGAAGAAGCGTGGCATTCCCATCTTCACCTTCATGAACAAGCTGGACCGTGACGGCCGGGAACCCCTCGACCTGATTGCGGAACTCGAAGAACTCCTCGGCATCGAGGGCTACGCAATGAACTGGCCAATCGGTTCCGGGAAGGTGCTGGAAGGCCTCTACGACCGGAAGAACAACCGGATTGAACGCTACCGACCAGAAACCGAAGACCAGCGTTTCGCCGCACTTGACGCAGACGGCAAGTTGCCAGCAGATGACCCAATCGCCAAGGAAAGTACCTACCGTGCCGCCCTGGACGACGTGGAGCTGCTCACGGACGCTGGGAACCAGTTCGACATGGACAAGGTGCTGCGCGGGGACCAGACGCCCGTCTTCTTCGGGAGCGCGCTGACGAACTTCGGGGTGGAAACCTTCCTGGACAGCTTCGTCGAAATGGCCCCAGAACCAAGCGCCAAGAAGACGGTGGGCGAAACCAAGGTAGAGCCAACCAACGAACGCTTCAGCGGCTTCATCTTCAAAATTCAGGCGAACATGAACCCTGCGCACCGTGACCGTATTGCGTTCGTCCGCATCGTGTCGGGTGCGTTCGAACGGGGGATGGACGTGACGCTGAACCGGACAGGCAAGTCCATCCGGTTGTCGAACTCCACCGAATTCATGGCGGACTCCCGGGAAACGGTCAAGACGGCCGTGGCGGGGGACATCGTGGGGCTGTACGATACGGGGAACTTCCAGATTGGCGATACAATTTACGCCGGGAAGGGTGCCGTTGAATTCGAGCCACTCCCACAGTTCACGCCTGAACTGTTCATGCGCGTCACCGCGAAGAACGTGATGAAGCAGAAGAGCTTCCACAAGGGGATGCAGCAGCTGGTGCAGGAAGGTGCCATCCAGCTCTACCGGACGTACAGCACGGATGAATACATCCTGGGCGCTGTGGGTCAGTTGCAGTTTGAAGTCTTCAAGTTCCGGATGCAGAACGAATACAACTCCGAAGTTGAAATGACCCCAATCGGCAGCCGCACCGCCCGCTGGATTGACCCCGAACAGCTCGACGAGAAGATGTCCTCCAGCCGTAACTTGCTGGTGAAGGACGTCCACGGCGATCCGCTGTTCCTGTTCGAAAACGCATTTGCAGAGCGCTGGTTTGCGGACAAGTATCCAGATGTAACGTTGACGTCTAAACTGTAAGATTCAGCTATCAATATGGCGCGGGTAAAACCGCGTATGAAAATAAATAAGGCAGAGGCTGCGCCAGAAGACGGTTTGGCCCCGGTATACAAAGCAGGCCTGGTGGAAATCCCGAACTTAGGATTTCTACCAGGCCTGCTTTGTATGTTAGGGGGCAGTCTTCTGGCGCGCGACTGGATGTAACGTTCGTGCGCTTTGGACTTCTGGCGCAGCCTCTACCTTATTTGCATATTGTGGTCACACCTTAGCGATACGACTTCCCTTGTACTGAGTATCCGCAGTCGATTGATAAGACGAATTTATCCCCCAAATGAACGTATTCGTGAACAATAACTCCCGCGTGAACTTCTTCGATGACGAGACGAACCCGGATCATGAGAAACGGAAGGACCTGGCTTATAACTTCTTCAAGGATAAGTGGTTCATCACCACCCCCAGCTTCAACTATAATTCCGAAACGGAACGGATGTACGTCGTGGCATATGACGTTGAGGTGATGACACAGAACGAAAATGTGGATACACGCATGACCCAGCTTATCCGTGTGCCGATGTTCGAGTTTTCAAGGGAATACAATCGCCCCCGCAATGAGAATGAATTCGAGGACGCACTGATTAAGGGGAAGATAGTCGGCAACCTCGCACCGTGGCCAGCATCCGATGATGAGGCGCCTGAAGCCGTCATCTGGCGTCGCGACGATGTGACGATGGACATCTTCTTTGGCATCGATCAGCAACATAAGAGCGACCGTGGTTTCTCCTTCACCCCGAAACCGGGCGCACAGTTCCAGAAGACGACCGTGACCATTGAGGACGCAGACTGGCTGGAAAACCTCATTCATTTGCACAACGAGGACATCGCTTATATTCCAAGTGACATCTTCGACAAGTACGCACGCCGGGCAACGGATGTGGTTGGTGTTAGTGAATCGACTGCGGTAGAACCCGTCAGTAGCAAGCCTGCCCAAGCATCAATTGTTGTGACGGCGGCGCCTGCTAAGCCGGCCATCAGCAATCAAGTCTTCGGCACGGATAACTCCAAGCAGGCGAAATTCATGCGGCAATTCATTAACCAGACGCGGTTGATGAACCTGCACTTCGATGTCACTGACCTGATTAACTTCCACACCGCGATGGAGAGTCGCGGGTTGGTCATCCTGTCCGGTTTGAGTGGGACGGGGAAGTCGAAGCTGGTGACTGCGTATGCGCGGACGCTGGGACTCGTGGACCATACGGACAGTAATTCTGGCCGGTTGTGCTTCGTTCCCGTGCGGCCGTTCTGGGCGGATGATTCAGATTTACTCGGCTATGCAGACATGGTCAACAGTGTGTAACGGCCAGGAGATAGTGAATTGGTGGAAACCCTGATTGCGGCCAGTCAGAATCCAGAGTCGCTCTACATTGTCGTGTTCGACGAAATGAACCTCGCGCGCGTCGAACATTACTTCTCCCAGTTCCTCTCCGTCCTTGAGAAGCCAGAGAGCAGTCGTGCCGTGCGGTTATACAACCAGCAGCTTGCCAGTCGCCTGTACAACAGCACAGTGTATCCAGATCAGATCAAAATCGGGGATAATGTCCTCTTTGTGGGCACCGTGAACACAGATGAATCGACCTTCCAGTTCTCGGACAAGGTGCTGGACCGCTCGAACGTTATCTCGCTCCACATCGTCCCGTTCAATCAGGAACACGAGGATGGCGGGGATACGCTCAGTGCGAGTGACAATACCGTGAACAACATGACCGTGTCGGATTATCACGGCTTGGTTGACTACGAGAAGGCCACACCGCTAACGAAGATGGAGAAGTCATTGTTGTGGGACATGCACGTGGCGCTGAATCAAACTGACCGGAATCTTGGGATTGGGTGGCGGATTGTGCGCCAAATCGAAAGCTTCCTGAAGGCACTGCCAGAAATCGAGCAGGGGGTCACGCGGAATCAGGCATTCGACCTGCAACTGGTACAGCGCGTGCTGACCAAAATCCGCGGATCCGAGGAACAGTTGCGTGACTTAATCGGTGCTAGCGAGGACAATGCCGGGGAATTACTCGCGGTACTGGATAAGTACGCGACACTGGGCCAGTTCGACGCATCAAGGGCCGTGATTAAGCAAAAGGCGCGGGAGCTGAAACTATATGGATTTACAATGTAAGCTAATAACGCATCGGAACAACCAGCCACATGAACAATTGCCAGTGCCACTTTACGATACTGACTGTTTAGGGACGCTGGACGATGCCGTAATTCCTGCCGTGATTGAGTATGCTGAGTTGCAGATTGCGGTTATGAGCGATACTGGAACCGGTGTGTTTGAGTTACCCGAACTTGAAGATTACGGACTCGCGGATGCCAGTCAGGACGTGCAGCGATTCGCGTTCAACCGTCCATATACGCTCTTTTCATTCGAGCACGGGCGAGAACGACCGAGTGCCCAAGACGTCCCACTTATCCCGGGGTACTACACGGTGAAGGTGCACGTGACGGCGACCACCACGAAGTACGGCTACTGGCGGGTACGCCCAAAGGACCTGTCCACCCCAGAATGGCAGACGATGCGCGCAGACGTCGAACAGATGGTGAAGGGCCTCGCGCGCGATTATACGCGAGCTGCGCGCGGACGGGTGCGGGATCAACCGGGAAAATCTGTCGCAGCATTACTGGATGATGAAACAACGTACTTGTTGAGCAATGAGGCCAAGATTCGGTATGCGGTCGAGGCGCTACGAAACAACGCAAAGTACCGGATTGACAAAACCTACACCTGGATTCCAGCGGGAGGAAGGGGGGAGATTGATCAAATCACGATGCGCAAGGTCAGCGAACGGCCGGATAAGCAGGGGATGCTTTACGCCCCCACACCGTTACTTGCAGTACGATGTGGAGGAGAATCGCTGGCTGAAGTTCTTCCTGATGCGCCTGGGCAAGTTGTGCCGCACACAGATGGTGTACGTGGCGGGTGTGGTGGCTGAGGTCAAGCACAACCACGATGAGGCCAGTACCTACGCTAATCGGCGAAGTCTAAGCGAGCAACGCTATGAAGCAAACGCATATACAAGCACGTTGACGGAACTGCAAGATGTGACGACGCGCTTAAGTCGCCTGAACCGATATATCCAAGTGGTCTTGGCCGACGACTTCCTCAAGAATGCCACGATGCCAAGCAACATGGCGCTTCCCAAGGCGTTGATGCTGAATCCCTCGTACAATCTGCTCTACCGTATTTACATGGTGCTTTTCCACAAAACGGCTAGTTATGAGGTGGATGCTAGTTACCACCGTTACTGGAAACAAACGGCGCAGTTGTACGAAATCTGGACGTACGTGCAAGTGCTCAAGATACTCACCGAAATTGGCTTCAATCCGGTTTCGGGGTGGCTCTATGACGACCGGCAGGCGGGGCAACCACTCCCGTTTCTGACGGCAGGCACGCAGGTTCACCTAGTTGGTGACGACCTCGACCTCAATCTGACGTACAACGAACCGCTTCCCCACGGTCGCGCGCAAGTAACGCTTCATCGGCCACTGATGATGCTGGCGGCGCAAAATAAGCCAGACATCCGCCTCGATGTGTTCGACAAGGAGGCGCGGTATCTGGGTAGCCTGTTGATGGATGCGAAGTACAAACGACTGACGAGCATCTTGAATGGCCTGAGCGAGGGAAAGAGCAGTCTGCAGTGGCAATTCTCTGCGTACGTCAACGCCCCACGATCCCCGCTCCACGATGAGAATGCGCTGCTCCGGCAAATGCGGCCGGTCGAAGCCTTGCTGGTCCTTTACCCGAATAACATCACGGGCAGTGAGACGAAGGTGAGTGATGACACGGAGGCCAACGTGTTTTATATCGAAACCAAGCCGGGAACCGCGAACGTGACGCTAACCGAGTATGTGATGCAGCATCTGGCGACGATTGGCGCGCGGACGCGGTTGATGGCGGAGATTTAGAGAAGGACATTGGAAGGGCACCATTTCAGCAAACGTCGTGTTGCTGAAATGGTGCCCTTTTGTGTGAAATGTAGTCTTTTAGACGCATTTTACAGTGAATCAGCGGCATCCCGGCCCACCACCGTTTGCTTTATTCGTTGTTTTGACGTGGTAAACGCTGCGTTGAACGACTAAAAGGATGCTTTGGGGCGGATAGGGGGATGTTCGATGATCCAGGACGTGATTGCCGACTGAGCGGTCATATACGATACAGGTAATATTAAAAAATAGGCGCAGAGATTGAAGAACGGCAATTGCGATAACTGGTTCGTCCTTACTGGCGCAAGGTATACCGCGATTCCTGCGCCTATTTAAAAAATATGTCCTGTGTCTTATATGCACTTTTGACCCAAAGTTGCGTTTAGGATGGGCAGGGAGAGATAGTTAGCGCAATCTGTTCATGAGGGGCACCACTTTCATGCCATTCACAAGCCTTTTCGTCTTTGGTAAACTCTTAAGGTTGTGAATCTTTGGAGGGGGAATTGATTTGATTGCTTTTTGGGTAATAGTTATCTTTTCGTGGTTTGTATTATTTGCCTTTTTGGATGAGGTTGATAAACATGCTGAAAAAATGGGGATAGCACTCATCGTTCTAATACTTGTAACGGTTTCGGGCGTTGTGGTTCAGAGAGGGATTAATACAAGCAGTGTTGAAACGTCCTCGTCATCATCCTCAAGCGATGAGGATGATGACGAGGACTACTGGGGTGATGAATCCGACGATACCGATGATGAAACGTATGAGGATAGTGAAAACACGGATGATAGTGAAGAAGACACTACATCATCTGACTATACGGATACAGAGAGCACTGACGATACAGAAGAGGTAGACACAGCTACTGAGGATGATGAATCAGAGGCCACAGTGTATGAGTCATCATCAACCTATTCGTCCAGCAGTTCGACAACGACGCATAATCCGGGCCGTTCCGGTGCAAATACGGGGCGGCGTAACTATGAGTACAAACCGGTACCATCGACCGCTGATTCGGAGACCGTATATGTGAATAGCCGAATTCCAGGGCGGTACCACAAAGACCCTAACTGTCGCGGATTGCAACGATATGGTGGTGGCAAGGCGATGACGTTGACTCAGGCGAAGCAGCAGGGGTATGTGGCGTTTTGTGCATATGAAAGATATGGAAATTAAGGTTTGAAAAATAGGATAGAGCGTGAAATTGCGGAAATTATGAACGCAACGACTCTAGCATAAGTAAATGTAAGACAAACGCGCGACACTGCAATCGAGAAAGATTACAGTGTCGCGCGTTTTGTTAGAATCATCTATTTGAAGACGTGTGATTTAAGGTTAAGTTAAATCGTTCCAAATATGTAACAATGGCGTTGGAATATCAGTTTAACGATAAAATTATCATAGGCTTTCTGCCGAGAGGATGTCGTTGTATGCGATTTCGTATGAGTCTGCTTGTGCTTCGTTACCAATTCGTCTAAGTAAATTGATTATCGTTTTGGCGTCATTTTGAAAGGAACTGCTGCTAGTATCAGAAGTCTTAGCATCCAGCAGACTAATTAGAAAATAGCGACGAAGTGAAACGTTAATTGAATTCGAAGGGAGGACAATTTCACAGATTATCTTTCTTAATTGTTGAGCATATAGAACATTACGTTCGATTAAAATCAAAAATGCATTGAGTATTGCAGCCCAACAGTCGATGTAGTTTGGATAATTTGTTTTCTGTATTGTTTCAATTTGCTTTGCAAGTTCGCAAGCAATCGTGAAGTTTTCGTAGTCTGTTAACAAGACGGAACTATTGGTGAAAGTGGCAATTTCGGCAGATGTCCAATCAGAGTAATTCAGCAATAGTCCGTACAGTCGTTGAAGATCATTTTTTGTTACCAAAATGTCGTTAGTTAAATCGGCATAAAAGTTTGCTATCAAGCATTTATTTAGGAATGTCTGTAGGCTAGGACGCTCAGAGTAGACATGTTCTTGCTGTTCAAACAATTTCTTCAATTGTTTAGAATCAGTGGCCAAATAAGCTTGATTTACTGTGACGTAGATAGAGTCTGCCCGGCTGTTTTGTGAATTGAATTCGCAAAGTAGTTCGTCCATGGAGCTGCTCATTTTTTCTAAAAGTGAATTAGTCTTCTCTATGCCTAAGTCCTGTTTACCATTTTCGAAGCGTGAAATTGAAGCCTTTGAAATTGTGTCATCAGTAAGCAGACTCTGACTATAGTTTTTATTATTCCGAATTTTTTTGAATCCTGCTCCAAACTGTCCAAACATAAAAAATCACTCCGAGGTATATATTATGAAGAAAATTGTAGAAATTATTGTTGTCGTTGTTCTATCCGGTGGACTTACAGTTGGCGGAACTGAAATGTTGAATGTTAATAATGTCACTGTGAACAGCACCATGAATCAAGCTTAGTAGAAAAGATGACTTATGTCCAAAAAAACAATTGATAAATTGCTATTTAATTCAATTGTACGTACTGAAATTTGCATTGGAGCTAACTATTATGAATATAACGATATACCAGTCCAAGTTTGACTGGGATGAGACAATAACGCAGTTGGGTGGTCAGGAATATGATGGCAGCACGGATCCTCAACCAGATGTTTACTATACACTTTCGAGTTTTGTTATTACACATACGGATTTACTGGATGAAAAAAGGGTTACTAAGATAACGGTGCAACCTCTGGCTAAAATTAAAAATCGTAAATCCTCATATCAGCAGAATGTACTCCACAATTTCTTCAGTAGACAGAAGCAGACAGAATATCACCAATTTGAACCGACTCTTGGTGGTAATGTAGATACGATACTCTTGCTAAAACAGGAAACTAAGAGTAAGGAATCAGTTTACTTAATTCCATTCGGACAAGGTTTTCGCAAGATTGAATCTGTTACAAGTAAGGATTTTGGAATTAATTTTGCTGAACGTGAAATTTTGGAGACGGATGTCATCAAAAAGCAGGTTAATTATTTTGGCCAAGATAAGGCATTGGCTATTACTAATTATCGAAGGGCAAGTCGGAATGTGGCGTTACCATCGGAGGCTTACTCGTCGATTACAGGACATCCAAAAGATGTGAAGCGATACGGAAAAACGATTACTTGTGCTACGGGTGTTAGTTTACTCGTAAGCGATAGTGAGAATAAGCCTTTTGAAGATAGTCTTTGTCAGGTTATTCGAGACATAGACGAATTGATGCATAGTAAGGAAATCCTGAGTACTTTTCCGCGAATAACATACGTTAATGATTCTTTGAAGGAAAGAGAACTTGATACGAGGTTAACGAGTATTTTGAAAAATCAAGATAACCCTAATTCAATGAGTGTGTCGGTTAGTAACGTATCGGGAGAAGTAAAGACAGTTAATTTTGAAGAAGCAGTGTCACTATTATTAGTCTCTGTAATTGGTAACCACATTGTGTTTCTTGACGAAATGGTTAAAATCACCCTATATATCAATGGAGATAAGCGTAAAACGAGAGCAAGTGTTGATGAAATAAAAGAAGGAGATATTTTAGAGGGTGATTCCAAATTGCTGAAAGGACATCTTGACAAAACTATTGATAATGTCCGAATTGATTGTGAGGATCAATCCGGAGAGGTTAATTCGTATGATGTTACAGACTTTTTATCCGCTGAAATTGCTGTAGACGGCAAACCTTATGTGATGCAAAACGGTGAGTGGGGTACATTTAATGCTGAATTTTTCGAATTAATTAATGCATCGTTGGCCGATATTGAAATCGCATATAGCGAAGAGTACTCGGCTCTTAAATTTCAACATCATCTAGGTTCTAAAAGTAAAAACGGAAGTGAAGAAGACTACATGGATGCGCTCGTCGGCTCAAAAATTGATTCATTCAAGAAGATACACAGACACTTTGCGAAGCCGAATAGCAAGAGCTTCTCATACAATGGTCCGGGAGTTGAGTTGGCAGATTTATATGCAGAGAATACAGGCGAACTCTTAACGATGAAGTTGGGTGAGCGAACGTCTGAAACTTTGTATAGCCTGGATCAGAGTGTTTTAGCGTTGTCAATCATTAATAACAGAAATGCGTACGATTTAGAAGAAATTGAATCCTATTTGGGAAATGCACAGAAAATGAAAAAAGCACTTTCTGTAAAGAGAAATGTGATTGTCTGGGTATATCCTATAAAGGCTTCTGATAACAAACCGCGTTTTGCAGTCAACAATACCAAACAGGTACAAGAACATGTTTTTAAATTAACGAATCTTGGATCTATATTGGTGAAAGCCAAACTTTCTGCTTGGGCACAATGTGTGACTGAAGCACACCAAAAACCAGTACTCAGACTTGTAACACCAACTGACATTGCAATTTAACGATTGTGGGGAAGGATATCATGAAAAAAATTAACATCAGTCCCAATCCTCCAAAAGATTGGAAGAATCCCCGTGGGAAAAATAGTAATGAATTTTATTTATTTTGTGATAATTGGAATGATTACGGGTACGAGACATATTTTGACGTGGCATTCGGCGATGAACCCTTAGGAGGAATAAAAATTTATACGCCGAAACTAGATGAATCTGCGAATAGTGATAGATGTACATCTAGCTATATAAAAAAAGAATTAGTAGAGAATGTCGGAAATGATTTTTATTCTCTTGGAATGTCAATTGAATATTATAAAAAGCTGATAAAAGCACTTAATAATTTAGACGAAGTCCCTGATGTTCTTGCTCAGTTTAATGATTTTAGTACCCTCGAACCCGCAAAGATAGCGGAGTTAGAAGTGCAAAAAGGAGTTGAATGGTCGTTACTCAGAGGGGATGATGCGAAACGCGTGTTCGATATCATCAAGCTGACGAGTGAATACGAATTCGGTAAGAAATTGAAGCCTGGGAGTGAATTTTTAAAGTTTGTATCTGAGGATAACGTAGGGGCGATTCTCAAGATTATTGATTATCTGGGTAAAACGAAGCAGAATCAGATTGTGAAGATTTTGAAGGCAGATCAAAATCTTACGGATGATTTGTTTGAGTGGTTAATTGATAATGCCGGTAAGTTGACTGACTATAATCATGATTACCTTATTGAGGTTATGACAGCAGTTTTGGGTGATAAGGCAAATCAGGTAGCTGCACTTGTAGGATTATTTGAAAAAGATCCCGTGTCCGAGTTAATTACTAAGATTAGAGAACAGTTGATTGTTTCCGAATGGGACAAGGACACTGAACTTGGACACTATTGCCCGCTTAAAACAATAGGCCTATTAATCAATCAAGAAGAAAAAGGGTCTTTTCTTCGTTTGACAAATTCTCGTCAAATGAATGACCCGATGGAAGGGCGAGAACTGCTAGACAAATTGGAATTACTTGATATTGATGATCAAGATTATTCACAGTCCTTTGTATATGTTTCATCGGCAACTACAGCTTTGAATAGTCTGCCCATGTGGAAGCAGTATGCAGATAATGCCCAGGGTGCAGTCTTGGTTTATGATGATTCATTTGTACAACGATTTATGGGAGAAAAACAGTTTCAAGTTGGACGAGTTTGTTATCTCAGTAAAAATCATATTTCTGGCCAGATAACAGTGAAAGTCTCAGGAATTAGTGATTCTGGTAAGATTAAGAGTATTGAGAATGATCTGAATCAGCTACTCAATCTTATTAGTCAAAAAAATGATTCTCAAAAGAAGCAGATAAGAAAAGCGTTGAATAGAATAAACTACTTGTTTAAAGCAATGTCATATTCGTATGAAGAAGAGTATGGATTTAGGTCAAGATTTGAGACAACATCTCTCGATAAAAAATTGGTCAATGCAAAATGCCCTTTAGGTCATTTTG
>CAKRNG010000018.1 GCA_934370925.1 uncultured Lacticaseibacillus sp. | reverse complement strand
GTCGCGTGGTAATCATCTTCAGTCACACTCAGTGGCGTACCTACCTGCGTCTTCGTTTCATGATAATCATCTTCGGTTACGCTTAGCGGTGTGCCTACCTGCGTCTTCGTCGCGTGGTAATCATCCTCGGTCACACTCAGTGGCGTACCTACTTGTGTCTTTGTCGCATGATAGTCATCTTCGGTCACGCTTAGCGGCGTACCTACCTGCGTCTTTGTCGCGTGGTAATCATCTTCGGTCACACTCAGTGGCGTACCTACTTGTGTCTTTGTCGCATGATAATCATCTTCGGTCACGCTTAGCGGCGTACCTACCTGCGTCTTTGTCGCGTGGTAATCATCTTCAGTCACACTCAGTGGCGTACCTACCTGCGTCTTCGTTTCATGATAATCATCTTCGGTCACACTCAGTGGTGTACCTACTTGTGTCTTCGTCGCGTGGTAGTCATCTTCGGTCACACTCAGTGGCGTACCTACTTGTGTCTTTGTCGCATGATAATCATCTTCAGTTACGCTTAGCGGTGTACCTACTTGTGTCTTCGTTTCATGATAATCATCTTCAGTCACACTCAGTGGTGTGCCTACCTGCGTCTTGGTCGCGTGATAATCATCTTCAGTTACGCTTAGCGGTGTGCCTACCTGCGTCTTCGTCGCGTGGTAATCATCCTCGGTCACACTCAGCGGTGTGCCTACCTGCGTCTTTACCTGCTTTTCGAGAGTGAACTCAACATTAACGTGTGACTTCTTAGGTTCGCGAGTCTGTGTTTCGAGCGTATCAGGTGTAACCACTGTTTCAGTAGACGTATAACCTTCAACAATCGGTACATCAACCGTCTCGAACTGAGTTTCTGGTGTGTATGTGGTATCCCCCGTTACAAGGTCAGTGACCACATCCCATGTAACGCGCTGAATGTTATCCTTAACGCCTTCTGGAACATCACCAGAATAGTTAACTGTAAATGTTGTTTCCATAGAAGAAACATCTACTTGGTGCTGCACGTGAATCTCATACGTACCCGTGCCGTCACCATACGTTGCGCTGATGCCGTCCGTATCGTCGCTGACACGTTCGTACCCTGCTTCTTCGTAACCGGTCACTTCATCTTCTGCGGTACCAAAGTCGATTGTAGCGCCCTGCTTCCCGGTAAAGGTCAGGGTGTCGAGCGTTTCCTTCGTTGTGTCATCGATAATCTGCACGCTGGCGTCTGCCTTGATGGCTGTGTAGTGAACGTAGATATCCTGCGTCACTTCTTCATCGTCATCATAGTCATACGTGAAGGTTTGACCATCATCCAGCGTGTACCCTGAAATTTCAATTGGATCTACTTTGATAGCTTCGCCGGTTTCGCCCGCTTCACTCGTGGAGGAAATTTCGTGATTGTTTTCATCAACGTAATGAATAACCGCCTGCTGCTCTGCTGGAGTGTAATTAACGGATGTTGAAACGAATGTTAATGCACCATCGCCGGTGCTGTTCTGGTTCAACATCGACGTCAGAACTTCTGCCGTCAGCGCACCACGAACGGAAACACCGTAACCAGCAATGGCTGGAATCTCGATATTAGGTAGCTCCCCAACGATTTCGTAATTACTGAGGCTCGTCTTACCCGTGTTCGAGACCGTCTTCGTGTAGCTCACTTCAACGGAATATTCCGTATCCTCGATGCCGTTCTCTTCCAGAACCTCCTCGCCGTCGTCAGCGTCCACATCATAGTCAACATACCAAGGAATCTGCGCCGTTTCCGTCGTGCTTGTTTCGTCAGGTGTGTAAACCAGCGTCAGTTCCTGGCTACGTTCTTCGTCGGTGATGGTGGCGCCAGACTGAATCTGATCAATCAGCGTCTTCTCATCAAGACCCCAGTTATCCGCGCCATCACCAAGCGTAACGGTAAAGCCGTCAACAGCCACCGCGTTTTCGAGCGCTGCGTCAGTTGTGTCATAGACGCCATCTTCGCCCCCGAAGTCTTCGATAGCCTGACCGTTAATCTTGATGTTGCTCCGGCTAACCACTTCACCGGTCGCGTCGTCTTTTTCTTCGTCGTACGTGATAACTTCCGTCTTGGTCGTCTCTTCTGGAAGGGGATTGTCTTCTTCAGCTTCCTTGACGGTCTTATCCTTGTTGTCGCCGGTTGCGGACGTAACGGTCTTCTTGTCAGTATCCTGATCTTCGGCGTACTTAGATTTCACGTTCTGCGTTACGGTAACCGACTTCTCGGTCGTCGTGGTCGTCTGTTTCGGTTCATCATCGTCGTCATCACCGGTGTGTCCAGTTGGCGTGTCGGTACCGGAGCCTTCACCAACTGGCTCGGTTGGTTCACCCACCTTGGTCAGCGTTTCATCCACGATGGCCCCATTCAGTGTTTGAACAAAACCACCCATCCCCGCTTCTTTTGTCGTCGAGTAGTCAGAATCAGGCGCAAGGATTACAGCGCCTGATTGGGCATTGTCATTTTCGAAGGTCAAATCCAGCCCGGTTGTGTTAACGAAAATCAGCTTTGCGTTATCGTTGGGATTGATGTTCCCAGTCGTTACGAAAGGCTTGCTCCCAGTAATAACAACCACAACATTGCCAGTGTAGTTGCCGAAATTATCCAGTTTCAGGCCACTGTACTTGTCGGTGTCGTATACGAAGACACGTGTCGTCCCATCATCCAGTGTGTTCGTCGCTGAACTCATGACAGGAAGTTCTACACCCTCACCATTGACCGTAAACTCATTTGCCTTGGCCGTTGCTTTGGCTTCATAGTCCTTTGCGATAGCCATAACCGCAGTTTTCAGTTCGGCAAGCTTATCCGCAATGGAATCATCAGTGAAGCCATACGAGGAGATAACGTCCTTCAGGTTCCCTGGGACAGTACCAACCCCTTTGATTGCACCGCCGTTTGCAATCAGCAGATTATTAGACGGCTTATGCTCACCGTCAATGACAATATTCCCACCAACAATTCCGGAATAATTACTATTCGAGTAGGACTTACTGCCGTTCAAGTCCTTATCTTGCACCGTAAGACTGCCACTGGTCATCAACTGGTTCGCAATTGTTCCAGTTGCGGAAGTCCCACCCTTTTCAGCCACGAGCCCACTCGTGTGTAGGTAGTCCAAGATGGCTGCTTCATTGTCTGCATCAGTCGGGTTCGTAAGCTGTGCGTCTGTTGGGAAACCTGCACCAGTCAGCACAGTGTCTAGGGAGACTTTCTCCCGGCTACTGTTGGCCGTAATACTCCAACTATCACCATCGACAGTCAGCGTCAAATTCTGCGACTTCAGCGCCTGGACAAGATCATTGTTGTAATTAACCGTGCTTGTCCCGCTGGCCGTAATGTCAACAACCGTGCCGTCCCCTGTTGCCCCCGTGTCTGCTCGTACCGGTGCCATTGGTGCCAGCACCGACTGCGCAATCGCGGTCCCGCTCAGTGCAACGACAAAAAGGCCGGCATAGACCCACTTCTTGCCGTCCTTATACATCTTGTAATGAACTTTGGTATCTTCGCTTCGCCTGCGTTGCATATCAAGTTTCCCCCCTAAAAATGTCAATAACGAAAATTACATCTTCGTTATTCTAAGCGTTGCTATAATTTATATTTTATACAATCAATTGTTTTATCATATACCACCTTATATTAGAACATTTTTAAGAACATTTTTCAAGGTTTCAGCATAACATACGAGGTGTTATTCAAAATAATATTCAGAATTGGCTAATCGCCCGTATTTCGCCTTAAGTCGGCGTTCCACACTGTTCCTCGGCAAATCGTGCTGGTGGATTATTTGCATAATTGTAACAAAAAAGGCTCTAGATTATGTAACAAAATTTTACCAACACGCAACTTTATGAAACGTGAAAAATCGCTCCTTTTTAATAAGTGAATTCGTTTCCAAAAAGCATACTGAAGCATTATTTATTTCTAATTGCACATCCGTGACATTCATTTTCGATAACATTCGTTATTTCTTACGGTAAAATCCCGATTACTGACCGCCCGCCACATCACCATCCAAGGCGACTGGCGTAACGTCCTCACCAATGATTCCGTCCACGCAGACGCATCGTATTGGAATTTTGACACGAGGCTGCACCAAAAAATGCTCGTGTACTTTGAACTATGGCACGCGCTTATCCCCCTTCCTCTGCCCACTACATCACTTCATCTCTCGTCGCATTTGAAGCACCACACACGGTAGACGCGGCGCCAACCGTTCAGCATTGGGTGTTTAGACGTACCACCTTACCTTCCACGGCACAAAAAAAGCCTCCATATGCAGCATATGGGGGCTTAGGTATCAGTCAGTTAGTTCCAACGTTTTACCTTGATAAAGAGGTTACATTGCTAAAAGGAGGCTTCGTTCGTGCCTCACTACGAGTTAAGTGCCAGTGTGCGGCGGAGCCGCTTACTGGCACTAAATTGCCAACCGCTTCGCAATGACGCGCGACGCAACGGATAGCGCGTAGTTCACGATGAAGTAAAGCAGTGCCAGCATGACGTACATTGGAATCATGTAGTTCACGTTCTGGCCGTAAATGATCTGTGCATGGAAGGTCAGTTCCGGCAGCAGGATAATCGTTGCCAAACTCGTGTCCTTAATCAGACTGATGAACTGACTAACCAGTGGTGGAATCATCTTCCGCAGCGCTTGTGGCAAGATAACGTGCAGCATCGCCTGCGTGTACGTCATCCCGTTACTGCGTGCAGCTTCCATCTGGCCCTTGTCCACGGCCGTAATCCCTGAGCGCACGATTTCGGCAATCATCGCGGCCTCAAACACGCTCAGCGCGATTACGGTTGCAGAGATGACGTTCAGACGAATCCCGACTTCTGGTAAACCGAAGTAGACGAAGAACAGAATCAACATCAGTGGCAAGTTCCGGATGATATCAATCACGAACCCAACGAGCGCGGAAAAGCCCTTGATGTTCACGTACCGGAGAATTCCGAGCACGGTACCCAACACGAAGCTGATGATGATTGAAATCACGGAGACTTCGAGGGTCACGCCCATCCCTTCAAGCAGGTAGCGGAAGTTGACCCATGACAATGCATCAATAAATGTATTCATATGCGTCCCCCCTTAAGCCGTCTGCCAGCGCTTCTCGAGGTAGCGCATGAGATAGGACAATGGCAATGTCAGCACGAGGTAGAGCAGCCCAACAGCCAAGTAGGAGTCGAACGTGTTCAACGTGTTGGAAGCAATAATCTTTCCCTGATACATCAGGTCGAAACCAGAAACGAAGGCGAGAACAGACGAGTTCTTCACCAAGTTAATGAACTGGTTCCCAAGTGGTGGCACAATCACCTTGATGGCCTGTGGGAACACCACTTGGACCATGGCCTGCGTGTAGGTCAGCCCGACACTCCGGGCACCTTCCATCTGGCCCCCCGCAACGGCTTCAATCCCGGCACGGACGGTTTCAGCGATGAACGCACTCGTGTAGATGGTCAGCCCAATCGTTCCGGCGGTGAATCCACCCACGTGCACGATGTACTTCGGCACAATCACGTAGAATGCCATCGTGATGACAAGCAACGGAATGTTCCGCACAACTTCAACGTAGACACGACCAATTGCCGCAACCCACTTATAAGGGCTAATTTCCATCAGTGCGAAGATCGTCCCAAGAACACAGGAGCCAACGAGCGCTAATAAACTACAGCCAATGGTATATCCCCACCCAGTTGCGAGCAGGTCCCAGTTATTCGTAAGGATTTCAAACATTTACTTGACCTCCTTTACGTCAAACCCAGGAATGTTCCCAAACCACTTCTGTGCGATTTTGTCGTACGTTCCATTTTCCTTAATCGTTTTAAGTGCCGCATTGACCTTACGTACGAACGGCTTCTGCCCCTTGTTGATGGCAATCCCGTATGGTTCGTTGGTGTACGTGCCCCCAACAACCTGGTAATCGTTATCCTGGGCGGACATCCCGTAAAGAATCCCGTTATCCGTCGACAATGCGTCCGCCTGTCCTGACTTCAGGGCCGTGAACGCCTGCGCGTAATCGGCCAGCTGCAACACCTGTGTGTCAGGCGCAGACTTCTTGATGTTGTCGCCATAAGTAGACCCCTGCACCACAATCACCTTGGTGCCCTTAGTGAGATCCTTGACGCTCTTAATCTTGCTCCCCTTCTTCACCAGCAGTGAGCCACCAGCCTTGAAGTAGATGTCCGAGAAATCAACCGTCTTCTTCCGTTCAGGGGTGATGGTCATCGTCGCAATGATTGCGTCGATATTCCCCGCCTGCAACAACGGCATCCGCGTATCAGATGTGACTTGAACAAAGTTGGCCTTACCCTTCGCACCCAGAATTTCCTTCGTGAGCGCCTTTGCAACGTCAACATCGAACCCTTCAATCTCACCCGTCTTCACGTTCATGAGCCCGAACAGGTTCGTGTCAGCCTTCACACCCCAAGTGATGGTGTTCGACTTCTTCGCGTGCGTGGCGATATCCTGACTCGCAACACTGTTCCCGCAACCTGCGATAACGGCCGTTAGTAGCAAGACCAAAGGAAGTATGCATTTCAATAGGCGTTTCTGCATAATTATCCCTCCATATGGTTGTTAACTTTGCTAATGAATTCCTTCGCCCGTGGTTCAGTTGGGTTGGTGAAGAATTCGCTAACGTTCGTACTGTCCTCCAGAATTTTACCATCCGCCATGAAAATGATTCGGTTACCAACGGAGCGCGCAAAGCCCATTTCGTGTGTGACCACGACCATGGTCATGCCCTGATCCGCAATCTTCTTCATAACCTGTAGCACGTCCCCAATCATTTCAGGGTCCAACGCACTAGTTGGTTCGTCGAACAGAATTGCCTTAGGACGCATGGCTAAACTACGCGCAATCGCCACACGCTGCTTCTGTCCCCCTGAAAGCATACTTGGGAAACTCTTCTCCTTATCCGCCAAGCCGACCATCGCCAGCAAGTCGCGGGCCTGCTTCTCGGCTTCTTCGCGTGAAACCTTCTGCACTAGGCGGGGGCCAAGCGTAATGTTGTCCAAAACCGTCTTGTTCGCGTAGAGGTTAAAGTGCTGGAACACCATCCCGACGTCGCGACGTGTCCGGTTCATATCGGTCTTCTTATCCGCAAGATTCATGTTGTTAACAATCAGTTGGCCACTCGTAATGCTTTCGAGACCATTGATTGTTCGGAGTAATGTTGACTTACCTGAACCTGAAGGCCCAATAATTGTGACGACTTCTCCCCGATCGATGGTCAGGTTGATGTTCTTCAACGCATGAAATTTGCCGTAATATTTCTCAACATCGTGAAACTCGATCATGGACATTGGCAATACCCCCTAATGTTTGTATTTTTAAATTTTACTGTGATTTCGTAAAAATTGCAAATGTTCGTCAAATAAATATAAAGAGTTCCTCATATTTATACAGATTCCGTGAATGCGATCCGTACATCTACGGTAAATGGCTCGCTTGTTTCCTGCAAACCCGCACGTCCCGGACGCTTCTGGGGACCACCCGTGAGCACCACCTGCGCCGCCGCCAGTTGATACTGCTCTGCAGCTGCGTCGATTGGCGTCAGCCCCACCGCTTCAACGGTTGCAAGCTCGACGCTTTCGAGGGCGTTCACCCCACCGACAATCACCCAGCGATTGTCGAGCGTTGACTGCAAATCATAATACGGTAATGGCATCGGTGCGCCCATTGCCAGAACGGGCGCCGCCAGCTTCGTTGCGACGTTCTGTAACGCTTCATCGCTCAGTCCGTGATAATCTAGCGTCAACAATCCTTGTGCCTGCAACGTTTCAACCAAGTTATTGATGGCAACCTGTTGATTATCGTCCACAGTCACCTTGGCGGGCAGAACGTGGCTATCGTCGAAGACCCCATTGCTGTTGTCATTGCTCTGCATGTACGCATTCTCCGCTTCAAGACGCGCCTTGGCACTCCCACCCAAAAACCGCTCGATTTTTGGGGAGATGTCATACTTAAACCGTCGCTTCGTGAAATAGTAGACGTAATTGAGGAATATGAAGTAAAACAGCACCAGGAATAGTAATAGATATAGCACCCCATAAACACGATACAGTTCATACCGCAAATGATTGATGGCGAGGTACAAAATATAGAAGTTCGCGAAGAACGCAACCACCGTGAACGCCTTTCCCTTGGGCTTATCTTGGATATTGAAATAGTTGAGCAGTCGGTTAATAATATCCAGCACTGTCAGCATAATGGTTCCCTCCCTAAAGTCAGTGACTTGATTAGAAAATAAGCAAAATTCCCCCTGTCAGCTAAGGTGTCTAGACACGAATTTTTGCTTAAAATCGTAAAAGTTACTGATTGTCCGTTGTATCGGTCGTTGTGTCCGTCGTTCCGGCTGTCCCCGCCGCATCATCCGTATCGGTCGTATCCGTTTTGGTAGAACTCGATGAGGATGACGTCTTCGCACTTGATGAGGAAGCTGCACTCGACGAACTCGTTGCGGCACTCTCACTCGTCTTCGTGTCGTCAGCTGCGTTATCGTCATCCTTCGCGTTGGCCTTCGTATCCGTGTCCGTCTGACTCGACGATTCCGTCTGGTCACTGCTTGAACGACTACTTGATTCATCCGCATCCGGCTTCTCGGATTGACTGCTTGCTTCGGCTGACGACGAACTCGATGATGCATCCGTCTTGCTCGAACTCGACTTCGCGTTCATGCTGGAGATTAGCGAACTCTGCGCTTCCGTGCTCTTTGGCTTACTCTTCGGGTTCACGGTCGTATTAATCACCGTGAAGGCACTGACAAATAAAATGAGGGAAACAATTGCGGTTGGCGATAACAATGGCGGTGTTCGGTATGCCATGATGATTCCTCCTGTATTAGATGCACCAACCCGTTAAATAAGAAGATTGGTGTTCGCATTTTTAGTGGACGTTTTTGATGTTTGTTGAGTATTTTGTACTTTGTAAAATTTCTGCAACATACCTATTGTCCCATCTTCAGAAGTTATTGCAAAGGGGGTTGCGTATACCTTAATATTATCCTCACTAAAAACCGGACCGACGCTTGTGGGTGCGCCATAAGTCCAAGGCACACGAACATTACATCCAGTCGCGCGCCAGAAGACTGCCCCCTAACATACAAGGCATGCCCGGTAGAAATCCTAAGTTCGGGATTTCCGCCGAGATTACCTTGTATACCGGGGCCAAACCGTCTTCTGGCGCAGCCTCAGGTGTGGATTTTTTCTGTAAGTAAATGAACACCCCCTAAATCCTAAATTCGGGATTCAGAGGGCGTTCATTTGGGCATTTTAGAAAAGGAAAAACGGGTCGGAACACCACCGCAAGCGATGTATTCCGACCCGTTTTACTTGAAATGATGAAAGCTTACTTAAGGGTAACCTTTGCACCAACGGCTTCAAGCTGTTCCTTGATCTTGTTAGCTTCGTCAGCTGCAACGTCTTCCTTGACGTTTGCAGGAGCGCCGTCAACGAGACCCTTTGCATCCTTAAGGCCAAGTCCGGTGATTGCACGAACTTCCTTGATAACCTTAACCTTTTCCTGACCTACTTCAGTCAGTTCAACGTTGAAGCTGTCCTTAGCTTCTTCAGCAGCACCTGCTGCTGCGCCTGCTGCTGCTACAGGAGCTGCTGCAGTAACGCCAAATTCTTCTTCGATTGCCTTAACGAGGTCGTTCAGTTCAAGGATGGTAGCTTCCTTAAGCTGGTCGACAATTGCTTGTGTGTCCAATGCCATGATTGGTTTCCTCCAATTGTTTGAATGTTTTTGTTTTGAAACGTACAGACTGAATCAGGCAGCGATTAAGCAGCTGGTTCGTCGTCCTTTTCGGCAACAGCCTTGACAGCGTATGCCACATTGCGAACTGGTGCCTGAAGAACGGAAAGCAGCATAGAAAGCATGCCGTCGCGATCTGGCAAACCAGCGAGTTCGTCGATCTGTTCCAGGGTTGCAACTTTCCCCTGAATGAACCCACCCTTGATTTCAAGGGCTTCGAACTGCTTAGCATACTTCTTCATGATGCGGGCAGGAGCCGTAACATCGTCAGAACCGAATGCAATTGCAGTAGGACCTGAGAAGACTTCATCGAGGTCTTCGAAACCAGCTGCATCAGCGGCACGGCGGAGGTAAGTGTTCTTGATGACTTCCATCTTAACACCTGCTTCGCGCAGTTCCTTACGCAGTTCGGTAACTTCAGCAACCGTCAAACCACGGTAGTTAACAACAACAGCGGATTCCGCGTTGTTGAACTGTTCCGTAATACTGGCAACGATTTCTGACTTCTTAGCAATAATTGCTTCACTCATGTGTTTCACCTCCTATTAGATTGTGGTGGAATTTTTATATAAAAAAACTCCATGTCCACCAAGACATAGAGGTATCATTAACGAGCAGATACCACCTCGGCAGGATGATTAAGGCAAAGCCCCCTGAGTCTTAGGTAGAGTTTTTAACACAAGTGCAAGCTTACCACCCAACCTGCGTGGCTGTCAACAGGAGATGACGGCGGTTGTGGGGAAATTTAGCTCCGGGCTGGTTGTGTCTCCAGTGGTGGGACACGGCGGCGGTTGTTGGGGGAGTTTGGCTCCAGTTTTGGCGTGTCTTCAGTGGTGGGGCACGGCTCCATAACTTCAGCAAAAGCCCGGCTGAAGTTATTCCACCTCGCTTTGAGCCTGTCTGACAAGCCCGGTCAGCCAGTCTCAAAGTCGTCCCGTATCTAAAGGGGGCGCCATAAGTTCAAAGCACACGAACGTTACATCCAGTCGCGCGCCAGAAGACTGGCCCCTCACATACAAGACAGTCCCGGCAGAAATCCTAAGTTCGGGATTTCCGCCGGGACTGCCTTGTATACCGGGGCCAACCCGTCTTCTGGCGCAGCCTCAAGATACCTTGACCACTTCCGACACCCCAAAACCTCCGCCAAACTCCCCCAACAACGGCCTACATTTCCGAATACAACTTATCTTGACGATTGACCGTCATCAGCACCCTCGACAAACATATTAATCCGCCATCCACATTAGTCCCTATAAAAATGACACGAGTCCCCTCACGTTTTTACGCCAGGACTCGTGTCGTTATTTGTCTATATATTAACGATGATTGCAACACCGACTAACCCAGAGCCATCATCAAGCGCGTCACGCGTGACGCACCTGCCTGATCTTAGGGCAGGTGCTTGCGTTGTACTGTGGTTACAGGGCTTTGTGGAGACGGCCAATGCCGTGGTCCGCGTCCTTGATGGTGACGTCGAAGCTGAACTTTTCGAAGATGTGGATAATCTTGGCGAATTTTTCCTTGTCGAAGGAACTGATATTGCCGTCAATTGTCTTAACGCCCAGCTTGTTTGCCAAGTTAAGTAAGCTACGCAAGGCTAGTTGGGCGAGCCCATAGTTTTGGTAGTCGAAGAAAGCCAGACGACTTTCGCTTCCGAGTGTTTCAAGAACCGTGATGTGCATCGTCGCGTCCCACTCGTTCAGTTCAAATAAGAGCTGCGCCTGGAAATCCGCCTTGGAGTGGCCATACTTATCCACATTCGAATAAGGCGTGTAGACGTAGATAGAACTCGTCTTGACCTTCTGCCCATCCTTCTTGAAATCCGTATAAACAATGTACTGCGTGACGCGTTCTGCATCGTCACCCATTGGCTTATTCATACTTGCCAAAATCGTGTATTGTGGGTCATCCTCGATAATAGCGAGGCGCTTCTTGTACAATTCTGTATATTCTTCCTGCGAAACCATCTTGAAACCCCCGGAATATTTTCTATGTTCTCTTACAACCAATTATAGCATTAACGTCATGCTTGCGGGGTTGATAAATCAAAGATGTATGCGTTACCCGCAATTACGTGTCACCGCCTGTGCGTGACTGTCGTTTCAATCCCATTTTTCAAACATTGAAACGGCCAACGTATCGCTAATTATTTTTTCACCCAACAACTGCGACAAAATCCTGCGGCTCACACCGGTAGCTAAATGCCTCTGCGTCAAATTGTGTGGGCGAGCGCTTAAACCCCAGACGCTCAAGTAACTTCACGGATGCCACGTTATCCCGGTAAGCACTCGCGTTGACGGAAGCTACTCCCATCGTAAACGCGTGGGCGAGCACTAAGCTCACGCCCTGCGTCATGTAGCCGTGCTGCCAATAATCCGGATTCAGCGCGTAACCCAGCTCCCGGTTCGCCTCATCGGGCATGCCTTCCGCCCCAATCTGCCAATAAAGACTGACGTTGCCGATAACGGTCCCCGTCGATTTGAGCACGACCGCGTAAAGCTGATCCGTATCCGCCTCACGCGCAATATTCGCGGTCGTTGCTGCCACACTCGTTGGCGGCAACATTGACGCCGGCTTGTAGACCTCTTGTCGCCGCGAATATGCGTAAACTGCCGCGGCATCTTGTGCCTTTAGTTGCCGTATCGTGACGTCCATTGTAAGTGCCCCCAATCATTCGTCCGGTATTAATAACCACTTATAGCCTACCAGAAAACGGCTCAAATTTACACTAATTATTTATTCAGTTATAATTAGGACAATCTAATCGATTTTGATGAACTAATTCACGTTATCAAAGCGTTTTTCCAACTTTTAAAGTCACTTTGTTTGTTCTGTTCACATCATTGTTCGGTCGTTTAAAAAATCACGGCGGAAATATTCCGTTAAATTCACACATCCAGGCGTTTCTTTTGCCTCGGCTCTTGACTTTCGGCGCGTCTATTGTAAACTTAACTGGTTACTAAACAGAAAGTGGGGTGAAATAGATGCGTAACAACATTTTACTTGCATGTGCCGAAACCGGCGAACGTATCTACCTGACTTCCAAGAACAAGCGGAATACTCCTGACAAGCTTCAGCTTAAGAAGTACTCCCCAAAACTGCGTAAGCGCGTAGTTTTCACCGAAGTTAAGTAGTTAACTAAGAAGCGGTTCAGACGTTATGTCTGGATCGCTTTTTGTTTTGGTTCAGACAAAAGACCTCAGCACAAAACACGCTGAGGTATTTTATTTGTCCTATTGGCTGTTCCCATTGATTAACGGACAGCTTCTTGTTTAGGCTGTAATCGCGTCCCCGCTCCGAACCATTTTTACCCCAAAACTTCCCGCCACGTTTCCGGCGCCGCCACCTTTACGTGCAGCCGGTCATTCGTGAACGGGTCGGTAAATGCCAGTTCCGCTGCAACCAGCGCCTGCCCCTGCAACTGATCCACAGGACCGCCATATAAGGTATCTCCCAACAACGGGTGCCCGCAGCTCGCTAAATGGACGCGAATTTGATGCGTCCGCCCCGTCAGCAGGTGGAGCGAGAGGAGTGTCGCGTTTGCGCCACGTTGCAACACCTCGTAATCCGTTCTGGATTGCTTGCCTTCACGTTGCACTTCTTGATGGATGCCATCCGCTGCACGTCCCAGCGGTTTTTCAATCCGCCCCCACGTCTCCGGCATCCGGCCACTTGCAAGCGCCAAGTACTGCTTTTCCAATTGTGCGGCCGTACCGAGCTGATCAAGCCGGCCCTGCGCAAACGGATGCTTCGCGACCAGGACCAGCCCCGCCGTGTCCCGGTCGAGGCGTGTGATGACGGCGGGCTGCACACCCACATACCCACCGCGCGTCAAATACCCCGCCACCCGGTTCACCAAACTATCGGTCGGATTCGCCGGTCCGGGAACACTGCTCAACCCGTTCGGCTTTATCACGATTAACCAGTTGTCCGTCTCAAGCCGCACGTCAAGCGGTCCATCCGACGTCACCATATGGCCGTCATGCGGTAAGGTGAACGTCACGGTCTGCCCTGCCCGAACCGCAACATTTTGCACCGTGCGTCCGTTCAACTGAATGTGGTGGCCAGCCGCCAAACGACTAAAAAGGCGGTGCGACACACCAGCTTCAGCCAGGAGACGCTTCACTGTCGTTTCACGCGTCGCCGTTTCGGTAAATGTAAATTCCATCGGTCTGCCCTCCGTCACTGCTGACTACCCCATCTCATACACGCGCTTTTAAGTAAAAGAAAAGGCCGCCACTTCAGAAGGGCGACCAGTTTTATATTCAAAACAAAAGGCACATGTTGCATCATCCTTAGTGCTGCTTCCTTCCGGATCTGACACAGTTCGGAAGCGCCCCATTGCCTTAGGACCTTTCGGCAATGTTCATTATACATGCTTTCCCCACGTTCGTAAACCCGTGCAGGGAAAGGGGGTGTTGTGGGTTGAAGTTTAGCTCCGGGGCGGTTGTGTCTCCAGTGGTGGGGCACGGTCCGTTTCTAAGCCATTTGCGGTTGAACGTGACATCTCGGTCGAGCTGCGCGCCCCCCATTACCGTCGATACATCCACAGCATTGTGCCTGCCCGAACTTAGGGCAGGCACTTCCGTCACCCCCACCTTCACACGAGGCATATCGCTCAACGGTCGGAAGCGTAAAAAACGGGCCTCGGCGCGCACTGACGCCGAGGCCTTTCGTTTCTTTTACGCGATACTACGACTAAGCTTCGTCAGTTGCAGCCTCGTGACGTTTGCGTTCCATATATTCGATGGCCGCCGCACCAAACAATTCAGGTTCCGGTGCCGTTTGTTCGACTTGCCCCACAACTTCTTCAATTTCGTCATCAGGCGTCGTTTCCGCCGCGCCCGCTGCTTTGCGCGCTTCCTTTGCGGCTTTACGCTTAGCACGAATTTCTTGGAAAAAGCTCTGGAGTAACGCCGCGCTTTCTTCTGCCATCACACCACCCGTCGACCCGACTTGGTGGTTAAACCGCGTATCCGTTAATAAGTCGACGATGGAACCCGCTGCGCCAGCTTTAGGATCCGCCGCGCCCCAGTAACAATGCGTAATCCGGCTGTTAATCATCGCGCCGGCACACATCGGGCAGGGTTCAAGCGTCACAAATAATTCGCAATCCTCTAAACGCCACGTATGTTCAACGAGGCACGCTTCTTGAATCGCCAAAATTTCGGCATGATGCATCCCATTTTGGCTATGTTCGCGCATATTGTGCCCCCGCGCGATAATTTTTCCATCACGGACAATCACCGCCCCGATTGGCACCTCGCCAATAACCTTGGCGTCCCGCGCTTCACGAAGGGCCGCCTGCATGTACTTCGCTACTTCTTCCTCGGTCGCAAACATTATATTTCCTCCACGTTCACTCGATTCTCACGCTACTTTTCTGCATGCAAGATATAGTAACCGGCATCCTTTTTCAAAACTTCTGCATTACCGAACTTCTCCGCCAACAGTTTCTTCGCGCTCGGCGCCCCCTGCTTCTTCTGCAGAACAACGAAAACTTCCCCGCCGTCGACTAGGTGATCAAACGCGCCACCCACGATGGCCGTCACAACGGATTTACCCGCACGGACAGGGGGATTCGTCACGATAACACTGTACTGGGCATCAATTGCATCGTACGCGGCAGACGCAACGATTGTCACACGGTCAGACAAGTTATTCGTCACCGCATTACGTTCAGCAAGCCCCATCGCCCGCTTATTCACATCGCTCATTGTCACGTGCCGTTCAGGAAGCGCGGCTGCAAGGGCCAAACCGATTGGACCATAGCCACACCCCACATCCAAGACATCCCCGGCCATCAGCGTTGGCTGTGCCAAGACAGTGTCAATCAGGACGCGACTGCCATAATCGATTGTGTGCTTCGAAAAAACCCCGTTATCCGTGGTGAACCGCAGCTGGTGGCCGCCGAGTTCGAAGGTGAAGGTCTGTTCGTTATGTTCTAAGTCTGGGTCATTCGTATAGTAGTGGTTCATTTCGCCGTTCCTTCCAAATCACTTATTGCTGTTATTGTAGCATACGGCGGTTGCAGGGAGGAATTCCAGTGGTGGGGCATGCCGGTCGTAACAGGTGAAAGTTCAGCTCCGGTTTTGGCGTGTCTCCAGTGGTGGGGCACGGTTCCATACGGGTGACCAAGTGCGGGTCACTCGTATTCCACCTCGCTTTGAGCCTGTCTGACAAGCCCAGTCAGCCAGTCTCAAAGTCGGCCCGTATCTAGGCGGTAAACCGCCAAGATACCTTCACCACTTCCGCACACCCAAACCTCCGCCGAACATCCACCCGTTACAACCTACATCTGTGCAATATTTCTTCTTTTCGTTTGGAATAAGCGCGACGCTTGTCATTAGTGACTGCGCGCTAATGACCGGACGTGATCAACGGTAGACTAAAAAGGCATCAGTTCCGGAGCGGTCTTCTCCGGAACTGATGCCTTTCTGTGTCGTACTTAGTTTCCAAACTAAAAACAAATGATGTCTAAGTGCCCTATCTACTACAGCGCCCAGTGTTTGGGGTTGTGTCGACCGGAGTGGAGGGCGTGGGCGCCAAGTGGTGGAAGCCTGACCGGGTTCTGGTCAGGTCGACGCAACCCCAAACACGCCCAGCGCCCTACTTCAGCAGGTCTTCGATTGAGTTGATGTTCTTCATGTACGTCGGCACTGCTAATCCGACCTTTGCGCCCTTCAGGTTAACCCCCAAATCCACAATCTGGTCGCGGTATTGCCGATAGAAACGGCCAGAAGTGTTCGGCAGCCAAGCACAAGTCATCGCGTCCGCTGCGCTCGTGGCAATTGATGCCCACAACGGCTGCATTTCCATCGCCTGTAATGTCGGCTTGTACCCCACCATGCGTAACGCCTCTGCGACCACGTAACTTGACGCAATCTCTGAGTCCCACGCAACGTAGGTCAATTTGATGCTGTCGCCGTCCACCTTCTTGACGCTCTTCAGCCACTTCGCCACTTGCTTTGGGTGTGCCTTAATCCATTGACGTGCGGCCTTCCGCGGGGACATCCCCCCGTTGACCTTAATCATCACGGCCGACATCTGCGCCGGCGTCCAGTAGAAACGATTCAAAACCGTGTATGCAGACGGCTTGTCTTTTTTCAGTCCCTTGCGCGCAATCGTGTGGATGTTCTCGGTCGTTCCGTAAATTCCCTTTGGATCCTTCAAGAACTTGAGGTCGTACTTGGTGAACATCCAGTGCGGTTGCCACCCCGTGACGACAATCGGCTGATGGTTCTTAATGGCCTTCCCCAGCTGTGTGGTCATGGCCGCCGTTGAACTCGTTTGGAGCTGCCAATTTTTCTTGGTTAGCCCGTACGCATCCAGCGCCTTTTCGGTCGTTTCCATTTCACCTGCACCCGCATCAATGCCGGTAATAGTGTAGTTGATTTGTTTGCCCAGCGACTTGCTTGCATCGTACTTCGCCACCGTCGTTGAACAACCAGCCAGAACTGGCGCCACCACAAGCAGAAGCAAGGCAACAGCCGCCGTCAGCTTCTTCCATTTCGTCATGCCGTCACCTAGCCTTTCTTCTGGCCGCTCGTTGCTTGCGTAATGCGATCCAGAATGATAGCCACAATCACAATGGCAAGTCCTGCAGAGAACCCGTTCCCAGCATCGTTTCGGCCGACCGCGAAGTAGACCTTGGATCCCAGTCCCATCGCGCCAATCATGGATGCCGTGACAACCATCGAGAGCGCAAGCATCATCGTCTGATTCACACCCGCCATAACGGACTTGCGTGCCAGTGGTAATTGCACCTTGAAAAGTTTCTGCCAAGACGTTGATCCGTATGCATCTGCGGCCTCAACGAGATCTGTCGGTACTTCCCGAATACCCAAGTTCGTCATCCGAACAACGGGTGGCATCGCGAAAATGAGTGCGGAAATCACCCCAGGCACCGTCCCAATACCGAAAAGTGCCACGGCAGGAATCAGGTAAACGAACGCAGGCATTGTCTGCATGAAGTCCAGAATTGGTTTGAAGATGGCCTGTGCCACATCGCTTTTTGCCATCCAAATCCCAAGCGGAATCCCGATAATCAGCGCAATTACACTCGCTGTCAGCACCAACGCAATCGTCTGCGTCATGTCGCGCCAGTAGCCCTGGTTCCAAACGAACAGAAGCCCCAACACTTCAAACAGCAATAACGAAACGTGCAGCCCCTTCTTCCGCGTCAACCACCACGTCAGCAGTGGCACCACCACGATGAAGACGGGAATCGGCAAGAAGTCGAATACCCACTGAATCGCATTGTTGATGCCCGCGACAAAATTCGTAATCACGTTGAAGAAGCCCGTGAAGCTGGCCAACCAATCAACGAAATTATCCACCCAACCTGCTAGTGGAATCTTTGGAACACTTACGATTGCATTAATCATGGTCAACCACCTCCGTTCCGGCCATTGCCGCCAAGACGGCCCCACGAATCACAATGCCGCGTAACCGTTTCTTCTCATCCAACACCGCAATCGGCATGGACGTCTGCGCGAATTGATCCAGCAATTCATTCAACGGCGTGTCCGCATCCGTCGTGGACACATCCCGTTGCACGATGCTATCCAAACGCTGGACGGAGCGGTTCTTGTCCCGCTCAATCAACGCAATCGTATCGCGCGCGTCAATCGTCCCGACAAGTTGCCGCTGACGATCGACCACCATCAGCGTGGACACTTCATTCTCACGCATCCGCCGCAATGCCACACGCGGCCCATCACTATCAATGTTGACGGTGTACGGCCGAATCATAACGGTTCCCGCCGTAATTACCTTAGTTCGGTCAACGTCTTCAATGAACCGTTCAACGTACTCGTTCGCAGGTTCCGTCAAAATATCTTCAGGGGTGCCACACTGCACGATGTCCCCATCACGCATAATCATAATGTGGTTCCCAATCCGAAGCGCTTCGTTGAGGTCATGACTGATGAACACGATTGTTTTGTGCAATTCCTCTTGCAGTTCCAACAGCTCATCCTGCATATCTTTCCGGTTCAACGGATCCAGCGCGGAGAAGGCCTCATCCATGAGCAGGACGTCCGCATCGCTCGCAAGCGCCCGGGCCAACCCGACACGTTGCTGCATCCCCCCAGACAACTGACTAGGATACTGCTGGTCGTAACCTTCAAGCCCCACGCGTTTCAACGCGGCCAACGCTTTCTCTTCACGTTCAGCCTGCTTCACATTCCGAATTTCCAGCCCGTAAGCCGCATTCGCCAGCACCGTTCGATTCGGAAATAGCGCAAAGTTCTGGAACACCATGCTCAACTTCTCACGGCGCACACGACGTAAATCTTCCTTACCCAACTTTGCGATATCCTGTCCGTCCAGGAACACATTCCCGCTCGTGGGCTCAATTAACCGGTTGATCATCCGGATGAGCGTTGATTTCCCCGACCCAGACAACCCCATGATGACAAAAATCTCACCATCCTCAACCGCGAAGCTGGCGTTATTCACTCCAACCGTGGCGCCCGTCGCCTTGAGGATTTCCTTTTTGGACTTGCCTTGTTCAATCAAGCCCCGGACCTGCTTCACGTGGCCCCCAAATATCTTCGTTAAGTTCTCGACTCGAATTTTCTCCATACGCTTCCCCTCTACTCACTTTACTTGTACGCGGCGAGCTGAACGACGATTCGCCCAGCCCTCTTCTACGTCCGTTAGATTTCGAACAATTCTTTTCTATTACTAATAAAAAAGCTTTTACGTCCGAAATATATTTTTCAGAACAAAAAACTAACCTATGCCATCTACCATCACATATTTTCAACAAATGTGTCAAATTCGTGACGAAAAATTGCGTCAAAAACGACTAATTATCAACCACTTTATTAACCGTTTAATACCGCATCACGACAACGTTACGTTAACTTGTGAAACTTTTGAGAAACAAAATATCTAAAAATGCCCGTAAAGGGGCATTTTTAGCAGCATTTATCTCTGCACGCCTCAATTATCATCTTAATTGCAAATAATAAAAAGAATACAAAAACAGTGTATTTTTAGAAGCCGTGGCATCTATGGAAATCAAAAAGGTTAACCATTTGTCCCGGTTTGCGATAACTCGCCCGCTACACGCCCCAAATACGTTCAATACGCGTCAACGTCCGGCAGACCAGCACTTATTACCCGGGAAATATTCAAACTTTTTGCAAGCAAAATAACGTCAAACTGCATTCGTTCAGGTATACTATGCCAAGATTGGTAGGTGTTCGACTTATGAAAGAATTTATGCAACTAGACCGAAACCTGAAGCTACGAACGCTAACAGTGTTTCTCGCCGCGTTGCTCAACAGTTCCATTTACCCCAACATGACGATTTACTACGCCAAATATTTCGGTGCGGTCGTCACGGGGATTCTCTTAATGGTAATTTCCGTCCTCAGCTTCGTTGCGGGACTCTATGGCGGACACTTGGCGGATAGCCACGGGCGCAAACCGATTATGTTAGCTGGCGGAATCCTACTAACGTTAGGCTACACGATTGCCGCCGCAATGAATAATCCCTGGCTACACGAACCACGCGTGACGTTCATCGCCTTCCTCGTCGCAAGTGTCGGTGGTTCCCTCGCCGATCCAGCTGAACAAGCCATGATGATTGATTCCTCAACACCGCGCAACCGCAAATATGTCTACGCGCTGATTTACTGGATTATCAATATCAGCGTCATGCTCGGGGCCGCGATTGGGGGCTGGTTCTTCCGGGACTACCTCTTGGAACTGTTACTCGTTCTCATTGGTATCTCTATCTTCAACCTCTGCATCGTCCGCTTCGGCATGACTGAGACATTGCTGGTGCCCAAAACACAATCCGATTCTGTCTGGAGTGCCCTGAAATCATACATGGCGGTGCTGAGTGACCGTCGCTACATGGTGTTCCTCCTCGGCCTCGTGTTGCTCTCCGTTATCACCCGCCAGCCCGATTACTACCTGGCTGTTCACTTGGGCAACGCCTTCCACAGTACCCACATCTTTGGCATTTACGTTTATGGGCAGCGCATGTTATCCATTATTACGCTGATTAACACCGTAATGATTGTGACCATGATGTCCGCCTTCACGCGCCTCAGCGAACGCTGGACGCTTCGTCAGGCCTATGCGATTGGAACAGCCTTCTTCGTCGTCGGGTTTGCCGGCTCCTTCGTTCAGCAATCGTTTTGGCCCCTCGCTGTGAGTGCCATCATTCTGACCATTGGCGAAATGCTAACCGTCCCCGCCAACCAAACCATGCGGGCCGACATGATGAACCCGAAGAAAATCGGTGCCTATTCAGGTGCAAACACGGCCGTTTCGCCAATCGCCGCCGTCATCGCGGGCGCGCTCGTCAGCGTCTCCGGACTCCTTGGCGATGTGGGGATGGCCGGCATCATGGTAATTTGCGGGGTCGCCTCCGTCCTGCTCGTCAACCACTCCGCCAAGTTGCCTGCATCCTTCTAGCGTCCACCTTCGTTTTAAGACCTTGACGCTTGCGACTCGGCCTGCGCCTCGTCAGGGGTTCTCGGAACATTCATCGTATTGCTACATTCTTGTTTTGCCCAACAATTGCTTCTACTGCTTTGGGATAGCAAAAAACCACCTAGGATTTCCTAGGTGGTTTTTTTCATGATGGAGGATACAGGGCTCGAACCTGTGACCCTCTGCTTGTAAGGCAGACGCTCTCCCAACTGAGCTAATCCTCCATATGTGCCCGTTTGAGCATGTATTTATAATACACAATGGGCGCATACTTGTCTAGCTTTTTTCTTGTGAAATTTAACTATTTATCCGTTAACGTCTTCTTTGGTTCCACCAAACGGGAAACCATCATTGCAGACGCCACGTTCCCCGTTGAGTTCAGTAACGTTGCGGGGATATCGATAATTGTTGAGATGATCAAAATCAGCGGAATGGCATTCGTTGGGAAGCCAAACATTGAGACAATCAGCGTTTCCGCGACCATCCCACCGCCCGGGATTGCCCCCATAACGGCACCGACAAAGAACCCGCCCCCAACAATTGCGAGGATACTGCCAATACTATTGATGTCCCGTCCGAACAGCAGGAACAGGAAGGAAACTTTGAAAATCCCCCCAATGACGGAACCGTCCTTGTGAATATTCGCTCCCAAAGGAATGACCGTATCCACAATATCGTTCGAGATACCCATCTTACGCGTATACGTCAGGTTCGCTGGAATACTTGCCGCACTCGAACTCGTGGCGATGGCCGTGATGGCAGGCACCCCCACGTGTTTCCAGAATGTCCGAATGCCCCCGCGTCCGTATGCAAGGAACGCGTACAGGGTCATGACCCCAAAGAAGTAAATCACAGAAAGCGCGACGTACAGAACGAACGCGTGCACGTAGCCCCCGATGATCTGGCTCCCCAAGCTCCCCACGATGGAGGCAAAGTAGCAACCCAGACCAAATGGCGCGTAGTACATGATGTACTTGATAATCTTGAGCACGACCACGTTCCCGCTCGCTAAGAACTGACGGAAAGGTTCGGCAGCCTTCCCGCTCGTCGAGGTTGCGACCCCGAACAACAGGGAAAACAGGATGGCTGGCAACATGTAGTCCTTGGACAAAACCTTGCTGAAATCATCAACCGTGAACATTTCCACGATTTGTTGCAGCATTGGCGTGTCGTTCGTCGTTGTCTTAACGTGACCCATCAGGTGCTTCAGGTGCGAAACGTCCCCCGAATTAATGAGCGGGAAGAGCCGGACACCTAAGTAACCAACCACAGCGGCAACCACCGCCGTAAACAGGAACACAAGGACCGTCGAAATCAGGATACGCCCCAGACGTTGCCCGTTCGTCATTTGCCCAATTGCGTTCGCGATGGAGAAGAACACGAGCGGAATGAGCACCATGTACATCAGATTCAGGAATAGTTGTCCAAATGGTTGCAAGACGCTTGCTTGCTCCCCCATGACAAGACCAACAATTCCCCCAATAATAACCCCCGCGAGCAGTGACAGTGTGTCGCGGTAGTTCTTTAACCAACTAAGCATTGCGATATCAACCCCTATATTTGTGTTTGGGTGCTGCTTCACCGACCGCCAATCGTGTCGCCTCGCAGTCACCTCAAGAATGAAATGTCAGAAACCTCAGAATACCACACTATTTTCACATCCGCACTAATTATTTGGCAGCGTTTGCGAGAAAGTCGGCGGTTATTGGGTACGGGCACGGCAGTTGTGGGGGCAAGTTCGACTCCGGTTTTGGCGTGTCTCCAGTAGTGGGGCACGGTTCCATAATTATTACCAAAGACCGGTCATAATTATTCCACCTCGCTTTGAGCCTGTCTGACAAACCCGGTCAGCCAGTCTCAAAGTCGGCCCGTATCTAGGCGGTAAACCGCCAAGATACCTTCACTACTTCCGCACCCCAAAACCTCCGCCGAACTTCCCCCCACAACTGCCTACATCTTCCACCAATCATCTTCTTGCTTGAATGAAAAGATATTGACGCAACGTCGCTGTCGCTCCTTGCGCTGCAACCATCTGCTGGATGATTACGTTAGGCCTCGGAGGATACTTTGCAAGTAAAACAGTCCATAGTGAGCAAATCTATCCTCGATAAGACATTCGCGCGCAGCCGCGAATGTCCCGCCTGAAAAGGTTTTTCCCTAAATAAATAGAGGGGGAGATTTATCCACCTAATCTATGTAGGTACGTACTGGCGGTCGGAGTGGAGGGCGTGGGGGCCAAGTGGTGGAAGTCTGACCGGGTTTTGGTCAGACTGGCGAAAAGGAAGACTTGCGAGAGCGCAGCGAGCCAAGGCTTTTTTTTCAGGTGGAAGACGCGTCAGCGGCTGGAGCCAGAAGCTCTTGGCGGTTTACCGCTTAGAGCTCTGGACATCGCCAGTGCCGGCCACACCACGTTCCGGCCCCCTAAGCCCGCAACGGAGACCGCCAGTGCGCACCGGCCTCAAACACACCACCACCGCCAAAGTGCTAGTACGTAGAAAAGATGGTTGTGTACGTCTCAATTGCCTCCGTAAAATCCGCAATCGCCACGTTCTCGTCCGTTTGGTGCGACGTGTCATTCCCCGGTCCGTACTCTGCCATATCCATCCCCGGCCGCAAAAGTAGCGCGGCATCGCAAATGCCTGTGCCACCAACAACGGGTACTTCAGCCATCCCCTGCGCCACCCGCGCTGCCTGGATTGTCTGCACAAGTCGGTTGTCAGCAGGACTGCCAACTGATGGTAACGTGGAATCCACACTCAGCGTCAACGTCACACCTGGCACCATCGTGTTTGCTTCAGCAACCGCCGCTTCAAGGGCCGCCGTGAACGCCGCGTTGTCTGCTTCCGGCGTGGTGCGGATATTGCCGCGCAGTGACGCAAATTCAGGGATGATGTTGACCTGATTCCCCCCATTGATGAGGGTAATGCTGTGCGTTGCGTGTCCGAGCATCGAATCCACGCGTGCCGTCAATGGAGCCGTTGCGGTCATGGTTGCCGTATTGTAAGCAAGCAAACCCGCAATGGCATTCGCACCGTCCTCTGGGGTTGAAGAATGCGCGGCCTTCCCAACCGCCGTCACAGTGTAATCAATAATTCCCCGCGTTGTCGGCTCGATTTGCGGGCCGCTTGGTTCACACACGATGAGCCCCGTGAGTGCTTCGTTGTACCCCGCTGCCGCCAATTGACGCGCACCATAGTTGTCGACTTCTTCCCCAACCGTTGCGAAAAAATGTAGCTGACTTTTAAGTTCAACGCCCGACGCAACAAGATTGTAGAACGCGACGAACGATGCGATGAGGCCCGCCTTCATGTCCGTTGCGCCACGACCGTAAAGGATGCCGTCCACAATCTCCGCCCCAAACGGATCATGCTGCCATTTTTCCGGATCCCCCGCCTCAACAACATCCATGTGGCCATCGATGCCCAGTTTCGTGGTGGCCGTCTCGGGTCCAGCAACCAAAATCAAGTTATCCCGTCCCGGCGCGTAAGGCAAACGCGTCAGCCGGACCAATCCGGCATCCACAAGCGGCTGTACCTTTTCAGCCAGCACATCCGCCACCTTGCTTTCATCCGCACCCACAGTCGGAATCCGCATCACTTGTTGTAGTAGCTTGATTGCATCGCTGTTGTTGATTTTATCCATCTTAATCGCTCCTCCATTGCATCAACTGTGGTGATTATACCAAATAGCGAATATTAATACAATTAATCACCTGCTTCGACCTTTGAAACGCTTCTGTACAAAAACGAGGCTGCGCCAGAAGACGGTTTGGTCCCGGTATACAAAGCAGGCCCGGTGAAAATCCCGAACTTAGGATTTACACCAGGCCTGCTTTGTATGTTAGGGGGCAGTCTTCTGGCGCGCGACGAATCACAGGCAGAGCGAAGTGCCTCGGTCAGAAGTTGAGCATTAACGTAGAATTGATGGAGGCGGTGCATTTCCGCCGCAATCAATTCTGGGTTAAGCGCAGACTTCTGGGGCACGTAGCTCGACTAGATGTAATGTTCGTGTGCTTTGGACTTATGACGTACCCACGCTTTAGAAATTTAATCTAACATTTCACCATTTGTTTCGATGAGTTTCTGGTACCAGAAGTACGAATCCTTCCGCAATCGCTCACGACTACCATTGCCGGCGTCATCTTGATCCACGTAGATTAATCCGTACCGCTTCGCCATTTCCCCCGTGGATGCAGAAATCAGGTCGATGGGGCTCCACATCATATATCCGATGAGGTCCACACCGTCAATCACGACCGCCTTTTCCATCTCGGCAATGTGCGCACGCAAGTAATCGATTCGGTAGTTGTCGTGAATCTTACCGTCTTCCACCTTGTCGTACGCACCAAACCCGTTTTCAACAATCATCACGGGTTTGTGCCACCGGTCTTGCATCCAGTTGAGCATGTACCGCAAGCCAACGGGGTCAATTTGCCATCCCCAATCGCTCTGTGGCACATAGGGGTTCGTCACCAGGTCATGATGCTCGTCGAACACCACCTGGCCATCCGCACGCTGTTCCGTCGCAAATGACATGTAGTAGGACATCCCCATGAAATCAACCGTTCCGCGCCGTAAGATGTCCGCGTCCGCCGCGCTGACTTTGATGGTGTAGCCTTTTCCCTGCCAATAACGCCGGAGCCACGCGGGATATTGTCCGAACACGTGGACATCCCCGTAGTAATACCGGTACTGCATGGCACGCATGGCAAACATCTGGTCATCCGGTTTGGCGGTGAGGGGATAAATTGGCACCATCGCGAGCATGCCCCCAACCTGCAACTGCGGATCCACCTTTCGCGCCGCCAAAACTGCTTTGGCGCTCGCAACCAATTCGTTATGGGCTGCCTGGAACATCGCCTCTTCCGCATTTTCATCTGGTTTTAGCTTCAATCCAGAATCCTGCAACAGATGGTGTGGCAGGCGCCAATCGGACTGGTTATCGATTTCGTTAAACGTCATCCAGTAACGCACCTGCTTGTGGAACCGCTGGAAACAGGTGGTCGCAAAGCGCGTAAACAGGTCAATTAGTGCCCGATTGCGCCAACCGCCATATTCCTGCACCAACTTATACGGCATTTCGAAGTGCGAAAGGGTCACCACTGGCTCAATCCCCTTCGCCCGTAGCGTGTTGAATAAATCTTCGTAGTACGCCAGACCCGCCTCATTCGGTTCTGCTTCATCCCCGTTTGGATAAATACGCGTCCACGCAATTGAAATGCGAAATGCGCGCATCCCGAGTTCCGCGAACAAGTCGATATCATCCTTGTAACGGTGGTAGAAATCAATCCCCCAGTGGTTGGGGTAGACTTGATTATCCTCGACGGTCTCCGTCACCGTACGCACGGGAGCTTCACGACTCGCCGCCGTCATCACATCGGCAATGCTGACACCTTTGCCATCTGCTTGCCAGGCACCTTCCACTTGGTGCGCCGCCACAGCGCCCCCCCACAGGAAGTCTGCAGGTAACTTTAAGCCTTTACTCATCGTCTCGATTCACCTTCCTGATCCTTTTATTGTGTAAACCATCCACTGTATTCCCGCGAATGCAAAAACGGACCGACAAAATAAGCATCGGCCCGTTTATTCAATTGCGTTTGTTTCTTAGTCGAGCTCTGCATCCCAGCTTTTTCCGCTTAGCCCAAAGCTGACTGCGGTGGCAGTACACCACCTCCGTCACCTTCATGCTAATGCTCAAAAGCTACCGGGTTGCGCCGCTCTGTTTCTTAGTCGAGCTCTGCATCCCAGCTTTTTCCGCTTAGCCCAAAGCTGACTGCGGTGGCAGTACACCACCTCCGTCACCTTCATGCTAATGCTCAAAAGCTACCGGGTTGCGCCGCTCTGTTTCTTAGTCGAGCTCTGCAAAGCAGAAGATTCCGGTTAACCCGGAAATAGCCGCCGGGGAAAGCGCATCCCCTCTGCTATTTCCACGTTAATCCTCACCTTCTACCCGCTTTGCGCCGCTCTGTAACTTCTTATACAAATCAACGATTTCCCCCGCCAAGTCGCGGAACGTGATGGCATTCATCAGGTGGTCCTGTGAGTGTACCGTCAGTAACGTGACCTTTGCGTGGTCGCCATTCGCCTCTGCCGTCAGCATCGACGTCTGTGAATTATGCGCTTCAACGAGAAAATCATCGGCTTCCTTTAGCTTTGCATCCGCCTGTTCAAAATCCCCGTCTTTTGCTGCCCTAATTGCTTCGAATGCGGAACTTTTTGCATTTCCGCCATTCACAATGAGGCCCATAATCACTTCTAAATCCTGTTCTTTTTCTTCCGCCACGATTAACCGTCCCTTCTCATACTGGACAGCCATTCCAGACCCTTCTGACTGATACGTCTGGAATGGGTCCAGTACACGCGCTGATGCTGACGTCTTTATGCCTGCGCTGCCTCGATCAAGCCGAGAGCCGCCTGCAGAACTTTTTCGCCATTCATCAGGCCGTAATCTTGCATATTAATTACCTCAACCGGAATATCCAGCTCAGACTTGAGGTCGTTTGCCATGTACCGAACTTGAGGTCCAAGCATGAGCACGTCCGGGTGCTGTTCTGCCAGCTCGTTTTTAACCCCGTTCGACGCCGTGGCGAAGATGTGTGCATCCACACCATCCGCTTCCGCAGCCTTTTTCATCTTCGAGACTAAGAGACTCGTAGACATCCCTGCATTGCACACCAACATAATTGTTTTATCTGCCATCATTCATTCTCTCTTTCTCCAAATAGCCTCGTTCAACCACGATTATTCCGGCAACCGCTTTCATCTCTGCGAATCAATCATAATACGTAGGTACAAATTTCGCAAGTGCTTACAAATTTTATTTTGAGGTGAATTTTCTAAATAACGATACGAATTAAACGTTGCCGAAAAACTTTAATATTACTTTCAGGGCCGATTAGCGTACAATAGTGGCAATAGAACCTATATCGACTATAAAAACGGATGGTGAACATTGTGTATCACGATATTGCAGAAGATATTATTGCACAAATTAATCGGGGTGAATTCGAACAGAAGCTCCCCACCGAAAAAACACTCATGGATACGTATCAAGTCAGCCGGAATACAATTCGGCGGGCGATTGACGTTGTTTATCAACGCGGTCTCCTGCGCCGCGTTCAGGGGTCGGGCTACTACATTAACCAGCTTCCTAGCTCCTCGAAGGCCATCCTTAATCTCTCTGTCGGAACGGGTATTGCCATGCACAGCCCGGACTACCACCTGACGTCCCACGTGGTCACTTTCGACAAAATTCTAGCCGACCACCCACTTGCTCGGACCATGAGCATTCCTGATGGCACCGAACTTTACCGCGTGGTCCGTGTCCGCTTCTTGGATAAGATCGAATACTCACTCGAACAGGCTTACTACCTAACGAGCGTCATTCCCGTCATTACGGTTGAGGCAGTCAACCACTCCATCTTCGACTTCTTGAAGGAAACGTACGGCATTCAAACGACGAGTAGTGAACACTACATCAGCATGGCCGAACTGCAAGCCGATCAAGCGTCACTGCTAGGCAAAGAGGTGGGCACACCCGTCATGGCCCTCAGTCAACTCAACTTCCACGGCAACACGGCACTCTTCAATTACTCCACCACCTACTTCGTCTACCCAGACATGCAGTTTTACTTCCACGCCTCCCACCTGAGCAGTAATTAGGTGCCTAACGTTAGATGCGCAGACAAATAGGCCTCGTCAAAATTCCAGTACGGGATTTTGACGGGGCCTATTTTTTCTACATTATTACCAAATTTGGCTATATCTTAATCTCCACGTCTGCGATAACGGAGCTTGTTTCATACGGGAAGTGCGTGTTCGAGAATTCGAACGGTTCGCCCTCCTCCGTATAGCTCACCTGCGTAATCGCAAGGACGGGATCCCCAAGTTTCGCGCCCAACGCCTCCACATCTTCCGCCGTGGCCTTGATTGCGTACACTTTCCGGTGTGATCCCGCAATATGCAAGTGTTTCTCCTCTGCCAAATGCTTGTACACAGACCCCTCGAGGACCGCCTCCGTGATGGTCGCAATCTTCGTCGGCATCACGGTATGTTCGTAGGCGTACACTTGCCCATCGACGTAACGCACCCGTCGGATCACATAAACGGGTTCGCCAGGGCCAATGAGTAGCTTTTCCTGTTCCTTCTCGGTCGGCAATCGTGCGTCGAGCCCCAACACCTTACTTGTCACGGTACGTCCCGAATAAGTCTTCGTTGTCCCGAACGGACGGTCGATTGAGGATTCCAGTTCGTCTTCGTGGCGCTTGTAGTCCTTCCGCAAAAAGGTCCCCGCACCCCGCTTCGTGTAAACAACGCCTTCCGTGACCAACGACTGCACGGCCTTTCGAATGGTCATCCGCGTTGTGTTAAATTCACGCGCCAATTGTTCCTGATCCGGCAATAAATCTCCCGGTTGGTATTGGCCGCTCGTGAACATCGTCTTTAAATCTGCTGAAATTTCCTCGTATTTATACATGTTGCACTCCCTTCACGCGCCGCCCACCAAGGCCACGCACTCGGTTCAATCCTTCTTGTATCGATTACTTTCATTCTTAATTTTACGCTAGTTGTTCGCAATAGCAAACCCTAAAGCTAAATAATGTATATACTTTTATTCGTAAAAAGCTTTACAGAACCTAGACCAATCGACTATACTGAAATCGGATTCAAGAAAGGTAGCGCATCAACATCGACAGCCAGGGCTTCATTCGCTAACGTTCATGGCAGTGTGACATGGCCCGTTACACCCGCCAATCTCGTTACGCGGAACCGTGGCCGCTCGATACGTTGCGCAACATCAGAATCCGGCCGTTGCGGCTGACACCCTCTACACATCGATCACGTTCAACCAACCACCGTGTGTCACGCAACAACTACTAGATTATTCATTTCATCATGACTATTACCACATCAAAGAATCTTTCATCCGGGAAAGAGTTAGTGATTGGCGGTAATTAATTCCGATACGCTTCATCAAAAAAACAGTCTGTTGCCATTGCCCAGAATGAACGCAACCCGCTGTCTGTTTGGTGAATGTCCGCTGTTTATCAATAGAAAAACACCTCGATGACTGCTCACCGTTTATGGGTAAGCAATCATCAAGGTGTTTTTTGTTCATTCAATATCGCCTGTAATGACCCGTAATAAAGTAATTCCCGCACCATGTTGATTATGATTCGGTGCGATTAACTTTGCGACCTTCTTCACGGGTTTCACCGCATTTCCCATGGCCACCCCGTAGCCCACACCCTGAATCATGGTGAGGTCATTAAGCTGATCACCAAAGCACATACACTCATCAAGCGTCACGCCCGCATGCTCAGCAATAATCCGCATGCCAGCCAATTTATCCACGCCCGGCGCCAATCCTTCGAACAATAATGTCTTCGAACGCGTCATATTCAAGGGCAACACTGACAGCGCACGTAATGCCATCTTTAGGGCAATCAAATTCCCGTACGCAGCTTCTACAGTGAATTTGTAAAAATCAACATCCGGGCGCCGGACCAGATTCGCCAATGTGGTTTCCTTAACCACATTCAAATCTCTATCGAGGGCGCCACCAATATAGGTTTCTTTCAGTCCTGGCGCGTACAAAACATGAAATTCATCACTATAAAATCGTACGCGAACGCCGTACCGCTTTGCGATATCAAACACACGCAACACCGTCGTCTTCGCGAGCGGACGCGCCGCCAATAGCTTATCGTTCGTGTCATAAACGAGCGCCCCGTTCAGACACATCCGGTAGCCAGGCACGGCCAAGTCATCCCGCATGAGTGCTGAAACACGCGGCAACATGCGGCCCGAGCAAATGGCAAAAAGGCGGCCACTCGCAACCCACGCACGAACCGCGTTTCGGTTGAACTTTGAAATTGTTAAATGACGGTCATAGAGTGTCCCGTCAAGATCAAGTCCTGCCAGCTTAATCATGCGTCTCACGTCCTTTTGTTAATAAACTGATTGTACAACAGACAGTCGATTAACAATGTAACGTTTACTCTAAGGTTGCTGGCAGTCGGCGGGGAAAGTTCAGCTCCAGGTTGAATGTGTCTCCAGTGGTGGGACACGGCACTAACGATGTCCAGAGTTCTAACCGCTAAAGCGCTAAGAACTTCTGGCTCCATAACTTCGGCCAAACCCAGGCCAAAGTTATTCCACCTCGCTTTGAGCCTGCCAGGAAGCCCGCCTGTCAGTCTCAAAGTCGGCCCGTATCTAGGCGGTAAACCGCCAAGATACCGACACCACTTCCGCACATTCAACCTTCCGCCGAACTTTCCCCGCCGACTGCCTACATTTGCGCACTATTTCTTCTTTTCATTTGGGGGTCAGTACCACGCTTGTCATTAGCGACTGCGCGCTAATGACCGAACGTGATCAACGGCAGACTAAAAAGGCATCAGTTCCAGAGCGGTCTTTTCCGGAACTGATGCCTTTCTGTGTTGCACTTAACTTTCTATGTTCATGCCTACATCTGCGCACCATTTCCTCTCTTCATTTGGAAATAAGTGCGACGCTTGTCATTAGCGACTGCGCGCTAATGACCGAACGTAATCAACGGTAGACTAAAAAGGCATCAGTTCCGGAGCGGTCTTCTCCGGAACTGATGCCTTTCTGTGTTGCACTTAATCTTCTATCGTTAAACTCAAATGTTACTCCGGCGTCTTCATCCACCACAGCGCACAGTGTTTGGGGCAGTTCGGCCGGAGTAGCGGGCGTGGGTGCCAAGTGGTGAATGCATTGGCGTTCGCCAATGCGGGCAAAAAATGAAACTCGAAGGTGAGCGCAGCGAGCTCGAGGTTCATTTTTTAGCCGGAGCCATGCGCGGTAGCGCCTGGCGGGAGGCGGCCCCACCACGTTCCGGCACCCGCAAAGCCCGCTGCGGAGGCCGAACTGCCCCAAACACGCCCAGCGACCAGCGACTGGAGCCAGCTAGTTTTTGAAGGAGTGGATAGGTGCCGGGATGTGCCCGCCTCTGTTCACGAACTGGCTGGCATCCCCATCGTTCACCTTCATGATTGGTGCACGTCCGAATAACCCGCCGAACTCGACGAACTCGCCGACTTCCTTACCTGGGACGGGAATGACCCGGACAGCCGTCGTCTTATTGTTAATCATGCCCAGCGCTGCTTCGTCCGCAATCATACCTGAGATTGTCGTTGCGGGGGTCGCACCCGGAATTGCGACCATGTCCAGACCCACTGAACAAACGGCGGTCATCGCCTCTAACTTCTCCAGCCCGATGTGGCCCTTTTCAACCGCGTCAATCATGTTCGCATCTTCACTCACGGGAATGAAGGCGCCAGATAGCCCACCGACACGTTCCGCCGCCATGATGCCACCCTTTTTAACCGCGTCGTTGAGTAAGGCCAACGCTGCCGTTGTGCCGTACGTCCCCACGTGGCTCAGGCCCATGGTTTCAAGGATTTGCGCAACTGAATCACCCACAGCCGGCGTTGGTGCGAGGGACAAGTCCACAATGTTGAACGGCACACCAAGACGTTCTGCCGCGATTTTACCGACCAATTGCCCCATCCGGGAAACCTTGAAGGCCGTCTTCTTGATGGTTTCACAAACCTGTTCAAAAGGTGCGTCAGGAATGGCTTCGAGGGCGCGTTGCACAACCCCAGGGCCAGAAACACCCGTGGAAACGGCACAGTTGCCTTCAGAAACGCCCCAGAAGGCCCCCGCCATGAACGGGTTATCTTCCACCGCGTTACAGAAAACAACTAGCTTCATGGCCGTCTGTGGTGTTGGGTCCGCGATTTCTTTAATCACTTCCCCCATCAGCTTCACGGCGTCCATGTTCATCCCCGATTTCGTGCTGCCGACATTTACGGAGCCACAGACACGTTCCGTCGCCGCAAACGCAGCCGGCATACTCCGCATCAAGGCTTCGTCCGCGGCGGTCATGCCACTTTGAACCAAGGCCGTGTAGCCCCCGATGAGGTCAATGCCAGTATCGCGCGCCGCATTGTCCATTGCTTTTGCAATCTGAATGAAGTCGAAATCAGTATCGCCACCCGCTAACAAAGCAACCGGGGTCACGGCGACCCGCTTGTTCACGATGGGAATCCCAAATTCCGTTTCAATCTGTTCGGCAACGGGAACCAGGTTCTCAGCACGCGCCACAATCTTGTCGTAAACGGCCTGTGCGGTTTCCGCCATCGTCCCGCGAATACAATCAAGGAGTGAAATTCCCATCGTAATCGTACGAATATCCAGGTTTTCCTCCCGAATCATCGCAATGGTTTCTTGCATCTGTTGCAGTTCCATCTCTTAGCACCTCTTAATTGTTATGTTGTTGAATCGCTCGCTACAGTTTGTGCATCGCTGAGAATAATTCTTCGCGCTGCATTTGAACTTCAACGTTAATCTGCTCGCCCGCCTGCTTCAGCGCCTCATGAATAGTCGCAAAATCAGCATCTGCTGGTAATTCGGCGCTAATCATCATGGTGAAGTTGCCCTTGAAGATAGATTGTGTGACTTCCAGCACGTTCACCTTCTGCGCTGCCAAAGCCGTGGTGATTGCCGCAATGATGCCCACGTGATCTTTTCCGAGTACCGATACGATAACGTTCATTTTAAAATCCTCTTTTCTTGAACAATGATGTCATTATTATATCAGAAACAGCCTAACACGAATGGCGTAATCTAAACGTGCCAGTAGCAAATGCTCATCCTCGACTTTTGTATATACTTTTATCATGTAAAGACTTTACTTAAAATGAGCATCATGCCATAATGAAATCGGATTCAAAAAACAACGATTGGAGATGGCGATCATGACACACCCATTACCAGACGGATTTCTCTGGGGTAACTCAACGTCCAGCATGCAAACAGAAGGCGCTTGGAATGAAGGCGGCAAGGGGCTATCCGTTTATGATGGTCGGCCCGCAACTGCGAATGCAAGTGACTGGCACGTCGCCATTGACGACTACCACCGCTACGATGAAGACATTGCACTCATGGCCGACCAGGGAATGAACTGCTACCGGTTTCAGATTTCTTGGAGCCGCGTTTGTCCCACCGGTGATGGCGCCTTTAACGAAGAAGGCATTCGGTTCTACGATGATTTGATTAACAAGTTGTTAGCACATCACATCACGCCCATGATTTGCCTTTATCATTTCGACATGCCGCTCGCCTTGGCAGACAAGTACAACGGCTTCCTCAGTCGACACGTGGTGGATGCGTTCGTGCGGTATGGGCAAGAAATGGTCGACCGTTTTGCCGACCGCGTTCCCTACTGGCTGACGTTCAACGAGCAGAACCTCTATTCAATGCCAGACGTGTTCGCCATCTCGGGGTATCAGACCGGTGAACAAACCGACGCAGAGCTGCTAAAAATTGCGCACCACGTCATGGTTGGTCACGTCGCCATTGCCAACTACATTCACGCACACACAACCGCAAAAATCGGGGGGATGTTAGCCTACAGCGAAGTTTACCCCGCCTCATCCCACCCGCGCGACATTCAATATGCACGCCAAATCGATGAATTCCTCAACCGGAACCTCCTTGACGTGTTCGTTTATGGCAACTACTCCACTGAATTCGAAACGTTCATCCGTAATCATGGTTTCGACCTCGATTACACGGAGGCTGATCGCCAAGCGTTCGCCGATACTTACAGCGACTACATTGCCTTCAGTTATTACCGGTCAGAGCAGATTAACAGCAGCAAAGTCCCCGTCAACACCATCCCCAACCGTTATCTCGAACGTGGCGCCGAACCCGTTCCTGGATTGCAAATGAACGAATGGGGCTGGAACGTGGATCCGCTGGGGTTCCGGGACATTCTCACCAAGGTGTACAACCAGTACCACCTCCCCATGTTCCCAATTGAGAACGGGATTGGTGTTCGCGAAGACGGCAACGTACACCCCATCCAGGACGACTACCGGATTGACTATCACCGGCAGCACCTTCAAGCACTAAAGGATGCCGTGCAGCAAGACGGCGTCGACGTGATGGGCTACCTCGGCTGGGGACTCATCGACATCCCCAGCTCATCCGGCAACATGGATAAGCGGTACGGCATGGTCTACGTCAACCGCACCAACCACGATTTACGCGACCTAAAGCGCATCCCAAAGAAATCCTATGCGTGGTTCAAACACGTCATCGCAACAAACGGCGCATCACTAGAACGAAACTTGCCATAAAAAATCACACAGAAGCCCACCACGATTTTTGTGGTGGGTTTCTGTGTGTCGCGTGTTCCTCAAAAAAGAAGCCACGCGATTTTCGCGTGGCTTCCTGTCTAATAGGTCTAGTTTTCAGCAGCTGCCTGACGTGCCATAACGTTATCGTTAATCTTAACGAATGGCATGTAGAATAGAATCCCGATGATAAAGACGAGCACTTGAATCACTGGTGCCCGCCAGTCGCCCCCGGTTGCCAGGAACGAGTTCAGGAACATTGGGGTCGTCCATGGCACTTGAATAACCATTGGATTCATCCAACCCAGCGTTGTCGCCAACCAGGCCGTGAAGATCCCAAATGATGGCAGAACAACGAATGGGATAATCAGAGAAATGTTATACACGATTGGGAAACCGAAGATAACAGGTTCGTTGATGTTGAAAATCCCAGGGAAGAAGGACAACTTTGCCACGTTCCGCGCAGCCGCATTCCGACTGACAAGGAAGGTCGCAACGAGCAAGCACAGCGTCCCCCCAGAACCACCAAGGAGTGCAAAGGATTGAACCAAAGACAAGTTGATGATGTTTGGAATTTCGTGTCCCGCGTTGTAAGCAGCCGTGTTCTGAACAATGTTGATAATCAGAAGGGGTTCGAGAATGGAGCTGTAGATAACGGAGAAGTGAATCCCGAAGAGCCACAACAGGTTTGCCAGCGTGTAGATAATCAGGGAACCCACAATTCCGGTCCCAATCCCGCGCAGTGGTTCCTGAATGAAGGTCGTAATGACACTAATCAGGTTCATGCCAGTTGTTGCGAAGAGCACTGCAGAAATAGCGGCGAAAATAGAAAGAACTAAAATAACTGGAATTAAAACGTTAAAAGAATCACCAACTGCAGGTGGCACCTGATCGCCCAAGTTGACCTTCAGCTGCTTCACGTGGGAAATCCGAATGAACAGTTCCGTTGCCAGCAAGCCAATGATGACCCCAGCGAACATCCCGCCAGTCCCCATGTTGCCGTACGTCAGCGCACCGACCACATCGACGGCCTTCGTGGCACCCGTTGGCACCATTGAAACCGTGTTTGGCATCATCGCAACCAGTGTCGCCATCGCAACCATTGCAGACGCCAGTGGATTTTCAAAGTTACGGTTCTTCGCGAGGAAGTAACCAATCATCGTTGCAATTAACAAGCTCGAAATATTCAGGGTCGCATTCGACAGCATCGTGCCCCAATACTGGACGTTAACTAAGGTTTGCCCCTTGAATATCCAAGTGAACACGGTATTATTGAGCAGCGTTGCAAGCCCCGCCAAAATGTAGAGTGGCATAATCGTCGCAAACGCATCACGTAATGAACGCAGATGGATTTGGTTCCCTAACTTAACGGCAACCTTGATGAATCCTTGTCCGAATTTAGAATCCTCTAAAGCCATGTTGTTCACATCTCCTTTATCAGTTGTGCGCCGTCCAGATTAATTATCAACTATTGCCCCCAAAGTTGAACCTATAAAATAAAAAATATCTGACTTTTCCAGCTCGGACAGCTTGCTTATCCAACAACATAATAAGTATGCGCTCACTCAACACTGTCCTCCTTTCGCTCGGAAGTAAGCGCTTGCTGTTTATCAACAATTAAAGTATACACCCTCCAGCCTCTAAAGTGATACATTTTTGTTTAAAAGAATATACATTTGCGGATTTTTTTTGAGCCGCAGTTAGCAAACACCATCGCACCGGCATTAAGCAAAAAAAATCATCCTGGGTTTCTTAATTAAATGACACCAGGATGCTTATTTTGTTCATTTCACCATTTACTTTGTCGGCGCATGACGTCAATAACCGACATCCAGACTTGTCATCCCCGTTGCAACCAACACGAATCCCAGAACAACCGCGCCGTAAGTCCAAGGCACACAAATGTTATATCCTAAGTCGAGCTCTCTTTTCCGGTAAAAATTTAGTGGCCATCCCGCAACGGATTTTAACTAAAACATTATGTTCAGACGATCTTAACCCCATTTGATGAAAATGATTGTGTGAAAAGCAACAGATTTACCGTGCAAATTAACAGGTTTCCGTCATCCCCATCGCGCCCCCGCGTTCACAACGCAACTTAATTAACTTTATGCACCCACCCATCCCATCAAGATGACCAAATTGTTCTCACATCTGTTCATCAGACAAGCACACACGTCCATTTGCATAACCTTCGTCCTAGGTTTATGCTCATGCCATTGGGAGACGGCGGTTAGGTTCTGCTTTGTAGCTTTGGGGTAAGAAGCCAGCAATCACCATGAGCGCAACGCGAGGAAACCCTTCGCGCCACTCATCCGGCAACGAGAACCTGTCCCCTAGCGTCAATTTCGAGCTATTAACCATTAACACTGAATGTGCTTGCCCAGCTTTGACATGTCAAAGTTTGTGGTCACCGGATATGACACCCACATTCAGGTATCCCACGGTCTGGGATCAATTCAACCGCTCCCGTTCCCCACAACGGAAGCAAAAAGGCAGCGCCAACTGAAAGTTGACGCTGCTTTTTATGGCGGTTGTATAGAAAAATTTGGCTCCGGTTTTAGCGTGTCTCCAGTGGTGGGGCACGGCTCCAAAACCTCCGCCAAATTTTTCTATGCAACAGCCTGCCATTCTTGATGCATTCAGTTACATCAACACCGCGCTATCATGATCTATTTGTGCGTGGCGTATGTGTCGCTTTCCCTTCAGTTTCCTTAATACGAAACTGGCAGCATGTTTGCCTGCATGCCGCAAACCTTTGCTGCTAGCTGGTTGCCCAATTCGATGGATTCGGCCAGGCCTAATCCCTGCGCCATTCCCGCGAGCATGCCGCCACAGTGTGTGTCTCCCGCGCCGACCGTGTTGATGACCTTCACCGGAACGCCTGGGACGATGCCCTCTTCACCTGGTCCCGCGTAGTAGTAGGTTCCCTTGCTTCCCAGCGTCACCACAACGGGCTGATGCGTTTGGGCGTACAAGTACTGAATGCGTTCTTCAAAGGTTTCACCCTGCGCCACTTGGGGGAGTTCAACTTCATTACAGTGAATCATCACGCCAGAGTGGAGTAGTTCAGCCAGAATTTCTTGATCGACACCCTGAATGCGGGCAGCAACGTCAAACAACAAGACTGAATCATCACGCCGTTTTGCCAACGCATCCACCGTTGCCCGCGCCACAAGTGGGTTGGATAGCTGGAAACCACTCAGGTACAAGAAGTCGTAATCGGCCATGTTCAGCGTCTTAAACCAAGCCTCACGCCATAATTCTTCCATTCCGGGGAGAACCACAAACGTCCGCTCACCGTTTGGCTCAATCATCGCCACAGTCCAGCCGTTATCGGGTGCACCCGTCACCACGTACGGCTTTGCGCCAATCTTCTCCAAGTGTTCAGTGATTCGTTCAGCGTTCGCACCACGACCGACCGGAACGAACAAATCGCCCGTCGCCCCCGCGTATCGGTAACCACAGTATGCGTTAATGGCACAGCCACCGACTTGATACTCAAGGAAGTCGCCAAGTACATTGCCACCGCTCCCCGGTACCGTTGGAATGTTCATCAGGGCGTCGACAAGGGCCGCGCCAAAAATCAGAGTTTTACCCATGGGTTTATATTTATTTCCTTCCAGTTATAACTTTATAACAATTCATCACTAGATATTTGTACCGCACTTTGCCCGTCTGTTGCAAGTTTTCCTTACAAGCGACCGTGCCGGAAGATGCGCTGCAAACGCAGTCAGAGCACCGCACATTTACAGTCCGACACACAGCGAGCATCAGGCTTAACGCGTAAGTTCAAGCGTTACGTCTGGTGCTCGTTGTCTATTAAAGCCGGTCTTCGGGTGCGTCATTACTTAATGTGTAAACGACGCCGAAGTTTGCCAATTTTTGGTCCCATCACGGTGTCCGCAAGCCGCGTTGCGAGCACACAGTACCCATAAATGGCCACCCCAACCGCAATGGCCGGCAGCATGATGAGCAGTGATTGCATTTTGCTTGCCGGATTGAACACCATACTGAGGCCAACCACGGTTAGACGCGTGAAGATGAACATCAGCACGCTGAAGACCGTAATCCCAATCAGTCGGTGGAGTGTCTGGCGCACCTTGAAGTGATATCGCTTGCGCAAATCGTGCAGCATCAGGCCACAAGAAACCGCCATCCCCGCTAAGGTCGCAAGCATTGGCCCATACACATTGAAGAAAAGCATGAATGGTAGCTGGCACAAAAACTTGATTGCCAATCCCGCTAACATTTGTACAATCGCCCGCTTGTTCTGGAACAACCCCTGCATCATCCCGACCAACACGAGGAACATCCCGAGGAAAATCGCCATTGCACAGGAAACTTCCAGGATTTTGAATCCCATCAGATTGTAGTCATAGAACAAGACGTACAGTGGGTGACTGATGGCCGCCATCCCGAATGACGCGGGGATGATGATGATGAAAAGGAGCTGCAACGTGTTGGTAATTTGGTTCGCCACCTCGCGACGCTTGTTCTTCGTGATGGCCGCCGTCAGTAACGGAATGGCCGTTCCCGACATCCCCGCCGCCAGCGACACGATGATGGTCACAAGCTTATTCGCATTTCCCGCGAACATCGAGAAGATATTGTTCAACTGGGTCATGCTGACGGAATACAGGCTCTGCATTCCGTTGAAGAAAGTGTACTGATCAATCACATAGTAAACGTTGACGGTCGAATTCAAAATGATGAACGGAATGGCCTGCTGCACCACTTCAACTAACAGGTGGCTCACGGACACGTCAATCTGATTCAAACTCTGTGCCTGTTGCGCCCGAATCTTAGGCAGTCGCTTCACAAAGATAAACACAAGCAGCGCAATCCCGGCAATCGCCCCGATAAACGCCGCAAATGTGGACTGCGTAACCGCGTTTGCGTAGTTTCGGTCGCCCAGCTTCATGATGTAATAAGCCGTCCCCAGCATGTACGCCACACGCACAAACTGTTCGACAAATTGTGAAATCGCACTCGGCGCCATCTCGGAATGTCCCTGGAAGTACCCACGCAGGATACTGAGCATCGGAATCAAGACCAGCGCAAGTGATAGCGAGTGGAACACCGGAATCATCCGGGAATCCCCTGCTGACAGAATCGGTGCGCCGAACCACATGAGCATTGCGGAAATAATCCCCATAATACTCGTGGCAAACATCCCGTGCCAGAACAAACGCATACTGGTATTGTATTCACCTAACGCATCATATTTCGCAATTTGCTTCGAAACGGCCCCCGGAATGCCGGCGGTCGAGATTGTGATGAAAATAGCGTAAATCTGATACCCCTTCGTGAACATGGAATTGGCCGCCAAAGCCACCGTTCCCATCCACGCCCACCAGGGGATGATGTAGATTGCGCCGAGGATTCGGGAGAACACACTCCCAGCCGTCATCCAGGCCACACCCGTCAACATTTTTGACTGGGTGGACTTCTCCTCGGATACCGGCGCGTCTTGTTTATCCATATTTTTCCTCTTTACTTAACGAATGCTGTTTATCGGGTGCAGGCGAAAAAGCCACACCATAACATCCTATTCTATAATTAAACAAGGATAACTTGCAATTATCATCTGCAAAGTTAAGATTAGTACAATAACTGGGCTGTGGTGCGAGAAGGGGGCCGCCGGTTGTTCGGGGAAGTTCGACTCCGGTTTTGGGGTGTCTCCAGTGGTGGGGCACGGCACTAACGATGTCCAGAGTTCTAGGCGATAAATCGCTAAGAACTTCTGGCTACATAATTTTGACTAAAAACCAGTCAAAATTATTCCACCTCGCTTTGAGCCTGTCAGGAAGCCCATCTGCCAGTCTCAAAGGTGGCCCGAGGCTGCGCCATAAGTCCAAAGCACACGAACGTTACATCCAGTCGCGCGCCAGAAGACTGTCCCCTTTGACACACATCCCTAATCATTTTTAGAAAGGAATACGCACAGTCTTTACCATGATACCCATGTTCTACTTACCTGTGAACGTCATGTTACCGACCTGTCGTAATTTCACCTAACAAAGAACCCCCTCGGCACATGCCGAGGGGGTTCCTGTGTATAAAAAGATTACTTAGCGACAATGTTGACGAGCTTGTTCGGCACCACAATCACTTTTTTAATGTCCTTGCCTTCCACGAACTTCTGGACGTTGGCTTGTGCCATTGCGGCCTTTTCCGTGTCTTCCTTGGACGTGTCTTTTGCGAGTTGAATCTGTGCACGGAGCTTCCCGTTCACCTGAACCACCACGTTGACTTCGTTTGAAACCAAAGCGGCTTCATCGTACGTTGGCCATGCTTCGTAACTGATGGTTGTATCGTGGCCGAAGATTGCCCAGATTTCTTCCATCAAGTGTGGCGCAACTGGGGCCAGCATCTTGACCAGACCTTCACAGTACTCGAATGGTAAGGCATCAACCTTGTTGGCTTCGTTGATGAAGACCATCATCTGCGCAATCGCCGTGTTGAAGTGCAGGTCTTCGTAATCCTTCGTGACCTTCTTGACGGTTTCGTTGTAAACCTTGGTCAGCTTGCCGTCGTTGAATGTGGTGATGTGGTCACGCATCTTGCCCTGATCATCCACGAACGTCCGGTAAACACGGTCGAGGAACTTGTGGGCACCGGCGAGACCGTCCGTACTCCATGCAATCCCGGCATCCAGTGGGCCCATGAACATTTCGTAAAGGCGCAGCGTATCAGCGCCGTATTGGTCCACCACATCATCTGGGTTCACGACATTGCCCTTACTCTTACTCATCTTCTCGTGGTTGTCCCCGAGAATCATTCCCTGGTTGTAGAGCTTCTGGAAAGGTTCCTTCGTTGGCACAACGCCCAGGTCATAGAGGAACTTGTGCCAGAAACGTGCGTACAGCAGGTGCAGCACGGCATGTTCCGCGCCCCCGATGTACAGGTCGACGTTCATCCAGTAGTCCAGCTTCTTGGGGTCTGCCAGCAAACGCCCGTTGTGTGGGTCACAGTAACGCAGGAAGTACCATGATGAACCCGCCCATTGTGGCATCGTGTTCGTTTCACGGCGACCCTTACGTCCGTTCTCGTCCACCACGTTCACCCAGTCTTCCAGGTTTGCAAGTGGTGATTCACCCGTTCCGCTTGGCTTGATGTCAGCTTCTTCAGGCAACCGCAATGGCAGTTCATCTTCAGGAACCAGCGTGGTTTCGCCATCTTCCCAGTGAATGACAGGAATTGGTTCACCCCAGTAACGCTGACGGGAGAATACCCAGTCGCGCAGCTTGTAGTTCACCTTTGCGGCCCCAACACCCTTTTCTTCGAGCCAATCGATGGCGGCCTTGATTGCGTCCGCCTTGTTGAGCCCGTTCAGGAAGTCACTGTTGATGTGCGTGCCGTCACCAGTGTAGGCTGCTTCAGTCACGTCGCCGCCTTCGATAACTGGCACAATCTTGAGGTCGAACTTCTGCGCGAATGCGTAGTCACGGTCATCGTGTGCAGGTACCGCCATGATGGCCCCGGTTCCGTACGTTGAAAGCACGTAATCAGAAATCCAGATTGGTAGCTTTTCGCCGTTAATTGGGTTGATGGCGTACGCACCCGTGAATACCCCGGTCTTGTCCTTGTTCAGGTCAGTCCGGTCAAGATCTGACTTACGGGACGCTTCTTCGATGTACGCTTCCACAGCCGCCTTCTGTTCTGGTGTCGTGATTTCCTTCACCAGATCCAGTTCAGGTGCCATAACGGAGTAGGTTGCGCCAAAAAGTGTGTCTGGACGCGTCGTGTAAACATCGTAAGACTTGTCGGTTCCTGCCACCTGGAAGGTCACGGTCGCGCCCGTGGACTTCCCAATCCAGTTCCGCTGCATCTGCTTGATGGATTCAGGCCAGTCGAGGTCGTCAAGGTCCGTCAACAGGCGTTCTGCATAGGCCGTAATCTTGAGAACCCACTGGCGCATTGGCTTGCGGACAACAGGGAATCCCCCACGTTCGGTCTTGCCATCGATAACTTCTTCGTTCGCCACAACGGTTCCCAAGTCTGGGCTCCAGTTAACGGCAACTTCATCTTCGTACGCGAGACCCTTCTTGTACATCTGTTCGAAGATCCACTGGGTCCACTTGTAGTAAGAGGGGTCCGTCGTGTTGATTTCGCGGTCCCAATCATAGGAGAAACCAAGGCTCTGAATCTGACGCTTGAAGTTCGCCACGTTCTTTGCGGTGAAGGCCTTTGGGGCGTTCCCCGTCTTCAGTGCGTACTGTTCAGCGGGCAACCCAAACGCATCCCAGCCCATGGGGTGCAAAACGTTGAAGCCCTGCATCCGCTTCATACGGGCCACAATATCGGTCGCGGTGTAGCCTTCTGGGTGTCCAACGTGCAAGCCCTGACCAGATGGGTAAGGGAACATATCCAAAACGTAATACTTAGGTTTCTTAGGGTCCTTGCCCGTCTTAAATGTGTCGTTCTCGCGCCAGTACTTCTGCCACTTCTTTTCGATTCCAGAATGATCGAAAGCCATGTGTAGTTCCTCCCTGATTGTGTTTTAAACGCAAACAGCCGCCCTAACATTGTTAGGACGGCTGTGCCGCGGTACCACCTAATTTCTGCACGCCAACGACGCACAGCACTTAATTGGGTAACGGACAGACCGGTTCACCCTACTCCATTCGGGTCAACAGCTTGAGGAAGTCAGTTCGTGAATGGCGATGATCGACTCACAGTCCCGTCGACTTCCTGAACAGTCGCCACTTACTACTACTCTTCCGCGCGTTTAGTATTAACGTTAATATAGCAGACAACGCGCGGTTGGACAAGCATTTACTTATTACATTGTGGGGTACGGTCGTTGTGGGGAGAAGCTTGACTCCGGTTTTGCCGTGTCTCCAGTGGTGGGGCGCCCTTCTCCGGAACTGATGACATTCTGCGTCGCACTTCAACGCCCATTTAGCTACAATGATCGTAACGAAAGCCCTCATCGAACACGGGGAGCGAACAAATGCTACACTGTTACTATTAATGGTTGAAAGGACGTGACTTTTTGCATACCACTCACCGGCGGACGCCTGACCCGCTCTTATTTGCAGGTCTCACCGCGCTCATTTTCTGTCTCATCGTGTTTGGCTTGATTACCCGGGCTGGTTATATCACCGCTATCGACCAAACCGGCTTCAAGTGGGCCCTTGCAGTCCGTGCGCCCGCGTTATCTAAGTTTGTTATCCTCATTACGAGCATCGGCAATCCACTTGTCACCACCCTTTTGAGCTGTGCGGTCGGGCTTATTTTTGCCCTTCGCCGTCAATGGAACCTGCTTGCGTTCGTTGCCGTGAACATGGGTGGCATTAACGGGATTAATTTCATTGTGAAGGCCATCGTTCACCGCGTGCGACCGTTCAATGCGGATTTAACCATTCACAACCTGGTCTCAGCGAACGGGTGGAGTTTCCCCAGTGGTCATTCTGCAGGCGCCGTCCTCCTTTACGGCACCCTCCTCATTTGTGCCAGCGCGTTGGTGCAGGAAAAATGGGGACGCGTGGCACTCCGCGTTGTTAGTGTTTTTCTCCTCATCGCCATTCCGCTCAGCCGGATATACGTTCAGGTTCACTACCCCACCGACGTCATTGCGGGGATGTGCTTGGGGGCAACGGGATTGCTTCTGTCCTTACATTTTTTCAAGACAGATGAGATATAGGAAGCACAATTTTAAAGATATTTAGCGTAACAAAAAAGCCTGCAACAGAAGTCCAAGGCACACGAAAGTTACATCCTAGTCGAGCTACGTGTCCCAGAAGACTGCCCCCTCACATATAAAGCAAGGCACGCATAAATCCTAAGTTCGGGGGGTATACTCCTACTGAGGTAGACAAGCAAATAATTAAAGCTTGTCTGCCGAGGAAGGAGTTTTTTTATGGGCC
>CAKRNG010000017.1 GCA_934370925.1 uncultured Lacticaseibacillus sp. | reverse complement strand
AAGACTGTCCCCTAACATACAAGGCGGTCCCGGCAGAAATCCTAAGTTCGGGATTTCCGCCGGGACCGCCTTGTATACCGGGGACAACCCGTCTTCTGGCGCAGCCTCGCTTTCTTTGCTTTGCATATCGAAACAAAATCTTTTTTTGTCACTTTTGCTGGTTGCACCGTCGTTTACCACGCATCTTTTATTATTCCGTGTATCGTCGGTTCGCTCAGCTTCAGTATCATCCCCAAACCCCAACGGACGAATCGTCTTCAGCCATCAGGAATTATATTGGGTGATGAATTTTTTGGCTTTTTTAGTCAAATTTCGTGGCGGACAGAACCCTACAGTCTGTTTTCTACCTTCACATATTCCCGGATTTTCCGGCGGTTGTGGGTGACGGCGATTGCGGCGACACCTGCTAAACCTGCGATTCCTGTTGCTAGACTAACCATCATGATTCGAGCCATACGGAACATCTCCTTATTTTTGCGTCTGCTTGATTAACTTGTCGATGGTTATACTATATCGAGCAATCATGACCTTAAACGGACCGAATTATGAATAGTTCCGGCCGTATTCATGTCTTTTTCGCGGATGCGGTTAAGAAAGATTAACGCGCCGTTTTTGATAAACACCCCAGCTCATCAAGCCCACCGTCAGCAGGCCACCAAGCATGAGGAACGTCCAATTGAACCCAATTAAGCTAATCAGCCAGCCACAAACGGGGAACAGCACCACCATTTCAATTGAAAAGACCATGCTGGCGACGCTGAGTAGCGTTGCTCGCTGCGCACTCGGGATGAGTTCGTTGTAATACGTGTTGAACAGCGGGTACAGAATAGCTGAAATCCCCTCGACAATCAGGTAGGCCACGAGCATCACCCCGATTTGGTGAATGCCGCTAACCATGAGGGCAACCGTCATCGTGCCCGCCATTCCTAGCAGTAACGGTAACTGCTGAAACCGTCGCTGCAGGCTCGGAATTAAGCGCATTGCCACGATGGCCACCAGCGAACTCACCAGCATGAGGGTCGAAATGAGGGTTCCCGAGAAGTTCCGGTCCGTCATAACACTTTGGAAGTAATAGTAAAAGGCGGTTCCAACCGCACTAATGCTGGCATCCACAAGCATTAAATTCCGCAGTCGTGGTTGTTGCCGTAACGCTGCCACCGCAGCCACGATAATCGCCCGCATTGTTTGCTTTTCTTCTTGCGGTCCGTGCACGCCCGGTTCCTTCATGAAAAAGATTGTCCCCAACGCAACCACGGCCCACACAATCGCAATGACGTAGGTTAACGCCAAGTGTCCGTGAACGAGCAGCCCCGCAATAATGACGCCACTAGTGCTGGCCACTTCCGTCACAATGCCCATCATACTGGTAATTCGTGGGTAAGTCGCCACCTGTGCGTCCGGCGCCAGGGATTCGTAAACCAGCGCCTCTAGCGTCCCTGATTGTAAATTATAGGAGAAGGCACTGATGACAAAACTGGCGGCAAACCAGAGAAACGTATTGCCGACCAACATCATCGCGGCTGAAATAATCGCCATCATTCGACTGAAGTATAGAACCGTTTTATAGCTAAACCGATCCGCCAACATTCCTGAAGGCATCTCAAAACAAAAACTAGCCACGTGAAAAATACTCTCACACAAACCAATCTGCACCAGTGAAATTCCCCGCTGCCCGAGAAAAATCACCCAAAGATTGGTGATGCCAAACCAAGCGGCAAAGCTGTACAAGTAGGCACCATAAACATTTCTTTTCAAACTCATTTTATTATCCATTTCCTGCTGGATAACGTGCAACTGGGAAAAACAGGCGCAAAACGGTCAACGTAAATCTGACGTCGGGGAAAGAATCACCCGCAACCATTTTCACGTTAATCCGCCCCTTGTCTCCAAGTTTCGACACCCTGTTTGACACAAAAAAAGACCGACCCGTGCCAGCCTCTTGAACGCACGTTTCCCGCAAATCATTAACTGTTCCCCCTAAAAAAGGGCAGACTCCACCCCTAAGCCGCAAAAATGTTGATTAAAACATGCTTAAGGTTGACCCAGTTAATGACTGCGTTCTTCACCGTACGTTCCTCCGTTCATTAGTTAGCTTTCATCTTACCACACGCCTACAATGATGGGAAGTACGACGCTGGAGGGTGGTGCCATAAGTCCAAAGCACACGAACATTACATCCAGTCTTCTGGCGCAGCCTCGGACGTGGGCCTCGGTAGATAATAAATAGTCCCAGATTTGGAGCGGTTTGACTCCGAATCTGGGACTATTTATTATCTGTCTTTCAACAATTTTTCTTTTGGTGGCGGACTCTTTTTCACCACACGATCCACATTACCTGAACGTGCGCCTAGCCTTCGCAAGCGGGAACCGGCCCCACATCGTTCCGGCACCCGTAAGCCCGTAATCACGATGAACAAAGCTACCCTACCTGCTTCTTTTTGCGGTCTAGGAGATTTAATAGGATGCCTAGGATGACGACGATGGCGCACGCCACGTACACCCCATGTAACGCCCCAAACAGAAGTTGCCGCAACGCTGGAATCACCTTTTCTGGTAACTCGTTAACCGTCTGCGGATTGATGAGCTTATTCATCATCGACACCTTCAGTCCCGCGTGCGCAGCCGTCCCGTTTGCCACCTGAACGTTAAAAATCATCCCGAAGACGGCCACCATGATGGTCTGTCCCAGCGTCCGACTCAACGTGTTGAATCCCGTCGCAACACCGACCTTATCCTGCGCAACCGCGGCCTGAGAGCTTACCGTCGTGGTTGTGATTGCAATCCCGAAGCCCGTTCCAAGCAGGGCAGAAATTGCGAGGAAGAAGACGAACGGCGTTGTTGCGGGAATGAACGTCAATATCAAAATCCCCGTTGTGATGATTGTGAGCGACACCACTAACACTTTTTGCGGCCGCATATTCACGAGCAACCGTCCCGCCACGAACGAGCCAATTACCCACATCAAACTACTTGGCGTAACGGCAAAGCCCCCCATTGAGGCATCCAGCCCGAGCAAGCCCTGCATCCAGATAGGCATGTACACTTCATGCCCCATCACAATTCCTGAAACAACCGCAGCCAGAATATTTTGGATGGTAAAGGTCCGTGACTTGAACAAGTCCAAACTAATCACGGGATCCTCGGCGCGCTTTTCCTGCCGAATGAACAGCAGAAGTGACCCAATGGCGAGCAGTCCGAGTGCGGCAAAGATTAAGATGCCATTCGTACTATCCAACATCTGGAAGCCCGTCAACATAAATAGCAGCGTCAAGGCCAAATAAGCTGTCCCCATGATATCAATGGGCTGTTTCGTTTGCACGTGATTTTCGTGCAGGAAGATTGCGGTCAACCCCATCGTGAGCAATCCAATTGGCACGTTCAGAATGAAGACCCAGTGCCAGGATAGCTTGTCCACGATGAAGCCACCGATTAACGGTGCGACCACCGCCGCAATTCCCCACGCGGACCCATTAAAGCCCAGCACTTTGGCCCGTTTGTCGATGGGATAAATATCCGCAATAATCGTGAACGTAACAGGCATAATCCCACCTGCCCCAATTCCCTGAATCGCGCGGAAGAAAATCAGCATGGGCATGGATTGCGATAATCCGCTCAGCAATGACCCAACAATGAAGACAGCCAGGCTAAACAGCAAGACGCGCTTCCGGCCAATTCTGTCCGCCATTTTTCCGTAAATGGGGGTCGCCATGGCGCTGGTGAGCAGGTACATCGTGTAAACCCAGTTCATGAGCTTCACACCATGCAGGGACCCCACAATCGTTGGCATCGCCGTACTAACAATGGTTCCTTCGATGGCCGCCATAAAGGTTGCGATGAAAATCGTCGCCGTAATAACCGCAACGTTCGTTTGTTTCTGGTGTGACATTTAATTACTCCTAAATTCGTTTATTAGCTGACGTCACAATTTGGTTCCGCAAAAGACAGCGGACGCCAGCTGACTTTTATGGGCGCCACCAGCTCATAAAAAAGAGGACAATAAGAATATTGTCCTCCCAACCAATCGATCACTAATTAGAGCAGGTTCTTCAACACGTCAACCTTGTCCAGGTGTTCCCAAGGCAAGTCGACATCCGTGCGGCCAAAGTGACCATAAGCCGCCGTCTGCTCGTATATTGGCCGACGTAAATTCAGCATTTCAATAATGCCGGCCGGACGCAAATCGAAGTTGTCGCGGATTGCGCGAACGATTGCGTCCTCTGAAATTTTGTTTGTTCCGAACGTGTTCACGGAAATTGAGACGGGCCGCGCCACCCCAATGGCGTACGCAAGCTGTACTTCAACCTTCGTTGCGAGTCCCGCCGCCACAATGTTCTTGGCGATGTAACGCGCTGCGTATGAGGCAGACCGGTCAACCTTCGTGGCATCCTTCCCGGAGAAGGCCCCACCACCGTGACGCGCGTATGAGCCATACGTGTCCACAATGACCTTACGTCCCGTTAACCCAGCATCTGCTGCGGGGCCACCAAGGACGAAACGTCCAGTTGGGTTGACGAAGATTTTCGTGTTCTCATCCAACAAGTTTGCTGGAATCACCACACGTACAATCTGTTCGGCAACGTCATGGCGAATCTGGTCGAGCGTAACGTCTGGGTCATGCTGCGTGGACAGAACAATCGTATCCACACGCACTGGCTTTTCGTTATCATCGTATTCGACGGTAACTTGCGCCTTGGCATCTGGGCGAAGGTACGTCAAGGTACCATCATGCCGCAACTTCGCGGTCCGCTGCATAAGCGCGTGTGCAAGCGCTGCGGGTAATGGCATGAGTTCTGGCGTTTCATCAACGGCAAACCCAAACATCATCCCCTGGTCCCCGGCCCCAATCTTATCGAGTGGATCCGTGTCCGCATCACGCGCTTCAAGGGATTCATCAACCCCCTGCGCGATATCGGGTGACTGTTCATCAAGTGCGACCAGCACGGCGACGGAATCTGGATCAAAACCGCTGTCCTTGGTATACCCAATTCGCCGAATGGTTGCACGTACAATTCCCTGAATATCCACGTATGCGGTGGTGGAAATTTCCCCAACAACGAGGACTAGCCCCGTCGTCACGGTCGTTTCACACGCCACACGCGCATTGGCATCTTGCGTGAGAATTGCGTCGAGAATCGCGTCGCTGATCTGGTCAGCGACCTTATCCGGGTGTCCTTCTGAGACGGACTCGGACGTAAATAAGTGTCGTTCCTGCATGGAAATATTTTCCCCCTTCAAATCGTCGGTTACAAGGCACGCTCAATCACACCGTTGTGTTGAGCCCCATCGGGAAATCTTTGCAACTAGTCTATCCTAACATATATATAGTAGAAGTTGAAAACATTTTGAAAGAAGCCGCGTTTTCTAGTAGCATGTTCTAAGGAGGAACCCGCATATACGCACGCGATTCCGGTTTATCCACACCCGACTTATCAACATTGGAGATATCTGTAATGAAAAAAAGTTATGCACCTGTGATTAACACCCTCGTCGTTCTGTTCGGCGGCCTGCTCGTGCCCCTAATCACGTTTGGCGCCGGCGTCACAACATGGGGCCTCGCGTTAACTGCGCTCGTCCTGTTCACGATTGTCATCGCCGCCATGAACCTTGAATGGGAACAAAAGTGGTTTCTTCTCAGTGCCACCGTTCTCGCCATCCTCGGTAGCACCACCAACTGGCGACTTTTACCACTCGCGCTTGCACAAGTTGGCCTAGCCTTCTTAACGACCACACAGGACATGCAACCGCCCTTCAAGGCCAGCTGTATGATTGCACAAGCGGCATTCTTACAGGTACTCCTCACCATGGCTGGCAGTCAGGTCCTCACTCGTGGTTTCTTGCTCCGCCTTGTCTTCACGGCGCTCCCCTTTATCATTGCGAGTTGGAGTGCCAAAATGCCCGTTTGGCTCACCGCCATTCTTGTTGTTGGCGTCACAGCAGCTGGGTACTTCACGCAAACGCTCACGCTAATTGCCGCGCTGCTCACCATTATCTGGGCGTTGCTGCCCATTCGGATTACCGAACGTATGCCTAGTTGGTACTGGGCAGCTGGTTTTCCGGTTATCGCCACAATCCTGTACCTCACCTTGATTCACGGATAGCATTTCTGCCGTATTCAACTACGGCACTTCAGCACCACCAACTCGTTATTACTTATCCACAGAGATTGGACATCGCACATGAAACTAACTAAAACACAAGCTAACCTCGCACTAACGCTGACCGCCATTATTTGGGGGGCCGGTTATATCTTCTCGAAACAGGCAACGAACGCCCACATGCCCGCGGGTTTAATCAACGGGATTCGCGGCTTAATCTATGCGATTCTCGTTTTTGCATTCTTCCCCAAAATCGTGCGTCACATGTCGAAACACGAATTTCGCATCGGTTTAATCGCCGGCCTAATTAACTTCGCCGCGTATCAACTACAAACTGTCGGGCTCATTTACACAACGCCCGGCAATAACGCCTTTCTAACGGCAATTTATGTCGTGATGATTCCGTTCATCATGTGGCTTGTCTTCCACGACCAACCCGCCCCAAAGAGCTACCTCGCCATCGCCATCTGTGTGGTTGGCATGCTCATCTTAACGGACGTCTTCCAGAACGGGTTCACCGTTCACTATGGCGACTTGCTGGTAATCCTCTCCGCCGTTATTTACGCCATTCAGATTGTCTACTTCGGATCAGTCGCGGCGAGCATTAACCCCTGGATTGTTGCCTTCATGCTAGGTGCCGTTCAGGGAATCGGCGGCATGCTGTGGTCCGGCACGGTGGAATCCGCTCAATACGGCGCCATTAACTGGCATGCCGCAATTGTCCCCGTCGTGACACTTGGTATTCTTTCTTCATTCGGCGCACAGAGCTTGCAACTCATTGGGCAAAAATTCACGGACCCCACCCCAGCCGGCCTTATTATGATGACCGAATCGGTTTTCGGTAGTTTATTCTCCGTCTTATTCGGCTTCGAGGCATTCACCATGAACCTCCTTTTTGGGGGATTGTTAATTCTCATTGCCATCATCATCATGCAAGTCGACTTCAGGCAAGTGCTGATTACCATTCGCCGAAATAGATAGTGCCACAACAATAGAAGGCTGCGTCATAAGTCCAAGGCACACGAACATTACATCCAGTCGCGCGCCAGAAGACTGCCCCCTAACATACAAGGCAGGCCCGGTAGAAATCCTAAGTTCGGGATTTCCACCGGGCCTACCTTGTATACTGGGGCCAAACCGTCTTCTGACGCAGCCTCAAAAAAAGAAGCGTCCCGACCTAGGTCGGGACGCTTCTTTTCGTTTAGTTTACTTGATAACACGTGTTGCAAAGCTTGGGTAGAAGTAAGAACTGATTGTCTGAATCTGAACGTTCTCGCCAGCGTGTGGTGCCGCAATGTACTGCGTGCTACTGATTGCAATAGCAACGTGGTAAACCCTCCCGTTAGAACTCCAGAAGATCAAGTCGCCCGCCTGAATCTGGCTCAAGCTAGAAAGACGTGTGCCTTGCGTTGCTTGTGAAGCAGAATTACCGGAAAGGTTCATCCCAATCCCGTGCTGGAAGGCATAGCTAACAAGACCGCTACAGTCAAATGAGCTAGGACCCTTACCGCCCCATACATATGGCTTACCAATCTGTGCTTTGGCAACGCTGAGAACAGCACTTACCTTCGCTGCACGGGAACTGGTGGAACTTGTTGAACTACCCGTAGATGGCTTGCTGGTGCTTGGCTTCGACGTGGCAGGCTTGGTGCTGGATGAAGAAGAACTCGTCTTGTGGGATGAGCTACTGCTTGAAGAAGCAACAGGTGCCTTGGAGGAAGAGGACGTGCTGGTCGTCGTCGTGTGGCTTGAACTCGATGCCTTAGAAGACGTACTAGATGTCGTTGAACTCGTTGCGGTTGAAACGCTGCTTGTCGTTGAGGAAGCCTGACTTGAAGATGCGCTAGATTCGCTGGAAGCTTCAACAGCACTATCATCTTCGGTAGTTGAGGTAACGTCGGCGTCGTCGTCCTGTTCCGTCGTTGTTGTTGATGCTTCTTCAGTGTCGGCAGTGTCTGTATCGTCACTCGTGGCGTCCTGATCCTGCACAACACCATTTTCAGTGAACTGGTAGTTCGTAACACCGTAGTACTTCACAATCTGCATAATTGCTTCGATGTCGCCATCAGAAGCACCCGCAATTTCGAAGGAGTACTTGCTGTCATCATCCTTGGTAAAGGTGTAACCCTTATCCTTGATGGCCTTTTCGAAGTGCTGGTTGGCAAACTCGCCCGCCACAAGTTCAATCTTAACGTACGCTTCCAGGTCTGCCTGTTCGATGGCGTCCTTCAGCTGCGCAACAACGTTATCGGCGCTATCATCATCTTTAACCTCAAGCGTCAAGTTGCCATTTGCGTCCGTCTTTACAGTTGCACTAATCTTTTCGGCTTTTGCCTTAATACTTGCCTTTGCGGTCGCCTTAGCTGCGGCCGTGTTGGTTGCACTATCGTCAGCTGAAGATTCATCCTTAGACGTGCTAGAAGTAGCCTTTGTTGATGAACTCTTTGCGGAAGAACTAACAGGCGTCTTCGTGTCTGCTTCCTTCTGACTCACCTTCGCGTCCGCAACATCCTTCTTCGTGGCAGTTGCCTGCTTACTTGGGTCGAGGTTGTAAGACTTCGTGGTCCCATCGGATTCCTTCACCGTTGCAACGGCCTTGTCGCCCGTCCCCGTAAAGGTCAGTTTGTTTCCAGCATAAATGAGGTCACTTTGGGAAATGTGGTTAATTTCAGCAAGACGGTCTGCGGTGGTGTTGATGCCACTGTTTGTCAATGCTTCCGCAATGGCGCTCAACGTGTCCCCCCACTTAATGGTGTAAGTGGACTTGTCCGTTGACGTTTTAATCTGATCCGTAATGTCACTAACAGAACGGCTCTTCCATGTTGCGGCAGACACGTCATTCGTGTTTGCACCAAACGTAACGACCCCAGCGGCAATCGCGAGTGTGGTGACCCCAGTTGTCATCCAGCCCTTGTGTGTTTTGAAGAGCTTTACCCGGTGAGATGCATCCCGGTTGAGTCGTACTTGTTTACGTGTTTCTTTCATAATTAATTGATCCTCCGTATACCGTAACAACTTACCAATTGGTCTCCGATTAAACCTTCAAACACCGACACAGACCGTGTCGTCCCAGGTGGCTAAAGCAACCTAAACTTTACGAAGCCAAAAGCGATTTTAACGATTATTAATGTATTTAAGGTAATTGTACACCGCTCCCGTTACATTTATATTACAAGCTGGTCAAGCTACGTTTACGGAGAACCCTAATGACGACTGGCCTTTTACGAATGGATGTTCGTAAAAACACGTTTAAACGCCGTCCTGTAAGCGTTTAACGATTTCATCAATCCGGTATTTCGCTGTATCCCAGTCTGTATTATCAATTTCAATTGCACGCCCTTTTAAGGCATCTGGCATCGTTAAATCACGTGCATGCTCCTTACTACCCAGTCTTTTTGCAATCATCTGCGGATTATCTCCACGAATTTGCATACGTTCACGTAATTTCGCTGTATTCTTCACCGTTAAAAATAAGATGACGGCTTGATCACCCAACTTTTCCGCGTACGTAATTGCCCCCATGGTTTCTAAGACAATCGTGGCGATAGCTCCCTGTTGCCACGATTCCTGTAGCGCTTCAAACGAAGAGCCGTACTGATACCCCGAGTACATCACACGTTCGAGATAATGATTCTTCTCGAATGACGCATCCGTTTCGAAATAGTAATCAACGCCATTCACTTCATTAACGCGTGCTGGCCGAGTTGTATGCGTCAAAACCCGCTTCAACCCATACGTCTGCATGAGGTACTTCTGCACGGTCGTTTTCCCCGTACCCGCTGCGCCCGTGATCACCAGAACCTTGTTGTCTGCCACAAATTGTCCCTCCATTTTTCCCAATTAATCAAGAATACAATGATTCGACCCAAAAGCCCATATCACAATCCCAAAAAGTGCACCTTACATAGTAGATATTTGTTCGCCAGCAATCATCGTTGAATACAAAAAGGGCGTCACACCGACGATTGGTGTGACGCTCTTTGAAGACGAGTTAGTTTGAATATTAGAGGCGAACCCCAAAATCAGGTGTGTATGCGCTGATGGACGTAACCTTAACGACGTCACCAGCCTTAGGTGCGTGAACAAACTGGCCACCACCAATGTAAATCCCAACGTGGTGAACTGGTGAACCGAAGAAGACCAAATCGCCCGGCTGCAATTCGCTAACGGAAACGCGTGTCCCCATCTGCGACTGTGCAACAGATGAATGTGGCAGGCTGATACCAACCTTAGCAAATGCCCACATGGTCAGCCCGGAACAATCGTAAGTACTTGGGCCGGCTGTTCCCCAAACGTATGACTTACCTCGTTGCGACATTGCTGCCGCAATAACGCTACTGTAGGATGCAGATGCAGAACTATCAATTGTCGTTTCTTTCTGCGTGCTTGTCGCATTATTAGAAGAAGATGAGTTCTTAGATGAAGCTGTACTCTTCTTCGTAGCGCTAGAAGAACTGCTGCTTACAAGGGAAGCATCCGTTGCTGAGCTACTAGAAGTCGTGCTGGACTTTGTTGCGGTTGTAACAGTCTTCTTAGCGTCTGCGGCAGCCTTCTTAGCAGCAGCTGCGGCCTTTTCTGCCTTAGCCGTTGCTTCAGCACTAATCTTAGCAAGGACATCCTTGTTATCAGCAAGCATCTTTGCAAGCTTTTTGCTTTCGGCCTTCGCATCCTTCTGCAGGGAAACCAGCTTCGCCTTGTCAGAAACAAGCTCCGTGCGGGTGTCTTCAAGCGTCTTTTCGGTTGCCTTCTGGTCATCCTGAAGGTCATCAAGCTGTGCCTTGGTGTCCTTTACCTGCTGAAGGGCCTCCTTGTTGGCGTGGTTCAACTTGCTGACCGTCGTGCTCCGGGAAATAAGGTCGGACAGGTTCTTTGAGTTAAGAACGAAGTCTGCGTAGACGTTACCAGTAACGGAGTCGCCGGCTTCCTTCTGCAAGGAAACGAGCTGCTTCTTCATTGCGGTCTTACGAGCAGAAAGTTCCTTCTTTTCCTTGGCAATCTTGGTTGCAAGTTCTGCAATCTTGGCCTTGGAATCGGAAATCTTGGTGTCAGCTGCTTTGATTTCGTCGTTCTTGGATGTTACTTCGTCGGCAAGCTTACCGTTCTTCTCATCCTGAGCTTCAATCTTAGCAAGGATGTCCTTGTTCTTCTGCGTTGCTTCTGCCTTGGTTGTTGCAGAAACAGGCTGTACGGTTGTTGTAAATGTTGCAGCTAGGGAAAGGGCTGCAATTGCTGTGATAAATAATTTACTCGTCTTCACTATCGTCACTCCTGTAATTTCTCTTAACTAACTGTGAATTAGATTACCACCTGAACATTACAGACCCGTTACGTGTCAGTTACCTTCTGATACCAACGATGTTAACGGATTACTTAACAAATTCGCAGATGTAGCTATACGCTCGATAAGTTTGAGCTAACAATTCCGAATTATGCCACGTTTCCGCCACAGAAAACGCCTACAAAACGGCATTCGTGTTTGGATTATCGCTTTTGGACGCAAAATCCTTAAATTATTCCCGCAAATATTGATTTAACAATATTTCAAACAAAAAGAAGTCGGTAACAAAAAGTGGCCTTTTTGTTACCGACTCCCGATTGTTCGTGTTTACCGGGCGATTCGTACTAAGAAGTACTTCTTCTTTCCCCGGCGCACGATGACAAATTTACCGTCAAAGTGACTCGCTGGATCAACGATAAATTCGAGGTCCCGCACGCGTTCACCATTTATGCTAATCGCACCATTAGTGACATCTTCTCGCGCCTGTCGCCGTGACTTCTCAATTCCCGTCACATCCACGAGAAATTCAACCAAATTCGTTGCCGCTGCTGGTGCATCTGCACTTGGAACGCTGGCAAATCCCTGTTCAATTTCGCTCGTTGTCAAGTTTGAAACATCCCCAGAGAAGAGCGCTGCTGAAATTGCTTCTGCTTCGTCAACTGCTGTTTGTCCGTGAACGAACGCCGTCACTTCTTCAGCCAATCGACGCTGCGCTGCCCGTTTTTCGGGGTGTTCTTGCGTTTGCCGAACAAGATCAGCAATTTCTTCCTCACTGAGGAACGTGAAGAACTTCAGGAACTTCTCAACGTCCGCATCATCCTGGTTGAACCAGAACTGGTAGAACTCGTATGGCGTCGTCTTCTCAGGGTCAAGCCAAACCGCACCACCAGCAGACTTCCCGAATTTCGTGCCGTCGCTCTTCAGCATCAATGGGTTCGTCAAGCCAAACGCCTCAGTTTCGGGGCCTTCGATTCGGTGAATGAGATCAATCCCCGCCGTGATATTCCCCCACTGATCAGCCCCACCAATCTGCAACTGAACGTCATGTTCCCGGTACAGGTTCAAGAAATCAACGGACTGCAGGATTTGGTACGTAAACTCGGTGTAACTAATCCCATTTTCCAACCGACTCGCCACAACTTCTTTGGCCAGCATCGTGTTCACGGAGAAAAGCTTCCCGTAATCACGCAGGAAATCGAGCAGGCTAATCTTGCTCAGCCAGTCATAGTTGTTCACGATGGTAAAGTTTTCCGTTCCGAAAAGCTTCACCATCTGCGCGGTCAACTTCTTTTCGTTCTCATGAATCACATCCATGGTCTGCAAAACACGTTCGCTGTTACGGCCAGATGGATCGCCGATTGCGCCAGTCGCCCCACCAATCAGAATGACTGGGTGGTGCCCAAACTGCTGGAACCGCTTGAGAATCATGAAGGGAATCAAGTGCCCCACATGCAGGGAGTCGCCCGTTGGATCCGTCCCGCAGTAAACCGAAATTGCCTTCTTTGTGGACAATTCACGCAATCCCGCCTCATCCGTCATCTGGTTCAGCGCCCCACGCCAGTCGAGCTCGTCAATAATATTATCTGCCATTGTCATTTCCTCCATTTTTATCCACAGCATTCATCCTGTTCATAACTGGACGCGCCTGGTTCATTAACTACAAATTTTTCAACATACTGGGTATAATTTGTGATTTTCAGACAAAAAAATCCCCAACCGAATCAATCGGTTGGGGACGAACGTGCCGCGGTACCACCCACAATTATGGTTAAAAACCATCTCTCAACAGGGATATCGGCCTGCTCCCGGTGGACCGTTTTTGGCACGCATGTAATTCGCAAATACCGGAATCCGTCGACTCGCACCACCCATCGACTCTCTGAAGTCATTCCGCACCGCTACTATTACGCCGGTCTGAATATCAATAAGGCGAGTTTATCACGTGTTTTAGGTTGGGTCAAAAGTTTATCGGATTTTTGTTAACGTGGACACACTTAGCAACCGCCACGTCTGTGGACAATTGGCGCTATGTCCGCCATTTTATCCACTTGTGCATAACTATCGCCGGTTCGGCATTAATTCTTGTAACCACGAAAACGATAACCGTCCGTGGCCGCGTTGTGCATTTTGCGCCCGCGTCAATGCACGGTCAAAGTCCTGCTCATCAGACATCCACCGGTCATACTGCGCATCATCAAGGGGCCGCCGCATCCGTAACGTCGTCTTCTCACCAATTCGGGCATCAATGACTTCCCAGCCGAAACGTTTGTACGCACTTAGACGATAGCTCGCATCCCGACTCGTCATGTCAACATCTCGATATTCATAGGCAACTTCTTGCATGTGGCTGTCTCCTTTCTGATGAGGGTTACTGCTTACGATATGGCCAATTTTTGATATCGCCATCACAATAAGGTTATTATATAAGCTTATTTTCGTACCGACATCAGACTTTAGTGTGAACTTTACACCGCACCTGACTAATCTGCCTTGCTCCAAACCGTTCAGACAGATACCATTAGTAATAGAACAAACATTGCATTGATGCGTTTTGGCTTACCGCTTCCTTAACAGCGACTGCCAGCCACATCTAGAAAGGATTACTATGTTTGAAGTAGATACTGTCACCGTTCTTCTCCGTCTAACGCTCGCAACCGTCATTGCGGGAATTATCGGGTTTAACCGTGAGCAAAATAGCCACCCCGCTGGTATGCGCACCCACATCTTGGTTTGTATTGGGGCCTGTGTGATTGCCATGATTCAACAGGAGATTGCGGCACAGGCCGTGGAGTTCGCGACCGGCCACCACGATATTTATGAGGTGATTCGTGCTGATCCGGCGCGACTCATTGCGCAAGTTGTGAGTGGCATTGGCTTCCTGGGTGCAGGTACCATTATCGTCACCCGCCACAACATTTCTGGCCTGACCACCGCTGCGTCACTCTGGGCAGTTGCGGGTATCGGGTTGGCTATCGGGATGGGATACTACCCCATTGCCATCGTCAGTTCCGTCTTCGTTTTCCTCGTCCTCACCATCCTGAAGCGCGCCATCCGGATTACCCCCATCCGTAAACTCGAAATCAAGTACGTGGACAAAGCCACAACGCAAGATTTCATCAAGGTGTACTTCGGCAATCATGATATTCAAATTCGGGGTGTGGCTTTCTCGACGGAACCAAACAAAGTCGGTAACCACGAACACCTCTATAAGAATATTTACCGGATTGAGATTCCCCGCAAGGTCTCCTACGCCGAAATTATTGATGACCTGTCACAAAACGATAACGTGCGCACCGTGCGCCTGATTAACCTTTAAGCACAACTAGAAGCCATGTGCTAACCAACGATTCAGTCGCGCACCACACAAAAAGAAGTGCCCGCATAAATCCTGCGTTCAGGATTTATGCGGGCACTTCTTTTTGAATATAGGGGCCAAACCGTCTTCTGACGCAGCCTCCCTTTCATCAGTTAGTGAATAATCTTACTCTTAATCGCATTCGCGTGAATCTTATCCATAATCGGCGCAACGGGTTCCTTCAACAGTAACCCAGCGATGAAGAAGCCGACCCCATACAGCGTCAAGACGATGATGTCTTGCCACATATTTGGCCAGTAAATGCCCCCAACCGTTTCGCGAATCAGGTTAACCGCGTACGTAAATGGCAACCACGGATTAATCATCTGGAAGAATGCGCCTGACAGCTGAATTGGGAAGTTCCCCCCCGCACCCGAAATGGATAGAACGAGGATGATAATCCCTAATCCCTTCCCGATATTGCCGAACAGCGCCACCAACGCGTAAAGAATGCCGGTGAACATCAAATCAAGGAAAATCGCGGCTGCCACGAACGCAACGGGTTCCGCAACGTACGCATGCACAAGCCACATATTCCCGAGCGCCACGATGAGTGCCTGAAGCATCCCCATCACGGCAAACGTGAGGAAACGACCTGCAAAACGGTGACGCATATTGTACCGCTTCTTCTGCTGGTCATTCAACGCGTAATCTGTCACCAGGATACTCGATAAGAGCAGGCCACCAACCCACATGCACAGTGCCGTGTAGAACGGTGCACTCGCTGACCCGTACGTCGGGATGCCGTAATACGACTTGGTTTTTAACGTGACCGGATTAGCCAGGAAGTCCGATTCTTTTCCTGCATCACGTTTGAGCAGGCGAATCAGCTTTTCGAAGTCCACGGACTTTTCACCCTTTGCAACTAGCTTGGCGCCCTTTGTAATGCCTTCACGAATCGTCGGCCAGTTCTTATCTAGCAGCTTATTCGCCTCTGTCAGGGCTTTTTCTGCTTCTGGTAGCTTTTCGTTCAGTGTCGTCAACGTCCCTGTCAACTCAGATTCAATGTCAGGCAAATCGTTGTTAATAAAGGACGTTGCCGTGGCTAACTTATTTTTAAGGGTCGGATAGTCATTTTTGTACAAGTCACTCACGGTCGTTAAGCCCGTGGTAATTTCATCCATGTGCCCATTCAAAAGCGTGTTGGCATCGCTCAGTTCCTGCTTCAGCGCTGGCATTTGCTTCTGATACTTCGTCATGAGCGTCACAGCCCGTTTAATCACCGTCTTCGTGCTCGACAGGATGCTTGGGAGTTCTGGCAACACGTTCTTGTTCAAGTCACTGAGGGTTACAGACGCGTCTGCCAGTAGCTGCTTGAATTGCTTGTTGAAGGTGGCAATTTTACTTGGCAACTGACTCGCTTCGAGTTTCTTACCCACTGCCGCAAACTTATCCGCAGTGTCTGCCAACGTTGTGAGTCCCTTTTGTAATTCGGCTGTGGATGCGGTTTTGGCCTGCGTACTCAACGTTGCTGCTTGCTGACTTAGCTGCTTCAGAACCGTTGCGGCATTGCGCAGTTGCGTAATCCCCTGATCCAGCGTGTGCACCTCGCTCTGCCCGTTCGCAACGGCACTCTTATTGTAGGCATCCTGTAATGACTGCAACGAGTCTGCCAGCTTGGTTGCGGTGGTTGCACCCGTTTGACTATCCGTTGATAACCCAGAAAGCAGGTCAACAAGCGCCTGCCTTGCCTCCTGATTATCGGGATCATCTTCGAGGGTCGCTAACTTATCGGACAACGACGTCAGATTGGAACTCACCGTTGTGTTGAGGTTCGTCAGCATGGTGACACCACTCACCACAGCCGTCTTCAACGCGGGGAGCACCTTCTCGATTTCTGGAATGATTTCATCCTTCGTCGTGCCAACAACCTGTTGCGTGTCCTGTGCAGTTGCCGTGATTTCTGGCAAGAGTTTGTCCACCTTCGTCAGCACACCCAGTGCACTATTCGCCGTTGTGATGGCAGAATCCAACGTACCAGAGATGGTATCGAAATCATTGTTGACGGTCTGTAATTGCGCACCCGCCTGCTTAATCTCCGGAATCTTGCCCGCCACCGTGGTCGCGAGTTCACCGGCACTTTCAACTTGCGGTAAGTACCCATTAACCGCCACAATCTTCTTCGCCAGTTTATTAACTTCCGGCATGTACGCCGCAAGTTCATTCGCCTGCTTCAACTTTGCCTTAATGGTTGGCATGTCCTTTTGCAACTGCTTGGCTTGAGCCACATACTTATCCAGTTCCGGCAAATTGGCATTCGTGTTCAGAATCAAGGAAGCCATCCGTCTCAACATGGGCAGGTTATCATCCAAGTCCACGCCCGCCTTGTTCATCGTCTTCATTAAGGTATCCGCAACGGTCTCCTGGAATTCACTCCCAATCGTCGTTTGCAGCGTACTTGCCCCAGTTCCCGTTAATTTGGGCGCCACAGCGTTAATCTTCTCGTTCACGTAATACGACAGCTTGGGTTTCTTAATTTTACCGGCCACAAAACTCATCAGGTCAGATGAAAAATTCTTCGGCACGTAAATACCCGCGTAATATTTCCCACTACGCACGCCATCCTGAATGGCCTTCTTGGAGCTGACAAATGTCCACCCCATTTGGTCATTTTTGCGTAATTCTTTGACCAGCTGCTTCCCCACCGCGACTTCTTGGCCCTGAAACTTGGTCGACTTATCCGCAGAGTACACCGCAACCTTCAAATCGGACGTATTGCTGTACGGATCCCATAACGCCCAAACATTAAACCAGCAATAAAGTGATGGAATAATCAACAACGCCAGCATCAGTAATGTGGCCGCTTTACTCTTAAAAATTCGTTTCCAATCGAGTAGGAATAACTCTCCCGCTTTCTTCATTCGTTAACCTCCGCCAGAATGTTCCCAAGACATTTGTTGCCAATAATTTTATCATATTTGTTATTATTAAATGCGTCAAAACGGCACTTTTGCCTCACATTCGCCGTTTTGGGGATTACACCAAAACAGACTGGGGAGCACCCTGACGTTCTTTTTGAGGTTGCACCAGAAGTCCAAAACACACGAACGGTACATCCAGTCGCGCCCCCTTACTTTGGTATGTTCACCAGGAACCGTGTACAATAAAGTCAGCAAGCGATACTGCAACCGTTTTATCAAGTGTACAACCTATGCTTGTTCCGTTCTTTAACTAGCCGTACTTTTGGAGGAAGACCATGATTAAAGAAGTCTGCGTTGAGAATTTCACGAACATCCCCGCTGCCGTGCAAGCAGGGGCGAACCGAATTGAATTGAACGATAATCTTGCGGTTGGGGGCACCACCGTTTCGAAAGGTGTCATGGCGGCTGCAGCTGCGTACACGCGCGAAGCAGGTATCCCCTTAGTTGCCATGATTCGTCCCCGTGGTGGTGATTTTGTTTATACGGATGAAGAAATCGCCATGATGATTGGCGATTTACGCACTGCTAAAGAATGTGGGGTCCCCAGCGTAACTTTTTGCGCCGTCACACCAGCGGGACGTCTTGATGTGGTGGCGATTCAGGAACTCCTGGATGCCGCTCAGCCACTCGAAGTCGTTTGCCACATGGGCTTCGACGCCATTAACCTTGGTGATCAACAGGAAGCGATGAATTGGCTCATTGCACACGGTGTTCAGCGAATCCTCACGCACGGTGGACCTATGTCTGCTTCCATTACGGATAACCTCCCCCAATTGAAGGCGCTCGTCGAAATGGCAGACGACCGTATCGAAATTCTGCCGGGTGGTGGTATCACCGCTGCAAACGTTGATGAAATCGTGGCGACACTTCACGTCACACAAGCACACGGAACGAAGATTATCGATTATTAGCTTATCTAAACAAAAAGGCGCCCGTAAAAATCCAAATTTCGGCTTTTTATGGGCGTCTTTCTGCTTAACGCTGTTGTATGGCGGGATGTCGAAATCTAGAAAACTCCGGTTAACCCAAAACCGATGCTGGGAAAGTGCACCCCAACACCGTTTTTACGTTAATCCTCGTCTTCTACCCGGATTGTGCCGCCCTGTGTTTGTTCAGGAAACCAAATTTCAATCTCGTGTTGCGCGCTCTCTGGGCTATCTGAACTGTGGACAACATTCCGAATGCTGCCATCCGCCCAAGCGCGACCAAAGTCTCCGCGAATCGTACCACAAGCAGCATCTTGGGGATTCGTCGCCCCCGCCATTTTGTGGAAGTCCGCCACAACATCGGTTCCTTCCGCAATTATCGCAACGAGTGGGCCACTCAGCATATATGTTTCAATTTCGCCATAAAACGGCTTGTCCAGCAGTTGCGGATAGTGCGCTCGTAATTGCGCCGGTGTTGCCTGAACGACTTTTAGCGCCGCAATCTTGAAACGACGGCGCTCCAAACGCGTGATAATCTCGCCCACATGTCCTGTTTGTACACCATCTGGCTTGACCAAAATTAAAGTTTGTTCTTCCTGAGCCACACACAGTCCCCCCGTTCGCCTAGTTCACTGGTAGTTGCTATTTTTTGTATCCGATTTCATTATACCGAACCGCCGCCCGAAAAGTCGAACGTCCCCCACATGACCATACTAAAAAAATGAGACCCAACAACGTTCATTCCTGCTTCGGAATCTTCCGTTGGGTCTCATTCATCTACTCAATTAAAAATTTGTTGCCGTTACTGGCTCACGCTGACTAGGCAAGAACCGTTTCGTTCACCCAACGAATCACTTCATTAGGGTTCAACCGTTCACCATTTCCAATGTGGGCAACCTGCTTGCCGTCTTCGAAGAGAACGAATGCTGGAATCCCACGAAGTCCCTGTTCGGTTGCCACGTCAATGTTGGCATCACGGTCAGCATCCACCCAGCCGGCACCCTTGCTCGTTGCAAGGTCCTTGATTTTCTGAACGAATGGTTTGATTGCCTTGCAGTCACCACACCAATCGGCCGTCAAGAACATCATCTGCTTGCCCGGCTGATCAATCACCGCGTGAACGGCCTCATCACTAACAACTTCTGGCTTGTACAATTCCATGGAAACATCCTCCTTACACGGAGTTACACGGTGCCCCCACAAAATGCACATTGGGCGACTAAACCGTGTACTCGTATCTGTGCTTACGTTCATTATGCCATCTTTTTCGATAAATGCAAACAAAAAGTAAGTAACTTTGCAAATGTGACATTTTTCTGAAAACATCAGCACCAAAACGTTTACAAGTTGATATGCGTTGATTGCACCCATATAATGAACTTGTCTAACAATATTTGAGGAGGCGCGACGATGACTGAAGAACGTACGTTAATTTTAGTGAAGCCTGATGGTGTCGCAACAGGACATATCGGAGAGGTCATTACACGCCTGGAACGGCGGCGCTTCACGGTTGAAGCTCTCAAAGTAACAACCGCAAGCACTGAACAGTTACGCGACCATTACAAGGCACTTGTCGGCAAGCCATACTACCCTGGCATTGAGAAGTTCATGCAGAGTGGTCCATTGGTTGCCATGATTGCCAGCGGAACTGACATTATTGAAACCTTCCGCAAAATGGCAGGTGCTACCAACCCTTCTGACGCAGCAATTGGCACCATTCGTGGCGACTTTGCCCGTTCTTGGGGTCCCGGTCCCATCATGAATGTGGTCCACAGCTCCGACAGCGAAGAAAGTGCGGTTCGCGAAATTCCAATTTGGTTCCCTGAATTAGGGTAATATAAAAAATAAAACCTTGGCGATTGATACGCCAAGGTTTTATTTTTTGTATGACTTGACCGTAAGAATCCCTGCCTAGATGGCTCGGTGATTCCCAGTGCCAAAGTATTGTTCGCCAGGTAGCAGGTACTTACCCAGCAATTCGCTCACCGTTACGAAGGAATATCCCTTCGCCTTCAATGACTTAATCACTTGTGGTAAAGCCGCAACGCTCTGTGGGTGGATATCATGCATCAAGATGATACTACCCGCATACACGCTGGAATTAATACGTGTGATAATTGGGCCTGGACTGTGTACCTTCCAGTCCTCGGAGTCCACCGCCCACTGAATGGACGGTAGCGGAATATTACCATCGTGTGCCGCATTGACCGCACCATATGGCGGACGAAGCATCGTTGGCAACGTGCCAATTGCGTTATACATCGCATCTGCCGCGCTGTTCACTTCCTGCAATGCTGCAACTGGCGACAAGGTAGCCAAGTTAGGGTGGTCGTACGTGTGCGTCCCGACTTCATTCCCGTTGTCGACAACCGACTTCGCCAGACTTGGGTTCGCCTTCACCTCATAACCCACCATGAAGAAAGTTCCCTTAATGCCATTATCCTTCAAAATTTTGAGGACTTTAGGTGTTGTCTTTGGGTTTGGACCATCGTCGAACGTCAATGCAATGACCTTCTTGTTGCCAAAATCCGGTTCTTTCACCGTGACAAGCTTATTCATGTATCCTTCGATATCTGACATTGACAGTGCCACTTGTTTAATCCCCAACGCATTCTTCTTTGGGTAAATCGTCAAGTGGGTACTTGTCAGCTTGAAGTTATCGGCGTTCATATCCTTCAAGAAGGTGATACCCCGTGCTTGCTTTAGTTGATCTGCAGTGTAGTGCTTGTTCTTAACCGCCTGAACCAGGGCGTGATAATTAATGGCCTGCAACTGCTGACTGCCGGTCGCAAGGGACGCAACCGTGACGTGTGTTCCCTTCGCCATGTCCACGTTGACGCTCGGTAATTCTTTAATGCGCTTCACCTTGGTCTTATTCTGGTCGTCCTTTTGGTACACCCGAACCGTTGGCGTTAACCGCCAGATATCACCCAGCCCCTTTTGCCCCTTAAAGGTTACGTAGGCCGCCTTGGTTGCTGCTTCCCCTTTAACCGCCTTCAGTTCGCGCTTGGCAGCTGCAACATAAGTGTCCGCATCAACTAACGCTTTCTTCTGACTAGTCTGTGGAATCAGCACGTGGACATTCTTCCCTACGTTTTCAACCGTATTGTGCGTTAGCGTCTGCTTCTGCGTATGTAACAACGTTTGTCGCTGTGACGCCGGACGTAATTCTGCCGCACTTTTATGACACCCTGCCAGACCCATTACAGCAACAACCACCGTTAGTCCCAGCAATCCCTTATGCTTCATCCTAATTCCTCCAAGCTATCTAATCCGTCATGATTGATCCCACGAACCCCTTCGCAAGATGACACCTTATTAACAATTATGTTACACGCCGTTATTGGCAATGTACACCCATTCCCCGTTAATCCAGAAAATATTTAATTTTAATTTTATAGAATTATGATTGCTCGCTAACTTAACGCCAACAAGCCCATCAGTACGCAAGCCAGTATCGTTATTTAAAGAAACTAGTTCAATTTCAATTAATGTTACAAACAAAAATCAAACTTATGTTATTAGCAGTTGCGTCATATAAATCTGCAAATCGGCATTTTACCGCTGTCCTTAATCTAACATGTTTTTCTGTTTTTTAAAACTCAAGTCGATATTTGGTTGCGGTGTGACAAAATAAAACAACGGAAAGTGAATCCACAATTCGTCTTGCTATTTATTTAACTATTACATGAAAAGTGTACTCTAAACACAATGGCGATACCATGTATCAAGCCTTTCCTTTTTTTAACGTCAGCCTAAAAGATACACACAATCGTTTCAGGGTTACTTTCGTCAATGTCACAAACTGATGTGAGACAAAACAAAGGCCCCGATTTTCTACGAAAATCGGGGCCTTTGTTTTATTTCAAACCGTTAAAAAGCGGCTTGTAATTACTTACCAAGCTTTTCCTTATCCGTAACCTTCAGGCTTTCGTCGAAGGTGTAGACAACTGGTTCACCGGTAGCCATTTCAACGTCCATGATGTCGGCGTCAGAAATGTCTTCGATGTACTTGGTCAGGGCACGAAGGGAGTTACCGTGAGCAGCGATGATAACGTTCTTGCCATCAAGGAGCTTAGGTGCAACTTCGTCTTCCCAGAATGGGATAACACGTTCGAGGGTGACCTTCAGGTTTTCACCACCAGGGATGATCCGTGGGTCAAGGTCTGCGTAACGACGGTCCTGTGCAGCAGATTCTGGATCATCAGCATCCAGAAGTGGTGGCAGTGTGTCGTATGAACGACGCCAGATGTGAACCTGGTCGTCACCGTACTTGTCTGCAGTTTCCTGCTTGTTAAGACCCTGAAGCGCGCCATAGTGACGTTCGTTCAGACGCCAGGTCTTGGTTTCTGGAATCCAGAGCTGGTCTGCTTCTTCAAGTGCGAAGTGCAGTGTCTTGATAGCACGGGTCAGAACACTCGTGTAAGCCTGGTCAAAAAGAATGCCAGCTTCCTTAAGCTTCTTCCCTGCAGTCTTTGCTTCCTGAACACCCTGTTCGGAAAGGTTAACATCGTGCCAGCCGGTGAACTTGTTTTCCAAGTTCCATTCGGACTGACCGTGACGAATCAGAACCAATTTTGCCATGTTGGAAATTACCTCACTTTTTTTGTAACACCGGTTTCCCGGCGCCTTATCCCTTACATTTTACACTAAACATCCTGTTTACGCACCCTGCGTTTCATGGTTGGTGCCGGAATTTTCTTAACATCCAAAATATCAAGCAAGAAAGTGAAAACGGGCAACCCCACAATCAAGCCCCAGGTCCCCCACATATGTTCAGAAACCAGCAACACAACAAAGGTGAAAAAGATGGGTAACTTTGTGCGACTACTCATAAACTTCGGATTCAAAACGTATGCTTCCAGTATGTGAATGATAATAATCATCACAATAATCGTCACGACATCCTGCCAGCCACCGACCGTGTACGAAATCAACGCCAGCGGAACTACCGATATAATGGCACCCGCCACTGGTACCAAGGACAGAACGAAAACCATGATTCCCAAACTTGGAATGTTCGGCATGTGCATCGCAATTAATGTAATCACTGTAATGACGGTATTCACTGCCGCAATAAGAATCTGCGCCTCAATGACAATTCCAAATGTATTGATGAACTTGTTCGCGAAGTAATGGATATCCCTAAAGAACCAACCAAACGTGGAATTCAGGAAATTCTGTCCAAAATGATTCAAGCTATCCAACTCAATTGTGTAGAAGAAGCTCAGGATTAACGCCAACAGAATTGTGACGACCATTCCCCCGATGCTTCCAACATACTGCACAATCGCCGTCACCCCCAACTTCAACTGCTCATTCAAGTTGAACTGGTTCGACTGTTGAATCACCCACTGCACGACGGTATTGTTGTCAAACGCAGAACTGTTGTAGAATTTCTGCACGGTCGTGAACAACGCAATACTCTGCTTGGCGATTTCAGGCACATACCGTGTCACCACGTAGTATAGCCCCCCGATCACTAGCGCATAAACCGGCACCACCACAGCGACTGGACGGACGGGAATTAACCGTTGGATCCACCGCACAAGCCTGACGATGAGAAACGTGAATATAAAGGTGAACAAAATGGTACTCATCATGCTACGGGCAAGCCATAGCGTGAGCGCGAGTAGCCCCAACACGATGAAGCGTCTTAATCGCGTCTGTTGGATAATTCGTTGATAAATTGACATTGAGAAACTCCCCTTCACCGATTCTATCTCCATATTGTAATTGACACATCTCGTCAATTTTATCGGTAATCTAAATATACATCACATCTTAACATTCGCTTAAAAGGATAACCACGTAATCGACATGACAGCGACCGGATTGTGCCCCATGAGTTACAAATGGATACTCACGAGGCTGTTTTGGCGCGCGACTGGATGTAACGTTCATGTGCTTTGGACTTATGGCGCACCCCCGCCCCAATGTCGATGCCCATTAATGAACACCAGCGTTGCGCTATTATGACTACGTTTTGCCGATGTACATGCGTTATTTTAAAAAAATTTCAATGCGTCTTTTCGCGTGTGTTCATCCTTGTTGCTTGCATTGCGTGTTATAATGAGCACAATCAGATTTTGGTCGCGGTTTTTTTACCGCGTGTGGCGTCACGCGTCACGGGAAGGAGCATTCATGGCAACCGATTATACTCGCGAACAGCAAGCCTTCAGTCGTGCCTGTATTCAGGAGGCGCTATTCTTGCTGATGCAGGATCGCCCCCTGGACGAGATTACCATCAGTGCGATTTCGGAACGTTCAGGTATCTCCCGCATGGGTTTCTACCGGAACTACAAATCTAAGACTGATGTTTTGAACGATTATTTCGTCACTGATATGGGGCATTTGCTCGCAACGTTGGCTGACCTCAATCCTTTAATCGCTGAGAACATCACGCCAGTGTACTTTCAGTATATTCGCGACCGCAGTGCCAAGTTGCAGCTGGTAATTAGTGCTGGTGGCGACCAAATTCTCTTTGACTGCTTTGTTTCGACCATCGGCAAGTTCTTCACGGAAAACGTTCGCCGCCCATGGTTCACGGGCACATATGCGGAATATTGGAAGCAATTTGTGACAGCGGGCCTTTACGCCATTACGGTCAACTGGATTAAAGAAGATTTCAACACCCCAATTCCAACATTAGTTTCCGTTACGAATCACCTAGTCGCTCAGGCACCTGCTGATGTTTCGAGCGTTGAAATTAACTCAGAGAAATAAAAATAATACGAAAAAGGGACGCGACTGAGGAAGTCGCGTCCCTTTTGTGTACATTATCTTCTAAACGCTTTGTTCTGCTCTGTTTTATCGCACCACAATGACCGATGTATGTGCGTAGCGGGTGATTTCGGAAGCGACACTGCCAAGGTGATGTTTTTTGCCGTGTGAGCCAATAATGACAAGGTCTGGACGGAAAGATGGAATAATTTCTTCGTTGATAACCCTTGCTGGCTTGCCTTCGCCGATAATTGGCTGGGCATCTTGTACGCCAAACGCTTGTGCCTTCTCAACGTATGTGTTCAAGTGCGCCGCAATTTCACTACGCCGATCACTTAAAATATCGGGTGAGAGGGACTGATAGATGTTCAAGTCACCCGTCTCCAAAATGGATACAATGCCCAACGGTATCGCGTACATCTTCGCCAACGTGCACGCGTAGTTAAATGCACGACGACTTGATTCATCGTCATCATCGTCGACCGCCAATAATAAGCGGTTAAAGTGCATTGATTCAACTTCAAATTCATCCTCGGTTGCCATCAATAATTCCTCCCACGGTCCGCGCTTGCGTCCGATTTTCATTCTCCTTATTCTACCACGTCTGTGTAAAAGTGCGATGATTGCCTAACGATTGTTCAATTAAAAAACGTCCGAGACCTCTCACTTCTCGGACGCTAAGGTAAGGCTGCTTGGACGGTAGCTTGCTCTACTCGTTCTAAACTGATACTTACACCTCTAAATCAATCTTATTAAACTGTCTTGTTACCTTTGTCGCTTTTGATGCTCGTACCACTTCATGTGACTTATTAAACTGTTGTGCTTCTAAACCCCGCTGTGACTACCATCACCCGATAACAGGGTCATGTTTGACTGCTTTGAGCTTAGTCCTCGTACTGGTTAATTCACGACGGAGCGTTCTTCACGATCTCCCGCATGAACTGCTCGGGGAGACTGATTCGTTTCACTAACGGCAATCTGCTCCTTTCAAGCGCGTCCAGTTTACCTGAACCAATTATCTTGTGGCATCGGAACCAAATCCCTTCGTTTCTGAGCACATGATACTTCTTACGCCTTCTGCAATTACCTCTCACTAACCACACACGTGTAATCTAGCCTACTCATGGTCGAACCACTCGCTCTTACATCCATGAACTCTGTCGGTCATTACGGTCGTGCCCACGTTCTCCAACGTGACAGTTCAGTGTCGTACTAATTTGACTAACCAACTAATCATCTTGCATCACCGGTGATGCGACATCTCCACTTCAATCCGTTCGCTTTGACTGAACGGGCAAGCCTCAATGCCTTTGAGAGGAATTCCACAGCCACCGCCTCGGTAGCGCTTCCTTTACCTTGACTAAAGTATAATATGGAACCGTTTTTACGGCAAGCCCCTTTAGTGATTTCTTAATAATATTTTGTTTGTTTTGTTCTTTCGGTCATGACGGACATCTAGCCCCGATGGCGTCACTCACCGATTTATTCTGGCACAATGACATCCATGACCAGGGGCTTTGCATCAGGTTTCTCGTTACCAATGACAAAGGCCTGCTGCGTGCGGACAACCAACTCGTCAATTTGTGCACGGTTGCTGTGAATGGTTGCCAAAGTGTCCCCCTTCGATACAGGTGTCCCCACTTTCTTATGCAACACAAGGCCAACCGCATGATCCAGCTGGTCCCCTGCCTTTTGACGACCACCGCCAAGCTGCATGCTGACCAGTCCCAACGTTTTCGCATCAATGGCTGTCACGTAGCCATCTTCCGTTGCTTTTGCATGAATTCGGTATTCCGCGTGCGGGAGCTTCTGCGGTTGGTCAACAACAGTCGCATCACCACCTTGATCTGCGATTAACTGCTTAAATGCCCGCTTTGCTCGACCGTCCCGTAATACATCCCCCGCTAGACTCGCTGCCGCCTGCAAATCATCCGTCTTTCCCGCCATTACCAGCATGTGACTTGCCAAAACAACCGTTAAGTCGCGTACATCCTTGGGTCCGCGCCCGTTTAAAACCGCAATCGTTTCAGCGACTTCTAGGCTATTCCCAATCGTTACGCCAAGTGGTTGACTCATATCTGTGAGTAACGCCTTCGTCTGCACACCATGCGCCTGACCAATCCCCACAAGTGCCTTTGCCAATGCGCGGGCATCTTCTTCTTTCTGCATGAATGCACCCGAACCACACTTCACATCCAGAATCAGGGCGTTGATTCCCGAGCTAATCTTCTTGCTCATAATGGAGCTCGCAATGAGTGGTATCGATTCAACCGTTGCCGTCACGTCACGCAACGCATACAGTCGTCGATCTGCCGGTGCGACTTCTTTGCTTGCAGAAATAATGGCCTCGTGGTGAGTTTGCACCTGTTTAATGAAATCCGCCGTCGACATCTCAACATTGAATCCCGGAATGGCTTCCAGTTTATCGAGCGTCCCCCCGGTGAATCCCAAACCGCGTCCACTAATCATGGGAATCGAGACCCCCAGTGCTGCCATGACGGGTGCTAAAATGAGGCTGATTTTATCCCCGATGCCCCCCGTGCTGTGTTTATCAATCTTAATCCCCGGAATCGCATCCAGATTCAAAACGGTCCCTGAATGCAACATTGCATCGGCGAACGCTGCCATCTCTGGTGTCGTCATCCCATTGAAGTAAATCGCCATCAAGAGGGCGCTCATCTGATAATCCGGAATCTGTTCCTGCACGTAGGACCGAATTAACCAATCGATTTCGTTCTTGGTTAATTCACCGTGGTCACGCTTCTTCGCAATTAGGTCTACCATTCGCATCGGTCATACCTCCCTTATCCCATTTATTGTAACAGCTTACATACACGTCATACCAGTATTTTTATTAATGTTGCTCATTCAAAACACCCGCAACAAGTAAGACAGGCCCAACAGTAAATCCTGAATTCAGGATCTACTGCTGGGCCTGCATTGCCTATCAATTTACTTAACTTGCCAATCATGAAAGGCGTTCGCAGCCAGAACAAGACTCACAACCGCATCACTTGAAAGTGCCGCGCGAACCGTTTCTGCATGTCCGGTAACGCTCACCGCGCCAATGACCTCCAACCCAAATTTCAGGATTTCGAGGTCCTTCCGTGCGTGGTAATCTCCGTCTGTCATTGGCGTATCATGGTTATACTTAAAGTTAATTTCATCATCCGTCACGGAGCCGTCCACATGGTTCACCATAATGCGATCATCCAGCGTGGCCAACCGATTCTTCTCATCCAGTAAGCTGAGTTTTTTGTCTGACTCGGATTTGAAGTAGGTTTCCTGACTCATTTCAGGATATGAAACGGCCGGATTATTTAACACACCAAGATAATCAATCGTTGCGTAAACCTTGTTCAAATCAAGCAATTCCTTCTTATCGAGTAATGCACCCGTGTGTTCTTCAAGCCAATCTGCTAGTGCACTGACGCCGTATTCGTCCATCATGTCCTCCTGCTTATCACGCAAACGCGTATCCTTTATATCGCCATCCTGTTCATGGCCATTCTCACTGAGCACATTATTCGCGCCCTTGTCGTCAATTATTGTATCACAAAAGGGCGATTTCCTTCAGTTACAGGTACCAGTTGTGATGGAAAGTTCACCTTATGCTTGCACTGGCACAATGCGATCATCGATAACGCCGCACGCCTGCAAAAAATTCCTGGCGATCACGGGGCCCACAAAACGAAAACCGTCCTTCTTCATTTGTCGTGACACGCGTCGTGACAAATCGTCCTGTGTCGGAATCTCTTCGGGCGTCGCTGGTGCCAAAACGAGTTGTTCGCCCGCCGTAAATGACCACACATAATTCGTGAACGACCCAGACGTTTCCTGAATATGTTGTGCCGCCTGTGCATTCGCAATGACAGATTCAATCTTACTCCGATTGCGAACAATCGATGTATCCATTAATAACCGCGCAATATCGGATTCGCCAAACGCAGCAATTTGGTCTAATTCATAGTTCATAAACACACGCTGAAATGACGCACGTTTTTTCAGCATCATCTGCCAATTGAGCCCCGAAGAAAAAATTTCGAGCGTCAGCAGCTCAAACAAAAGCGCATCGCCCCGCTTCGGTACGCCCCAATCATGCTCATAGTAGTTGCGTAACAGTTCATTTTTATTTGCCCAAAAGTCAGCTGGCGTTCCCGGTAATGGCTTTAACATTGTCTTCCTCCGTACACTTAGGTTGCGTTATAAACTAGATTACGCTTTTTCACCCCTAAAACCCCGTGTTCACGAAAAAATTATTGGTCAAATAGCATAAAAACAGCGGACAACTTTCGCCGTCCGCTGTCGCGTGATTAAATTTACTTCGTCTTGACAATCAAAACGTCGCACGGTGCCGTCCGGTTCACATATTCGGTGACGCTCCCAACAAGGAGACGTTCAACCGCGTTCAAACCGGTTGAGCCGATCATAATGAGATCCGTGTGGTACTCGTGAGGGAAGTCCGTTGCAATGACGTTCTTGGGGTTCCCAAAACGAACGTGAATTGCGACATCGCGGACACCCGCATCCTTTGCTTCCTTCTGTAGCCGTTCCAGATATTCCTGGGAGTCCTGCGTCAGCTGGTAAATCGCATCCCCAGAAATCATGCCCCCATAACTGCCGATAAACTGCTTCGTGTCGAGCACGTTCAGAATATCAATGCGCGCGTGATTCCCAATTGCGACCTTGATGGCCTTCTTAAAGGCAAGCTCTGCTTCTTCTGACCCATCTACAGGGACTAGCAAACGTTCGTATTCTTGTTCCATACCAGTTCAACTCCCTTACATCTGTTTTAACCGGGGATTGGCGGTTGCCGGCATTCTAAAAGTGTTTGGACACTTCAGGCGTTTCCCCTGTTTATTTAAGAATACGTCCCCCAGCGGAAAAAAACAAGTGTAAGCGGTACCCTGAACTTAAAATACGAACTATTCTCGGTGACATAATTAATTGACAACACTCGCAATACTTGTTACACCTAAAAATATCAAACTTTTAATAAATATTTCGCCATTTCCAATATTTACCGTCAGTTATTGTTTGCATTTTGAATAGTAACTAGGTACATTATAGTTAAACAAAATTATAGAAATGTGGTGCATCATGAATATGGAAAACACTATTGGTTCAGCATTACGCCGAATTCGCAAGAACCGTGGCGAATCAATCGTTGAAGTTGCAAAGGTTACACACACTTCCCCAGCCAGCTTTACGAAGTGGGAAAATGAACAAAACCTCCCAAGTGAACGCAGTGTGCGCAAGCTTGCTGAATACTACGAAATGGACCCACTTGAACTCCTGGCACTGGCTTACCCTGACAAGTATGCCACCAAGGAACCCGTTGAAGAAACAGCTGCTTCTGATGCCATTCGTGTGGAAGACATCATTGCGCCCGAAACCCAGCTGAGCTACAACGGCAAGCTCGTTTCCGAATCCGACAAGCACCTGTTCGCTGCCTTTATCTCCGGCATCTTGCTTGCACAAAAAGATAACGATTAATCCGATTAACATTCAAATGAGGCTGCGCCAGAAGACGGTTTGGCCCCGATATACAAGGCGGTCCCGGCGGAAATCCCGAACTTAGGATTTCTGCCGGGACCGCCTTGTATGTTAGGGGACAGTCTTCTGGCGCGCGACTGGATGTAACGTTCATGTGTCTTTAATTTCTGGTGCAACCCCCTTTGTTGTCTATCACCTCTGTTTCACCATCAGAAACCACCCTTTTTCACGTTCACCCTTAACGTATTTTCGCTCCCATGTGCTATCATTAACTTAAAATTTGTAAAGTGAGGGTGCACGATTTGGAACCAAATTTGCTCAACATCCACCACGGCTTTAACTTTCGCGACCTTGGCGGCTACAAGACCGTTTCGGGGCAGCGGATTAAGACGCACCGTTTAATTCGGTCCGGAAAACTTGATTTGCTTTCTGACCGTGACGTCCAATTTCTTGCTGATTACGGGGTCAAATATGACGTTGATTTTCGCTCGCCAGATGAACGCAAAAGTGCGCCTGACCGCGTCCCAGTTGGTGCCAGTTACCACTTCTTGCCCGTTTTCCCAGTTGACGAAACCAAAGTCTCCAAAAGTTGGGAAGAAGAGCAACAAGAATTCGCATTGAACGGACAAGGCGGCTATGACAATATGATTCAGACTTACGCCGACATGGTGCTACAACCCAACGCGCAAGCATCCTACCGTCAATTCTTCGATCTTCTGCTGAGTAATCACGGCGATCAATCTGCCCTCTTATTCCACTGCTCCGCCGGGAAGGATCGGACTGGGATGGGTGCCGTCTACCTCCTCTCCGCGCTCGGCGTTGACGCGCAGGCCATTCGTGCAGACTATTTGGCCGCGAATGACTACATTCAGGTGCCCCTACAAGAAATGCTCGCTAGCATCCGTGAAAAGGGTGGTAACGCCAACCTTGAACAAAGCATCCATGACTTGTGGACGGTTAAGGCAGATTACCTGGATAAAGCCATCAGCGTGATTAACACCCATTACGGCACCATGCAGGGCTACCTGAACGATGCACTCTCACTTTCCGATAATCAAGTGGCGGACCTCAAGCACCTGTACCTCGCTTAGTCGGCCCCAATTATCTTCGTTTGAAAGGATCATTTGGTTATGAAACTCTATCAAGCACTCACACAAGTCACCGTTAACACCAACACGGTTGATGACATTCCAGAATTCACCATCAGCACCAAGCTGACGCAGCCCCTTCACTTCACACCAAGTGAACTTTACCACTACATCGACTCCGTTCTTCGTGCGGGCAGTCGCCACGATCAGAATAATCTGAAATTCGTGACGGATGCTGCTTTCATTGCGGAAAACTATGATTTCGCCGTATTCGCGGCACAGAACAATTTTTTCAACTTCGAAGCCAAGATGGAAGGCGCGCGCGACATCGTGACGGATTTGAACCGGCACGTCAGCGTGAATATTGACCTGCAAAAGCACGAGTACCAGCTGAATTTTGTCGACTAGAAATGGACTGAAAACATTGAAGAACAAATATCCCACAATGGCCGGCGCTGACATGCGGCGTGCTACCAGTGAACGTACCAGCCCTGAATGGATGCAGCTGAGTAAGCTTCTCCCTGACTTTGCGGGGCGGCACGTGCTTGTTCTGAACTGTGGCAACGGCTGGTTATGTCGCCAGGCGATTGCAGCGGGTGCGATTGGCGCGACCGGTATTGACGCAGATGCTGAAGCAATTACCCGTGCACGGCAGCAGGCGGGTTCCGCTCGGTTACGTTACCGCTTAATGCCAAGCACTTTCTGGCCCCAAATTGGGGGGCAATTCGACATTCTAGTTGCGGCGGGCGTCACCAAAACGGATGCGCCCTACCTCGCCACCATTTCACGCCTATTGCGTCACGGTCACGGGATTCTCGCCATTAGCGGTCAACCCGAGGCACTGGGCGTTCTGCAACAAGCCGTTCACGCAACGGATCAGGAAGCAGGTAGTTGGCACGCTAGCCCCGCCCACATCTTGCCTAATCACGAAGTTATCATCATCATGCAGCGGCGACGGTTGTATAAGCGAAATTAACGAAAATACACGAGCATTAACTTCGGTTGCGCGTCAGAAGTTCGGAGCACTCGAACGTTACATCCTAGTCGCGCGCCAGAAGACCGTCCCCTAACATACAAGGCAGGCCCGGTAGAAATCCTAAGTTCGGGATTTCCACCGGGCCTGCCTTGTATACCGGGGCCAAACCTTCTTCTGGCGCAGCCTCCCGTTTGTTTATTGCGTTATTTACTTCCGCCTCACGCACTAGCCCATGAAGGTAGTGTCTAACTGCTCATTTAGCCGTTCATGCATCGCGGTAAAATCAATCCCCGCAGTTGCAACCGGCACTTGTTGTGATTCTGCCAATGCTTCAACTTGATCAGCGGTCACTTCAAGGTGGAACTGAAGTCCGCGAATGTGCGCGTGGTACTTGAACCCTTGATTAGGCGTCACATCGTTAGTGAAAAGTTGCACGGCACCAGGAAGTTCTGCCATTCGTTCTTCATGCCAGTGAAAGGCGGTAAATTTTGTCCCACTTTCAATGGCCGTCACTTCAGAGAAGCCCATTTCTGGCGTCCCCTCAAAAACAGGCGCCCCAAATGCACGTACAATCTGCTGTGCCCCAAAACAAATCCCAAATACGGGACGTCCGAGCTTGTCCAGACTACGAATCAAAATTCGCTCGGCCGCAATCCACGCATCGTCATCATTCACGCTCGTGGGACCGCCTAAAATGAGCAAGCCGTCCATATCAGCAGGATTCAAGGCACGAATATCTTCCCCCTCATCCAAACGGTGCACACGCAACTCAACTTCGGCCGCTTCCGCCCAGTCGACAATCGCGCCTAAGCCTTCTAACTCACTATGCTGCATGACATCAATTATCATTTAGCTTAACCTCATCTTCGTTTATTCTCCCCATAGCTTAGCATACGGCGGTTGCGGGGGAAAGATATTGACGCAACGTCGCTGTCGCTCCTTTCGTTGCATCCGTTCGTTGATTGGTTACATTGAAACTCGGAGTCAACAATACCAGTCAATCAAACTTTAGTGAGCAAATCTATCCTCGATAAGACATTCGCGCGCAGCCGCGAATGTCCCGCCTGAAAAGTTTTTTCCTAAATAAAGAGGGGGGATTTCTCCAACTAATCTATGTAGGTGCGTACTGGTGGTCGTAGTGAAGGGCGTGGGGGCCAAGTGGTGGAAGTCTGACCGGTTTTTGGTCAGACTGGCGAAAAGGAAGACTTGCGAGAGCGGAGCGAGCCAAGGCTTACTTTTCAGGCGGAAGACGCGTCAGCGGCTGGAGCCGGCCACACCACGTTCCGGCCCCCTAAGCCCGTAGCGGAGACCACCAGTACGCACCGGCCTTGCCCACACCACGTTCCGGCCCTCATAAGCCCGCAACGGAGACCACCAGCACGCACCGGCCCTACCCTAACGTGACACCTGAAACCTTGCCGTGACTGGTCTGGACACATACAATATCGCTAAAGCCTACAAACGTAAGCACCCGAACGGAGGAAGAATCAAGCCATGAAGACCGCTATTGTTACTGACAGTTCCGCCTACTTGAATCCAGAAGAAGCCAAAGCAATGAATGTGACCGTTGTCCCACTAACGGTCATCTTCGGTCAGGAAGAATACTTCGAAAACGAAACGATCAGTAGTGACGACTTTTATACGCGCATGCGCGACAAAAACACCACGCTTCCTTCGACGGCACAGGCTCCCCTCTCCCGTCTAGATGCCGAATACCGGCGCCTCGCTGATGAAGGCTACGATGCAGTTCTGTCCATTCATTTGAGTGCCGCCTTAAGTGGCATGGTGGACAGTCTCCGTGGTTTCGTTCAGGATTATGATCCCATCAAGGTATTCGTCGTGGATTCAAAATCTATTTCAGCAGGGCTTGGCTTTCAGGTTAAACTCGCCGCTCGTTTGCTGAGTGCTGGACTTGCACCAACTGAAATCATCCCCGTTTTAGCGCGCTTCAATGAACAAGTATCCGTCTGGTTCGTGGTGGACGACTTAAAGCACCTGCTGCGAACCGGACGCATCAGTGGCTCGACCGCCTTTCTTGGCAACCTGTTGGCAATTAAGCCTATTTTAAGCATGACGGACGGCAAAATTATGCCCGTGGGTAAAGAACGCACTGCCCGTCGCGCGATTGCGAAAGTTGGCACAAACGTCCTGACCGCTGCTGAACAAATCGACGGTCCCGTACGTTTTTCCGTTATCGACGCGAATGCACCCGAAGCAGTGACGGCACTAGAAACTCAACTAGATAAAGCCATGCCTGAAAGCCCCGTTGACCGCGGTACCATTGGCCCAGCGGTTGGTGTCCACACTGGTGAAGGTGTTGTCGGCGTCTTTATCGCACCCGACTGGCAAACCTACACAATATAAGTGCCTTCAATATAAAACAAGATTAGTGGGTGCGCCAGAAGTCCAAGGCTCACGAACATTACATCCAGTCGCGCGCCAGAAGACTGCCCCCTAACATACAAAACAGGCCCGGTAGAAATCCTAAGTTCGGGATTTCCACCGGGCCTGCTTTGTATACCAGTGCCAAACCGTCTTCTGGCGTAGCCTCCTAATCTTGTTTTTTTAGTCTTCTTCGTCTATTTCGGGTGGTAATTCTGGGCCAACCGTCACCTTGAACCAGCTAATGAAACCACGTTCAACTTCATCCGCTTCAAACGTGAAGCGACCCAACGTGACAACATCGTGTTCCTTCAGGTCTGGATGGCTTTCTAGAATAGAACCGCCAACCGTAATGATGTCGGAATCTTCGAAGTCTTCCCAGTTCGTGTGGAAGAAACGTTCGAAATCGTACAGCGTGGTTTTCCCACTCACCTTGTAGACGTTATCTTCATCCGTTGCCAGAATGTATTCATCTGACACGTCATCGATTTCGTCCTTAACGGTTCCAAACAGTTCTTCGTAAATGTCCTTATCCGTCACAATCCCGCTTGTCCCACCGTATTCGTCTGAGACAACAACCATTGGCGCCTGACTCTTAATCATTTGCTGAAGGATGTCGTGAATTGGCGTGCTTTCAGGAACCGTTACAATGGCACGTAAAATCTTGGAAACACGAATTGAATCATCCACACGGGACTGGCGAATTAAGTCATAGACGTAAACGTACCCGAGAATCTTATCCTTATCCCCGTTTGCAACAACTGGGAAGCGACTAAACCCTTCCTCCAGATACATCCGCAAGACTTCCTTGACCGTTGCCGTAATGTCCACGACCTCAAGCCGCGTCCGGTCAACCATCACGTCCCGCGCAGTCTTATCATTCAGATCAAACGCGCGCTCCATGTACACAACGTCGTTCTCTTCCAAATCCCCCGTGGTCACGGCGGTCTTGCTCAAGTTCAGAATTTCTGCCTGTGAGAACGCTTCAGCGCCCTCTTCGGCTGGCTTAATCCCAATCAACCGTAAAAAGGCGGTTGATGACGCATTCAGGAACCAAACGAATGGGTAAAAAATGATGTGGAAATAGTGCAATGGTGTCACCACGAAAAGCAGTGTCTTCGTGGAAAAGTCAATCGCAATATTCTTGGGCACAATTTCAGTTAGGACCACTTCAAAGTACGTCAGAAGAATAATCCCGAGCACAGCACCAACAACGTGCAGGCCACCATCTGGCAACTGTAGGTGAAGCATCCCGAGCAAATCAACGAGTAAGAACTCGACAACTTCTTCACCAATCCACCCTAAAATTAACCCCGCAACGGTTACCCCGATTTGGGTGGTTGAAAGATATTCGTTTAACTTATGCACCATTTTCAGAGCACGTTTAATCTTGCCCCGCTTCCGGCCAGAAGAGGTGTCTAACAATTCCTCGAGCGCACTGGGACGACTCTGTACCAGCGCAAACTCACTCGCCACAAAGAATGCAGCGAAAAGGAAGGTAACGACCATCACCAATAAACTCGAGGCGACTTGGCCACTATCCATAGTATTTATTCCCCATTTCACATTTTAATAGATTGCCCCAATTTTATCATCTACACATGAAAACAGCAATGAATAAAACACGTTGTCAGGCGACAGATGTGTGAAAAAGAGACATTACCTCATCAATTAAGTCATCTTTCGGCGTAAACATTTATCTCTAGAAGGCTAGTTTTTCGGTTGCGCCACGATGACACAACGCACATTTTCAAAAAGCGGTTTATTTAGTTACGTAAACAATATTCCAGTCCCTATTGCCTTACCTCGAAAGCAGCAAACGGGGCCATCATTTGCAATAATCGCCTTTCCGCACAACGATTCCTGCTTAAAAGTTACGAAAGACTTTCGTTCTGGTGGGGTTGGCGACCACAATTCCCCGTCCTTCTAAAATACAGGTGTGGCGCGAGGTTAAAGGTGCTTGTTGAAGAAGCTCACGACACGCTTTCGGTATTCGGTCGGCTGTTTGTGAATGCTATTGGCGTGTGTTGCGCCAGGCACAATCCACAGAGATTTCGTCCCCGCACTCGCTGCATAACTTTGCTTCCCCATGCTGGTTGGCACGAATGTATCCTTTGCACCGTGAATGAACAATGTTGGTAAGTGATTGTGCTTCAACCCCGCAACCGCATCAGCTTGGGCATAATCGGTGCCCGTGTGTAATTTAGCAATCGCCAAGACGCCCGGCACCAGTGGCCATCTAGGCAGATTGTACATGCTCTTGGCTTGGAAACTGAGCTCACCATCCACGCTTGTGTAACCACAATCTTCAATGACGGCCTTCACCTGACTCGGCAGCTTCATCCCCGCCAGATACATGACGGTGGCACCACCCATGGAAACGCCGAATAAGCCAATCTGACTGGACGTCCCATTTTGCTGAATCACTTGGCGTATCCACTTCTGGTAATCCTGGCGATCTGCCCAGCCGTAACCAACGTACTTGCCATCAGAAGAACCATGACCGCGGTCGTCGGGAGCAAGCACGTTATAGCCCGCATCATGGAACGTTCGAATGTATTCCGCCATGTCCGCATGTGTGTTCATATAACCGTGCGTCACAACGATGGTCTTGTTTGTCTTCTTTGCCGCGGGAACGTACCAAGCGTTCAGCTGCCATGACGAATGCCCCACTGCCTTTTCGTGCCAAATCGTGTGTGGCACTTGCTTTAACCATGCACGTGCAGACTTCTCACTCGCAGTCTGTTTATTGCTCAAGAAACTCTTTTCACTAGGGATGAAGGCGACACGATAGAAATACTCACACGCCCCAACGTAGGCAACACCTACAAAAACGGTCAAGACTGTGATGAACGTCACAAGCTTACGATGTTTATGAAACCATAACTTCAATTTAAATACTCCTCACTTGCTCAATTGTTAATTTATTTTGCACAACAGACGCCCTAAACCAACACTTTTGGCCGACTCTATTGTACAATTAAAAGCATAATGTTCGATTACCAAAACTGGGAGGCCAAAAAAATGGAAACCAACCAACTGATGACCATGTTCATCGACACTTATTCCAAAACCTTGAAGGACCTCAATCTGGTTCTTCAGTCATCCATGGCCACGTACCAGGTATCGTTCGAGCAGTACCAAATTCTACGCGATATTGCCAACGAACGGGTGACAAACCTGACCGATATCGTCCGGCTTCGTGGGGTCACGAAACCGGCCATCGCACGACAATTACGCACACTTCGCGACCTCGATTACGTGACTCAGAAAACAGCCACGCATGATCGCAGGCAACACGTATTGAATCTCACCGCAGCGGGACGACAGGTTGAACACGACATCACCGATGATGTTAACCAGCTGTTCGACCAATTCGTTGCGGCAGTAGGCATCGATAAAGTGACCGAATTACGTGACCTGTTAGATCTCGTTGATACCAATTACCTGACAAAAATTAAACGCGACTAAGCGTACCATTTCCTTACTTTACACAAAAAGTCCCCGTTTCGACACGTTACGGGGACTTTTTGTATGCGGACAGATGTCACGTATTAGCGCGATACGTCCATCTCTAACTGATAAGCATAGCGTTCTGGCACGGGTTCATCTAAGTAAACAGTTCCGGTTCTCACAAATCCATTACTCGTCACCACGTGTTGCATAATCTGATTATCTGGATGCGTATCGACACGCACATCGCGAACACCGCGTGCGTATAACTCGCTCAACAGCGCCGTCATCAGTGGGCGGCTCAAATGCATTTGCCGCCCTGCATCCCCAATCGCAAACCGGTGAATCGCATAGTAATCATTCGTCCCGTGCCAACCCACGCCCTCGATATAATCATAGAAAGGGTCTGGTCCAGGAATGAGACTTGCAATGCCAACGACTTGATTGGCCACCACAAGAACGCGATTCGTCCCCGCCGCAATATCCGCTTCAACCGCCGCCTGATTAGGGTAAGCTCCCTGCCACTGGTCAATATTCTGACCCGCTAAAAATTGCTTGGCATCTTGAATCACCTGCATGATGGCCGGAATATCCGCCACCACCCCAGGACGTACATAACTTGCGCCCATCATCATATTCCCCTTACTTAAATTCGCCACGCGTTACATCCGTCAAGAATTCACCCAGATGCTGGAAGTAATCATCTGGATTATCTAGCATCTGCCCGTGTCCTGCGCCCGGCGTGATGTGCAACCGGCTATTCGGTAATTCAGCTGCCATGCGTCTGGCGGCCGTCAGTGGCATCGTCTCATGCCCCCCAAACGTCAGGTAGGTCGGCACGTTAATCCGCTGTAAATCACCGCGTCGATCCCAATCCTTCAACTTCCCAACCATGACAAATTCATTATCACCCTGAAAATAATTGTAGACCGGCGTTCCCATTGTTCGAATCAAGTGTTTCGGTTGTGGGTCACTTGCATGGTGCAGATATTGTTCACCCAATGTGGCGACAAGTTCAACATAGTGCGCGTCGTCAAAGCGATGGTCATCCTCGCACCGTTTCATGTACGCAACTTCATCCGCACTAAACAACTGCTCCCGGATGGCATTGATGTTGACGATATACTCATCAAGGTTATCAATCATGGAACTCAAAATTAACCCGCGCAAATGTTGTCCGTATTTGAGCGCATACTCAATCGCAAGCACCCCACCCCATGACTGCCCGAGCAGAAAGAAGTTTTCGAGTCCCAATTGCTGGCGTACTTCCTCAACTTCTTCCAAATAATAATCAATGTTGAGGAACGCATCGCGATTTTCCTGTAGGCTAAAGTCAGGCTGATCGGAAAAGAACGAGCCCAATTGATCATACCGACTCACGCGCACACCATAAGCGTTTAGGCGTTCCCCGAAGTTTTCAAACACCTCATTCGTACCCCCGGGACCCCCGTGCAAGGTCAAAAGCTGAATTTCACCATCTCCGGTTGTTTGTGTCCACAGATGAAACCCATTTTTAAGCGTCACAAACCGCGTTCCATTCGGATTAATTGTTGGCATTCAAGCCACCCCCATCAGTCAGTTATTGTTCCCATTATCCCGCACGAACTGCAAAAATAATAGAGGCCATTAAGCGAAACGGTGGTGTGAAACGACTTAAACAGATTCGTTTATCGCGGGCTAAGTTGTTCACTGAAGTTTATTTTACCGACGTTGGGAATACCATGGGCGAGATTTTTTAATAACTTTAATCACGAAACGACTACTTAAACTTAACTTTATATACATTCTTACGTCTTTGAAACTATAAACGGAAATCATAGGCCGTTGCGGGAAAAGTTCAGCGGAGGTTTTGGCGTGCGACTGGATGTAATGTTCGTGTGCTTTGGACTTATGGCGCAACCTCTAGAACCGTGCCCCACCACTGGAGACACGCCAAAACCGGAGCTGAACTTTCCCCCGCAACCGCCGCCCGTGCTTAAATTTTACCTATTTCCCGCGTAAGCGTCGCACAAACCCGCCCCAAACCTTTAAAATAGAAGTAAAGAAAGGATGTGAGTGCGGTGTCAGTTCACAATTCAAGTGGTCTCACCTCAAGTGAAGTTGAAGAACGTACCCGTGCTGGTCAGGTTAACACAACCTTATCCCCCTTAACCCGTTCAATCGGCCAGATTATCGCTGAGAATACGTTCACGCTATTCAACCTGGTGAACGTGGTCCTCGGTGCCCTCATCTTCACAACAGGCAGCTATAAAAACCTCCTCTTCCTCGGTGTTGCCATCGTGAATACCGCGATTGGGACCTTCCAGGAAGTACGCGCGAAAAAGCAGGTCGACTCCCTCACCATCCTGAATCAAGCACAGGCGCACGTCCGACGTAATGGTCAGGAAATCGCCATTCCACAAGATCAGATTGTTACAGACGACCTCGTCATTCTGCGGCGCGGGGATCAAATCGCAGTTGACGGCACGACCATTGCGGATACTGTCGTTGAAATTGACGAAAGCCCGCTGACTGGTGAGCCCAACGCCATTCGCAAAGCACCTGGCGACCCGCTTCGCTCCGGCAGTTTTGTGGTGGCGGGGCAAACCGAAATGTTGGTGACGCATGTCGGTGACCAAACGTTCGCCGCCAAGCTCGCCCTCGAAGCGAAGTCAGAGAAAGAAAGTACGAGCCAGCTTCTCGCCACAATTAACCGTATTATTCAGATTCTCACGTGGGTTCTGATTCCAATTGGGGTGCTGCTGTTCCTCACATCCATGCTGCGGCGGGGTGTTTACTCACGCGCGATTCTGTCCATGAGTGCTGCCGTGATTGGGATGATTCCGGAGGGGCTCGTCCTGCTCACCAACGTGGCACTCGCCGTATCCAGCCGTAATTTAGCCCGCAAGCAGGTGCTCGTTCGGTCCCTCACCGCAATTGAAGCACTCGCCCGTGTTGACACCATTTGCTTAGACAAAACGGGAACCATCACGAGTGGCAAATTGCACGTGCAATCTGTCGTCCCCGTTGCCCCCGCCAAAACGCAGGATGTTAAAACGATTGCTGCCGCGGTCGTTTACGCACTCAACGATGACAACGAGACCGCATTAGCCGTCAAAGAGGCAACGCCACAGCCCGAATTCTGGACGGTGCAACAAACGGTTCCGTTTAGCTCCGCACGAAAATGGTCCGGTGCAACCTTCAGCAATGGCGAAAGTTACTTCCTTGGCGCGCCCGAATTCACCTTCCCTGAAGGCCTTCCGGATGCCGTTGCCCGTGAAGTGGCACAGGCAGCTGAAACTGGGCTGCGTGTCCTCGTTGTGGGCCAAGCAACCACGCTGTCAACGCCCCTCACACAACCGACACTGCTAGGACTTATTACCATCGCGGATGAATTACGTCCAACTGCCATCGATACGCTGTCCTTCTTCACGAAGCAGGACGTCGACCTCAAAGTGATTTCGGGGGATAATCCCGTCACCGTTGCAAACGTCGCACGCCAGGCTGAAATTCCAAATGCAGACCGGTACGTGAACATGTCGACCATTGCTGAGGATACCGACTTTGGCGAACTCATGCAGACCTACACTGTGTTCGGCCGCGTGACGCCTGAGCAGAAGCAGCGTCTGATTGCCGCGCATCAAGCCAGTGGACACACCGTCGCCATGACTGGGGATGGTGTCAACGATGTCTTGGCGATGCGCCAGGCAGATTGTTCGATTGCGATGGCAAGCGGGGCGGATGCTGCGAGTGCCATTGCCGATTTTGTGCTCCTAAAGTCGAACTTCGATGCCATGACGGGTGTGCTGAACGAAGGCCGCCGCGTCATCAACAATATCGAGTCTGTGGCCTCCCTTTACTTAATCAAAACGATGTACTCCGTGGTATTGGCCACACTCTTCATCGTTTTGAACATGGATTACCCCATTGTGCCCATCTACCTGACGCCCGTTTCAGCCGTTGCGGTCGCAGTACCATCCTTCTTCCTCACCCTGGAACCAAACTTTGCCCGCGTCACTGGTCAGTTCTTGAAGAAGGTCATGATGTTCGCCGCGCCCGCCTCACTCGCGATTATTCTGTATACGTTGGGACTAACGTGGCTGGAATATAGCTGGCACCTCTCCTTCAAAACAACCGGCACCCTCGTTGTGCTTATGATTGGTTGCATTTCGTATAACGTCCTCTTCCGAGTTTCACGCCCCTTCAACCGGTACAAATTCGGAATGGTCGTCGTTGCGGGGATTGCATTATTCGGCGTCTTCTTCGTCATTAATCCCCTCTTCTCCCTCGCAAATCTCTGGGACTGGAAGCTCTTCTTGCTGTACGGTCCCCTCGCGGCCTCAACGTTACCCGTTTACCTTTTCCTCCAAGAATTCTTAGGCCGGCGGGTACTGGGCAAGATTCGGTGGCAACATTAAAAAATGCTGCGCCAGAAGACGGTTTGGCCCCGGTATACAAGGAAGGCCCGGCGGAAATCCCGAACTTAGGATTTCTACCGGGCCTGCTTTGTATACCGGGGTAGTCTTCTGGCGCGCAACGAATCACGAGAGCGAAGTGCCCCGGTCAGAAGTTGAGCATTAACGTAGAATTGATGGAGGCGGTGCATTTCCGCCGCAATCAATTCTGGGTTAAGCGCAGACTTCTGGGGCACGTAGCTCGACTAGGATGCAGCGTCCGTGTGTCCTAGATTCGTGGCACCATCCGCCTACCGCTTCCACGCCAACGTGACGAGGTAAATCGCCGCTTCAATCATGGCGATGTAGAAACTGACCGGCATGTCTGTGACGTATGCCAGCACCAATGCAAGCCACACACCCAGTAACGCAAACAGCACTGAACGAAGGACCATCGCACTCACACTACCGCCCCACCGAATCGCGGCGCTTCCCGGAATAGTAACCAGGATGAAGATGAGCAGTGAACCCACAATCTGCGCCGACACCGCAACCGTTAGTGCCATCAAAACTAGAAAAACAATTCCCAATAGTTTCACGTGTGGCACTGTATACTGCGCCGTTGTGTCATCGAACGCATAGTGGCGAAGCGGCCGAAACAGCACAATCAAGATGACAAGCACCACCGCAACCAGCACGCAAACCTGCACCACGTTCGTTTGACTAATGCTGAAGATGGAACCAAATAGAATACTCGTCGCCGCACTCGCATTCTTGTGTGCTAGCGCCAGAAACGCAACCCCCAGCCCAATCGCCACGGAGCTCACCGTCGCGATAATGGCATCCGCATGACGTTCCTTTGCCCCCAACTGCCCCACCGTAAACGCCGCAGCAGTCGTGAACAACGTCATCCCCGCAAGTGGCGACCAAGACATGAACAGCCCAAACGCTGCTCCCGCAAATCCTATCTCGCCAAGAACATGGGTCAAAAAGGCCATTTGTCGTGCAACCACGAATACACCCAGCGCGCCCGCAATAATGGCAATTAAGGTACCAACTAAGAACGCGTTCTGCATGAAAGGAAAACTAAACATGTGCCACCACCCCTTCATGATGCATCAACGTCCCGCCCCCCGCTTGCAGGTGTAGCGTCGCGTCTGCGTAACGCGCCACAATCTCAGGATCATGACTAATCAACAAAACTCCGAGATTCGCCTGGTGCTGCTGAGTTGCCACTGCGTCCATCAATTCAAATTTTGCATCCACGTCCAAATTTGCAGTGGCTTCATCCAGAATCAACAGTTGTGGTTGTCGCACCAGCGCCTGCGCTAAGTACGCACGCTGCCGTTCCCCCCCAGACGCCGTGTCCATTCGCCGCGTTGCAATGTCGGTTAACCCGGTCTGCGCCAGGACGGTTGCCAAAACTGATTTTTCCACACGTGACAACCACGGCCTGAATCCCTGATCGAAACTGAGGCCCACGAAATCGATAATACGCAGCCCGAATGCATCTGCTTCCGCCCGATATTGCGGCACGTAACTCATCACAGGGCGTGCCTGTGCCCACTGAATTCGCCCTTGAACCGGATGAACCTGTCCCATAATGGCGCGAACCAGCGTTGTTTTTCCCACGCCATTTTCACCCGTCAGCGCCAGCATTTCCCCCTGATGCAGGGCAAATGACACACCTGAATAAAGGCGGCGGTTCCCCATCTGAATGGCGACGTCCTCCCCAGATAAAATAAGTTTCATGATTGTCTCCTATACCACCGACAACCACGAATCCGGATTGTCGGTTTATTCTGCCTTTAACCTGTCCAACAACGCCGACAAGAACCGACTAATGGTTTCCTGTTCATCGTGGCTGAATTCATTCAAAATATCGCCGTATACCTGTGCCGTCTCTTCATGACGAACGCGGTGGGCTGCCGCAAACGTACTTCCGGTTGCCGTCAATGACCACGCCTTCACACGTGCATCTTCAGGATTAACCGTTGCTTCGACCAATGCAGGCGTGGCTTGTGCCAACCCCCGCATTGCCTTCGTGACTGCCGCTTGAGAAACGCCGAGCAGACGAGATAGCTCCCCGTTCGTCAATGAGTCATTTTCTGCAAGCAACATCAATACGTGCCCCTGCGTACTGGTTAACTTGTCCCCGCTTCCGCCAAGTAACAATTCACGCGAATTTTCGGGCAATAATCCCCGCACCTCATTGATAAATGTCGAAAGCTGATCTGAGTACTGATTCGTCATGTCCACTGCCTCACTTCAGGTATGTTTATTAGTTTCATTATACCTGTTCAGCGAGCAGACGTTAAAGTGCAACGATTGAGGCTGCGCCAGAAGACGGTTTGGCCCCGGTATACAGGGTAGTCTCAGCGGAAATCCCGAACTTAGGATTTCTGTCGGGACTGCCTTGTATGTTAGGGGGCAGTCTTCTGGCGCGCGTCGAATCACAGAGCGCAGTGCCCCGGTCAGAAGTTGAGCATTAAC